>RAYO01000114.1 GCA_003612335.1 bacterium 1xD42-67
CAGCCTGTCGAAAAAAGGCCTGTCTGGCTTCATAACCAGACAGGCCACAAAGTTGATGAGGGATAAAATGTACGAGGAGGGAGTGGAGGAGGGAGGAGCAAAGCGCTTTCTGGTTTTCCACCTTGCCAGCTTTTTGAGGTTCATGGCAGCAAATTTGAGCCTCACCCAGTTGGAGACCTGGGCCAGACCACGGTAGTAAGTATACCGCATGGCATGCTTTTCTTTCGCATCCGCAAAGACCCGTTCAATGGTCTCTTTGCGTTTGGCGTAAAGGTCCTTGTATTCCAGGGTGTATCTGGCGTCATCGGCCAGCTCCTCATAATCTTTCCAAACATGGCGCAGGACAGTTTTTACGCAGTTTTTAGAGCGGGTGCACAGGTGCCAGGTGGGACATTGTGCACAGATCTTCGAATCGTTGCAATATTCTCGGTAACCGTCCCGGTCGGTGGTGCGGTAGGACAGGATGTGGTATCCCGGGCAGATCACGCAGTCATAATATCCATCATAGACGTAAGACCACCAGGGATGGCCGCCCTTTATCGTCATGGGCCGCTTGTAGGCAGCAGACAATACCCGGCCATCTCGGAATACCTTTTTGCAGATATGCGGGGTCTTGCAGGCAGCGTCCGCCACCACTGTTTCCACCTCCGCTGGGGTCAGTGCTCCCGCTGTTCCCGCCTCTTTCAATATCCACTGAAACACCAACTCTATCGTTTCCGGAGTATAGCGGTGCTGGAAGTTGTAGCTCACCGTGGAAAAATGGGGCAGCTCCTCGCTCAGCGTGTACCGCAGAAACCACCGGTATGCTGCATCTGTCTGCGCTCTGCGCAGCGTTCCCCGCA
>RAYO01000115.1 GCA_003612335.1 bacterium 1xD42-67
TTTGGGGTAGCTCAGTATCTGACAAAGTACTGATGCTACAGTAACCAAACTTGCACAAGTGATTCATCTTTGGATGCTGAGGTGAACCCATGCATCGGATGCAGCATCTGACCTACATTTTCCGCTTGAGTGACTTGGTTAAGAAGTTTGGGGTAGCTCAGTATCTGACAAAGTACTGATGCTACAGTAACCAAACTTGCACAAGTGATTCATCTTTGGATGCCGAGATGGACCCATGCATCGGATGCAGCATCTGACCTACTTTTTCCACTTGAGTGATTTCGCTTTTAAAAGCCAATATTGAGCAAAGTATAAGTGCTACATGTACCAAACTTGCATATTGGATGTATCTTTGATCAAACTTTCATAAAATGACCTTGACCTACTTTTTCTGCTTGAGTGATTTTGCCTTTAAAAGCCAATATTGAGCAAAGTATAACTGCTACATGTACCAAACTTGCATATTGGATGTATCTTTGATCAAACTTTCATAAAATGACCTCGACCTACTTTTTCCGCTTGAGTGATTTTGCCTTTAAAAGCCAATATTGAGCAAAGTATAAGTGATACATGTACCAAACTTGCATATTGGATGTATCTTTGATCAATCTTTCATAAAATGACCTTGACCTACTTTTTCCGCTTGAGTGATTTTGCTCTATAAAGCCAATATTGAGCAAAGTATAACTGCTACATGTACCAAACTTGCATATTGGATGTATCTTTGATCAAACTTTCATAAAATGACCT
>RAYO01000116.1 GCA_003612335.1 bacterium 1xD42-67
CCAGGCGATCAGCCGCGCGAAGTCTGTGATCTTTCAGGTGGCTTTCTGTAATGACTGGGACTTTTTCTTTACCGGTACGATCGACCGTACTAGATTCGACCGCTATCATCTGGGGGACTATTACAAGTCCTTCACCCAGTGGCTGCGGGACTATCGGAAAAAGTATTCCTGCGATATCAAGTATCTATTCGTCCCGGAGCTCCATGAGGACGGGGCGTGGCACATCCACGGCTTTGTCCGTGGGATCCCTGGCGATCATCTGTGTAAGTTCATCCCTGGTCTCCATCCGAAAAAGTTGGTGGAGCGTGGTTACCTAAATTGGCCGGCTTATCAGAGAAAGTTCGGGTTCTGTTCTCTGGGCGTCATCCGTGACCTGGAGGCGATCTCTCATTACATCACAGAGTATATCACAGAGGACCTGGGGCGCTGCGTCACTTCCTTCGGCGGTCATCTGTACCGCTGTTCCGTGGGCCTGGCCCGTGCGGTCCATGAGGGGTATATCTATCAGTCCTATGTGGTCCTGGACTCCTATCTGGAGCATGATGGGATGTTCTGCTCCACTGGCTGGGTCCGCGGCGTGGACTGGGTCTTTTGGATGCAGTATATCCCAGTAGACGGTGAGCTCTCGCCGCTGGAGGCTCCAGAAGATGTCCCGGTCCTGATGTCCAATGTGGATGTCGAACAA
>RAYO01000117.1 GCA_003612335.1 bacterium 1xD42-67
TTCACTACGAACGATGCCAGAACCAAACTGAAACATCTTTACCCTATTATAGAGGTTTAGACTTTACAAAGCACTAGTTTTAGTTGTCGGATCATATATTTCTACAGTTGGCACCCCTTTCAATGATGAGGCGGGGTGCACATTTATGGTTCTGCCGTCTGCTAATGTCCCAACAATAGTACCATTTGGTTTTGTGGAGACATCTGTAGGATTCTGAGAATAAAATTCGGCCAGTGCTGCTTCGGAACCCTTAATAGGGGATACATAGTTATCAACTTTACCCGTTCGATTTGTTAATGTCTTATTTGCTAATATATCAGGAAGATGTGCAGTTTCCAGATCCTTTAAGAACTGCTCATATTCAGGATATGTTGCTTCCTGTTGTTCAAATAATTCAAGATAGAATTGTTCAACAGGATCAACCGTTTCAATTTCTGGTGGTATTTCAGGTGGCGTGGGAGGAGTAATTGGCCCAACAATGCCCTGGATTGGAGCTTGGAGCACAGGCCCCGCAATACCAGTAAGAGCGGGAACAGTCCCGGCGGGAGGAAGGGCAATAGCGCCTCCAGTGGGAGGAAGGGCAATAGCGCCTCCAGTGGGAGGAAGGGCAATAGCGCCTC
>RAYO01000118.1 GCA_003612335.1 bacterium 1xD42-67
GGCGTCCTGGGAGAAGTCCTCCCGGCTCCATTGGGTGGCGCTGATGGTGTAGGGTTCTGGCTGGGCTTCTGCGGCGTAGGCCGGAACGCTCAAACCGGCGATAAGGGCGGTGCAGGCGATCCCGGCGATAAAGCGGTTCAGACTGTTTTTCATATGAATGATCTCCTTTGTAATATGTTGGGGTCTTTGCTTGTCCCAACAGTACCACAAAGAAGAGAAACAGTCTAAGGTGCGAATTTCTTTTCAGCGGGTATCAGACCTCCACGGCCCGGACAGCCCAGCGGTAGGCGCTCTGATTACGGACACAGGTGAACAGCGTGACGCAGTTCTCAGCGGTGGGAGCCAGCAGGGAGTTGTCCGTTTCGCTGATTTTGTTCACGCTGGTAACGGAGTAGGTGCGGGTGCCCAGCCGGGTGGTCAGAGTGATGGTGTCGCCTACATTCAGATTGTGGATGTCGCCAAAATAGCAGTTGGCCCCACGATTGTGACCAGCGATGGCGCAGTTGCCGTCCCAAATGCTGGT
>RAYO01000119.1 GCA_003612335.1 bacterium 1xD42-67
GGCGTCCTGGGAGAAGTCCTCCCGGCTCCATTGGGTGGCGCTGATGGTGTAGGGTTCTGGCTGGGCTTCTGCGGCGTGTGCCGGGACGCTCAAACCGGCGACAAGGACAGTGCAGGCGATCCCGGCGATAAAACGGTTCAAACTGTTTTTCATTATGAATGACCTCCTGTGTGATATGTTGGGGGATTTGCTGTCCCAACAGTACCACAAAGGAGGGAAACAGTCTAAGGTGCGAATTTCTTTTCAGCGGGTATCAGACCTCCACGGCCCGGACAGCCCAGCGGTAGGCGCTCTGATTACGGACGCAGGTGAACAGGGTCACGCAGTTTTCGGCGGTGGGAGCCAGCAGGGAGTTGTCCGTTTCGCTGATCTTGTTCACGCTGGTAACGGAGTAGGTGCGGGTTCCCAGTTTGGTGGTCAGGGTGATGGTGTCGCCCACATTCAGGTTGTGGATGTCGCCAAAATAGCAGTTGGCCCCACGATTGTGACCAGCGATGGCGCAGTTGCCGTCCCAAATGCTGGT
>RAYO01000120.1 GCA_003612335.1 bacterium 1xD42-67
AAACACCACAAAAATGTTGTCGATCAAAAAGTTTAACATCTGAATAATATCTGTTTCAGTGTACTTATTTTCAGAATCGGACTTTTCTTTTACAAAGTAGGTTTTGTCATAGTTCACAACAATAAATTTGTATTTGCGATTACCGTTCTTACTTGTAAACGCATTACTTATAATTTTTGCGAGTCTTTCTTTCAATTTAGAATGTGGAATTGTAGTGTAAAGTGTCGAAAAATCAAAGGCTTTGATCGAATGGACTCTACTAAAATGAGTGGATTTCAGATGTTCTAAAAGTTCCTTCGAATTCTTTAAAATCCACATCTGGTTGATACCACTGCGAGAATATACTGTCGAACAATATTTTTGTAGCCCAGATTTGATTTCAGATAAAACTTTGGTGAGTAAGATCGATACAGATTTGGTAGAACATTTTGAGGAACCAGCGATGAAACGTTGTTTGTACGGATTCTTATGCATTTTAGGTATGCAGTACAAGTATGGTAAATCTAAAT
>RAYO01000017.1 GCA_003612335.1 bacterium 1xD42-67
CGCCGCCGTTGGAGCCGCCGCCGGACCCGCCGGCATTGGAGCCGCCGCCGCCGTTCCCGCCGCCGCCGCCGCAGGCGGCGAGGGACAGGGTCATCGCGGCAGCCAGGAGCGCTGCAAGAAATTTCTTCATCTTCATTCTCCTTTTTTGTTGATATTGACCTGCGCGATATCAGGTGCATGGAGATATTCCACAAATGCACCCTTATAGATCCAATTATACTTGTCGATTTTGTAAATCATAGTGGGTAAAGTACGACTTATAGAAAAATCGTACGAGTTCTGAAACTTCGTACGATTTATCTGGAGCTCACCTCCGCACCGCCTTGCGGAACGCACTGGGCGTGGTGCCAGTCATGGACCGGAACACTTTGGAGAAGTAGTTGTAATCGCTGATCCCCACTGCCTCCGCTACAGCGGAGATGGGCATGCTGCTCTGCACCAGCATCCGCTTCGCCGCTCCGATCCGCCGCTGGGCGATCAGGTAGGACAGGGTCTGTCCCCCAGACAGTTCCTTGGCCAGGGCGCACAGCTTGGTCCGGCCGATGTGCAGATAGCGGGAGATGGAGTCCAGAGACAGCTTCTCCATATAGTGCTCATCCAGGTACAGGGCCAGCTTCTGGGCGTCGGTCTGCTCCGTGGCCAGGATCATCCCCTTGAGCTGGATATAGGCGGAGAGGGCCTCCAGGGTCTCAGCATAGGCCTGGATCGACTCCTTGGAGTACTGGCGGAACTGGAAGAAGGCATCCTTCAGGACCTCTGCCCCTCCGGGATACCAGTCCAGCAGGGCCCGAGTGGCCTCCCACTGCTCCTCGATGGGTGTCTCGTCCAGATAGCAGCCGAAGGCCAGATAGGCCAGGGGCCGCTTCTTGTCGAAGAGGGGCATGACGGCCTCGCAGATCCCCACGTGGCAGCGGTAGAACTGGAAGCCCTTCTCCGCTGTGTAGCGCCTGATCTTGCACATGTCACAGGACACACAGCGTTCATGTCCCTCCGGCAGGTCGTTGAGCATCCGGCAAAAGGGCGGATGGCCCTTGAACAGGTTGATGTCGCGACCTTCCGGGTCCAAGATATTGGCGGGCAGGCCGGTGAGGATATTCAGATTGGCGATCAGCCTGCGCAGCTGGTCCTCATCGAACAGGGTATCCATCCCGGCCACCTCCTTTGATGAACAGATCTCCGCTCTGCCCCTCTGGGCAGAGCGGACATGGGGCGCGCCCCATGCCGTCGTCTGATCTTGGTCATTTCCGGTACTGGGCCGCGATGGCCTCCAGCTCCGTCCAGCGGGCCTCCATATCGGCCACCAGCTTGAATTGGGTGCGGCAGCGGTCCAGGTTGTGCCCCTCCCGGGCGATGTGGAAATAGTGGTCCCCCTCCAGGTGATCGGTGAGGAAGCGCATCCCGCACTCCAGGGTCATCAGCTTGGCGCCCCAGGGCAGGTATGCGATCTCCGCGTCGGTGAGGGCCCCCTCCACCCCCTCCAGGAAGGCGGCGGTATAGGCGGCGAAGAGGTCCACGTCCAGGCGGACCTTGGACAGGTCCCGCTCATCCTCGGCGGAGTGGTTGGCCCCGAAGCGGATGGAGTCGCCGAAGTCGTAGAGCACCAGCCCGGGCATGACGGTGTCCAGGTCGATGATGCAGACCCCCTCCCCCGTCTCCTCGTCCATGAGGACGTTGTTCAGCTTGGTGTCGTTGTGGGTGACCCGCAGGGGCAGTTTCCCCGCCCGCATGGCGTCCAGGGCCACGGAGCAGTCCGCCTCCCGAGCCAGGACGAAGCCGATCTCCGTCTGACAGTCCTTGGCCCGGCCCAAGGCGTCCGCCTCCACCGCGGCCTTGAACTTCTTCAGCCGGTCTTCGGTGTCGTGGAACAGGGGGATGGTCTCGTGGAGGGTATCGGCGGGGTAGTCCTTCAGCAGCCGCTGGAACCGGCCGAAGGCCCGGCCGGAGGCGGCGAAGAGCTCGGGAGTATCCGCAGTCTGACGGCAGACCGTGTGCTCCACGAAGGGGTAGACCCGCCAGGCCCCACCCAGGCTGTCGGTGTAATAGGGCCGGCCGTCTCTGGGGCGGAGCACCTCCATAGCCTCCCGGCTCCGGTCCCCTCCGGCGGCTTGGATCTGACGGCCCAGATAGTCGGTGACATTGATGATGTTCTCCATCAGCTGGTCCGGCCGCTTGAAGGCGGCGGCGCTCATCCGCTGGAGGATGAACCGGCAGCAGCACCGGTCCTCAGGCTGCGTGTGGACCACGAAGGTGTCGTTGATATGGCCGTGTCCATACCGGATCGCACCCACCACCGGAGCGCCGAAGTCGAAGGCCCCCAGGACCTCCTGCAAAGTCTGTTCCGCCTGGACCACGGCTCACACCTCCCACAGCTGGTCAGGATAGAGCCCTGCCGCTGTCTTCTCTGCGATGGCGGCCACCACTGTGGGCTTGTCCTCCCGGTAGGTGACGCCGTACCACTTGTCTTCGCTGCGCAGCACCTTCACCCGGGCCTTGCCCTCGTCGATGAGCTGGCTGACCACGGTGGGCAGGAAATACTCTCCCTTCTCCGGATCCTCGGCCAGGGCCTTGTCCAGGAACGCGGGGAACCGGGCCAGGGCCTCGTCCAAAAAGCTGCGGGTGAAGCCCCACAGGTTCATGGACACGACGGTGTCAGCGGGCAGCTCGGTCCAGGTCTTGCCGTCGTCCTCCGTGAAGCGGGGGGGCTCCCCCTTCTCGATCTTGGTGCGCTCGGTGACCTGGGCGAGGTAGTGGTCCGCCGTCTCCTCACACACTCCCCGGGCCACGGTGCCGTTCTCCGTGACAGTGTTCTTCAGCAGATAGCCCACCATGGCATACTCATAGACCTCCCCGTCGGGGTGGCCGCACAGGTAGGCATAGACCTCCTGGAAAGCCTCCGGGCCGTAGTAGTCGTCGGCGTTGATGACGGCGAAGGGGCCGTCCACGATCTTCCGGGTGGCCAGGGCGGCGTGGGCGGTGCCCCAGGGCTTCGACCTGCCCGCAGGCACCGTATACCCCTCTGGCAGATCCTCCTTGAGCTGGTAGGCGTATTTTACATCCATCACCTTGGACACCCGGTCGCCGATGGCGGCCTTGAAGTCGGCCTCGATCTCGGGCTTGATGACGAAGACCACCGTCTCGAAGCCCGCCCGGCGGGCATCATAGATCGAGTAGTCGATGATGAGCTGGCCGTGGCCTCCCACCGGGTCCAGCTGCTTCAAACCTCCGTACCGGCTGCCCATGCCGGCGGCCATGATCACTAAAACAGGCTTGTTCACCGTTATCCTCCTCAAAGCATAAAAACGTTATGTAGGGGCGGGTATTACCCGCCCGTTAAAATTTTCCGGGGAACAGGGGAGAAATTGAGAACCGCACGCAGGGCGGGACGACCCGGGCGGATGATATCCGCCGATCACCCCTTATACCCGTTGGGGTTCTGGGACTGCCACTTCCAGGAGGAGGCGCACATCTCCTCGATGCCCAGCTTGGCCTCCCAGCCCAGCTCGTCCCGGGCCTTAGCGGGGTCGGCGTAGCAGGCGGCGATGTCGCCGGGGCGGCGGGCTTCGATGGCGTAGGGCAGCTCATGGCCGCAGGCCTTCTCATAGGCCCGGACCACGTCCAGCACCGAGTAGCCCTTGCCGGTGCCCAGGTTGCACACGAACAGGCCGCACTTGGTGTCCAGCTTCTTCAGGGCGGCCACGTGGCCGCGGGCCAGGTCCACCACATGGATATAATCCCGCACGCCGGTGCCGTCGGGAGTGTCGTAATCGCTGCCGAAGACGTGGACCTTCTCCAGCTGGCCCACCGCCACCTTTGCGATATAGGGGACCAGGTTGTTGGGAATCCCGTTGGGGTCCTCACCGATCAGGCCGGACTCGTGGGCGCCGATGGGGTTGAAGTACCGCAGCAGGGCCACGTTCAGCTCTGGGTCGGCGGCGCAGATGTCCATGAGCATCTTCTCCTGGAAGAGCTTGGAGGTCCCATAGGGATTGGTGGTGCCCCCGGTGGGGAAGTCCTCCCGGATGGGGACGGTGGCCGGATCGCCGTACACCGTGGCGGAGGAGGAGAAGACGAGATCCTTCACCCCATGGCGGCGCATGGCCTGGAGCAGGTACAGAGTGCTGATCAGGTTGTTGGAGTAGTACTCCAGGGGCTTGGCCACGCTCTCCCCCACCGCCTTCAGGCCGGCGAAGTGGATCACCGCGCGGATATCCGGATACTGGGCGAAGAGGGCCTCCACCTGGGCCTCGTCACACAGCTCCGCCTTGACGAAGGGGACCTCTTTCCCGGTGATCTTCGCCACCCGGCGCAGAGACTCCTCGCTGGCGTTGTACAGATTGTCCGCCACCACGATATCATAGCCCGCCTGGATGAGCTCCACGCAGGTGTGGCTGCCGATATAGCCGGCGCCGCCGCAGACCAGAATAGACATAATGACCGCTCCTTTATTAAAATAGTCCAGGACCTTTTGACGTTCCTATTGTATCCCCTCCCATAGGAAATTGAAAGAGAGGATCTTACCAATAATCTTGAAAATCGTTCGTTATCTCGGTCATTTTTATAGGGCAGGCCCGCCGCCCCCCTCCCGCACCTGGCAGATCTCCGCCCTCTCTCCATTTCTCCATTGCTTTTTCCCAGATATTCGTATATACTATCCAAAGCAGAGATCGAAAGAGGGCGGACCTGTCCGCCTGAGATGAAGGAGCTTTTCATGGATAACAAGAGACAACACCGGAACTTCTCCAGCGGCTGGGGCTTCGTGCTCTCGGCGGTGGGCTCCGCCGTGGGCATGGCCAACGTGTGGGGCTTCCCCTCCAAGATGGGGAGCAACGGCGGCGGGGCCTTCCTGCTGGCTTACCTGTTCTTCATCATGCTCTTCGGAACGGTGGGCCTGTCCGCCGAATACGCCGTGGGCCGGCGGGCCCACACCGGTACCCTGGGCTCCTACGAGATGGCTTGGGCCAGCCGGAAGAAAGAGCTGGGCAAGGCCGGCGGCCTGCTGGGCTGGCTGCCCCTGGCGGGGTCCATGTGCATCGCCCTGGGCTATGCCGTCATCATCGCCTATGTGCTCAAGGCCTTCGCCGCCTCGGTGGGCGGGGAGCTGATGACGGTGGACCCCAAGCCCTGGTTCGACTCCTTCTCCCTGTCGGACTGGTCGGTGGTGCCGTTCCATGTGATCGTGGTGGTGGGCACTCTGCTCACCCTGCTGCTGGGGGCCAAGAGCATCGAGAAGACCAACAAGGTCATGATGCCCCTGTTCTTCCTCATCTTCCTGGTGCTGGCCGTCCGGGTGGCCCTCCTCCCCGGGGCCGTCGAGGGCTATCAGTATATGTTCACCCCACGGTGGGCCGATCTGCTGGACCCCATGGTGTGGATCTGGGCCATGGGCCAGGCATTCTTCTCCCTGTCCGTCACGGGCAGCGGCATGATCGTCTACGGGGCTTACCTCTCCCCCGATGAGGATGTGGTCGCCCTGGCCAAGCAGACCGCCTTCTTCGACACGATCGCCGCCCTGGTGGCCGCGATGGTGATCATCCCCGCCTGCTTCGCCTACGGACTGGACGTGGGGGCCGGCCCCTCCCTCCTCTTCGTCACCCTGCCCCGGATCCTCCAGGACATCCCCTTCGGCCAGCTCTTCGCCGTCATCCTGTACACCGCTATGGTCTTCGCCGGGGTGAGCTCCCTCCAGAACATGTTCGAGGCAGTGGGCGAGTCCCTCCTCCACCGCTTCCCCCGCCTGAGCCGGAAGGTGATGCTGGCGATCCTGTGCGTCATCTGCCTGGGGATCGGTCTGAACATGGAGCCCATCTTCAAGTGGGGCCCCTGGATGGATATCGTCTCCATCTATATCATCCCCATCGGGGCGACCCTGGGCGCTCTGTCCTGGTTCTGGATCATGACGCGGGAGGATCTGATGGACGAGATCGGCAGGGGAGCCAAAAAGCCCGCCGGGCAGGTGTGGTATCACATGGGCCGGTATCTCTATGTCCCCTGCGCCATCATCCTGTGCTGCATCGCGCTGTTCCGTCAGGTAGCGTTTTGACACTGTCCGGACAGATATCCATCGATAAGGAGGCGACCCCATGACATTCGAGCTGGAAAAGGGCGGCCTGCGGGCCACGGTCCAGACCAAGGGCGGAGAGCTCATCTCCCTGCGGGACAAGGCCGGTCTGGAGCATATCTGGCAGGGAGACCCGGCCTTTTGGACGGGGCGCAACCCCATCCTGTTCCCCATCGTGGGGACGCTGAAGGACGGCCGGACAGAGATCGGCGGCCGGCACTATGAGATGGACCGCCACGGCTTCGCCCGGGGGATGGAGTTCTCCCTTTCGGAGCAGGAGGAGGACCGGGTGGTCCTGGAGCTCCGGGAGACCGAGGAGACCCTGTCCCGCTGGCCCTTCCCCTTCTCTCTGAAGGTGGAGCACCAGCTGCTGGAGGAGGGCTTCTCCACCGCGTTCCTCGTGGAGAACACCGGAGACCGCCCCATGCCCTTCTGTATCGGAGGCCACACCGCCATCCGCTGTCCCCTGGAGGAGGGGGAGCGGTTCGAAGACTATGAGCTGATCTTCGAGGAGGCGGAGCAGGCGGACAGTCACCTCCTCTCCCCCGCCGGGGTCATCCTCCACCACGGCCGGGAGCCCATGCTGGACGGCACCGGCCGGCTGGCCCTGGACTATCAGACCTTCGCCCGGCTGGACACCATCATCTTCTCGATGCTCCGGTCCGGGAACGTGTCCCTGGTCCACCAGGAGACGGGCCGGGGGGTGCGACTGGACTTCCACGAGTTCCCCATGGTCGCTTTCTGGACCAAGCCGGGGGCGCCCTTCCTGTGCCTGGAGCCCTGGCAGGGCTGCGCCGCCCTGGACGACGAGACCGGCCGGTTCGAGGACAAGCCCTACTGCCTCTCTCTGGCCCCGGGAGAGAGCAAGCGCCTGACCTGCTCCTTCTCTCTGATCCGCTGAACCTCTTCACCAATGGAAAACAGGACCCGGACGGTGTCTCTCCGACACTGTCCGGGTCCTGTGCCTCTATTTTGAGACAGCCCGGCGGCGAGCTGCCGGCAGGGGCCGGTCTACAGCGCGGTCCCCTCCTTGGGACGGGAAAACCGCTCCACATCCACTCCCTCGTGGGCGAGGAGCCTGATCTTCTTTTCCAGACCACCGGCATAACCGGTCAGGCTGCCGTCGGTGCCCACCACTCGGTGACAGGGGATGACGATCGAGATGGGATTATGTCCCACTGCTCCCCCCACCGCCTGGGCCGACATCCGCTCCAGGCCCCGCCGGACCGCGACCTCCTTGGCGATCCACCCATAGGTCCTGGTCTCGCCATAGGGGATCGCGCATAAGATCTCCCAGACCGCCTTCTGGAACTCGCTCCCTTCGGGCGCAAGGGCCAGCTCCCTGACGTCCGGCCTCTCCCCTGCAAAATACCGGTCGAGCCACCCCTTCGCCTGTTCCAGGACAGGGAGGCCCTCCCCCTCTCGGCCCTCTTCGGGCAGAGCGCCGGGGAAATACTTCTGTCCCTCTATCCATGCCCCGACCAGGGCGCTGCCCTTTCCGGCCAGCACCAGCCGCCCCACCGGCGAATCGTAATGCGATGTGACTGTCATATCCTGCTCCTTTCCATCACTGCATCACTGCTGGCCTGGGCCGGCGGATCCCTCCGCCTCCAGCTCCCGCAGCAGCTTCTGGTCCTCCTTGGAGGACAGGTCCAGCTTCTCATACAGGTCGGGGCGGCGCTGGCGGGTGCGGAGGATCGACATCTTCCTCCGCCACTGGTCTACCTTCGCATGGTCGCCCGACAGGAGGATCGGGGGCACGGCGCGGCCGTGCCAGATCTCCGGACGGGAGTATTGGGGGGCCTCCAGCATCCCGTTCCAATGGCTCTCGTTCTCATAGCAGGAGGGGTCGGACAGCACCCCGGGCACCAGGCGGCACACTGCGTCGGCCACCGCCATGGCGGGGATCTCCCCACCGGTCATGACGAAGTCCCCCAGAGAGATCTCCTCATCCACGCACTCCTCAATGAACCGCTCGTCGATGCCCTCATAGTGGCCGCAGACCAGGATCAGCCGTTGGTAGTCCTCCTTCAGCCGCCTAGCATCCGCCTGGGTGAAGGTATTCCCCGCCGGAGACATGTAGATGGTGTGGACCCGCTCCCCTGCCTCCTGACAGATGTGCTCCCAGCACCTGTAAAGGGGATCTGCCTGCATCACTGCCCCCCGGCCTCCGCCATAAGGGTAGTCGTCCACCTGTTTTTGTCTGTTCACTGTGTGATCCCGGATCTGGTGGCACTCCACCCGGATGTAGCCCCGCTCCTGTCCCCGGCCCAAAACAGATTCGCAGAGCATATCCCCCACCACATCGGGGAATAATGTCATGATGTCGATATAGTACATGGTCGTTCCGCCTTTCTCGATGCTCAAGGTGATATTATACGGGATTCGTCTCTCTTTTGCAACAGATTCCGGATAAAATGCTATCGCATTTTGAGGAAAGATATGCTATGATATGGAACGACGATATTCCGGTATGAAAGGGAGGCTATCCTAATATGTACTGTACCCGCAAGATCACCGACGATCTGATCTGGATCGGCGCTAACGACCGTCAGCACCCCATCTTTGAGGCCGCTCATCCCGTCCCCCGGGGGATGTCCTACAACTCCTATCTCCTCCTGGATGAGAAGACCGTCCTCTTCGACACAGTGGACCGGAGCGTCCAGACCCAGTTCCTGGAGAATCTGGAGCACGCCCTCGGCGGCCGGAAGCTGGACTATATCTTCGTCCACCACATGGAGCCCGACCACGCCGCCACCCTGGGCGACCTGATGCTCCGCCACCCGGAGGCCAGGATCGTGTGCAACGGCAAGGCCATCAACATGATCCGCCAGTTCCACGCCGCCGACCCGAAGGACGCCATCCTGGTGGGAGAAGGGGACTCCCTGTCCACCGGCCGGCACGAGTTCACCTTCGTAGCCGCCCCCATGGTCCACTGGCCCGAGGTGGTAGTGAGCTACGACTCCACCGACAAGATCCTCTTCTCCGCTGACGGCTTCGGCTCCTTTGGGGCGCTGAACGGCGCCCTCTTCGCCGACGAGATAGACTGGGAGCGGGACTGGCTGGATGAGGCCCGCCGGTACTACACCAACATCGTAGGCAAATATGGTCCCCAGGTGACCGCTCTGCTGAACAAGGCGTCCAAGCTGGATATCCAGATGATCTGTCCCCTCCACGGCCCCGTGTGGCGCAAAGACTTCGGCCAGATCGTGGACCGCTATGTGAAGTGGGCCTCCTATGAGCCGGAGGTGAACGGCGTCGTGATCCCCTTCGCCTCCATCTATGGCAACACCGAGACCGCCGCCAACATCCTGGCCTGCCGTCTGGCCGAGCTGGGCGTTCCAGTGGAGATGCACGACGTATCTGTCACTCACTACTCCTATGTGCTCTCCGACTGCTTCAAATACAGCCACATCGTCTTCGCCTCTCCCACTTACAATAATGGGATCTTCGACCCCATGGAGCATCTGCTCCGGGACCTGGCCCATCACAGCCTCAAGGGCAGGAAGGTGGCCCTCATCCAGAACGGCTCCTGGGCCCCCTCCAGCGGCAAGCTGATGGCAGAGATCCTGGGCGGGATGAAGGACATGGAGGTGATCGAGGCCCCCGTCACCCTCAAGTCCGCCCTGGCCCCCGGCCAGGAGGCCGAGCTGGACGCCTTGGCCCGGGCCCTGGCCGCGTCTGTCCAGGGCGGAGAGCCCGCCCCCGTCCAGGAAGAGGCTCCCAAGCCCAAGGGCTTCGTCTGCAAGATCTGCGGCTTCATCTATGAGGGCGACACCCTCCCCGAGGACTATGTCTGCCCCATCTGCCGCCGCCCCGCCTCTGACTTCGAGCCGGTGCAGTGACCGGCCCATCAGGATACCAACGCCCTCCGCACGGCTGTGCGGAGGGCGTTTCGTGTATGGTATCCCGTCCCGGGGAGATACTACCTCTATCCAAGGTGCGCGTCTCGCACCCTTTCATCTTTTCGCGATATCCTCTGATCCAATGAAGGAGGGATGGACATGAGCCTCATCTTCTGCACCGACCCCTGTGTCTATCAAAAGGACGGCTGCTGCACTCTGGTCCGGGCCGCCTCCTCCGGGGAGACGGCCCGCTCCGGCTGTGTCAACTTTGTCCCCGCACAGCCCTCACAGCAGAGCGGCCATGGCCTCCCGGATGTTGGCCACCCGGATCAGCTCTAGCCCCTTCGGCACGGTCAGCTTCCCCTGGGTCCGCTTGGGAATCATGCACTTCGTGAAGCCCAGCCGGGCCACCTCTGCCAGCCGCTGTCCCAGGGCACTGGCAGCCCGCAGCTCCCCGGTGAGGCCCACCTCTCCGACAGCGGCCAGGTCATGGGGGACGGGCCTGTCCCGAAAGCTGGACGCCAGGGCCAGGATCGCCGCCAGATCGGCGGCCGGCTCCTCCAGATAGAGCCCGCCGATGACGTTGAGGTAGGCGTCACACCCCCCCACCATCAGTCCCCCCCGCTTCTCCAGCACTGCCAGCAGGAGCATGGACCGGCTGTATTCGAAGCCGTTGCTCACCCGCCGGGGATTGCCCAGGCTGGAGGGCACCACCAGGGCCTGGATCTCAGCCAGCACCGGCCGGGCCCCCTCCATCACGCAGGTGACACAGGTGCCTGGGGCGTCGGCCGGCCGGCCGGCCAGCATGGCCTCAGAGGGGTTGGGCACCTCTGTCAGCCCATCGTCCCCCATCTCGAAGACCCCGATCTCGTTGGTGGCGCCGAACCGGTTCTTGGCCGCCCGGAGGATCCGGTAGGCCATATGCCGCTCCCCCTCGAAGTAGAGGACGCAGTCCACCATGTGTTCCAGCACCTTGGGCCCGGCGATGGAGCCCTCCTTGTTCACATGACCGATGACGAAGACGGTGATGTCCTCCCCCTTGGCCAGCTGCATCAGCGTCAGGGTACACTCCTTCACCTGGCTCACACTGCCCGGGGCAGAGGTCACGTCCCCGTGGTACAGGGTCTGGATGGAATCCACGATGAGCACATCGGGCCGGAGCTGATGGACGGCATCCACCAGGTCTTCCAGGTCGGTCTCCGCCAGCAGATAGAGGCCCTCTCCCCGCACCTTCAGCCGCTCTGCCCTCAGCTTGATCTGCCGCTCCGATTCCTCCCCGGATACATATAGTACCTTGGCGAAGCGGCACAGACTGTCGCAGATCTGGAGCATCAGCGTAGATTTTCCGATGCCCGGCGCGCCTCCCACCAGCACCAGGGAGCCTCTCACCGCGCCCCCGCCCAGGACCCGGTCCAGCTCCCCCATGCCCGAGGAGAACCGCAGCTCATCGGTGGTCTCCACTTCCTTCATAGGCCGGGGACGGCTCACTGCCACCCCCGCAGGGGTGCCCCCCCTCACCGGAGCGGTCCGCTTGGCGGGCTTCTCCGCCGGCTGCTCCACGATGGTGTTCCAGGCCCTGCACGCCGGGCACTGCCCCGCCCACTTGGGCAGCTCGTTGCCGCACTCAGTGCAGTAAAATAGGGTCTTTGCCTTCATACCCTGTTCTCCTTTGTCAATCAGTAAATTTAGTGAGATCTTAAATCATCTCAAAAGTCTGCAATAAATTTTCGGCATTCCTCGCATAAAAAAGCTGTTTGCCAGTTTACCTCATGGTTTGCACAAACGCAATCGGGTGAAACCAAAATAGCCCCTGCTTTATCCATACTCTTTTTAGTATATAACATGGGAGTTTTGTTGCCGTTAGGAATAAAATAGTTTTCGCCACGAGTGCGCAGCTTTCCCTGTTGCATCTCTTTGCCACAAAATGGACACCTCATATGCGATCCTGCCTCCAAATGCCGATTTATGGTCCTGATTGTATCACAGGACCTGCCTAGATTCAAGGGGCAGTCAGCCAGGCGGCGGCGATGACGGCGGCCAGCCTGCGCTGGTAGTCCTCGTCCCGGAGCAGGGCCTCCTCCTCCGGATTGGTGAGGAACCCGCACTCGATGAGGATGGCGGGGCAGGTGATATGGTTCATGATATAGACTGTACTGGGAATCTGCTTGACAGCCCGCTCATTGCCGGGCTGGAGGGCGGTCCTTATGCTGCTCTGCACATGCTCCGCCAGAGCTCGGGAGCCCTCTGTGGGGGCATAAAAGACGTGGGCGCCGTGATAGCGGCCGCTGGGATAGGTGTTCTGGTGGATGCTGATGAGGGAGCCGCCCTCCGCCCCCTCGATGGCCGCCACCCGATTTTTCAGGTCGGAGCGCTTCTTCTCCCGCAGGGTCTCTGCGCCCTCATCGTGGAGGGAGACGTCCTCCTCCCGCAGGAGGATCGGATCTACCCCATACAGCCCCAAGACGTCCCGCAGCTTGAGGACGATGGCTAAGTTGATCTGGCTCTCCGGCACGCCGGTGAGGGAGACTGCACCGCCATCCTCCCCCCCGTGGCCCGCGTCCAGCACCAGGAGGGCCGTCCGCCGGACCGCCGCCGGCTCCATGGCCGGCTCCATCAGCCTGTTCAGCCGCCCCAGGGTCAAGATCAGGAGGACCACCGTCCCCAGGAGCGCCCCGGCCAGCAGGATCCCTCGCTTCAATATGACCACCTCCTCCCTATCCTATGGGCACGGCCGGACCGGTATGCATGTACCTGACCGCAGCCAAGGGCATAGGATGGACTGAGGAGGACGCTGTGTGCTCTCTGCGCCCGTCCCCCTGTATCGCGAGAAGGAGGGATCTTCCCTTGTTTATGGAAAACAACACCGGCTCCCGGCCTGCTGCTCCTGCCTCCAACGGGGCTCAGACCACACAGGCCAGCTGCCCGGATCACAACGGCACCCTGCCGTCCTGCGCAGGACTGGCAGTGCCCTATGTGCCCTTCCAGCAGGATGCACCCCAGAAATACTCACAGTCCGAGGCCTTGAGCAACGGCACCCTGTTCCCCGGTCTGAATCTGCCCTTCCATCTGGCGGTGGACGGCTCCGCCCTGCCCGCCACCCCTCTGGCTGAGCTCCAGGCGCTGGAATTCGTCATCCTGGAGCTGGGGCTCTACCTGGATACTCACAAGGACGACACCGAGGCCTTCAATATGTTCAAGCAGTTCTCCGCGATGGAGAAGGCGGCCAAGGCGGCTTATGAGTCTAAATACGGCCCCATCACCTTGCAGAGCACCGCCGCTTGCGACAGCTACCGTTGGCTGTCCGACCCCTGGCCCTGGAATTTTGGGCAGAATGAGGTGAAGTAAATGTTCCATTATGAGAAAAAGCTCCAATTCCCGGTGAAGATCGCCACGCCCAACCCCAAGCTGGCCGCCTTCATCATCAGTCAGTACGGAGGGCCGGATGGTGAGCTGGGGGCCTCCATGCGCTATCTGTCCCAGCGGTACGCCATGCCCTATGCCGAGGCCAAGGGCCTCCTTACCGATATCGGTACCGAGGAATTGGGTCATATGGAGATGGTAGCCGCTATCGTCCATCAGCTGACCCGGAATCTCACCGATGAGGAGGTGCGGGCCGATCCCGCTTTCGCCCCCTACTTCGTGGACCACACCACCGGCGTCTACCCCACTGCCGCCTCCGGCTTTCCCTGGACCGCTGGCTCCATCCAGTCCACCGGCGACGCGATCGCCGATCTGACCGAGGATCTGGCGGCGGAGCAGAAGGCCCGCCTCACCTATGACAATATCCTGCGTCTGTCCGACGATCCAGATGTGAACAACGTGATCCGATTCCTGCGGGAGCGGGAAATCGTCCATTTCCAGCGGTTCGGCGAGTGTCTCCGCCTGTGCAAAGAGAAGATGGACGCCCGGAACATCTACCTCACCAACCCGGCCTTCGACAAGATCCAGCCCAGGCCCGGTGCCCGGAGCTGACCTCTGTCCTGAGCAGCAAAAGAGCGGCCCTCCGATCGGAGGGCCGCTCCTCATGTTCGAAATCGCTTGGAAAAGCCGCACCGCCGGCACAGCTCCTCCTGGGCCTTCCCCTGAGAAAAGCCGTCATAGATCCCTCGGGCCTTGGGACTGTCCAAGATCTCCTCCAGTGTTTGACGGTAGAGATCCCCCAGGGGGATGTCCCCCTCATGGTCCAGGCAGCAAGGCACCACCGTCCCATCCCACAGGACCCCCACCTGGTCCCGCAGTCCATAGCAGAAGGCGGGCCTGTCCTCCTCCGGAGCAGACAGGTCGGGCCACTGGAACCGCTCCCCCCACTCTAAAAAGATGTTGGGGGACAAGGTGACGCCCCGCTGTCCCTCCTTCCAGGGCCGGGGGAAGGCCCGTTCCAGTGCGGCTAGGATCTCTCCGTTCCGGCTGTTGGACCCCTGGACGTCCCGTCCGTCCAGGTTCCACAGCCGAAGGGCACACCGTTTCCCGGTCCCCGCTGCACTTTGGGCGAAACGGACGCAGCTGTCCAGATATCCCTCCAGCCCCTCTCTCCCGTTCCCCTCAAAGGAATGGAGGGATATGCTCACCTTCTCCACCGCCGGGCTTGCCAGCAGCAGAGGGCCCCGCTCCGGGAGGCGGGTCCCATTGGTGGTGATCATCACTTTGAAGCCCAGGCTCTCTGCGCAGTTCAGGATCGATTCCAGTTGGGGATGGATCAGGGGCTCTCCCATCAGGTGGAGATAGAGATATCCTGTGTGGGGCCGCAGCTTCTCCGCCAGGATCCGAAAGCTCTCCGGAGACAGGAAGCCTGGCTCCCGCCGGGTCCCCGGACAGAAATCACAGTGCAGATCACACACATTGGTGATCTCAAGATACGCCTTTTTCAACTGGTACACAGCCTCATCCTCCTCTATGGAAGGATCTTACCATAGGAGGGGCCTGGGGTCAACGGTATACCCCTAAGATATGGAGGAATCGCACCTCCCGAACCGGATAGGAGGACAGGGGGCGGTAGTCGGTATCCTCACTGTGGGCCGCCACCAGGATGTTCTCCGGCCGGAGCGGACTGCCTACTGCTACGATCACTGGAGTATGGGCAAAAACACCGTTAGAAAAGCTGAGCTGGACCACATCGCCTGGACACATGTGGGCGATTCCGGTCTCCTCCCCTGCCGGACCAGGCCGCTCTCCCTTCCGGGTGAGATAGTTGTAAAAGAAGGGCACCCCTGTCCAGGCCGGGGCCCGGCTGTTGGGCCCGTTATAGTACCACCCAAAGGTGGGAGCATAGTCCATCACACCGGAGCCGGCATAGAGGCACTGGGAGGCGAAGTTGGTACAATCGCCCCCCAGCTCATCGAAGTTGTAATAGTCAGGATTCCTGTGGTAGGCCCAGCGGTGGGCATAGTCCACCGCCGCCTGACGGTCGTAGGGGCGCAGCGTCATGGGAAAGACCTCCTTCGTTTCTCCCATCTTATGCCAGCAGGCCAAGAGATGTGCTCACCCTCCCAATGCCCACCGAATCAGTCCCTTGACCCAGCTCCACATGTGTGGGAACTCCTCCTTCACCACAGACCAGACCTGCTCCACAGCAGTCCCCTGCCCTCGGAGGAAGGAAAACACGCCCTCCGCCTCGTTGATTCCCACTGCCACATGCCCATAGGCGGAACCGCCGACAGCGAGCCCTTGGGACCAGGCTCCCCCACCAACGGCTAAGTAGTTGGACAGCGCTCCGCCGCCTATCGCCAGCCACTGTCCCACCGCGCATCCGCCCACCGCGAATCCGCCGACAGCCAGTCCGCCCGCCGCCACCAGTCCCAGACTGGCTCCCCCCAGGGCCAGGAGCAGTCCCAAGCTGGCTCCTCCCAGGGAGATCAGGCCCAGGGAACAGCTGCCAACGGCCACCACCCCCACAGCGCAGTTTCCGATGGCAACGACCCCTTTCGCCACCTGGGGGCCCATGCCCCAGCGGATATGGACCAGCGGCAGGCCGAATACCTCCGCAGAGCTCACATATTCGTAGAACACGCCCCAGGGCCGCGCCTCGGCGGTCTTCTTGGGCTCCTCCCAGGGCCCGCCCCGCTCCTTCAGCTCCTTCAGCCCCACCAGCCTGTCGATGGATATCCCAAAGAGCCGGGAGAGCTCCACCAGCTTCTCCAGCTCCGGTGTGCTCTGTCCCACCTCCCATTTAGATACCGTCTGCCGGGTCACGCCGATCCTGCCCCCCAGCTCCTCCTGGGACCACCCCCGCTGCTTCCGCAGGGCCATCAGATTTTCCGCAAAGCGCATCAGAAAGACCTCCTTTTCTGCTCCCACCATAGCAGATCCCTTCCGTCGCGTCAACCAACATCTCCTGGAGATCTGTCAACCAAAGTTAACATGGGCGAAAATAGCCCCTTTAAACGCTCTTTCCTGTGCCGCCGCTGCGTACGGCAGATCTGCACATGACAAAAGCTCCCAAGTCCGGATGGGATCATCCCGGTCTCAGGAGCTTTCATCTCAGCATCTCGTTTTGGAGCGGCCCGCCCTCTGGGATCCTGGACCACTGGATCTGTGATCTCAGCCCTGGTCCCAGTTGTGATAGACGTTCTGCACGTCGTCGTTCTCCTCCAGCAGGTCGATGAGCTTCTCCATGTTCTTGATGTCCCCCTCGTCAGTGAGGGTGACATAGTTCTGGGGGACCATCTGCACACCGGCCTCCAGGAAGGTGTAGCCCTTGGCCTCCAAAGCCTCGGTGACGGCGGCGAAGGCGTCCGGATCGGTATAGACCTGGAAGACCTCATCGTCAGCCTGCATGTCGTCAGCGCCGGCTTCCAGGGCGTCCATCATGACAGTGTCCTCGTCCAGGTCCTCAGACTCGATGACGATCACGCCCTTCCGGTCGAAGGACCAGGACACACAGCCGGTGGCCCCCAGGCCCTTGCCGTACTTATCCAGCAGATGGCGCACCTCGGGGGCGGTGCGGTTGCGGTTATCGGTGAGGGCCTCCACGATGACGGCCACGCCGTTGGGGCCATAGCCCTCGTAGACAACGTTCTCAAAGCTGTCGGTGTTGCCCGAGCCCAGTGCCTTGTCGATGGTGCGCTTGATGTTGTCGTTGGGCATATTGGCCGCTTTGGCCTTGGCGATGACAGTGGCCAGCCGGGAGTTGTTGGCCGGATCGCCGCTGCCGCCTGTCTTGACCGCCACGATCATCTCACGGGCGATCTTCGTAAAGATCTGGGAGCGCTTGGCGTCCGCCGCCCCCTTGGTCTTTTGTATATTGTGCCACTTGGAATGTCCGGACATGAATATCTTCCCCTTTTTGTGTAATAGGCGGAGATAGTATATCACTGTTTTCCCCTATTTGCAACCCCTGGAGACGGTTTTCCTGGAAATGACGGCCCTGCACGCGGACCGGGGGATATGGATCTCACCCCAAGGCCGCCACAGCGGCCTCGATGGCTCCCTCCTCGGCCTGCATGGCCTTGAGGGTCATATCCAGCAGCTTGTCCAGCTCCCAGCCCAGCAGCTCCGCCCCGTTGGCGATCACGTCCCGGGAACAGCCGGCGGCGAACTTCTTGTCCTTGAATTTTTTCTTCAGGGACTTCAGTTCCATATCTGCGGTGCTCTTCGAGGGCCGCATGAGGGCCGCCGCACCGATCAGACCGGTGAGCTCGTCGCTGGCATAGAGCACCTTCTCCATCTCATGCTCCGGCTCGATATCCACCCGCAGGCCCCAGCCGTGGCAGGCCGTGGCCCGAATGATGGGCTCCTCCACCCCGGCGTCCCGCATCAGCTCCTGGCTCTTGATACAGTGCTCCTCGGGCCACATCTCGAAGTCCAGGTCGTGGAGCAGGCCCACTACCGACCAGAAGTCTGCCTGATCGGCATAGCCCAGCTCCCGGGCATACCAGCCCATCACATGCTCCACCGTGATGGCGTGGCGCAGGTGGAAGGGCTCCTTATTATATTTGGTCAGCAGGTCCCAGGCCTGCTCTCGGGTCATAGCCATGATGATTCCTCCTAAGTACAGCATCCAGCCTCCCTTTGGGCAGAGAGGCTGGCATTTGCAGGGCAGATAGCGGAGGCCCTTCTCCGATCGAAAGTATCCGTTTGGAGAAAGCCCCCACTTGGCTCCGCCGGGGGCCCCCTTTCCAGAGCAGCCCCCGGCGCAGCTCAATACGCCACTACGATCCCGCCGTCGTAGGCGTAGACACTGGTGATCCCGCCGGCCTCACAGATCAGGATATGGGCAAAGCTGCACTTGGCCTCCACCATAGCTTTCACTTGGAACGCCCGCTCCAGACAGTTGCAGTGACAGATCGCCAAAGTGCGGCCCACGTGGGCGGCATCCGCCGCGATCTTATCCACCATTTTTCCCAGAGCCTGCTTGATCGTGAGGGCCTGGCCCAGCTTGCAGATCTCCCCCTCGGGGGTGGCGCCCATGAACAGTTTGATCTTCAGCGCCCCGGTGATCACCGACTGGAGCTTGGTCAGCCGGCCGTTCTTGCGCAGGTTCTCCAAGGATTCCAGCACGAACAGGGTCTGCATCTGATAGATGAACTGCTCCACCTCCGTCACCACCCGCTTGAAGGGCATCCCCGCGGAGGCCAGCCGCTGGATCGCCAGGGCCACCAGCACCTCTCCGGAGGCGGCGGAGCAGGAGTTGAATACGTGGACGTTGACCTCCGGGGCCTCCTCCTCCAGCAGGAGCCTGGCCTGCTCTGCGCTGTTGTGGGAGCCGCTGAGCAGGGCGGTCAGCGTGACCACATACACGTCGTCCGCCCCCCGGTAGGCGTCCAGATAGTCCTGGGGCGAGGGACAGGAGGTGGTGGGCGCATCCTCGCTCTGGCGCATAGACCAGAGCAGATCGGCCTGGTCGAAGGAGTCATCATCGACGAAGGTGCTGCCGTTGGACCGGATGGTCATGGGCACCTTTACGAAGCAGGAGTCTTTCCGCATGGCGGGGGTCAGGTCACAGCAGCTGTCTACAACGATCTTGAAACTCATATCCTTCAACTCCAGATGTGATATTTTATATCATATTCCGCCTAACAGTTTATCATACCTCAAGGGAGTTGTAAAGAGGGAGATTCCCTCACACCGGCATCCAAAGAGACGCTCCAGCTCCCATCCCTGGGGTTGAAAACAGGGAGGGTCTCCCCTCCCTGCCGGTCTCATCTCTGTTATGCCTTGCCGTTGCAGCCCAGGACGTCCACCAGCTTGTGGCGGACCAGCTCCTTGATATTGGCCCGGGCAGGCTTGAGGTACTCGCGGGGGTCGAACTTGTCGGGGTGCTCGGTGAAGAACTGACGGACCGTGCCGGTCATGGCCAGACGCAGGTCGGAGTCGATGTTGATCTTGCACACGGCACTGCGGGCAGCCTGGCGCAGCTGCTCCTCGGGGATGCCCACGGCGTCGGGCATCTTGCCGCCGTTGGCATTGACCATCTTCACGTAGTCCTGGGGCACGGAAGAGGAGCCGTGGAGCACGATGGGGAAGCCGGGCAGACGCTTGACGACCTCCTCCAGGATGTCGAAGCGCAGGGGGGGCGGGACCAGCTCGCCCTTCTCGTTGCGGGTACACTGAGCGGCGGTGAACTTGTAAGCGCCGTGGCTGGTGCCGATGGCGATGGCCAGGGAGTCACAGCCAGTCTTGGAGACGAACTCCTCCACCTCTTCGGGGCGGGTGTAGTGGGACTCCTCGGCGGAGACGTTGACCTCGTCCTCCACGCCGGCCAGAGCACCCAGCTCAGCCTCGACCACCACGCCGTGGTCATGGGCATACTCGACGACCTTCTTGGTGATCTCGATGTTCTCGGCAAAGGGCTTGGAGCTGGCGTCGATCATGACGGAGGTGAAGCCGCCGTCGATGCAGGACTTGCAGGTCTCGAAGCTGTCGCCGTGGTCCAGATGGAGCACGATGGGGATCTCGGGGCACTCGATCACAGCGGCCTCCACCAGCTTCACCAGATAGGTGTGGTTGGCATAGGCCCGGGCGCCCTTGGAGACCTGAAGGATCACAGGGGCCTTCTCCTCTTTGCAGGCTTCGGTGATGCCCTGGACGATCTCCATGTTGTTGACGTTGAAGGCTCCGATGGCGTAACCGCCGTTATAGGCCTTCTTGAACATTTCGGTAGAAGTAACAAGGGGCATGGGGACAACCTCCTTATAATTTGGTCTCTTTTATTTTACCACATTTTCCTTGGATCGCAATAGGTAAGCGGGAAAAAACTCCTGCCGGACAGGCAGTTGTTTTGTGCGATTCGTGAGAGGTCGGCGGCGGTCCATCCCAATATACCGCAGCCTTTGTCAGACCATACCGATCCGTTCCAGCCAGCGCCTCACCTCGCCCTCCCCGCAGGAAGACTCATATACGGCCAGTCCCGGCAGTACCTCTCCACTGCGGCACAGCCGCTCGATATCCCGCTGGATATGTCCGGCGCCTCCCCCTCCGTGGGTGCAGAAGGATGCGGCTCGCTTCCCGGTCAGGTCCCACCCCTCCAAAAATGCGGACACCGGAGGTGCCGGACTGCTCCACCAGTTGGGCGTCCCGATCAGGACAGCATCATATCCGGCCAGGTCTGGGACCTCGGTCCGCAGCGCAGGCCGAAAGCCTTCCTTCAGCTCCCGCTTCGCCTGTTCTACCACGGTGCTGTACGCCTGGGGATAGGGCGTTTCCGGAAGGATCTCCAAAAGGTCGCCGCCAGTCTGTGCCGCGATCATCTCCGCAAGACAGCGCGTATTGCCGGAGTGGGAATAATAGACGATCGATATCTTCATGCTGCTGCCTCCATATCACATTTTCTTCGCGGTCCGGCCGGTCCGGTAATGACAGGGCGTTTCCCGCAAAGTCTCAGACCATCGTACCACTTCAAGTGAGGTCTAAGTCAAGGAGATCTTTTCGATCCTTCCCCTCGTTCAGACGTTTCGACCTCCAGCAAAAAATTTTTGCTCCTTTCAAAATTTCTCTTTACATTTCAAAAAAACCTGGTATAATGGTAAAAGCTGTTCGGCGGGAGCTCGGCCTTTTCCTTGCACAGGATCAGTGGTTGGCATCATGATGATCATATGCTCCCCCCTGTCCGTACTGCTCAGGATCCAAAATTTGCTGCACTATGGCGATAGCCCCTGATCCACATCTTCGTTTTTTTGTTTCTTCGTATCCCCGCTAAAATCTCATACGGGCGATTAGCTCAGCTGGGAGAGCGCAGCGTTCGCAACGCTGAGGTCGTGGGTTCGATCCCCATATCGTCCACCAGATGGACATTGGACGAACACCTACTTTTTCAAAGGCGGCTTTGCCGTGATGGTGTGGCTCTGATGTCGAAACGAACAGCGGAGGTCAAGGTGTAAAAGCCTTGGCCTCCGCTGTTTTTATTCGCTTATTCCGTTTTGCCTTGAGCTTCCTGCCACTCCGCAAACTCCCGCTGGCCTTGCTCACTGTCGTAGTATTTCCGTATCTCCGGGACGAGAAAACGGGCAAAAGTTTCTATAATAGCTTGCGGCAGTTCAATTTGACAAGTTTCAGTTCTGATTTCAGGTTGTTCTTTTGTCAAAGGCATTTCTCCTTTCCAAAACGCAGGACAAGGCCTACAGGCGGGAGGAACAGGGAAATGGTAAGCTGTTCTTTCCGCTGAGGCCAGTTATCAGTTCACGCCGAGAATGGTGCGGATGAGTTTGTTTTCCAGGCGGCTTTTCATGTACTCGTCCAGGCAGGTATGGGGACAGCCGCTTTCGTCGTAGACCGTCCGAGTGCAGAGCTTGTTTATGTAGCCCTCGTAATAGCGTAAAACCTGCTCCACAGCGTCAGCGTCCCCAGCACGGGCCGCGTCGCTCACCGCCAACGGCAGCAATTCGCAGCCCTTGTAGTTCCGGCGCTTCATGGCGCTAACCTCCTTTCCTCGCTGTCAATTTTGTCCGCAGGACTTTCAGTGACTTTGTTCTGCGCCGCTGGACGGCACTCCGGGACAGGCCCAGGGCATCGCCGATTTCACTGTCTGTCAAATCCAGAACCAGGCGCAAAATCAAAATGCTTTGCTCTTGCTCCGGCAGACTGGCAAAGGCGTCGGCAATCCGTTCGCTGCTGATCGGCAGGTCGTAGCCGCAATACGAGAACACATAGCTGCCACTGGGGTAATCGTCCACCGAGCACAGCTTGTCCATCGCCGCTTGCGGCAGACGCTCCAGCGATGTTTCCCGGCTGGCCCGCCGTTTCATTTCCCGGATGTAGTCGATTACCTCATGCTTCAACACGGTTTTATAAAAGGCATCAAGCCTGCACCGTTCGCCATAGTCGCGGGGGTTGGGTTCCATCTTCTCACCCCCTTTCGTTTGGGGATGGTGGTGGTACTTTCCCTTTCCGCTAACAGAGCGTTCAGCGGCACAGGTTTTGCGCGCAAAACCGCTTTCCGCAGAGAAAAAATCAAAGAAAATTTTCCGGGCCGCAGGAAACGACAAAAACCGCCCGGCAGGTCATAGACCCGCCGGGCGGTTTGCACTGTATAGTTTGCTATACCTGCATCGTATAGTATAACTTCATAGCCGCAATTCCCCCAGGTGGGGGACGGGCTTTTTTTGACAAGTCAAGGGCTGTTAGATTGCATCGAATAGCGATGTACCTCATAGCGGCTGCCTCCTCTCAGCCGCCGTATCTGCCAGCGTTACCGCGTCGTTCCCTTTGAGGATAAAAGAACGGCGACTTTGATTTCAAAAGCCACCGTTTTCAAAATGGGCATAACTATGGACTACTGCACGACGGCTTTTTTCTTTTGCCGTCGTGCGGCAGTTTTTTTACTTACTCTATTTGTTTGGTTGCTGATTATGGGTAGAGCTGTTTGCATAGGGGAACATTGGGAATCGCAGCTTGAATTGGAAAGTCTCACGGTCTACGATTCCGAGGGTGCTGTCGCTGTCGTACAGCTTCATCAGGAACTCCGCCATCTGTCGGCTTGTGTGGTAAGTGCCAAACGCTTTGTCATAATTGTAGGTGTCCACGTTGTTGGCCTTTTTCCCGAACTCCGTTTGTGTCGCTGCCGGAGCCAGCACTTTGGCCCGCATCTTTGCTCCGCTCTCGATCAGCTCCCAGGCCAGCCCCTCGGTAAAGGTGCTGACATAGAATTTTGTCGCGCAGTAGGTAACAGCCGTAGGGACAATAGTATAGCCGCCGCAGGAGGACAGGTTGATAAGCTGTGTTCCCGGAACATCCTTATAGTCACGGACGAACAGCGAGGACAATATAGTAAGGGCCTCAACATTCAGCTGGAGCATTGTGTCGATCTTCTCCAAGTCCTGCTGTGCCACGCTGTCATAGTTTCCAAAGCCCGCATTGTTGACCCATGTTTCCAGTTGGAAGTCCTTTAGACTGGAATAAAACTGATATACGTTTCTCAGCACAGACAGGTCAACCGTTCTGATTATCACGTCCAGCGTAGGGTGCTGCTCTGAAATCTCACGCTTTAAGGTTTCAAGTTTTTCTGTACGGCGGGCAGCGACAATCAAGTTCTTGCCCCGTTCTGCAAAGGCTTTTGCGGCTTCGTACCCAATCCCGGAGCTGGCCCCGGTAATGACTGTGTATTTTTTTGTCTGCTCCATTTGAAATTCCTCCATTCATCAGGTATAATGAGAGCATACAATGTAGAGTAAACTCTATGTCAAGAGGATGGGGGGATTTTTTTGGATTACTCCATTGGAGAATTTTCAAAGGTTACGGGGCTGGGGATACATACCCTGCGCTACTATGAGCATGAGAGCCTGATTATCCCGTTACGAAACGCCAGCAACCGCCGCCGCTATTCGGAAAAAGATATTGCGTGGATTGCTTTCATCAAGCGTCTGAAAGAAACAGGGATGCCAATCAAGGAAATCAAGAGATATGCGGTGCTTCGGGCCGAAGGGGACGATACCCTTTCAGAACGTATGGAGATGCTGGTGCAGCATCGTCAATCTCTGAATGAGCAGATTAGGCAGTTGCAGGAGCATGCGGCCAAGCTGGACGAAAAGATTGCTTTTTACCAGCAGGAGATTAATAAGATTACAGATGCCGCAAATTGACGCGGTACTCCCGCAAATCATCTTCTTTCACGGTTTCGATGATTTTGTCAAGTGCTGCGGCAAGAGTGTCCTTATCCTCCGGCAAGGTTCCTTGAAACTGAAATGCGTTTGATGCGCCTAAAGCGGCAAATTGCGTGGGTATTTCCAGGTTTTCAAGTAGAGTGCGAATTTCCTTGTATTTTTCAATCTCACTTTCTTCTTTCCATTTACCGCGCTGAATTTCCTTGTAAAGCTCCGATTCCGGGTAAATAGTCAGCATATTGACGCCAATGAGTGTCGGATGAAGCTGATTACAAACGTCAGCGGTGGCCTTTGCTCCGATCTCACCACGTCCAGCGCCGGAGATGCTTACCAAATAGAAGAAGCTGTAATGAATACCGGCCCGGTCTAACCGCTGGCATTGTTTCACAATATCAGCAGCGGCATAACCCTTATTCATAAATTTCAGGGCTTCATCATCGCCGGTTTCAATTCCGATTGTCAATCCGTCATATCCGGCCCGATGGAGGGAAACCAATTCCTCGTTCGATTTCAGCATAACATCAGTAATTCTTGCAAAGCAGCCAATCGTTTTGATTGAGGGAACATACTGCCGGATCAAGTCAGCGATTGCCATGAGCCGCTCATACTTCAAAACAAAAGGATTTGCCCCGGTCAGAAAAGCCCTCTGGATGCGCTGTGGCCTGGGTATTCCCTGCAAGCAGGCAGTCAGCATCGCAATAGGGTCTGTACTCCAAAGCTGCGCCTCCTGCAAGTCACTCTCTACATCTTCCAGGGGGGACATTCTGAATTTGAACGGCAAATCGTTATAGAGCGTACAGAATTTGCATTTATGATGGGTACAGCCTGCTGTTACTTCAAGTAACAGCGATGAAGCCTCATAAGGTGGCCTCCATATCGTTCCAGTGTAGTGCATAGTAGAACCTCCTTGTTTTTTTGCCATTATATCATGGTACAGAGAAAATAAAAGTACGATACTTTTTTGTAGTACCTTGTTTTTTGACCGTAAGGGCGATATAATGCCATCAGGAGGTTATGGAACATGAGGAAAACCGAAACGGCAATCCAGCGGTGTAAAACTATGTCAACGCTCCAAAAAATCTTGGGGGGTAAGTGGAAACTTGAAATACTCTACTATATCGCCTTCAATGACATCCATAGATTTGGAGAGCTGCGCCGCCAGCTTGGTGAAATTACAGAGTCATCCCTGACAAAACAGCTTCGGGAATTAGAAGCCGATGGATTTTTGATCCGGCATGACTTCAAGGAGATTCCGCCGAGAGTGGAATACACTCTATCCGATTTAGGTAAGAGTTTTATTGATGTGATTGATTACATGAAACAGTGGGGAGATCGCAACTTACCTGATGTTATCCAAGAGGGAACGCTATCAGAGCAAGCATAGGGAGTGTGGCCACACTCCCGAAAAACGGCCCCTTTTGGCCCTGCCGGGCCGTGTCCGTTTTTGCTTGTTGGGATAGTCCCAAACCCTTATTGAGTGTAACGGCTTTATAAATACATCCTCGAAAGGTATGATAGAAAATGGATGATAACCTTGTGTCTTTGAGCAAACTTCAAAGCGATATACAATCCATGAAGTTCCTCTCGGTATTTCTAAAACATGAACAGCGAGATCAACTAAAAAAGATGGAAGATCAAGTAAAAGATATGATTTTACAAGCAACATCTTTTAATGATCGGTTCTCGCCCTATGGTTGGTGTGCATATGACAGTATGAGTTCTTCGCTAATAAGAAACGCAAATGTAGCTTTTGAACAAGGTGGATCAGCGGAAGCTGAACAAGTTTTGATTAACTATTATAAATCTGATGTCCGTGAAATCACGCATTGGATTAAGAATAGTTCAGAAGCCTTTGCGGTGCGATACGATTTACTGAAAAAGTTTTTTGAAGATCATTTTGCAGAACGTTATCACGCAAGTATTCCACTCGGGTTAATCATTATAGACGGTGCTGTGAATGATTTTACAAAAAGACAGGGCTTTTTTGCTGAAGGTACAACTGTTGACGCATGGGATTGCTTAGTTGGATGTAGCGACGGCCTGACGAAGTTAAAAAGTATTTTTACCAAAAACCGTACAAAAACGAATACGGAAGCCATTACACTCCCATATCGAAATGGCATTCTTCATGGGCGCGATCTAAACTATGCTAACGAATATGTTGCTTGTAAGTGCGTTGCATTGATGTTTGCTGTTGCTGACTGGATGAAAATGAAAAGCAGTGAGAGTGATCGAAAGGCCAAATATGAAAAGTCGATTACTCATGTCCCCATAAAAGAAATCTTAGCAAAATCGGAAGAAAACAAGCAGATACAGAAAGAAATTGCATCATGGGAAAAGAAAGTGGTTACGGTTGGAAAAGATATTCCCGCCAATGGTACACAAGAAAACTATGAAGAATATCCATACATTGCAGCTGTAATCGAAATGTTATCTGCCTGGAAAAATAAAAACTACGGGAAGCTGTCCAGCTACTTGCAAAAAATGTTTCCTGGTAATATTTCGTGTGGAAAGAGGGCAGGGGAATGTAGGAAGTTTTTTGAAAATAAAATACTTAAAACATTTGAACTTGTCGAAATTGAAGAACGTGCATGTGCTTTGTCAAAAGTGGCTGTTAAAGTATCTTGGACAGACAAGGGGAAAGAGAAAGAAGCTATCTTGACTTTTGGATGTGTATATAAAGGCATTGACGGTTGTGTTGGGCTTCCGTGGAGAAATGACGGCGAGTGGATATTAAATCCATGGGATATTCGAGGATTGTATCTATAGCATCTGAAAATGGGAGTAACTTTTTATACCAGCCCTTAATTTAACATTCCAACTGATAGCCTCAAATCAGCCCATCGGCCTACGCATTTAGGCCCTATCCAACGCCCTATTTCCAAGGCTTTCAGACGGCGGTCGTACAAGGGGTAATACGATTTGGCCTGCGCCCTCAAAAACGAGGTTCTAAATGCGTAGAAACGGACAAAAAGCCAGGACAGGAGGCCGATACCCCGGGCGCTCCTGTCCTGGCTTCTGCTGGACTGTGAAACTGTGCTGTTACGCAAGAGGGCCGTGGCCCTCTTGCGGCACCCGCAGAAACCGTACACCCGCTTCGCGTCTGTACGGTTTCTGCGGGTTAGATAACATCCATGATAACCCCCGCTGCTATTTGACCTCCCTGCCTCTCCCTTCCGTTCCATTCCCTTCCAGCGGCTTTGCCGCTCGTTTCCCAAGGAACGGATAGGAAAGGAATGGGTAATTGATTAATCTTTACTTGATTTTTCTTTATTTACTTCTATCTTTATTTTATTGCGTTGGATTATCCAACGTAGGGTTTTCCAACATTGGATTTTCCGATGCCGGTTTTTCCAACGCTGGTAAATCAAACGCTAACTGCGGTTCTTCGTAGATGGTGTACTCCGCTCTCCGCAACCGTCCCCGACTGTCCCGTTCCCTTGCCCGCACGATATACCCGGCCTGTTCTAGTTCATGGACAGCCTGACGGATGGTATCAATCTGCTCCCGGTTGATGTAGGCCAGCCCTTGCAGGGTGTAATCCCACTTTTCCGGGAGACTAAGCATCTGCGACAGCAGGCCCTTGGCCTTTAGGGACAACTCCCGGTTTCGCAGGTGGTGGTTGGACATGACGGTGTAATCTGTAGTTTTCTTGACATGAAATACTGGCATGGTATTCACATCTCATTCCTTTGCAATTCATAATTTGGATTGACATAAGTCTCACTTTCTGCTATACTATTAGTACGACAGGAGGTGAGCAAATTGAGCGATATAGGCGCAAGAATGAGAACGCTCCGAGAGGGTATCGGGTTGTCCCAAGCAAAATTTGGTAAGATTGCGGGCATCCCCCAGGCCACTATTAACCGATATGAAACGGGCTACTCCGCCGCTCCAATCAAGGTGCTGATCTGGTATGCGGATTACTTTGACGTGTCTTTGGATTATATCTGCTGCCGCACCGACAAGCCACAGGGCAGACTGTACGAGTTCAAGCCGAAAATTCTGGAGGAAGATAAGGATATGAAGCGGTTTGTGGAGATGTGCTTTGACCCTGCCTCACCTATGAATGACCGTTTGAAAAAGGCCATCGTTGAAATGCTGGAGGGGGTGAAAGAGTGAACATCGTGATTTACGCCCGATATTCCAGCCACAGCCAGACAGAACAGTCCATCGAGGGCCAGCTTCAAGCCTGCTACGAGTTCGCCAAGAACAATGGACATATCGTGATTGGCGAATATATTGACCGAGCGCAGAGCGGTACGACAGACAGCCGGGCCGAGTTCCAGCGCATGATTGCCGACAGCGACAAGCACATTTTTGAGGGCGTTCTTGTCTATCAGCTTGACCGCTTTGCCCGGAACCGCTATGACAGCGCCATCAACAAGGCCAAGCTGAAAAAGAACGGTGTTCGGGTGATCTCTGCCAGGGAAAATATCAGCGACGATGCCAGCGGTATTTTGGTGGAGGGCGTGTTGGAGAGCATGGCCGAGTATTATTCGGCGGAGCTGTCCCAAAAGATACGGCGGGGTATGGACATCAATGCTGAAAAGTGTTTGAGCAACGGGAGTAATCCGGGCCTTGGCTACTATGTGGACGAGGAACGCCGCTTTCATGTTGACCCGGATGGGGCCGCTGTTGTTCGGGAGATTTTCGAGATGTACGCCAGTGGAAAAACCGTCGCTGAAATCACGAAATATCTCAACGCAAAGCAGGTCAAGACCTCCCAGGGCAAGGAGTTCAACAAGAACAGCCTGCACCGGCTTTTGAGAAATAAGCGATACATCGGCTATTACATCTACAAGGACACAGAAACGCCGGGCGGTATGCCCCGTATCATCGAGGACGAGCTTTTTGAGCGAGTACAGCATATCCTCGACCGCAACAAAAAAGCTCCCGCCCGTTCCAGGGGGCGAGAGGAATATCTGCTGACGACGAAGCTGTTCTGCGGTTACTGTCGGGAGATGATGACCGGCTACGGCGGGACGGGAAAATCAGGGACGGCCTACCGCTATTATGCCTGCAAGAGCGCCAAGAAAAAGGCTTGCAGAAAGAAAGTTGTCAACAAGCAGAAAATCGAGGACAGGGTAGTTTTGGAGTGCCGCAAGCTACTGACGGACAGCAATATTGAAAAAATCTCCCTTGCGGTTGCCGCCGCTTGTGAGGCCGACTATGACAGTTCCGCTATCAAGCGCATCAAGGCGGCAATTCAAGAGGCGGACACTGCCATAGAAAACCTCTGGAAAGCGTTGGAGCGTGGGCAGGCGGTGGATATGATTACCGAACGCATTGAGAAGCGCAAGCGAGAAAAGGATGATCTGCAAGGTCAGCTTGCCATTGAGATGGGGAAACAGGTCACATTTACCGCTCCACAGATCAAAGCATTTCTCTACTCGCTGAAGCGGGGAAATGTCAACGACGAGAATAACCGCCGGGGAATGGTGAATATTTTCCTGCGGGCCATCTATCTCTATGACGATAGAATGACGCTGATCCTCAACGGCGGCGACAGGCCGATTACGATTGACGATATTCTGCTGGACGAGATAGAGGAACATTTTGAGGCAGCGGTCTCCAGTCATGTGGAGTGTTCACCGTTGATTGCGACCGCTCCACCATTGGCAGACTTGTGATCTACAAGTCTGCCTTTTCGTGCTGTGACATCACCCCCTGCCCTCGGTACGAGTTGCCTTTTCTGCTCATCCGTGCTATTTTAATAGGAGCATACCACCTTCCCCCTGGGGGGATATATATTGGAGGTGCAGCACCGTGGTACGAGAGATCATGCGGGACGAGGCGTTCCTTTCCCTCAAAGCGGAGCCAGTCTGTCCAGAGGACCTGCCTGCCGCCCAGGACCTGCTGGACACCCTGAACGCCCACAAGGACGGCTGTGTGGGCATGGCGGCCAATATGATCGGCATCAATAAGCGGATCATCGTCTTTGACAACGAGGGCAAGTATATGGTGATGTTCAACCCGGAGATCGTCAAGAGATCTGGGCCCTATGAGGCGGAGGAGGGCTGTCTCTCCCTCGCCGGCACCCGGAAGGCCAAACGCTGGCAGTCCATCAAGGTCCAGTATCAGAACGAGCGTTTCCAGCCTCGCTTCAAGACCTTCACCGGCTGGACGGCCCAGATCATCCAACACGAGATCGACCACTGCGAGGGAGTGCTGATCTGATTCGGACTTCGGTCCCTGGTATCCCTGTTCCCACTACTTCACCGTGCTTTTGCAGTATCAAACACCCTGATCTGCGGTCAGGCATCCCCGCGGCGGCGCTGGGATGGATCAGCAGATCAGGGCGCTAGGAGGGCCTGATCCATGCGCATCATCATCGCCCCGGCCAAAAAAATGATAATGGATACAGACAGCTTCGCCGTGGACGGTCTGCCCCGATTCCTGGAGCAGGCGGAGCGGCTGAAGGACGTCCTGCAAGGCATGTCTCCCAAGGACCTCCAGGCCCTCTGGAAGTGCAGTGACGCCATCACCGAGCTGAACATAGCGCGCCTGGAACAGATGGACCTGCGCCGCCGCCTCACCCCGGCGGTCATCGCCTACGAGGGCATCCAGTACCGCTACATGGCCCCCGGCGTGATGGAGGCGGCCCACCTGGACTACCTCCGGGAACACCTGCGCATCCTCTCCGGCTTCTACGGTCTGCTGCGTCCCTTTGACGGCGTGGTCCCTTACCGCCTGGAGATGCAGGCCAGGCTCGCCGCAGACGGCTGTCGGGACCTGTATCAGTTTTGGGGAGACCGTCTGGCCCGGCAGCTGGCCTCAGAGACGGATCTCGTGTTGGATCTGGCCTCCAAGGAGTACAGCAAGGCGGTGGAGGCCCATCTGCCCAAGACCGTCCGGCTCGTCACCTGTGTCTTCGGAGAGCTGGATCACGGCAAGGTCATCGAAAAGGGCACTCTGTGCAAGATGGCCCGCGGACAGATGGTGCGCTGGCTGGCGGAGAATCAGATCGAAGATTCGGATGACTTACCGGCTTTTGACCAACTGGGCTATCGATTCTGCCGGTCCATATCAGAGGGGGGCCGCACGACCCTGCTTTGGATACAGTCTCCCAAGGATCCAGCCGCTCTCTGACTGGGAACGGCGCGGTATCCTGCACACAGGACCGATCGCCGGAGAACATCCCATACTAAGATCCCCAGTTCCAGGGAACACTAGATCTGGGGTGATGATCGACATGGGATCTTTTCACGACAGGGATAGAGCAGGCCCCTATTTCGAGGGCTGGTATTTCAAGCACCAGGGCCCGCAGGGACACGCTCTGGCCCTGATCCCTGCGTTCCATATCGACAGAGAGGGACACTGCACCGCCTCTCTCCAGATCATTTCCCGCGACAGATCGTGGTGGCTGGAGCATCCGGCAGATCAGCTGCAAGTCTCCCGGCGGCCCTTTGGGATCCAGATCGGGCGGTCCAGCTTCAGCAGCCAGGGGATCGGCCTCCACATCCATCAGGACGGACTTTCTCTCTGCGGCACTCTGCGCTACGGCCCGTTTGCCGCTCTGCGGTCTGACATCATGGGGCCGTTTCGTTTCTTCGCAGGGATGCAGTGCTCCCACGGTGTCATCAGTATGGGACACTCTCTAAAAGGCGCTCTGGAACTGAACGGCGAAGTGCTGGATCTCTCCGATGGGATCGGGTATATCGAGACGGACCGGGGCCGCTCCTTTCCCAGCGCCTACCTCTGGACCCAGTGCGTCTGGAACGGCCCGGAGCGGGGCAGTCTGATGCTCGCGATAGCCACGATCCCCCTGCCGGTCGGAGGCTTCACCGGCTGCATCTGTTCCGTCCTCTACCGCGGCCGGGAATACCGGCTGGCCACCTACCGGGGGGCCAGGATCGAGACATGGTCCTCTTCCGGCGCGGTGATCCGCCAGGGGAAGTACCGCCTGGAAGCACAGCTGCTCTCCGAGCAGGGGCAGGCCCTCCGCGCTCCGGTGGAGGGCCGCATGGAGCGCACCATCCACGAGAGCCTTTGCGCAGAGGTGCGCTACCGCTTGTGGCACGGGAAAGATCTCCTGTTCCAGCGCACGGACCTCAATGCCAGCTTTGAGCACTCAGCAGCAAACTGACTGCCGATCCCGGATCACAGCTTCCGCAGAGCCATCATCCAGCCCTTCCAAACGCTGGCGAAGATCGGGCCAGCAGACCTTTGAGCGGCGGGCCAGAGGGCCCGCCGCTCGATCCATCGGACATCGAGATGCAGTTTTTCGCGTATCCCCGCATCACCGGAACACGAAACTGCCGGCAGTCTTCCCACCCATGACGAAAGAGAAGAAGGCTTTTTGACTGATCGCCGCGGCGTAGCCGTCCTCGTCCCGATCGAATCCGTCACGCCCCTCCAACTGCTCCAGCAGCTCCCGCAACTGGAGCATTGCAGCAACGGTGTGCTTGCAGGGATAGCTGCAGTAGCAGCTGCAGGTGAGGTTTTTGATCTCGCCTCCGCTGTGATCGAACTCGATCTCGTAAGGAGAGGTGCCCTCCACGATCCCCCGCCCATGGCCATGGTCGATACAGAGGTAGACGACCCGATCCTCCAGATAATATCTTCTGCCCCGCTCCGCCACGGCACTATTGGCTCCCATCCCGCTGAGGTCGTCCAACCGGAAACCGTGGTCATCGCTGCCGGACACATAGATGTCATCCTCTTTGTCAGGGGCCTTGAACCAGGTGACGATCTTTTCATATGGAATCGTCTGCGGATCGAAGGATACCAGATGGGAGCCGACCATGTGGAGCTCTCCAGAGATCCGGGTGTCCGCCACAGCGATCACCCGCTTGTAATCGGAGAGCTTGATCTTAAAGCTGTAGTCCACAGCGGTCACACGCCCCTGCAGGCCCTCCAGCTTGCCGTCCACATAGACGATATCTCCCACCTGGAGGTCGAACCGGTCGTTGTAATAGGCCAGATCCATCCCCCGCTTGGCGAAATAGACCTGCACCAGAGATCTTCTCGGCTGGGAGACCAGGCTCCTGCCTCTGGGCCTAGCGCTGTTGACGGTATCCTTTTGACCCTTCGTCCAAAGATCGATCTTGCGTTTCATCAGACATCCTCCTTTTGATATGGTATCTTGTATCGTGCTTACAGTGTACCGCAGGAGGTGTCCAATAAAACTCCCTTTTGTCCCTTTGCTCTCACTAAGTGCAGTATATTTGGGAGGCAGGCTGTCCCCCTTGGACGGTGCGGGCCCATTCGAGCTGCTAAGAAAGTACATCACACCGCAAAAGATCTCAGCATATGACGATACGATCCATCACATCACATGGAACGTTGTCCTACGAAAACTATGGGCGGCGTTCTCAGTATATGCGGCAGTCCAGGGCTCTTATCTCGAACTGCTTTGGACGGCATGGGATGCTCCGGATCAGTCCACCGCCTTGATCCGCTCCACCAGAGAGAGTTTTCTGGCATAGCGGACTGCGCAAGCGGAGAATACCCCCTGCACCAGAAGCAGGGCAGCCCCAAACAGCAGCACCTGGAGCACTGGGAAATGGTAGGTAAGGGTCCCGAACATGCCGATCTGATCGAAGGCCCGGCACACGGCCAGACTGCACGCCGTCCCCAAGGTCAGGGTGACCAGCAGCGTGATCCCCACATAGTACAGGCACTCATAGGACAGCATTTTGGACAACTGCCGGCCGCTCATGCCCACAGACTGGAACACTCCGAACTCCTGCTGGCGCGCGAGGAGGTTGGTGATCAGGGTGTTGGCAAGGTTGATGAGGGAAAACACGAAGACAAAGACTAAAATGCCGTAATCCCTTGCCAGCTCCCCCCGCAGGCCGCGCTCCAGCTCGGCGGACAGGTCATCCAGTCCGGAGATCGCCACCCGCTGGTCGAACACTGCGCCGAACACCGCCCGCCGCAGTTGATCGCTGTCCTGCTCCGTGTGGAGGTTGACATAGCCGGTGAAGTCCGCAATCTCAGGGTAAAGGACGGATAGCTCCTCCTCGGGCAGGATAAAGAAATGGGTCGAGCTACCGATCTGAACATCCTGCACGATCCCCATCACGGTATAGGTCTTGCTCTGCCCATTGTAGCAGGAGACAGTGATGGTATCCCCGATCTGATAGCTGGTCCGATAGATCTCCTTCAACGCACTGCCTGCCGGGCAGACCAGAATCCCATTTCCATCCAGGAGCTGCTCGTAGTCCGCCGTTCCCTCTAAGACCACATCGCCTGCGTACATCTCCGCCATATCCTCCTGAGAGGTCCCACGGAGAAAGAATGGCTCATGGTCCCGGTTGCCCGGAATGGCGCTGATGGCGGGAATCTCCACGCAGGTCAGGCTGTAAGCCGTGATATGATCCACGCCGGGCAGGGCGGCCAGCTCCTCCCGCAGAGTTTGGCCCAGAGGATTCTCCTTCTGCATCTCCACAAATTCCCGGCCCGCATGATCCTCATATTGCAGCAGATACTGGCTCCGGTCTCCGAATTGAGACTGGGCCATTTCCTTTACGTCCACTGAATTTGCGTAGGCGGAAACGCAGAGAAGCAGGATACCGGTCAGGCCCAGAGAGAGTGTGGTGACAAACGCCTTTTTCCGGTTCCGGGAGAAGTTCATCAAAGCCAGGCGGGGCATGGTCAGGCGGCGATGGAGCTGTCTGGAAACGTTGGGACCCTGCTGCTGGGAATAGGCGGTGGCGCGGATGGCCTCAATGGCGGAGACCTTGCCCGCCATCGCCATGGGTTTTCTGGTGGCGATCAGGACAGTTCCATAAGTCAGGAGGGAAACCACCACCGCAGACCGGATATTGTCACCCCAGGACCAGTAGCCGGGAACGGCGATCAGCGCGATACCTGCGGCGCAGAGCAGCCCCAGGGGGATGGCAATGGCGGTCAGGAAGCGGCGCTCCCGCTTGACCACCCGCTTCAGCTGTTTTGGCGTGGTCCCCAGCACCTTCAGGCGGCCGTATTCCCGCATTTTACCCATGACGGAGATATAGAAGATGTTGTAGATCACGATGGCGCAGACCACGGCAATCAGAAATACGGCAGCATAGACCTCCATCCCGTTTCCAAGGTACAGGTCCACCATGCCGAAGTAGTTGGAGCTGTAAAAGGTCCGGTCCTCCGGGATGCCCATTTCCGCGAAGAACTGCTCAATGTCCGCCTGAAGCTGGGCCGGCTCCGTACCCTGGCTCCCGGCAAAGCGAAACCGCAGCTCATAGGGACTCTCCGGCTCCACGGCGGTCTCCGAAATCCAAACCGTGAAAATACGGCTGATGTTCTCTGTTTCCAGGATGCCTGTGACGGTATAGGACTTCTCGCCGTCTCCCAGGTCCAGGGCCACCGTCTGACCGACCTCCCCTGAGAGGCCAAAATAACGGAAAAAGGTGCGTTCCACACACAGCTCGTTCTCCGCCTGGGGATAGGTCCCGGTGATCTCGCCGTAGCCCATCAGGCCAATCATCTCCGGGCTGACATAGCTGATCCGCAAAACGCCGTCCTCATGGCGGGCAGTTCCCGCCTCCACAGTACAGCCCCATTTTTCAAATTTCCCGGCGTCCGCCAGCCGGGTGACCTCCTCCCGGGTCAGTCCGCCGCACCCGGCCTGATACTGCCCAAGGATGCCGTCCAGGGTTTTCAGCTGCTGGGCGGAATAGAGAAAGCAGAGAGTTGCCATGAGACAGACGGCCAGAGCGATGGTGAGGATGACAAACACGCTCCGGCGCTTGTCAGCTTTGATACTGCGGCCCGCCAATTTCTTCTCCACCGCGCTGGTGTCGTTTTCAAAAGGCCAAGTCATCGCCGCCACCCCCTCAGTTTACGATCTTGCCGTCCTCGATCCGCACGATGCGGTCGGCCAGCTGGGCGATCTCGTTGTTGTGGGTGATCATCACGATGGTCTGGCTGAACTGCGTGCTGGTGCGCTTGAGCAGGCCCAGCACGTCGGCGCTGGTCCTGCTGTCCAGGTTGCCGGTGGGCTCGTCGGCCAGGACGATGGCCGGTTTGGTGATCAGGGCACGGGCAATCGCCACCCGCTGCTGCTGTCCGCCGGAGAGGTTGTTGGGCATATTTTGCAGCTTATCCTCCAGGGCCAGCATGTGGACGATCTCGTCCATGAACCTCTGGTCCACCGTGTCCCCGTCCAGCTCCACGGGCAGGACGATGTTCTCGTAGACATTGAGGATGGGAACCAGGTTGTAGTTCTGGAAGATGAAGCCGATATTCCGGCGGCGGAAGATGGTCAGCTCCTCGTCGTTCTTTTTCGCCAGCTCGTCTCCCCGGACGATGACGCTGCCCGAGGTGGGGGTGTCCAGCCCGCCCATCATATTCAGCAGAGTGGACTTGCCGCTGCCGGAGGTGCCCACCACGGCCACAAACTCCCCCTGCTCCACACTGAGGTTGACGCCATCCAGGGCGCGGGTGATGTTCGGCTCAGCGCCATACTGCTTTTTCAGGTCGATGGTCTGTAATACGTTCATCTTCATCTGCTCCTTTCCCGGCTGTCCATGCAGAGGTCTCATCTGTGTCCCCCCTGCCTTCAGCAGAGGGGACATTTGAGCTCTGCGCGGACGTTCCTGCCTGCTGCAGAGCCATGGTAAGATCCAAATGTCACAGAAATGTCCGAAGCGGAGGCTTATTTGTGAATTTTTTATGAACGAACGATCTCCGGGGCAGGAACACAGAGAAGACAGACCCCCGGCCGACCTCTGAGGCCACCTTGATATAGCCGCCCTGCCGGGTGACGATCTCCCGGGCCAGATACAGGCCGATGCCCACCCCCGGCTGGTCGTGGACCTCCTCCTCCCGGTAGAAGCGCCGGAAGATGGCGGCCTGACGGCTCTCCGGGATGCCCCTGCCGGTGTCGGTCACATCCAGCTTGACATACATCTCCCACTGCTCCACTGACACGCTGATCTTACCGCCCGCTGGGGTGTACTTCACCGCATTGTCCAGCAGATTGAACAGGGCCTCCGCCGTCCACTTGCTGTCATGGGATACCCGCAGATCCTCCAGGCACTGTACCTCCACAGAGATCCCCTTTTTCTCCGCACTGTAGACGATGCCGCTCAATGCCTGGGCCAGGGTGTCGATCAGCGGGCCGTCCTTTTTCTCCAGGGCGATCGCCCCAGTCTCCAGGCGGGAGGCTTTCCCCATGGACTGCAACAAGAATTCCAGCTTGTCCGTCTGGCTGCGGATGCCCTGCAAAAACTCCTGACGCTCCTCCTCGGTGACGGGCTTTTCCAGCAGGGTGTCCGTCACCATCTTCAGATTTGCCACCGGTGTTTTCACCTGATGGGAGACGTCTGACACCAGGGTCTGCAGTTCCCGCCGCTCCTCCTCCACCTTGCGCCGGCCCTCCTGGAGGATGCCGTACAGCCGGGAGAGACGGCTGCTGATGCGGGCAAAGATGGTCTCGCTGTCATCGGCCCGGGCCGGCCCCTCACCGCCGCTGATCATGCTGTCCATCGTTCGGCATAAGTCGCCGGTGAACTGGGACAGCCGCTTGGCAAAAAGCATCGTCAGCAGGAACAGCCAGACCAGGGCACAGGCCGTCAGCACCGCGCCGGAGATCAGCACCCAGCTCTGTCCTGTCATGGCGGAGAGAAGGAAGGAGAGGGCCAGCATGGAGAGGGCCGCTCCCGCCTCCACCAGCAGGAACATCGTCTTGACCGGGATGCGCCTCATTTCCGCTCGCCCCCTGTCCACTGATAGCCGATCCCATAGATGGTCTTGATGTAGGTGTCGCCCTCCGCCTCGATCTTGCCCCGGATGCGGCTGATGGAGGTGGTCAGGGTGTGTTCGTCCACAAATTTTTCGTCCACGTCCCACAGCCGCTCCAGAAGACGCTGCCGGGTCAGGACCTGGCGCGGATTTTTGCAGAACAGATACAGCATCTTGTATTCCATAGGTGAGAGGGCCATAGGCTTTCCGTTCAGCGTAGCTGCCTGCTCCGAGAAATCCAGGAACAGCCTGCCGTCGTCGTAGAGGTCCCTTGCCGGCCTGTGGTGCTCCAGCATGGCGAACATGGCGCGGATCTTCCGCTGCAGGGCTCCGATGGAAAAGGGCTTGGTGATGTAGTCCACCGCTCCCGCCTCATAGCCCCGGATCTGGTCGCTCTCCTGGTCGTTGGCAGTGAGGAAGATCACCACCGTGTCTGGGTGCTCCGGCTTGATCAGCCTGCACAAGTCGTAGCCGTTGCCGTCCGGCAGGTTGATGTCCAGCAGCACCAAGTCGTACTCCGTCCTGGCCAGCAGGTCGGCGGCGGTCCTGGCATCCAGGGCGGGGGTGACCTCCCAGCCGTCGCAGGTCAGATCATAGGCCAGGGTCTTATTCAAAAGGGCATCGTCCTCAACGATCAGGATCCGTTTCATGGTTCGTCCTCCTCTGTTTCCTGTTCTCACGTCTCGCCTGTCCGCAAAGTTCGCCTTTCCTGCGTCTCGGGGCACAGACAGGACCGCTCCGCGCTCCTTGGTCCGTCCCCCTCGCTCCGGTCTGGGCTCGCTCTTCACGACGGCCCGACGCTCCATAGTATAGCAGAGAAATGTCCGTGAAATGTTACAACGCCCTGCCCTCTCCCAAAAGATCTTAGATGACAGATCACAGGAGGGGGCCTTAAAAAGCGCCTCCGCAGGTCCAGAGCATTCCGATCGGATCGAGTTCGGGGAGATACGGTGGCAGACAGAGGTCCGCACCGGGTATTTTGAGCAACAAAAAATGACCGCTTTCGGGATGGAGCGGAGCATCGTCCATCACGATCGCGGTCCTTCGTTCCAGAGAGGGCAGTGTCTGGCTGGACGACCAGGATCCAAAAGTCTGCTGTCCATCATCCCATGATAGACGAATCACGATCCAGACATGGGCATGATCGGCGGATCGGTCAGACAGTATTGGCCAGGGATCTTTTGGCGAATCGAATGAACTGCATCGCTCCAGCAGAGATCAGACCTCATAGGGCCGGGGCGTCCATGGACGCCAGGAACAGGGGCAGGCAGTCCTCCAGCGAAGCAAAACCGGAATAGTCCACGATCAGCACGTCCCTCCCCCGCAGGGCTGCAAAGAGCCAGTGGTCCTGGCCCCCGCGTCGGAACCGGACGGTCTCCAGCCGGTCCAGGCCGGGCCAGTCCAGCTCCTCCCAGGGCTGCAGGCCGGTGACCTGGCTGAGGGGGTTGTTGTAGTCCAGGGCCTTTTTCAGCTGACGGGCCTCCGCGTCCAGCCGGAGCTGGTACAGCAGCCGGGCGGCCCTGGAGGAACGGGCCTGATCGTACTGGATCCCCGTCCAGAGGGTGTAGGGGCGCGTCAGGGCCCCGGTATCCGGGTCGAGGTAGGTCACCCGCCAGTCGATGGAGGCATACTCCTGCACCGGGACGGCCCGGGAGCTGTTGATCTTGAGGTAGCCGTCCGCCTCGGGCTCCTCCGCCAGAGGGCGGGGACCGGTCCCCTCGGTCTGGACCAGGGTGGGCCAGGAGCGGGACAGTTCCCTCTCGCCCAGACCGCAGACCTCCGGCAGATACCTGGGCACCAGGAGGTTCGAGACCAGATAGATGGGGCAAAAGATGCAGAGATAGACCGTGAGGAATCGGGGCCGGTCCCACCGCCGGCCCGCCTTCATGGGCAGGCCCTGCTCCAGGCGGCGGCGGGCCTTCACCAGCTGCATGATCTGGAACCCCTGTGCGATCTCGCAGATCAGGAGGAGGACAGCGGAACAGGCCATCTGGACGATGGAGCGGGGCTGTTCCATCAAAAGCAGTTCCCAGAGCAGGGACTTCCGGAACAGGAAGAGGGAGGCGGCGAGCAGGAGGGCCACGATCAGCCACATCAGGCCGAAGGAACGGATCTGCGCACGGATGGCACTGTCCAGGGCGTAGCCCAGGGTCTGGGGGTCGGAGTGGAGCTCGGGGGCCTCTGGGTCCTCGCAGGAGAAGATGTAGTACAGCCTAGGCTGGGCGTCTGCGAACCGCCAGCCCATCTGGGCGTAGGGCTCCTTGCGCTTGGCGTCCTCCTGTTTGCTCCGGCCCACCGGGTCCAGCCGGTAGCGCACCGGCCGGGGGGCGTCCACCAGGAAATTGGCGGCGTCATTGCGGCGGGTGAAGTTTTGGAAGAACAGCCCCTGAAGAGCCATCTCGTCCAGCCAGTCCTGCATCCCCTGGATATCGTACAGGGAGCAGGGGATCGGCCTCTTTACGGTCATCGTGATCACTCCTTTCTCGGGACGGGCCCTTACAGGCCCTCCATCATCTGAGCGAACCGGGGCAGGAATCGGGCAAGGTCCTGTTCCCCCTGGTACTCCACGAACAGGACGGTGTCCCCCTGGCGGAGGACCAGGCGGGTGCAGGGATAGGCGTCCCGCTCCGGGTCGAAGGTGTCGTGGGAGATCAGGATCTGGTCCAGACCGCAGACCGGAGCGAGGGGCTGATACTCCCCGCCGTTCCACAGGATACGGCTCTCCTCCTTCGCCCGCTCCTCCGCCAGCCAGGGGAAGAGGTAACGGCAGGCGCTGAGCTTCAGATAGGGGGCGTCGCCGGTGGGGACGCCGTGTCCGGCCCAGGCGCGCTCCTGGAAGTACCAGCGCTCCGGCATGAGCAGGGAGCGGTCGTGGGAGATACGATCCATATAGTCGGGCCACAGCAGAGAGATCTGGAGGTCCGGCCCCTCGATCTCCTCCAGGGTGACGAATCCGGAGCCCTCCAGGGGATAGGACCGATCGGACAGGCCGGTGAAGAGGATCAGGGTCTCGGCCAGCACCACAGCCAGGAGCAGCGTCCCCGCCGCCAGCAGGCCGCCCCCGCGGGCGCGCCGGGGCGGCATCCTTCCGGCGGAGACCGCTCTCCGGTGCCGGTGCAGGGAGATCAGCCCCAGCAGCCAGGACAGGTCCACCAGCGCCAGTCCCAGGACAGACAGGATCAGCGGGATCAGAGGACAGCGGCTCATCGTCTCTATGGGGGACCAGCGCAGGTCGTACCAGGAAACGGAGACCCGCTGCCAATAGAGGGACAGCAGCAGGAGACCAGATACCAGCAGCCCCAGCCCGCCCAGCAGCTTCCGCCGGAAGAACCGTTTCAGTGCATGATCCCAGATCTGCGGATCGGTGTGGGCCTGGGCCTGCGGGTCCTCCGTCACGAAGACGGCGAAGTCCCGGCGGAGCAGCCCCAGATACCTCCAGCCCGCCTCCTCATAGAGCGCGTTCAGCTCCGGGTCGGTCCAGTCCGGCTTGCTCGGGGCTGGCTCCAGGTGGTACCGGAGGGAAGCGGGCGCCCCCCGCTCGAAGATCGTGAAGGGCCCTGCCGTTAGGGCGAAGGTCAGCCCCTTGGCCGCCTGTCTCTCCAGCCAGCCCTCCAGGCTGGGGATGTCATAGCCGTTCACCGGCGTAAAGCGGATCGTCAGCCTGCTCATCGCGTTTCCTCCTCTCCATCCGCCACGCAGGCCCGCAGGCGGGCCAGCTCCTCCGCGAAGGCATCCCGCCCCTTTGGGGTGATCTGATAGGTCCGCTTCCGGCCCTCCACCCCGGTCTCCTCCAGGAGGCCCTCCTCCTGGAACTTGGCCAGCAGGGTATACAGCGTCCCCGGCCCCAGCCGCACCCGGCCCGCCGTCTTCCGTTCCACGAAAGCGCCGATCTCGGTGCCGCACATCTCCCGATCCAGGAAGGCCATGAGCACATAATACATCGGCTCGGTCAGCGGTCCCTTCTCCCGTCCTGACACAGAGACACCTCCTCTCAGATCATCGTCCTTTAATATCGTCTAACGATATTATAACAGGATATCATCTCTCTGTCAAGAGGGATCTGGGGCTGGCGCCCGCTACAGGATCCGCCCCGAATCCTCACCAAGATTCTGACTGCTTTCTCCCGGTCAAGCTCCTATAATAGGACGTGCCGAAAGGAGGAGGAGCTGTGACGGTCATCTACATCGATACCCTGTTCCTCCTCAACGCCCTGGTGGACTACCTCCTCCTGCTGGCTGCGGCCCGGCTGGCTGGGGAGCCCCTCCGCCGCTGGCGCTTCGCCCTGGGGGCGGTCCTGGGAGGGACGTATGCCGTAGCGATCTTCCTGCCCGGGCTGTCCTTCCTGGCCCATCCTGCATGCCGAATCGCCTCCGCTGTCCTGATGCTCCTGGTCTCCTACGGCGGGAGCCGCCGGCTGCTCCGCCAGGGGGTCCTTTTCGTGGCCCTCACCTGTGCTTTCGGGGGCGGCGTGGTGGCGATCGGCCTGCTGGGCGGGACCGGCCTGTCCCTGGGCAACGGGGTGTTCTACTCCGCTCTGGATCTGAAGATGGTCCTGCTGTCGGCGGCTGTGTGTTACGGGGCCCTCACCCTCGTGTTCCAGCGGATCGGGCGGCACAGCGCCGCCTCAGGGGAACTGGTATCCGTCCGGCTGCATCTGGGGGAGCGTTCCGCGGCCCTCACTGCCCTGATAGACACGGGGAACACCCTCACCGACCCGGTATCCGGACGGCCGGTGATGGTGGCGGAGGGAGAGAGCATCGCCGCGCTCTTCCCCAAAGACCACTGCCCCAGGCCCAGCGACCTGTCAGACCCCGCCGCCGGGCTGGCCCGGCTGGGGACAGGGGCGTGGCGGACCCGTTTCCGCCTGCTGCCCTACCGCAGCGTAGGGGTGGACCGCGGCCTGCTGCTGGCCGTGCGGACAGACCTGCTGGAACTGGACGGCCAGAGGCAGGGCCCGGTGCTGGTGGCCCTGTCCCCCACCCCTGTGTCCGACGGGGGCGGATATCGGGCCCTGATCGGACCCTTGGATGGAAGAGGTGTTTGAGATGAAAGGATCTTACATAAAATGGAAGGAGCGGATCGCCGCTTTCCTGGCCCGGCTGGGCCTGGTCCTGCCTGGCAAGATCATGTATATCGGAGGGAGCGACACCCTGCCCGCCCCCCTGGAGCGGGAGGAGGAGAGCGAACTGATCGGCCGTCTGGAGCAGGGGGATGGACGGGCCCGGGACCTGCTCATCGAGCATAATCTGCGCCTGGTGGCCTACATCGCCCGACGCTTCGAGAACACAGGGATCTGCATCGAGGACCTGATCTCCATCGGCACCATCGGCCTGATCAAGGCGGTGGGCACCTATCAGCCCGCCAAGGCCATCAAACTGGCCACCTATGCCAGCCGGTGCATCGAGAACGAGATCCTCATGTACCTGCGCAAGACTGCCAATCAAAAAACGGAGCTGTCCTTCGACGAGCCGCTGAACACCGACTGGGACGGCAATGAGCTGCTCCTCTCCGACATCCTGGGCACCGACGAGGACCTTGTGGTCCAGCCTCTGGAGGCGGATGTGGACCGGCAGCTCCTCCGCCAGGCCATGGACCGCCTGGACGAGCGGGAGCGGTATATCATCACCCTGCGCTTCGGCCTGGATGGCCGGCGGGAGTGCACCCAAAAGGAGGTGGCCGACCAGCTGGGGATCTCCCAGTCCTATATCTCCCGACTGGAGAAGCGGATCATCGCCCGGCTGAAAAAGGAGATCATGAAGATGATGTGACCCTGGGCCGTTCCATCCTCTCCCTCATTTCGCATTGACATCCGGCAAGATATCCACTAGAATAAAGGGAGTTTATAGAGAAAGGAACGGATCTGTCATGGATCGGAACGAGAGAAAGATAACGAAGAACGGAGCGGCACTGCTCCCCATCCTGGTGTTCCTGGTGCTGTATCTGGGCATGGGCCTGGTGTTCGAATATGGGATGAAGATCCCCATGGCCTTTTATGACATCCCCATCGTGGTGGTGTTCATGGTCGCGCTGCTGGTGGCCTGTGTCCAGGACCGGGGGACGCGGTTCGACGAGAAGCTGTCCATCATGGCCCAAGGCGTGGGGGACAAGAACATCATGACCATGATCCTCATCTTCCTGGTGGCCGGTGTGTTCGTGGGCGTCACCGGGCGCAGCAGCGCCGAGGCAGTGGCCTATTTCCTGCTGTCCGTCACCCCTGCCTGGGCCTCGGTGGCGGTGCTGTTCATCGCCGCCTGCTTCGTGTCCACCGCGATGGGCACCTCGGTGGGCACCATCACTCTGATCACTCCCATCGCCGCGGCGGTGTCCAATGTCTCCGGCTTCCCCCTCCCCCTGTGTGTGGGGGCCGTCATGGGCGGGGCCATGTTCGGAGACAACCTGTCCTTCATCTCCGACACCACTATCGCCGCCTGCAACACCCAGGGCTGTGAGATGCGGGACAAGTTCCGGGCCAACTTCAAGATCGCGCTGCCCGCCGCCCTGGCGACGCTGGCGGTGATCCTGGTCCAGTCCTTCACTGCGGGAGTGGGCCAGATCCAGATCCCATACTACGACCTCCTGCTGCTGGTCCCTTACATATTGGTACTGATCGGCGGGATCTCGGGGCTCAACGTGTTCCTGGTGCTGCTGATCGGGATCGTATCGGGAGTAGCCATCGTACTGCCCACCGGGACGGTGACCTTCATGGAGCTGCTGGGCAGCATGAAGGACGGCGCTGAGGGGATGTTCGAGACCATCATGGTCACGATCCTGGTCTCCGCCATGTGCGCTCTGATCCGGGAGCAGGGCGGTTTCGCGGCCCTGCTGGCCTTCATCCGCCGGGTGTTCCAGGGCAGAGTGGGCGGCCGTCTGGGCGTAGGGCTGCTGGTGGGGGCGATGGACATCTCCACGGCAAACAACACGGTGGCCATCGTCATGGCCGGGCCGATCGCCAAGGAGATCAGCGAGGAGTATGGGATCGCGCCCAAGGAGTCCGCCTCCCTGCTGGACACCTTCTCCTGCATCTTCCAGGGCGTCATCCCTTACGGCGCCCAGATGCTGGTAGCCATCTCCGCCTGTGCCGAGGCCGGCTCCAGCGTGTCTGCCTTCCAGATCATGCCCTGCCTGTACTACCCCTATCTCCTGGCAGTGGCCAGCGTGGTCTATATCCTGGTGGGTGCCGGAAAAAAGAAATGACCCTGGAACAGATATCCCCTTCAAACAGGATGCCCCCGCCGTATGGCGGGGGCATCCTGTATCTGTACTGATCGGTCCGGCGGGCCCCCTGTCCGCGATCAGTTGGCGTCGAAGGGGACATCGGACAGCTCCTCAGAGAAAGGGAAGCCCTCTCCCAGCAGATCCTTCAGATCGGACCAGAGCCGCTGGTCCAGAATCCGGGCGCCGTCCAGATTCAGATGGTCTATGTCCTTATACAGGTCATATCGCTGGGCGAAGTCCGGGTCGTGGGAGTAGTCCAGATAGGGCACCCCATACTTCTCCGTCAGTTCTCCCACATAGTGATAGAACCGGGGATAAAGATCGCCGGACCACTGGGAAAAGACATCGTTGTAGGCCTCCAGATAGGGGGGCGTCACCAGTACCGCCTGCCAGCCCCGCTCCCGGCACAGGTCCAGAGCGCCCTCCAGGGCCTCCATGGCCTCGCTGCTGCACTCCGGAAAGGTGGGGGCGATCAGGGCGTCGATGTGGTCGTTCCGCACCCGGGCCTGGTCCTCTGGGATAGAAGCCGGGTCGAAGGTCCGGTGGCCGCTGGCCTCATTCTGGGTGGGGCTGAGCGGGACGTCCTTCAAAAATGCCCCCAAGACGGTATGGATATCGGTGGTGAGGACCGGGGAGAACCGCCGCAGGGCCCAATCCGTCCAGTCCACATCGATGATGTTGGGGGCAGACAGCGCATCGTAATACCGCCCCTGCTTCCAGAGGAAATTGGCCTCCGGCTCGGTCCAGAAGGGGGTGATGTAGCTCACAGTGACGATCACCACCGCACCGGGGGCCAGCCGGTCCCCGTGTTCCCTGAGCATCCGCAGGTCGTACTGGGGGATCTGGGCGGACATGCACAGGTTGAGGAGGACCGCATCCTCCGGCGGATAGAGGAAGGCCAGCATCCCGTGGGAGGAGCCCACTACGGCGATATCCGCCCGTTCGGGCAGATGGGTGAACCGCTCCGTCTCATCGGCCAGACGGCCGTTTCGATAGGCGTTGGTCCCCCGGTAGGCCATTCCCAGCAGGTAGACGCAGGCCGCCGCCGCCAGGAGGAGGGCCAGACATTTGGTCAAAAATCCTTTCATCCCGCTCCCCCCTTAGAACTGGAAATAGATGAAGGGCACCGACGCCTCTTTGGGGACGAGGAGGACCAGCAGGACCACGAAGGCCACATACACCGGCCACCGCACCCACACCGGCCAGCCTGACACCAAAGCGATGGCTCCCCCTCTCTCATCGGCCAGGTCGTAGAGGAAGAGGAGGAGCAGGGACAGCGCCAGACAGCCGGCCAAGATCAGCCCCGGGCTCATGTCCGTCAGGGCCCGGACCACATACCGGACCGGATCCCCGATCCCCCAGGTCATGTGGCGCAGCACATACAGGGCGTCCCCCATGGTGTTTGCCCGGAAGAAGATCCACAGCAGGCTGACCACGCCGAAGGTGACCACACACCGGAGCACATGCACCGCCGGGCCCCGGTCCTTTCGGGGGCGCCGCCGGTGCCAGAGGAACTCCAGATCCATCACCAGGGCATGGAACAGCCCCCAAAGGACGAAGGTCCAGGCCGCTCCGTGCCACAGACCGCTGAGGGTGAAGGTGATCAGCACGAAGAGGCACTTTTTGGCCGCGCCCTTCCGGTTGCCGCCCAGGGGGATGTAGACATACTCCCGGAACCAGCTGGTCAGGGAGATGTGCCACCGCCGCCAGAACTCAGTGACCGAGGCGGCAAAGTAGGGGGCCCTGAAGTTGACCATCAGCTCCACCCCCATCATCCGGGCACAGCCCCGGGCGATGTCGGAGTAGCCGCCGAAATCGCAGTAGATCTGGACGGCGAAGGCGCAGGTGGCCAGCACCAGCGCCCCGCCCTCGTAGCTGCCCAAGTCATTATAGACCGGGTCTACCAGCAGCAGGGCCAGCTGATCGGCCAGCACCATCTTTTTGAAAAAGCCCCAGCCCATCAGCTTCAGGCCGCCGGCGGCGTTCTCATAGGTGAAGCTGTGCTCCGTCTTCAGCTGGGGCAGAAGAGCGGACGCCTTCTCGATGGGCCCAGCCACCAGCTGGGGGAAGAAGGAGACGAACAGGGCGAAGGTGACGAGATCCCGTTCCGGCTCCATGTCCCCCCGATACACGTCCAAGGTGTAGCTGAGCGTCTGGAAGGTGTAGAAGGAGATGCCCACCGGCAGGACGATGGCCAGCACCGGCGCGGAGAAGGGGATCGACACCGATCGGCACAGAGCGGTGAAGCTCTCGCTGAAGAAATTGAAGTACTTGAAGAAGAACAGGACCCCCAGGTTCAGCGCCAGGCTCACCGCCACCAGCCCCTTCTTCCATCTGGGCCACCGCTCTCCCCCCAGGGCGCACAGATAGGCCGCAACCGTGGAGAAGAGGATAAGTAGGATGAACTCCGGCTTCCAGCACATGTAGAAGTAGTAGCTGGCGGCCAGCAGCATATACTTCCGAAAGCGGAAGGGAAGGGCGTAGTACAGCAGGAAGACGCAGGGGAAGAAGACCATGAACTTGATCGAGTTGAAGAGCATCCGTGCCCGCCCCCTACCTCTTGCCCCGGGCCAGAGCGGCCGTGAGGGTGTTCTCCATCAGCATGGCCCGGGTGACCGGACCGGTGCCTCCTGGAACAGGGGTGATATAGGCGGCCCGCTCCGCCGCAGCCGGGTAGTCCACGTCGCCGCAGAGCCTCCCATCCGGGCCCTGATTCATGGCCACATCGATGACTGCCGCCCCCTCCTTCACCATGTCCCCGGTGATGAGGCCGGCGCGGCCGGCGGCGGCGATCAGGATGTCCGCCCGGCGGCACTCCTCCGCCAGGTCAGGGGTCTTGGTGTGGCAGATGGTGACGGTCCCATTTTTCTGGAGCAGCAGCATGGCCTGGGGCTTGCCCACGATGTTGGACCGGCCCACTACCACGCATCGCTTCCCTGCCGGATCGATGTGATGCTCCTTCAGCAGGCGCATCACCCCCGCCGGGGTACAGGGCAGCAGGGTCCCGGCCCCCAAGACCAGCTCCCCCATGTTCACCGGGTGGACGCAGTCCACGTCCTTGTCCGGCCGGATGGTCAGCAGGGCCGCCCGTTGGTCCAGATGCTTGGGCAGCGGGAGGAGGAGGAGGATCCCGTCGATGTCCTCCCGCTCGTTGAGGACCTGGAGGACGCCGGTGAGCTCCTCCTGAGAGATGCCGCCCGGCAGACGGAGGGCATCATAATAGATCCCACACTGCTGGCAGTCCTTCCGCTTCCCCGATTCATAGGCCAGGGCGGCCGGGTCCTCCCCCACCAGCACCACGGCCAGCCCCGGCTTTTGGACCATGCCCTCCACCCGAAGGCGGACCTCCTCCTTGATCTTGGCCGCCAGGGCCTTTCCCTCCATCACGATCGCCATCGACTATCCCTCCTTATCCGTCTCTTTCGGGACAGCGGCCCGAGCAGCCGCCTCGTCCACGAATAGTTCCTTTTTCCCGTCCTTATACTTCCACAGGGCCCAGATCAGCACCGCCCCTGCCGCCACACACGTGACAGCGGCAAAGAGCTGGGAGACTCGGATGGGGGCGCCGAAGAGCTCCCATCCAAAGAGATACAGGCTGTCGGTGCGCAGGCCCTCGATCCAGGCCCTGCCCAGGCCGTACCAGAAGAAATAGAACAGGAAGCACTGTCCGTCGAATCTCCGCTTCTTCCCCATGAGATAGACCATGATCAGACCTGCAAAGTTCCAGGCGGACTCATAAAAGAAGGTGGGATGTACCCCCAGCGCCCCGCTGAGGAGGGCCTCGTAGCCCGTCTGATCCACATAGCCCCTCCTCAGCATATCTGCGGCGATGGAGGGCCCGCACATCCGCCAAGGCAGGGCAGTGACGCCGCCGTATGCCTCCACATTCATGAAGTTGCCCCACCGGCCGATGAGCTGGCCGATGAACAGCCCGTGGACCCCCAGGTCGGCGTAGGCCAGGAAGCTGAGCCCCCGCTTCCGGCAGAAGAGCATCAGCACGATAGCGGAGGAGATGATGGCTCCGTAGATGGCCAGTCCCCCGTCGCTGTACCGGAGGATGGCCCCCCAGTTCAGGGAACCGTCCGCCCGCTTGTAAAGATCCAGGTTGAACACCACGTAGTACGCCCGGATCGCCACCAGAGCGGCGGGGACGGCGAAGAACATCATGTCGATGATGTCGTCCTCTCCAATCCCGAATCGCTTCCCCCAGCGCATGCACAGATACACCGCCAGGATCAGGCCAGAGGTGATGATGATCCCATACCAATAGACGGGCCGGTCCAGGATCGGGATGGTGAACGCCACCCGGTCCAGGGATAGCTCCAGTCCCAGGTCGGGGAAGGACACGGTCTCGATCACTGTGCCCCCTCCTCTTTGGCCCGGACCACCGAGAGGGCGGTGCGCTGCGCTGTCACCCAGTTGGCGATCAGCTCCTCCGCCTCTTGTTTGGTGACCGCGCTGAACAGCGGGGCGAAGTCCAAAAAGTTGGCCCCGGCAAAGAAGGTCTGGGCCTGGCCCACACACAGATTCTCGAAGGAGTTGAGCCCTCGGACCTTGTTGCCGTAGACCCCCTTCTTCACCCGCTCCCAGAGGGCCTCGTCCACTCCCTCCCGGCCGATCCGGGCGGCCTCCTCCGCCACCGCCATCCGGACCGCCTCCGGGTCTTTGGATTCTCCGCCGGCCATCAAGAAGGCGCAGCCGGGGCAGCACTCATAGCCATAGGAGAACTCCTGATTGATCAGTCCCTCCCGATACAGCTTGGCATACAGGGGACTGGAGCTGCCCAGCAGCACCTCCAGGGCCAGCTCCCCCACCAGCTCCTGGCGCAGCCGGTCCTGGCCATTGATGGGAGCGTCCCCCTTATAGCCCAGCTGGAACAGGGGGGCGGACACCTCCATCCGCTCCTCGATATGATCCTGCGCGGCCTGGGGGGCTTCCCGCTCCCCATAGTCCTTGACGGCGATGGGGCCTGCCTCCTTGGGGAGGATCTCCCGGGCCACCTGGCAGATGCGCTCTGGGTCTACTGGCCCCGCCACGCACAGCACCATATTGGCCGGGTCGTAAAAAGCCTTATGACAGGCGTACAGGGTGTCGGCGGTGATGTGGGAGATCGACTCCACGCTCCCCGCCACGTTCACCCGGATGGGGTGGCTTTGATAGAGGGCGGTCATCAGGTTGATGAAGACCTTCCAGTCCGGGTCGTCGTCATACATGCCGATCTCTTGGCCGATGATCCCCCGCTCCTTGTCCACGCTCTCCTGGGTGAACCAGGGGACCGAGACGAAGGACAGGAGGATCCGCAGATTCTCCTCGAATTTCTCGGTGGATTCGAAGTAATAGCCAGTGATGGCGTTGCTGGTGAAGGCGTTGGGACTGGCTCCGTTGGCGGCCAGGTCCTGGAGCGCGTTTCCCTCCTGGGTGTCGAACATCTTGTGTTCCAGATAGTGGGCCACTCCGGCGGGGGTATCGTGCTGCTCCCCATCCAGATAGAAGCGCATATCCATCCCGCCGTAATTCGCGGCGAAAAAGGCGTAGCCCTTTTGGAACTCAGGCTTGGGGAAGACGAAGACGTTCAGCCCGTTGGCCAGCACCTCGTGATACATGGTCTCCCCCACCTGAGCGAATCTCAGCTTTTCCATGGCTCAGACCTCCTTTCCTTTCAGGAAGTAGACGGTGTCCAGCTCCAGCCTCCGGGCTGCCTCGGCCACCTGCTCCCGGGTGACGGCCTCCAGCCGCGCGGCCAGCACCTCGGGGCCGTAGTCCAGACCGGCCGCCGCCTGGCCCATCCAGAACTCCTCCTGCCGGCCCTGGTCGTCCAGGGTGGCCATACAGGCCCCGACCAGGGTACGGCGTGCGCCCTCCAGCTCCCAGTCCTCGATCTCGCCCCGCTTGACAGCCTCCAGCTGGGCCAGGATCTCGTCCTTCGCGGTCTGGTATCTGCCGAACTCGATGCCCGAGGACACCAGGACCAGCCCCTTCATCTTCTCCAAGGTAGCGCTGGCATAGTAGCACAGAGACAGCTTCTCCCGCACGTTCATGAACAGCTTGGACAGGGTGGTGCCGCCGTAGACGGCGGCGGCCAGGTAGAGGGCAGGGAACCCCTCCTCCCAGCAGGTGAGCCCCCCGGTACGGAAGCCCAGGACCAGCTTGCCCTGGGTCACGTCCATGGCTTCCTCCACCAGAACGGGCTCCGGCCCGGCGGTCACCCGCACCTCACAGTCCGGGTCGATCCGGTCTTCGTTCACCGGAAGCCGGCTCAGCGCCTCCTTCAGCGCACCCGCCACCCGGTCCGGATGGGCGGAGCCGCAGTAGTACAGCTCCACCTGGGCGGTGCGCAGCAGCTCCTGATACCGCGCCCACAGGAGCTCCGGCGTGAGGACGGAGACGGTCTCCTCATCCCCCAGCCTGTCCACGCCGAACCGCTCAAAACGGCACATCTCCTGGGCCAGGCGCTGGGTGGCATAGGTCCGCTTGTCGTTGATCTGGGCCCGGATCCGGTCGATCAGATTGGCCTTCTCCCCGGCGGTGTAGTCAGAGGAGAAGACGCCGTCCTCTGTATACGGCGCAAGGAGCAGCTCCCCCAGCAGGGCCGCAGCGGGCTCCAGGATCTTCTCCCCCTCCATGGCATAGGCGTCGTCCAGGAAGCTGGCCACGAAGCCCACACACTGGGTCTCCCCCCTCTTGCGGACCACCGGCTCGACGGCTCCGCCATACAGCTCGTCCAGCGCGGCGGACAGCGCCTCCATATCCGGGTGGACCGCCGTCCCCCGGCGCAGGACCTCGGGAATCAGGGCGTTGGCCCCGGCGGTCTCCCTGTCCAGGGGGGCCAGGAGGGTGACGGACAGATAGGAGCTCTTGAACTTATCGGTATGCACCGCGCGCAGCCATACCCCGGGGGACAGTTCCCGGCGAGTCACTTGTGACATATCTTGGTCCCTTTCTTTCGGATAAAAATGTTCCATCATTTGGCTAGATCATCATACCACGCGCCCCATGCAAAAGTAAAGAGGGAAAACATCAAATCGTCACCTCGAGCCGGTGTCCTCCGGTCATCCCCTCCAGAGGGACGCCCCCCTCCACACGCGCTCCGTCCAGGGTGGCGGACCAGGTCCCGGTCCGTTCCACGCAGATCTCCAGTCTGCCGCCAGGCAGTCTCCACACCGCCTCATACCCGGGCCAGTCCGGGGGAAGGTCGGGCTCCACCGTGAGCCTCCCCTCCGCTATCTTCAGTCCCAGCAGCTCCTGGACGGCCGTCTGCCAATACCATCCGGCGGCCCCAGTATACCATGTCCACCCCGCCCGGCCCGTCCGGCCGGGGGCATGGGCCACATCCGCAGCGATCGCATAGGGCTCCCCTCGGTAGATCTCAGTCGGGTGCCCCTCAGGCAGGAGGGCCTTCAGAACGGCCCAGCCGTCAGCGGGGCGCTCCAGCCGGAAACAGGCCATAGCCAGCCACACCGCTCCGTGGGTATACTGCCCGCCGTTCTCCCGCACTCCGGCGGGGTATCCCTTGATATAACCCGGGTCCTCCTCCCCCTGGCCGTCAAAGGGCGGGTCGAAGAGGCGCACCACCCCCGCCTCCCGGTCGAAGAGCCGGTCCAGAGCGGCGGAGACGGCCCGATCCGCCCTCTGCCGGTCGGTCCCTGATGGGAACACCGCGAAGGCCTGGGCGATGGCGTCGATCTGGCACTGTCCGCTCCGGGCAGAGCCCAGAGGGGCGCCGTCCTCATAATATCCCCGCCGGTACCAAGTCCCGTCCCAGGCCCCCTGAGCCGCCTGAATCAGGCCGTCCGCCCGCCGGAGGAGATCCTCCGCCCTGGCCCCCTCATCCATCCGGCGGCAGAGGGCGGCAAAGTCCTGGAGGACCGCCGCCAGGAACCAGGTGAGCCACACCGATTCGCCCCCCACCTTGTCCATGCCGTCGTTCCAGTCGCCGCCCCCCATCTTGGCCAGACCGTGGGGACCCGTCCCCCGGACCAGGGCGCACTGGACCGCGGCCAGGCCATGGCGGTAGAGACTGTCCCTCTTCTCGCTGGTCCGGGGGACCTCATACCGGTCCTTCTCGCCCTCCTCCAGGGGCTTTGCCGCCAGGTACGGGACCTCCTCTTTCAAAAGGTCCCAGTCTCCGGTGACAGTACAGTACCGGCACAGCACCCAGGGCAGCCACAGCAGATCGTCGGAGATGCGGGTGCGCACCCCCGCCCCCTGGGGCGGGTGCCACCAGTGCTGGACGTCCCCCTCCTCGAATTGGCGGGAGGCCGCCAGCAGCAGCTGCTCCTTTGTCCGCTCCGGCCAGGTGTATATCAGCGCCGCCGCGTCCTGGAGCTGGTCCCGGAACCCGAAGGCGCCGCCGTTCTGATATTGGCTGGTCCGGGCCATCATGCGGCAGGCGGACACCTGGTAGAGACACCAGCCGTTGAGATACCGGTCCAAAGCCCTGTCAGGCGTCCTGAAGGAGAGGGCGGACACCTTGTCCCGCCACCAGGCCAGGACCTTCTCCTCTTCCCGGGAAAAGTCCTCCCGGAAGGACCGAGAGCAGGGCCTGCCCTCCTTCTCCTTGGTCACCAGAGACACGGGTTTGCCGTCGGGCAGAGGGGCAGAGATCCCCTCCCCCTCCCCCAGGCGGTACACGATCCGTCCGGAGGCCCCGGTGAGGGTGACGCGGAGGATCCGCCGCTCCTCTCCCAGGGGAACGAAGCCCTCGGCGGTCAGTCTGGCCCCGGGCAGCTCCTTCTCCCATCGGGCAAGGCCGGGACGATAGGTGACCGTACAGGGCAGGCCGTCCCCATCCGCAAAGACCGAGATCTCCGCCCCATCCAGCTCCACACCGATCCGCTCCTGTCCTCCCACCCCCAGGGGGTCGTTGGCCCAGGGGGTGAGCCTGCCCTCCCGGGAGTTTCCGCCGGCCCAGAGGAAGCCCGCCCCCGTCTCATCGACGATCCAGCCGAACTTCGAATCGCACAGCACCTGGCTCCACCCCACCGGGGGCAGCTGTCTCCCGCAGCGGATGACCACGGCGTCCCCCTCCATCGTCCAGGGGGCAGGACCGGGGCCCAGGTCCACAGGAGGCGGCGGGGCAGCTGTCTCCACGGCGGTCTGCTCCTCCAGGGGGAAGACAGCCTTCGCCCAGGCCAGCACTGCCGGAGCGGCATCAGGACCAGCCAGATGGATACCGCCCTTGGCCCCCAGGGCCGACTCCGCCCCCAGCTTTTTCAGCTCCTCCACCAGGCTGGAGCGGAGGGGGCGGCGGTAGTCGCCCCCCTCCTCCAGGATCAGCACCAGGTCGAAGGGATATCCCCCCCGGCCGAGGAGCTGGTGCCAGCGGCACCAGAGGGCCCCCTGCTCCGCCTCCCCCTCGCCGGACAGCCGGCCGGCGGCGATGGGCAGATCTCCGGAGATCCCATAGGGCCACAGAACGGACTGAGGCGGGCGGTCCGTCCCCTCCTCCGGCGCGGCCAGCAGGGCCAGCAACTCGAAGGCCCCCATGGCCTCCCTCTCAGACAGGGCCAGCTTCTGGACCACAGGGGCCAGGGAGGCGGGGCCCCCATCTCTCCCGGACAAGATCCGCTCTGTCCCCTCCTGGGCCGCCTGGGGGGAATCCCCCAAGGCCAGGGCCAGGGAGAAGGTCCTCCCCTCCCCCTGCTCAAGGGAGACGGGGATCCTGACCATGAGGCAGGGGTCTGCCCCCGCCCCGTCCTGGAGAGGACCGGGCCTGCGGGAGGGCAGGGCCCGCAGGCCCCCCCGTCCCAGTGCGGCGGACCGGTCCAGGCTGACGGAGGCCCCCTCTCCCGTCCAGCGGACAGAGAGACAGGGCCCCTCCTCCTCTCCCCGGGAGCGGCGGCGGAAGAGGGCGCTGTCCCCCTCCTGCGCCCCCTCCAGGAAGAGCCGGGAGAAGGCGGGGTGGGCGTCGAAGTCCCGCTGGGGACAGAGGACGGGCTCCAGGTAGAAGAGCAGCTCTCCCTCCAGCCGCCCTCTGCCCCGCCATGTCAGCTCCACCCGGTGGAGCTGGCCGTTCTCCCGCCGGGAGACGGTGAGGGCCGTCCGGGCGGACAGCCCCTCCCGCTCCGTGGACCAGGAGGCCCCACTGGCGTCGAAGGACCAGCGGCGCTCCCCCCCTTCCTGATACAGGGGGGCCGGCGTCAGGCCCAGGACCCCCTCCGGACCGCAGAAAAAGGCGGATGCTCCGGCAGGGGCATAATACGCCCCCGGACGGGCGAGGACGACCGCCAGTTCCCCCGCCCGGGAAGCGGTGAGACCGTTGTCACAGACCAATACGCTGTAGGCGCCGTTGGACAGCAGGCAGCATCGGGGATGCCTCCGGCCAAAGCCCTCCCCCTCCCGAATCAGGGCGGGGCCGGCGGCAGGACGGGACCGGACGGGGAGGTCCCGCTCCTCCTGCTTCATGATCGGGGCTCCCACCGGCACCCGCTCCTGGAGCAGCTCCCGGTAGGCAGACATATCGCAGTCCTTCATGAACCGCTCCTGCATCACGCCCTCCCGCAGGGCGTTGTCGATGGCCACCAGGCTCATCCCCAGGTGGTGGGACATATAGGAGCGGACCACCTCATGGTCCTCTGCCCCGGTGAGGCGGGCGGGGGTATAGTCCACCGCCTCGTAAAGGCCATAGCGCCCCTCCAGCCCCAGGTCCCGCAGGCGGCGCAGGTTGCGCAGGGCACTGCGGGGGGCCAGCAGCAGGGCCAGGAAGGAGGAGTAGGGGGACACCACCAGCTCGGTGTCCAGTCCCCGCTTCAGCCCCAGGGCCTGGACGCCGTGGGCTTTATACTGGTAGCTCATGCCCGGGTCGAAGGCGCAGAATCCCGATTCAGAGATCCCCCAGGGCCGCTTGGTCTTATCTCCCCGGCGCTTCTGGGCGTAAACGCAGAAGGACAGGGTCTCGTAGAGGAAGGAGTTGGGCTCGCAGGGCAGGAGGAGGTTGGGCATGAAGTACTCGAACATGGTGCCCGTCCACGAGGCCATGCCGCAGTAGTCGTTGTCCCCCAGGAGCATCCGGCCCAGCCGCCGCCAGTGGCGGGCGGGGACCTCCCCCCGGGCCACCGAAATGAAACTGGTCTGCCGGGCCTCGCTGGCCATCAGGTCGTACCAGCCTTCGGTGAGCTGATCCTGTTCCACCTCGTATCCGATGGAGAACAGCCGCCGCTCCTGATCGAAGAGGGGCGCGCAGTCCATGGCGTCGGACAGGGCCTCGGCCCGCCGGGCCAGCACGTCCTCCCCCCACTGATACAGCCCCTCCCGCAGGGCGATGAGGCATCCCCGCAGGTTGCCGCTGTCCACTGTGGACACATATCTGGGGCGGAGGGGCTGCGCAGTCGATGTGTCATACCAGTTATACAGGTGTCCCCGCCATTTTTCCAGCCCCTCCACCGTGTCCAGGATGTGGGAGATCAGCCCCACCGCCCGCTTCCGGGGGGCGAGGTCCAGATCGGCCGCCGCCATCACCGACAGCAGGGCCATACCAATGTTGGTGGGGGAGGTCCGCCGGGCCAGCATGGGGCCGGGCTGCTCCTGCCAGTTGTCCGGCGGGAGCCAGTGGTCCTCCTCCCGGAGGAATCTGTCGAAATACCGCCAGATCAGGGTGGCCTGATGGAGGAGGAAGGCCCGGTCCGCAGGGGGCAGGGCCTTCCCCTTCTTAGAGGGACGGCTCACCGCCCAGGCCAGTACAGGGGCCAGCAGCCAGACCGCCCCCACCGCCTTGCCGAACCTGAGCTGGGCGAAGAGGAGCACAAAGATGCCGGCCGCCGCCGAGGACCAGGCTTTTTTGTAGTAGAAGGGGACGCTCCCCTTCCCCTTCTCCGTCTGGGCGGCAGTGACCCAGGCCAGCATATCCTTGTGGGAGACAGTCATCCGCCACAGGGCGGAGGAGATCGCGGTCAGGGAGATATAGGCCTGATAGGGCAGGAAGACCAGCTGGACCCCGGTCTGCAAGATGGCCCCGGCCAGTCCGGCGATGACGGTGGAGTGATACCGCCGCCGCTCGCCGCTGCGCCGGACGGCCAGCTCCGCCCCGGACAGCAGCAGGTTGGATGCCGCCGCCAGCACGGCGATCCCTCCCGCCCAGGCGAAGACCCGGCCGGAGAAGCACATGCCCAGCACCAGGGTGAGCAGAGTGGAGATGGGGGTCAGGGACCGGCGCAGGTTGTCCAGGATCTTCCACCTAGCCAGAGGCGGCAGGGGGTTGGCCTCCTTTCCTCCCCGGCCGTCGGGCACCCGCCGGCCCAGCCAGGGGAGCAACTGCCAGTCCCCCCGGATCCACCGGTGGAGACGGGCAAAGTAGCTGTAGACCTGCCAGGGACAGCCGTCGGTCCACTCCACCTCTCCCACCAGCCCCGCCCGGAGATAGCTGCCCTCCAGCAGGTCGTGGGAGAGGATGGTGTTCTCCGGGAAGCGGCCGTCCAGGCAGGTATCGAACGCATCCACCGAAAAGATCCCCTTTCCGGTGTAGGTGCCCTGGTCGAAGAGGTCGTGGTATACGTCGCTGGCGGTAGAGCCATAGGGGTCCACGCCCCCCAGTCCTCCAAAGATCTTGGCGAAGAAGGACCTGTTGGCCGCCTCCAGCTCCACCGCTACCCGGGGCTGGAAGAGGGCGTGTCCGGCGGTGACCACTCTCCGTTTCGGGTCGATCGCCGGCCGGTTCAGGGGGTGGAGCATGGCCCCGGCCAGCTCCCGGGCGGTGCCCACACTAAGGCTGGTGTCCGAGTCCAGGGCGATCACATACTGCACCTGCCGCAGCCAGTTCCGCTCCCCCGCCTCCACCTCCAGGCCGGTGCGTTTCCCCTTCAGCAGCCGGACCAGCTCGGTGAGGGCACCCCGCTTCCGCTCCCAGCCCATGTAGCGCTCATCCTGTTTGCTGAAGGCCGGGACGCGGAAGAACAGATAGAAGCCTCCGCCATATTTCTCGTTGAGGGAATCCACCGCCCTTCGTGCGCTGTCCATCCAGGCCGCCCCCTCCTCCCCCATGGGGACGCCGCTGTCGGGCAGGTCGGCCAGGATGCCCAGCCGCAGCTCGGGCCCGGCGTCCCGATTGGCCAGCCGGTAGCGCTCCAGCAGAGCGGCCAGCTTGGGGCCGCTGTCCTCCCCGGTGAGAAGGGACACCACCACGCACAGGGTGCGCCCCTCCCTGGGGATGCCCCCCTCCAGCTCCATCCGGGGCACAGGACGGGGGGACACCAGCCGGACCAGGAGGAAATCCAGACCATTTTTTACGATGTCAGACAGAGGCAGGAAGAGCAGGACGGCGGCCAGCGGGGTCCCCGCCGCCTGCCACAGGACCAGAGCCGCCAGAAGGGACAGGCCCATCACTGCCAGACCATAGCCCACTCCGGAGCGGGTCCGCTCCGGACGGCCCAGGGGCTCCCGGTAGAGATACCAGCCCACGTGCCTGCGGGCCCCCTCCCCCTTTTGGGCCAGCTCCAGGGCCTGGCGGGCAGTCTGTCCCTCCTCCATCCGGCAGGTCTTGGCCAGCTGGCACACCCTCTGCCGGTAGCGGCGGCGGGTGTCCTCATCCATATGGGGGTAGTGGCCCGAGGGGTCCTGGACTAACACCCGCTCCACCCGGCTGGCCCCCTCCAGCAGGGCGGTCCACTCCCCTCCGGACAGGGCCCGGAGGGCGCTGAACACCGCCCCCATCTGTTCTGGAGGGACCTTGTCCCCCCTCAGGGCCTCCAGATCGCCGCACAGCTGGGCCAGCCGCTCCGCCAGTGCTCCGGCCAGAGCGGGGACGAAGAGGGACAGCTCCCGCTCCGTCAGGGGACGCACCGACTGGAAGCCCTCCAGATAGAGGGCCAGCCTGCTCTGGTCCAGGTCGGGCACCGCCCACAGGGCGCCTTGGGCGCAACGCTGGAGGAGAGCGTCTCCGCTCCCGGTCCCCCGCAGCGGCCTGCCCCCCTTCAGGGCTTCCCGGGCCCGCCCGCCCTCCCGAAGGGCCAGATAGTGGTTGTCCAGCAGCCACTCCGCCGCCCCGGGCAGGGCGGACCGTCCCACGCTCCAGAGGTCCAGGGCCTCCCGGGCCCGGCGGATCCTGTCCAGATCCCTCTTCAGGGCGCGGGACAGCACGCGGCAGGAGACCGTCCCCTCTGCCTTCGATCCCCGGGCGGCGTTGGCGGCGTAGTTCTTCAAATGGGCGTCGTCCATGGGGACGTGTGGGGTGTTCATAACAGAGGCCTCCTGAAAAAGGAATTTTAGGCTCCCCCTCCGTGGGGGAGCTGTCGAGCGGAGCGAGACTGAGGGGGGAAACATTCCACCCCCCTCCGTCAGCGGCTTTGCCGCTGCCACCTCCCCCACAAGGGGGGAGGCTTTTCCCTCCAGTTTTCCCCCGGCCCTGGCGGAATATACCAAAAGGACTCTTCGCACCGTCAAGGAATTTGGCTTGACAAACAGCAAAAAATATGGTATGCTCCCAAATGTAAAGTTCATCGCCTTTACATTTTTCGAGACTCGTGACAGGGGAGGTCCTCAGGATGAAGAGCCAAGCCTATCGCATGACGATGCTGTTCGATTTTTACGGCGACGTACTGACGGATCGTCAGAAGGAGTTCTACGACCTGTACTACAACGAGGATCTGTCTCTGGGGGAGATCGCAGAGAACTACGGCATCACCCGCCAGGGCGTCCGGGACGTGATCGTCCGGGCAGAGGCCGTCCTCACCGAGCTGGAGGACAAGACGGGCCTGATCAAACGCTTCCACATGATGAAGGTCCAGCTGGAGCAGGTCCGCCAGGACGCGGGCCGGATGGTCCAGCTGGCCGCCAGGCTGGACAGCGACGAGCTGGAGTCTCTGGCCCTCCGGGTCCGGGACACCGCCGACGCCCTGCTGAAGGAGTAAGCCCATGGCATTTGAAGGACTTTCTGAAAAGCTCTCCGCCGCCTTTAAAAAGCTGCGGGGCAAGGGCCGGCTGTCCGAGGCCGATGTGAAGGAGGCCATGCGGGAGATCCGCCTGGCCCTGCTGGAGGCCGACGTCAGCTTCAAGGTGGTCAAGCAGTTCGTGGCTCAGGTCACGGAGAAAGCAGTGGGGGCCGACGTACTGGAGGCCCTCTCCCCCGCCCAGCAGATCGTCAAGATCGTCGATCAGGAGCTCACCGACCTGATGGGCGGCTCCGCCGCCAAGCTGGCCATCTCCTCCAAGCCCCCCACAGTGATCATGATGGTGGGCCTCCAAGGTGCGGGCAAGACCACCAACGGCGCCAAGCTGGCCGGCCTGATGAAGAAACAGAACGGCAAGCGGCCCCTGCTGGCCGCCTGCGATATCTACCGCCCCGCCGCCATCCAGCAGCTGGAGGTAGTGGGCAGTCAGCTGGACATCCCCGTCTTCCAGATGGGCCAGACCGATCCGGTAGATATCGCCAAGGCCGCCGTAGAGCACGCCGTCAAGCACGGCAACGACATGGTGTTCCTGGACACCGCCGGCCGGCTCCACGTGGACGAGGAGCTGATGGACGAGCTGCGCAACATCAAGGCCGCCGTGGAGCCCACCGAGATCCTCCTGGTGGTGGACGCCATGATCGGCCAGGACGCGGTGAACGCCGCCAAGGCCTTCGACGACGCCCTGGATATCGACGGCGTCCTCCTCACCAAGCTGGACGGCGACGCCCGGGGCGGCGCGGCCCTGTCCATCAAGGCCGTCACCGGAAAGCCCATCAAGTTCGTGGGCATGGGGGAGAAGCTGGACCAGATCGAGGTCTTCCACCCCGACCGCATGGCCAGCCGGATCTTGGGCATGGGCGACATGCTCTCCCTCATCGAGAAGGCAGAGCAGAATTTCGACCAAAAAAAGGCTCTGGAGCTCCAGGAAAAGCTGCGGAAAAACAAGTTTACCCTCACCGACTTCTACGACCAGATGAAGCAGCTGAAGAACATGGGCTCTCTCACCGAGATCGCCGGGATGCTCCCCGGCGTGAAAGCCAGCGACCTGGAGGGAGCCACTATGGACGAAAAACTCCTCCAGCGGATGGAGGCCATCATCCTGTCCATGACCCCTGCAGAGCGGGAGGACCCTAAGCTGCTCAACTCCAGCCGGAAAAAGCGGATCGCTGCCGGCTCCGGCACCCAGGTGGTGGACATCAACCGGCTGCTCAAGCAGTTCGAGATGCTCCAGGCCATGACCAAGCAGTTCACCGGCGGCAAGATGCCCAAGAATCTCCGGAAGATGATGGGCAAAAAGGGCCGGGGCGGCTTCCCCGGCATGGGCGGGATGCCATTTTAAGCCTCCTTTTGAAAGGAGGTGCCCCAGTGCGCACACTGGGGCGGAGGATCGCATTTTGGCGAAGCCAAAATATGCGAAGCAAATTCAGGTTTGCAAAGCTTTGTTTACTTCGTATGTTCGCTTCGCGAACGCAATCCTCAGTCAGCCTGCAGCTGACAGCCCCTTTCAAAAGGGGCCCTTTGGGACGTTGGCAGAGCGCCCTGTGCGCTTTCCATATGATCAAACAGATCTATTTGGAGGTGAAGATACATGGTCAAGATCAGACTGCGCCGTATGGGCGCAAAGAAGGCCCCCTTCTATCGCATCGTGGTGGCCGATTCCCGCTATCCCCGCGACGGCCGTTTCATCGAGGAGATCGGCTTCTACAACCCCACCGTCGATCCCACCGAGCTGAAGGTGGATGTGGACCGGGCCCAGGCCTGGATCAAGACGGGCGCTCAGCCCACCGAGACCGTCCGCGACCTGCTGAAAAAAGCCGGCGCCCTGTAAGGCTGGAGGTCACCGATGAAAGAGCTTCTCACCTATGTGGCCCAGAACCTGGTGGAGCACCCTGAACAGGTGACTGTCACTGAGGTCGAGGGCGACAGCGAGACCGTCCTGGAGCTCCGGGTCGCCCCGGAGGACATGGGCAAGGTGATCGGCCGCCAGGGCCGGATCGCCAAGGAGATCCGTATCCTGATGCGCTCCGCCGCCCAGCGGGCCGGCAAGCGGATCAATGTGGAGATCGTTGACTAGAGCAAGGGCGCAGGGGGTTCCCTGCGTCCTTCTTTTCAGACTGGAGGACTTTATGGACTGGTCAAAGACACAGCTGGCCGAGATACGATATTTCTGCACCAGCACCCGCAGCCAGACACCAAGGATCCTTATCGGACTTCCGCTCAAGTCCCAGCTTGGTCTCATCCTTATCATCTTCTCCTACTACCATGTCACAGAATTTCAGATCTCGGACATCAAAGCGTTTTATCAATTGCTCCATACCCCCCATCTCAGGCCGGATCAGCTGCGACCTCCCTCCCCCGCCCGAATCGCCAAAGCCCTTGAACAACTGGACAAGGACCACCGCCATCAGATCAACGTCCACTGCCTGGGGGAGGAACGCTATCAGATCGTTTGGGTCAGCCCCATCTATGTGGATGACTATGTAAAGGAATTGGATCACGGCTATGAGCGGGGATATGTCCAGTATTTTTTGGAGGAACACACATGGAACGATATTTAGAGGTGGGCAAGGTCACAAACGTCCACGGCCTGATGGGCGAGGTGAAGGTCCAGCCCTGGGCCGACTCACCGGAGTTTTTGTGTCAGTTCAAGACCCTGTATGTGGACGAGGCCCACTTCCCCATGACAGTGCAGCGGGCCCGGGTCCACAAGAACATGGTCATCATCAAATTCGAGGGCCCCACTGACGTGCCCAGCGCCCTGTCTCTGCGCAACGCTATTTTGTATATTGACCGCTCGGACGTAGACCTGCCTGAGGGGACCTTCTTCCTGGCCGATATCTACGGCCTGGAGGTGCAGGACGCCGCCACCTGCGAGGTATTGGGCAAGATCGACGATGTGCTCACCCTGCCCGCCAACAATGTCTATGTGGTCCGGGGCGGCGCCCGGGAGCTGATGATCCCCGCCGTGCCCCAATTCATCGCAGAGACCGACATCGAAGGCGGCCGGATCCGGGTGAACATGATGGAGGGCCTATGAAACAGGAATGGAAGGGCCCGCTTCGGCTGGGCGCGGTCCTCTTCGTCCTCTATCTGGCCGTCCACTACTGGGCGAAGCTCTCTGCCCTGGGCACAGTGGCCCTAAAGGCCGGGTTCCCCCTGGCCCTCGGGGCGGTGATCGCCTACACGGTCAACATCCTGATGAGCCTGTATGAGGGCTGGTATTTCCCCCGCTCCCAGAGCCGGGCCGTGATCCGGAGCCGCCGTCCGGTATGCCTTCTCCTCTCTTTCGCCAGCCTGATCGCCATCGTCCTGATGATCGTTCGGATGATCGTGCCTGAGCTGGTCCAGAGCGTCACCCTGCTCCTCCAGGAGACGGTCCCCATCCTCCAGGATCTGAGCGTCAAGGTGAACGAGAACCTGGGCCCGGACCAGCTGGCGATCCTGTCCCAGCTCTTCCTGGCCGACGGGACCATCAACTGGCAGGAGCTGGTCTCCAAGGTCCTCAACTTCCTGATGACCGGGCTGGGGGGCGTGATGGGCTCTCTGGTATCCCTGCTCTCCGCCGCCGTGTCCACCGCCTTCACCGCCATCGTCAGCGTCATCTTCTCGATCTACCTCCTCATGGGCAAGGAGGACCTGTCCCGGCAGAGCGCCCTGGTGCTCAAGACCTACCTCCCCTCCAAGTGGCACAGCCGCCTGCTCTACTTCTTCCAGACCCTCCACAACTGCTTCCGCCGGTTCGTGGTGGGCCAGTGTACCGAGGCGGTGATCCTGGGCCTGCTGTGCATGGCCGGGATGCTGCTGTTCCGCTTCCCATACGCCTCGATGGTGGGGACGCTGATCGGCTTCACCGCTCTGATCCCCGTGGCCGGCGCCTATATCGGCGCCGGGGTGGGGGCCTTCATGATCTTCACCGTCTCCCCTGTCAAGGCCCTGCTGTTCCTGGTGTTCATCTCTGTCCTCCAGCAGTTGGAGGGCAACCTGATCTATCCCAGAGTGGTGGGCTCCTCTATCGGCCTGCCCGGGATCTGGGTGCTGGCCGCCGTCACCATCGGCGGCGGCGTACTGGGGATCGCCGGGATGCTGCTGGCCGTCCCGCTGGCCGCCGCCTGCTATCAGATGCTCCGGGACGATGTCTCCCGGCGCAGCGCCTCCCTTGGAGGCGGAGACGAAGACCCCAAATAACATGCTTCCTAAGGAGCGATGAGATATGATCACAGTTACTGACCTGAGCCTGAACTACAGCGGTACGCCGCTGTTCTCCCATGTAGACCTGCAGTTCCTGCGGGGCAACTGCTATGGGATCATCGGCGCCAACGGCGCCGGCAAGTCCACCTTCCTGAAGATCCTCTCCGGCGAACTGGACTCCACCTCCGGCCAAGTGTCCATCCTGCCCAACACCCGCATGTCGGTGCTGAAGCAGGACCAGAACGCCTACGATGCCTATAATGTGATGGACACCGTCATCATGGGCAACCAGCGCCTCTATGACATCGGCAAGGAGAAGGAGGCCCTCTACGCCAAGGAGGAGATGTCCGACGAGGACGGCCTGCTGGCCTGCCAGCTGGAGGAGGAGTTCGCTGAGCTGGGGGGCTGGGAGGCGGAATCCGATGCCAGCCGTATCCTCCAGGGGCTGGGGATCGGCACCCAATACCACTACAATGATATGGCCACTCTGGACGCGCGGCTGAAGGTGAAGGTCCTGCTGGCCCAGGCGCTGTTCGGCAGCCCCGACCTGCTGATGATGGACGAGCCCACCAACAACTTGGACATCGACGCGGTGAACTGGCTGGAGGACTTTTTGCTGGACTTCGAGGGCACGGTGATCGTGGTGTCCCACGACCGCCACTTCCTCAACACGGTCTGCACCCACATCGTGGATATCGACTACGGCAAGATCAAGATGTATGTTGGCAACTACGACTTCTGGTACGAATCCTCCCAGCTTGTCCAGCAGCTCATCAAGAGCCAGAACAAGCGCAACGAGGAGAAGATCAAGGAGCTGCAGGACTTCATCTCCCGATTCTCGGCCAACAAGTCCAAGAGCAAGCAGGCCACCGCCCGGCGCAAGCTCCTGGACAAGCTCACGGTAGAGGAGATGCCCGCCTCCTCCCGTCGTTATCCCTGGGTGGGCTTCTCCCCCGACCGGGAGGTGGGCAAGGACATCCTCTTCGTCACCGACGTGTCCAAGACCATCGACGGGGTGAAGGTGCTGGACAAGGTGAGCTTCATCGTGGGCCATGACGAGAAGATCGCTTTCGTGGGGGACAACGAGAACGCCCACACCGCCCTGTTCAAGATCCTGGCCGGCGAGCTGGAGCCCGACGAGGGGAGCGTGAAATGGGGCCAGACGGCCACCTTCTCCTACTTCCCCAAGGACAACAGCCCCTATTTCCAGGACAACGACGACGACCTGGTCCAATGGCTGCGCCAGTTCTCCCCCGACCCCCAGGAGCAGTACCTCCGGGGCTTTTTGGGGCGGATGCTCTTCTCCGGGGACGAGGTCCACAAGCCTGTGAAGGTCCTCTCCGGCGGCGAGAAGGTTCGGTGCATGCTGTCCCGGATGATGCTGTCCGGGGCCAACGTCCTCATGCTGGACCAGCCCACCAACCACCTGGACCTGGAGTCCATCGCCGCCCTGAACAAGGGACTGGAGGCGGTCAAGTGCAACGTGCTGGTGGCCTCCCACGACCACCAGCTGATCCAGACCGTCTGCAACCGGGTCTTCGACTTCACCGCCGACGGCCGGCTGATCGACCGGAAGATGACCTACGATGAGTATCTGGAGAGCCAGAAGGAACAGACCGCAGGATGATGGAACACGGCCCGGGACCGATCGGTCCCGGGCCATGTCTATGCTCATTCCAGATCCAGCCGGTGCTCCAGGATCCAGCACACGGCGGCCAGGCAGACGGCCGCCGGGAGGAGCACCACCGCAGCAGAAGCCAGCAGGCCAGCGTGGGACTCCATGCGGAATATGGCGATATCGGCCACCCATGTGGAGTAGATATTGATCAGGATATACAAGCCGATGAAGGCAGCCACGCCCATCAGGGTCCGGCGGCGGTGGAAGAGGTGTCCGATGGCCATAGACAGATAGAGGATGGAGATCCCCAGCACCAGGCAGGACAGGACGACCAGACACAGCTCCGCCAGATAGGCCAGCAGGTCCGGGTGGGACAGGGTCCAACGGAGGAAGTCCCACAGATAGGGCAGATACAGGATCTCATACCAATCCACCGGGATCATCAGGATCAGGACCAGGAAGGACACAGCGACACTGATGATGATGACGGCCAAAGCACAGATCAGCTTGGACAGCACCAGCTGCCAGGGCCGGACGGGGAGGGTGTGCATGAGATAGCCCTCGTCCCCCAGCAGGCCCTTCTCAAAGCGCCGGATGATGAATACCAGCACGATCACGAACATCGCGGTCAAGGTGATGGACAGGACCGTGCTGACGATCGACATCACGGTGACCCCGCTGCTGTAGAAGGGCATGGGCCGCAGGGAATACACCACCCCATGGACCAGAGACAGGGCCATCGCCGCCCCCCAGATCAGAGAAAAGGACTTCCACATGGCTCGGAAATCGTATTTCAGCAGCTTGAGCAGCATCAGGACATCCCCCCTTCCATCCCGAAGACGGGCCCCGCCTGGAAGACCTCCCGGAAGAGGGCGTCCACGCTCCTGCCCTCCTGTTCCCGGATGGCGTCCACCGTCTCGTGGAGCATGATCCTCCCCTCCTTGAGGAAAATGACCTCGTCCAGCACCTTTTCCACGTCGGAGATCAGGTGGGTGGAGAGGAGGACGGTGCCCTCCCCATCGTAGTTGGTCAAAATGGTGCGCAGGATGAAGTCCCGTGCCGCCGGGTCCACCCCGGCGATGGGCTCATCCAGCAGATACAGCTTTGCCGACCGGGCCATGACCAGCACCAGCTGGACTTTTTCCTTGGTGCCCTTGGACATGGTCTTCAGCCTGTCCTTGGGCTCCACCCCCAGGCTGCGGCACATGGCGATGGCCTTCTCATAGCTGAAGTCGGCATAAAAGTCCCGGAACAGCTGGAACAGGTCCACCGCCCGCATCCAGTCCGCGAAATACATCCGGTCGGGCAGGTAGCTCACCACCGCCTTGGTGGCGGGGCCGATCCGTTCCCCATCGACGGCCAGCGTCCCCGCCGTGGGCCGCAGCAGGCCGCACAGCAGTTTGATCAGCGTGGTCTTCCCGCTGCCGTTGGGGCCCAGCAGGCCCACGATCCGCCCTGGGCCCACCTCCAGGTCCACGCCGGTCAGAGCCGGCTTACGGCCATAGGACTTTCGCACCCCCCGGCACTGGATCAGATAGTCGTTCACGATGTCCCCTCCTTCAATAGTCCCGCTGCCTGCTCTCGGCTGTAGCCCAGGGCGGACATGGCCTCAAGATACCTCTGGATCACCGCCTCCGCCTCCCGCAGGCGGACAGCTTCCAGCGCGGCGGTGTCCTGGGTGACCAGCCGGCCGGCAGTGCGGTCGGCCCTGGCCAGCCCCTCCTGCTCCAGGTGAGACAGGGCCCGCTGCATCGTGTTGGGGTTGACCCCCGCCTCCGCCGCCAGCTCCCGCACCGAGGGGAGCCTGCTCCCCGGCGGATAGGTCCCGGTGACGATCCTCCGGGCCAGCTGCTGGCTGAGCTGGAGCCAGATCGGCCGGTCGTCGTCCAGCTTCCACTCCATGGATGCACCTCCTTGTATCATTGTACTAGACGTCTAATACAATAATACATCCGGTCCATTTTGTCAACCCCCTTTTGAAAAAAGATCCCTTACAGGATGGAAAGTGTAAAGATTTTGTGAACCCTCTTGCTTTTTAGCGGACAGTGCGCTAGAATATGGCTTAGCACTCGTCCATATCGAGTGCTAACATCTTTATCATCTAACAAATTCAAGATATACGGAGGAATCACAACTATGGCAAAGAAGCAGTTCAAAGCGGAATCCAAGCGTCTGTTGGACCTGATGGTCAACTCCATCTACACCCACAAGGAGATCTTCCTCCGGGAGCTGATCTCCAATGCCAGTGACGCGGAGGACAAGCTGGCCTACAAGTCCCTCACCGACGACAGCGTAACGGTGAAGCGCAAGGACCTGAAGATCACCATCGTCCCCGACAAGGAGGGGCGGCTGCTCACCGTTTCGGACAACGGGGTGGGCATGAGCAAAGAGGACCTGGAGTCCAATCTGGGCACCATCGCCCGGAGCGGCTCGGGCCAGTTCAAGGCCGGTCTGGCGGAGGACGATAAGGCGGCGGACAAGATCGACGTGATCGGTCAATTCGGCGTGGGCTTCTACTCCGCCTTCATGGTGGCCGACCACGTGACAGTGATCTCCCGGGCTTGGGGCAGCGAGGAGGCCTGGATGTGGCAGTCCGACGGGGCGGACGGATATACCGTCACCTCCTGCGAGAAGGAGGTCCCGGGCACCGATGTGATCATGCACATCAAGGCCAATGCCGACGAGGAGGACTACGATCAGTATCTGGACACCTACCGGCTGCAGGAGCTGATCAAAAAATACTCCGACTATATCCGATACCCTATCGTCATGGAGATGGAGGACTATCGTCAGAAGGAGGCGCCGGAGGACGCCCCCGAGGACTACAAGCCCGAGTGGGAGACGGTGAAGGAGTGGAAGACCCTCAACTCCATGGTCCCCCTGTGGCAGCGGCCCAAATCCAAGGTGGAGCCCGAGGAGTATGACGCCTTCTACAAGGAGAAGTTCGGCGACTGGCAACCCCCCCTGGCGGTCATCCACACCAGTGCCGAGGGAGCCGTCACTTACAAGGCCATGCTCTACATCCCGGAGAAGACCCCCTACGACTTCTACACCCGGGAGTACCAGAAGGGCCTGCAGCTCTACTCCTCCGGGGTGCTGATCATGGACAAGTGCGCCGACCTGCTCCCCGACCACTTCCGCTTTGTGAAGGGCGTGGTGGACTCCGCCGACTTCTCCCTGAACATCAGCCGGGAGGTCCTCCAGCACACCCGGCAGCTGAAGACCATCGCCGCCGCCCTGGAGAAGAAGATCAAGAACGAGCTGCTCAAGCTGCAAAAGGAGGACCGGGAGAAGTACGAGAAGTTCTGGACCGCCTTCGGCACACAGCTGAAATACGGGGTCGTGTCCGACTACGGCCAGCACAAGGAGATCCTCCAGGACCTGCTGCTCTTCTGGTCCTCCAAGGAGGGCGGGAACACCACCCTGGCCGCCTACAAGGACCGGATGCCCGACGACCAGCCCTTCTGCTACTACGCCTGCGGCGAGAGCGTGGACAAGATCGCCAAGCTCCCCCAGGTGGAACGGATCCTGGACAAGGGCTATGAGATCCTCTACTGCACCGAGGACGTGGACGATTTCGTGATGAAGGGCCTGGGAGAGCTGGACGGCAAGCAGTTCAAGTCGGTGACCGAGGAGGACGCTCTGCCCCAGACCGAGGAGGAGAAAAAGGCCGCCGAAGAGAAGGCCGAGGCCGGCAAGCCGGTGCTGGAGGCCGTCAAGGAGGCCCTGGGCGACCAGGTGAAGGAGGTGCGGATCTCCGCCATCCTCAAGTCAGGGGCCTGCTGTCTGTCCGCCGACGGCCCCATCTCTATCGAGATGGAGAAGTATATGAGCAAGGTCGAGGGCAGCCAGGAGATGAGAGCTGACCGGGTGCTGGAGCTCAACGCCGACTCCGCCCCCTTCGCCGCTCTCAAAAAGGCGGTGGACGCCGGGGACAAAGACACCGTTTCCAAATACGCCCAGCTCCTCTACGCCCAGGCCCTCCTCCTGGCCGGCCTGCCTCTGGAGGATCCGGCGGGATATACCCAGCTGGTCTGCTCCCTGATGATCTGATAAAAGGCGGGACGCCCGAGGGCGTCCCGCTTTGCACGATATCCCCAAGATCTTCTCGAAATAAGCGGCGAGCTGTGATACTCTATCCTCGGAAACAGGATCTTTCCGAAAGAGATAGGAGAAAAAGGAGGCATTCCGATGCAGAAAAAATTCTCGTCCCTGGGGCTGGCCCTGTGCATGGCGGTCACTATGGTGTCCGCGGCGGCGGCGGTCCCTGCCGTAACGGTGGAGCAGATCCCACCTGCCGGCACCGCCTATGCGGCCAGTCAGACCGTATCCATCGACGGCAAACCGGTGACCTTCCAGATGTACGCCCTGAGGAACGCCAGCGGCTTCGGCACCAACTACGTCAAGCTGCGGGACCTGGCCTACGCCCTCAACGGCACGGCGGCCCAGTTCGAGGTAGAGTACGATGGTTCCATCCGGGTGATCCCCGGGCAGGCCTACACCCCCGCCGGCGGCGAGATGACCACCCCCTTCACCGGCGACCGGATCTACACCGGCGGTCCTCTGCCCCTTCGGGTGGGCAGCGGGGACACGGTCATGACCGCGATCGCCCTGCTGGATGCCAACGGCCTGGGATATACCTATTTCAAGCTCCGGGACCTGGGGACGGTGCTGGGCTTCGGCGTAGGCTGGGACGACGCCGCCAAGCAGGTCACCCTGGACACCGGCAGCGGGTCGGGGGGATCTGATGCCCAGGCCCTGTCCGACGAGGCGCTGCTCCAGCTGGCGAAGGATCTGGTAGAGCAGGCAAGCTGTGTGGATGCTCGTATCATCAACGCAGACTTTGTCGAGATCGACGGCAGCGGCAAGGTGATCGGATGTACCACGGTCGCCCAGGTGGAGGAGGCCGCCTGGCAGTACTGGTTCAGCATCTATTCCCACCAGATACCTTTCGAGAGGAGTGAAGGTGCAAATTCCATCTCCTCTCAATTTACGGAGAAAAACGGCGAAGTGTATTTCGAGAACCTGCTGGGCATAGGAAGCGGGCCCCTCCTCGAGGTGGAGCGGCTGACCTCCCGGACCGCCACAGAGGCGGTGTTCGCCTCCCATATCGAGTGGTTCGACGGAGAGATAGAGCCTTTCGAGCTCATCCTGGTCCTGGAGGACGGAGGGTGGAGAGTCCTCAAGTGTAGTTACTTGACGGGCGACTAACTGTTCCATCTGTCTCCCAAAGCTCTTTGCAGGACCTTCAAGGCCCTGGCTGGCCGATGACCGTCTCCCCCTGGGAGGATAGACGTTCGATCTCCAATGGGGCTCTGAGGGGAACGAAACAGGCAGCGGCGCGTCTGATGGGCGCGCCGCTCTCATTTTTTTCCGGGACCGGGCCAAAGTCTATTGAAAAAACCGGCTGGCCGTGGTATCCTTATGGACAGAAGGAGCTTTTACGAGAAAGTTCCAAAAAAGGAGGACGATAAGATGAAAAAACGAATCCTGGCCCTGGGGCTGGTCCTATGCACCGCCCTCTCCCTGCTGTCCCTTCCTGCGGCGGCGGTCCCCGCCGTAACGGTGGAGCAGATCCCACCTGCCGGCACCGCCTATGCGGCCAGCCAGACCGTATCCATCGACGGCAAACCGGTGACCTTCCAGATGTACGCCCTGAGGAACGCCAGCGGCTTCGGCACCAACTACGTCAAACTGCGGGACCTGGCCTACGCCCTCAACGGCACGGCGGCCCAGTTCGCGGTGGAGTACGACGGCTCCATCCGGGTGGTCCCCGGGCGGGCCTACACCCCCGCCGGCGGCGAGATGACCACCCCCTTCACCGGCGACCGGATCTACACCGGCGGTCCTCTGCCCCTTCGGGTGGGCAGCGGGGACACGGTCATGACCGCGATCGCCCTGCTAGATGCCAACGGCCTGGGATACACCTATTTCAAGCTCCGGGACCTGGGGACGGTGCTGGGCTTCGGCGTAGGCTGGGATGACAGGTCCAAGATGGTCACCCTGGACACCGGCAGCGGGTCTGGGGGCTCGGATGCCCAGTCCCTGTCGGACCAGGCCCTGACCCAGCTGGCCGGAGATCTGATGGATCGGGCCTACGGCGCAGGTATCCTGATCGCCAACGCAGGCTTCGTCGAGACGGATGATAAGGACGTCATCGAGGTGGACGATGGGTATCGTGAGATGGCCTATCACCGTGTGATCGGATATCAGACCATCGCCCAGGCGGAGGAGGCCGCCCGACAGTACTGGTACAGCATCTGGTCCCGCCGGGCCCCCGGGCCCAGTGACCACGAGATGGACATGATGCGCCACCAGTTCCTGGAACGCGACGGCGCACTGTACAAAGGAGACGACTTCGGCGTGGGCGGCGGGGGCGGCTTCCCCATATTGGAGCGGATGATCTCCCGGACCGCCGATCAGGCGGTGTTCGCCGCCCGTATGGACTGGGGCGACCCGGAAATGGACTTTTCCTTTGAGTTCTGTTTGGTCCTGGAGGACGGGGCCTGGAGATACCTGGATCAAGAGACCGCCGAGGATAGCTCCTCCGCCCAGGACAGCCCAGCTGCGATGGCCCGGGCCATGCTGGGGATCCTGGATGCCTCCTGCACTGACGCCTGTTTGCTGGACCTGGACGGCGACGGCGTGAAGGAGCTGCTCGCGGCAGACGGATACACCGCCAAGCTCCACACCTGGCAGGACGGCCGGCTCACCTGCAAGGAGGTGGGCGAACTGGCCGGAGGATACCAGTCTTGGGCCCTATGTCAGGATGCCGTCACCGGCGAGCTTGGGATCCGGTACGCCAACTCCGGCGGCTCCTATGAGGACACCAGATACCACTACCCCACTCGGGACACCAAGCTCCACTATGTCCACAGTGACGGCGAGGGCTCCAGCTTCCGCTACTACTACATCGACGGCCGGGAGGTCACCCGGGCAGAGTATCAGTCGATCCTCCGGAGGAACCGGGAACTGGAGGTCCTGATCGACGGTGGGCACTGGTATGTCATGCCTGAGATGCGGATCAAGGCAGTGCGCAGCGAGCTGACCGACCTGCTGGCTGGCCGGTCCGGCAGGGACCTGTCCGACCAGACCCTGCTGGCCCAGGCGGAAGTAGCGGCCAACCGGATGGACGACCTGTATTTTACCCGTGCAGTCGGCGGCTTCGTCCGGTGGGACCTGACCGATTCGATCAGCGCAGGTGCCTTCATAGGCGACGGTTTTGGCGATGTGAGAGCCTATCGGGCGATCGACTATCAGACCATCGCTCAGGCGGAGGCCGGCGTGCGGGAGCTGTGGCATCGTATATTCAGCCGCCGGTATCCCGCCGAATCCGAATATCTGAGGAGCATGCTGGTGGAACAGGACGGGGCCGTATACCGCATCGAGAACTACGGACTGGGAGACCGGGGCGGCTACGCCAAGGTGACCCGGATGGTCTCTCGGACCGCCGACGAGGCGGTGTTCCGCGGATACTGGACATATGGCGAAGACGAAGTATACCCGGAGGATCTCGAGATCTCCCTGGTCTTCGAGGATGGGACCTGGAAATACGGCTATTTCGACTAGGTGCTCTTCAAACGGGCCCCAGCGAAGGGCAGATCCCCGCAGGACGACACGAAGGCCCCCCTGGCCACAGGGGGCCTTCTTCGATTCAGCTCAGCTCCCGGACCGCTTGGAGGAAGCGTTCGATCTCCCGTTCGGTATTGAAAGCGGAGACGCTGGCCCGGATGGTGCCGGTGTCCAGGGTCCCGGCGCTCTCGTGGGCCAGCGGAGCGCAGTGGAGCCCGGCCCGCAGGGCGAAGCCCCTGCTCCCCAGCAGCTCCCCCGCCTCCTCACAGTCCCGCCTCGCCAGCCGGAAGGAGAGCACCCCCGTCTGGACGGCGGGGTCTTTCGCCAGGAAGGGCTCCGCCCCGTGGATGGCCTCCAGCCCCTCCCCCATGCGGCGGATCAGCCGGGATTCGTGGGCCGCGATAGGCCCCACCCCTTGGCGCTCCAAAAAGCGCAGGCCCTCCAGCAGGCCGGCGATCCCGGCGATGTTATGAGTGCCCGCTTCCAGCCGGTCGGGGAGGAAGTCGGGCATAGACTGCCGTTTTGATTCGCTCCCGGTGCCCCCGCACAGCAGGGGGACCGGGTCCATCCCGCACAGGAGCAGCCCGGTGCCCTGGGGGCCGTACAGCCCCTTGTGCCCCGGCATAGCGGCGAAAGCCGCCCCCAGGGCCTGGAAGTCCAGGGGCACACAGCCGGCGGACTGAGAGGCGTCCACGATGAGGGGCACCCCCCGCTCCCGGCACAGGGCGGCGATCCCCTCGATGGGCAGGCGGAACCCGAACACGTTGGACACATGGGTACACACGGCCAGGTCCGCCCCCCGATCCAGCTCCCGCCGGAACCCCTCCAGAGCGGCCGCCTGGTCGAACAGGGGCCCTCTGGCCACCCGCAGGTCCACCTTCAGACGGTGGAGAGGCCGGGTGACGGCATTGTGTTCATAACCGGAGACCACCACCCGGCTCCCCGGCCCGGCCAGGGTGCCGATGGCGATGTTCAGGCCGTGGGTAGCGTTGAAGGTGAAGACCACCCGTTCCGGATCCTCTACATGGAACAGCCGGGCCGCCGCCTCTCGGCAGGCGAAGGCGGCATCTGCCGCCGCCATAGCGGGCCGGTGTCCTCCCCGGCCGGGGCTCGCCAGATGGCCGATGGCCCAGGCTGAGGCCCTGGCCACCCCCTCCGGCTTTTGCAGGGTAGTGGCGGCACTGTCCAGATAGATCACAATGCCACCTCCTGATAGCTGCCGTCCCCGGCGGTGATGAAGATCCGCTTGGGACTCAGCCCCGCCCGCTGGAGGACCCGCAGGGCGTCGGGCAGGTTCCGCTGGGAGATCTTCACCGAGTGGCTGCACCCCTCGCCGGAGATGCTCTTGGGGGAGCGCAGGACCCGAGCGGTGATCCCCGCCCGCTCCAGGGCGGCGGCGGTACGCTGGGCATAGGTCAGGGACCGGCATACGATGAGATAGTAGAGCATGGCGCGATTCCTTTCCCGAGGCAGACTGGGCCTGCCCCGCAGAAATTGCCGGGAGGGGATTCCCGTTCCCCTCTCGTCACCAGTCTATGCCGTTCCCCGGTCCTCTGCCACTCTCCCGGTCTCCCGCTCAGCAGATCTCCCCCTCGAACACCGTCCGGGCGGGACCGGTCATCCAGATGTGTCCCCCTCTCCGCTCCAGGGCCAGGGCCCCTCCGGGTAGGCGGACCTCCGCCCGCTCTGCACACCGGCCCTCCGCCAGAGCGGCCCCGAAGGCGGCGCAGGCCCCGGTGCCGCAGGCCAGGGTGATCCCGCTCCCCCGCTCCCACACCCGGACGTCCAGCCGTTCCCGGCTGGGGCAGGCGACGAACTCGATGTTCCGCCTCTCCCCCAGGGCGGGACAGTGCTCCAGGAGCGGCCCCGACCGCTCCAGGTCGATCTCCTCCGGGTCGGGACAAAAGACCGCCCCATGGGGGTTGCCCACGCGGACAGGGTATACAGTGAAGCTCTGCCCCGCCGCCTCCACTGTGACGGGCGCCGACACCTCCGCCTGCCCCATATCCACCGTCACCCCGTCCACCTTCCCGTCCAAGACGTGGAGCTCCAGCCGGCGGGGACCGGCCCCGGTGTCGATGGTGAGGCACGTCTTTCGGGTGAGCCCCTTGTCGTAGACATACTTCCCCACACACCGGATCCCGTTGCCGCACATGGCCCCCTGACTGCCGTCAGCATTGTACATCTCCATCGAAAAATCACCGGTCCGTCCCGGCCCGATGCAGATCAGTCCATCGGCCCCGACCCCGAAGTGCCGGTCGGACAGCCGGACCGCCAGTCCGGGCAGGTCGGGCGGGGCCCCCTCCATACAGTCCAGATAGACATAGTCATTTCCCAGGCCCTCCATCTTGGTAAAGCGCATCCCAGACGCCCCCTTTCTCTGTCAGCCTATGCGCGGGAGGATACAGAAAGACCGGGGGCCTGTGCCCCCGGTCCGGCTGCTCTGCAGGGGCGGCTGACAGCCTCCCCTGGGCAAGGGTCAATAGATCACCAGATACTTCTCCAGTTCCCAGCTGGACACGCGGGTCTGATACTCGTTCCACTCGTCCAGCTTGCCCTGGATGTAGTGGGTGGCCACATGCTCTCCCAGCACGTCCATGATGAGGGGATCCTTCTCCAGCTCCTCCAGGGCATCCTTCAGGGTGTCGGGCAGGCAGCGGATCCCATGCTTTTCCCGGGTGGCGTCGTCCATGGCATAGATGTCCCCAGTGATCTCCGGGGGCGGGGTCAGGTCCCGGGCGATCCCATCCAGGCCGGCCGCCAGGCAGACCGCCACTGCCAGATAGGGGTTGCAGGCGGGGTCGGGACTGCGCAGCTCCACTCGGGTGGCCTTCCCTCGGGCGGCGGGGATCCGGATCAGAGCCGACCGGTTCGAGGCGGACCAGGCCCGGTAGCGGGGGGCCTCGTGGCCGGCGCCCAGCCGCTTGTAGGAGTTGACCAGGGGGTTGGTGATGGCGGTGAAGCCCTGGACGTGCTCCAGCAGCCCGGCGATGAAGGAGTATGCCGTCCGGGACAGGCCCCGCTCCCCGTTGGAATCATAGAAGACGTTCTTCCCGTCCTTGAAGAGGGACATGTTCAGATGCATCCCGTTGCCGGCGATGTCGTAGATGGGCTTGGGCATGAAGGTGGCGTGGAGGCCGTTCTTCTGGGCGATGCTCTTGGCGGTGAGCTTGAAGGTCATGATCTTGTCGGCGCCGTCCAGGGCGTCGTTATATTTGAAATCGATCTCGTGCTGAGCCACAGCGCATTCGTGGTGGCTGGCCTCGATCTCGAAGCCCATCTTCTCCAGATTCAGACAGATCTCCTGGCGGGTAGACTCGCCGTGGTCCAGTGGGCCCAAGTCGAAGTAGGCGGCCTCGTCCTTGGTGTGAGTGGTGGCCCGGCCGTACTCGTCGGTCTCGAAGAGGAAGAACTCCAGCTCCGGGCCGATATTGAACACGTCGTAGCCCATGGACTCCGCCCGGCGCAGGACCCGGCGCAGCACTCCCCGGGGGTCGCCCACGAAGGGGGTGCCGTCGGTGTTGTACACGTCGCAGAACATACGGGCCACCTTGCCCCCTGCCACCTTCTCGGGGAGGATGAGGAAGCTGTCCAGGTCCGGGTACAGACACTGATCCGACTCGTGGATCCGGGTGAAGCCCTCGATGGAGGAACCGTCGAACATGACCTGGTCGTTCACCGCCTTTTCCACCTGGGAGGCAGTGATGGCCACGTTCTTCATCTGTCCGAAAATATCTGTGAACTGCATCCGGATGAACTCGATATCGTTCTCCCGGACTAGACGGATGATGTCTTCTTTTGAATAGCCCATATGCAAAAGCCCTCTCTTTCCTGATATCGGCTATAAGTATCGCACCCCCAGGCCGGTATTGTCAAGGAATTTTATTGACAAATCGACGCAAATTAGATACACTGTCTGTTGACTTATAGACAGAAAAAGGAGCTGACCCTACCTATGAAAACGCCCTTCGTCACCCTGGAACAGCTCCAGGAGATCGTCAAGGACCACCCCACCCCCTTCCACCTCTACGACGAGAGGGGCATCCGGGCCAACGCCCGGGCCCTGCGGCAGGCTTTTGCGTGGGACCCCAACTTCAAGGAACACTTCGCCGTCAAAGCCACCCCCAACCCCCAGATCCTGAAGATCCTCCGGGAGGAGGGCTGCGGCGTGGACTGCTCCTCCCTCACCGAGCTGATGATGTCCCAGCGGTGCGGCTTCTCCGGGGAAGAGATCATGTTCTCCTCCAACGACACCCCCGCCGAGGAGTTCGCCCTGGCCGACCGGCTGGGGGCCATCATCAACCTGGACGACATCACCCATATCGACTTTTTGAAGAGAACGATCGGTCATATCCCCAAAAAGATATCCTGCCGGTACAATCCTGGCGGCACCTTCGCCCTGGGGGAGAGCGAGGAGGGCTTCCAGGTGATGGACAAGCCCGGCGACGCCAAATACGGCATGACCCGTCCCCAGATGACCGAGGCTTTCCGCCGCCTGAAGGAGCTGGGGGCAGAGGAGTTCGGGATCCACGCCTTCCTGGCCTCCAACACCCTGTCCAACGACTACTATCCCGCCCTGGCCGCCATCCTCTTTCGCCTGGCGGCAGAGCTGAAGGAGGAGACGGGCTGTCACATCACCTTCATCAACCTCTCCGGCGGCGTGGGCGTGCCTTACCGCCCCGAGCAGCCCGCCAACGACATCGCCGTCATCGGCGAGGGGGTCCGCCGGGCCTATGAAGAGATCCTGATCCCTGCCGGCATGGGGGACGTGGCCATCCACACCGAGCTGGGCCGGTTCATGCTGGCCCCCTACGGTCATCTGGTCACCCGGGCCCTCCACGAGAAGCACACCCACAAGGAATATATCGGCGTGGATGCCTGCGCCGCCGACCTGATGCGCCCGGCGATCTACGGGGCCTACCACCACATCACCGTCATGGGCAAGGAGGGGGCCCCCTGCGACCACAGATACGACGTCACCGGCGCTCTGTGTGAGAACTGCGACAAATTCGCTGTAGACCGGATGCTGCCTCAGATCCAGATCGGCGACCTGCTGGTCATCCATGACACCGGCGCCCACGGCCACGCCATGGGCTACCAGTACAACGGCCGTCTGCGCTCCGCCGAGGTCCTCCTCCAGGAAGACGGCTCCGCCCGCCTCATCCGCCGGGCCGAGACCCCCGAGGACTACTTCGCCACCGCCATCTGGGACTAAAGTCCCGTCCCTCAGACCCCAGATCCTCCTCCACAGGACCGATCCCGCCCTGCCAACTTGGCAGGGCGGGATCCATTCATCTTTTTTTGCTGAAGATCCGCTCCAGGATGTCCCAATCGTCGTCGTTGACCGTGGCTTTCTCCTGGGGGGGGACGGGGGCGGGCTCAAGCGGCGTCTCAGGCTGAGCAGGGACCTCCGCTGCAGGGACGGGAGCGGGAGCGGGGGCAGCCTCCTTCTTCTGCTGAGGGAAGGGGGCGGTCTGGTTCTCGGCAAAGCCGGTGGCGATGACAGTGACCCGAATCTCGTCCTCCAGCTCCTCGTCGAAGGTGGCGCCAAAGATGATGTTGTCGGTCTGAGCCGCCTCGCCCACCATGTTGGCGGCGGTCTCCACCTCTTCCAGGCCGATGTCCAGGGAACCGGCCACATTGACCAGCACCCCCGTCGCACCACTGATGGCGGTCTCCAGCAGGGGGCTGGACACGGCCATCCGGGCGGCCTCCTCGGCCTTGTTCTTCCCGGCCGCCCGGCCCACGCCCATGTGGGCCCGGCCGGCGTCCTTCATCACGGAGGACACGTCGGCAAAGTCCAGATTGATGAACCCGGCCACATTGATCAGATCGGAGATGGATCTGACGGCCTGGAGCAGCACATCATCGGCGATCTCGAAGGCGTTGACCAGAGTGATCTTCTGATCGCTGGCCAGCTTCAGCCGCTCGTTGGGGATGATGACCAGGGAATCCACCTTGTCCCGCAGCTCGGCGATCCCCGCCTCGGCCTGGCGCATCCGCCGCGCCCCCTCGAACTTGAAGGGCTTGGTGACCACGCCTACAGTAAGTACGCCCAGCTCCTTGGCCACGTCGGCCACGATGGGGGCTGCGCCGGTGCCGGTCCCGCCGCCCATACCGGCGGTGATGAAGACCATATCGGTGTTCTCCAGCACCTCGGTGATCTGCTTGCGGTTCTCCTCGGCGGACTTGCGGCCGATCTCGGGATTGGCGCCCGCGCCCTGCCCGTTGGTCAGCTTCTCTCCGATCTGGATCTTGACTGTCGCGCTGGAGGTCATCAGCGCCTGCTTGTCCGTGTTGATAGCGATGAACTCAACGCCCTCGGTCCCGGTCTGCACCATCCGGTTGACCACGTTGTTGCCGCCGCCGCCCACACCGATCACTTTGATGTTGACCACGCTGTCAGGGCCCATATCTAATCCGAACGGCATATCTTTCCTCCTATGTGAACGCAGGGCCCGCGCCCAGGGATCTGCGGGCTCTTTTTCGTATTGAATCAGGCTCATCCTTCACTATAACGCAGTTTTCAGGAGAAGTCAAGAGCAAATCGCCCATCCGACGAAACTTTCCATAAATCTCTGTCCCTTCCTCGATAAAGGGCCGGGATCCGCCCCGACAGGGCACAGATCTCATGACGCAGGGGCATACACTGCGTCATAGCCGCTTTGAGTCAGGTCGATGGAGCCGGCAGCGTCCACGCTGTACTTCTCCTCGATCTGGAGGCGCACCGTCTCCATGAGCCGCAGGTCGTAGCTGAAGTCAGCGTTGAGCTTCATCTTCACATCGAACCGGTCCAGATACCGCAAAGTCAGCTGGGTGGAGCTGAGCCGGACAGCGGACACCTGACCGGTCAGCCCCGCCTCCTGCACCGCCTCCAGCAGGGAGGTCAAAGCGCTCAGCTTGGTCCCCTCTGACTTGGGCACCTCCACCATATCCCCCGCCTGGGGGGCCACCGGGGCCAGCCCGGTGACAGCGATCGCCCGGCTGTCCGCCGGGGCAGGCTCCAGCAGCTTGCCCTTCACATTGATGAGCCAGGGCTCCTGGGCCAGGGCCTCCCCCTTCGAGTCCTCTGCCGCCAGCTCCTCCCGGGCGGCGGCGGCATGGTCCGCCTCCGGAACCAGGAGCTGGGCTACCGCCTCCCACTCGGTCACTTTGATGACGATGGTGCTGGGCAGCGCGCGGTCGATGGTCAAGTCGCCGATATAGGGCAGGCTGGTGCGGATGTTCCGGTCGATCTTCACCTTATTCAGGCCATACAGGTTGTCGCCCATCTTGATCCCAGAGGCCGCCAGGATCTCCTCCTGGGAGTAGCGCAGGTTGCCGGAGATCGTCACGGCCTCCACCCGGAAGAACACCGTGGCCCCCACTGTCAGCGCCACCCCCACCGCCAGGAGACACAGCAGCTTGAACAGCGGCCCGAACCGGGCCCTGTTCCTCCTCCGTGTCCTGCTTCGGCTGCGTCTTGCCATAGGTCATCTCCTCTGTGTCCCGCGGGCGGGCGTCATGGTATCTCTCTGATCTCCGCCCCCAGTGCCCTCAGTTCCCGGTCCAGGGCCTGATAGCCTCGGCGGATGTGGCGCAGCTCCGACACCTGGGTGGTCCCTTCGGCCCCCAGACCGGCCACCACCAGGGCGGCGCCTCCCCGCAGGTCGGTGGAGCGGACGGCGGCCCCGTGGAGCCGCCCCACGCCGGAGACCATCGCGGCCCGGCCGGCGATCTGGATGTCGGCGCCCATGCGGCGCAGCTCATCCACATGCCGGTAGCGGCTGTCGAAGATGTTCTCCACGAAGAGGGTGGCCCCCCTGCCCCCCGCCAGGGCGGCCATGAGGATCGCCTGAGCGTCGGTGGGGAAGCCGGGATAGGGAGCGGTGCGCACCGGACCGATCCCCCCCAGGGGGGCGCGGCTGGTCAGCCCGATCCAGTCCGGTCCAGTATGTACCGTACAGCCCGCCTCCTCCAGACAGGAGAGGACAGCGGTGAGGGCATCCGGCGCGGTCCCGGTCACTTGGATCTCCCCGCCGGCGGCGGCGCAGCCGCACAGATAGGTGGCCGCAGCGATCCGGTCCCCCATCACCCAGTGCTCCGCAGAGTGGAGGGGCACGCCCCCCTGGACCAAGATCGCAGAGGTCCCCGCCCCTGTCACCTGGGCCCCTGCGGCCTGGAGGAATTTTTGGAGGTCCACGATCTCCGGTTCCCTGGCCCCGCCCACGATGGTGGTCAGTCCAGGAGACCCGCAGGCAGCCAGCATAGCGTTCTCCGTAGCCCCCACGCTGGGGATGGACAGGCAGATCTCCCGGCCGTGCAGCCCCTCCCGGCAGCGGCAGCAGCACAGGGCTCCCTGCTCCTCCCGGATCTCGGCGCCCAGGGCCCGGAGGGCGGACAGATGCAGGTCGATAGGCCGGGGCCCCAGCTCACAGCCCCCGGGATAGGACAGCTCCGCCGTCCCCAGCCGGGCCAGCAGCGCCCCCAGGAAGATCACCGAGGACCGCATCTCCCGCATCAGGTGTTCTGGGATGTCCCAGCGGATCAGAGCGGAGGCGTCAACGATGACGGTATCTCCCTCCCGGTCGGCCCGGCAGCCCAGCAGCCGCAGGATGTCCAGGGTGGCGGACACATCGGACAGATCGGGACAGTTGTGGATCGTACACTGCCCAGGGACCAGCAGGCAGGCGGCCAGGATGGGCAGGACGCTGTTCTTCGCGCCGTGGACGGCCAGAGACCCGCACAGGGGACGTCCGCCCTGGATCTCGTAATGACTCATAGGATAGCCTCCAGATCGTTTGGATTCGGAGCATCCTATGCAGAACGGCGATCGGCTGTGAGCAGGGGCCGGCGTCCCGACGATACAGGGCCGCCACGGCGGGGCGTCAGGAGGCCGCCCCCTGCATTCACTTCATGATCTCCCTCAATGTCTCATAGATCTTCTCCCCGGCGTTCGGGACAGCCATCGCCTTGAGCGCGGCTGACATCCTTTCCCGGCGGTCCCGCTCCCGGAGGAGGAGGGCGGCCTCGTCATAGAGGGCATCCTCTCCGCAGTCGGCCTCCCGCAGGAGGACCGCAGCCCCCTGATCGGACAGGACCCTGGCGTTCTTCTCCTGGTGGTTGGCGGTGACGTTGGGGGAGGGCACCAGCACGGCGGGCTTGGCGATGGCGGTGAGCTCCGAGATGGTGGAGGCCCCAGCCCGGCAGAGCACCAGGTCGGCGGCGGCCATGATCAGGGGCATGTCATAGATATACTCCCGGACCTCCACCCCGTTGTCCCCCAGCTTCAGGCCCCGGCGGAGCAGCTCCTCCTGCATCCAGGGGAAGTCCCGGCCGGCGCCGTGGACGTGCCGCCAGGGGGCGCCCTCATAGCACTCCTTCGCGATGAAGCCCACCATCCTCTGATTCATCACCTCGGCCCCCAGAGAGCCCCAGTAGGACAGCAGCAGGGGCCGGTCGTCGGTGAAGCCCAGCTTGGCCCGGGCCTCCTCTCTGGTATACCGGAAGAACTCCCCCCGCACCGGGGTGCCCGTGACCACCACCTTCATCCGGTCCTCATAGTGCTCCCGGCTCTCCTCGAAGCCCACCATCACCCGGTCCACCACCTTAGACAGGGCCTTGGTGGTCAGCCCGGGGACCGCGTTGGACTCGTGGACGGCGGTGGGGATCCCCCGGCGCGCCGCCTCATTGACCACGGGGAAAGAGGCGTACCCTCCGGTGCCCACCACCAGGTCGGGCTCGAAGTCGTCCAAGATGGCCCTGGCCTGCTTTTGGGACCTGCGCATGTTCACCAGCGTCCCCAGGTTGTGGGCGATGTCGGCGGGGGCGAAGGAGCGGCGGAAATTGGTGATGGTCACCGTCTGGATCTGATAGCCCTCCTTGGGCACCAGCTTGTTCTCCATGCCCCCGTCCGCCCCCACGAAGAGGATCCGGCAGCCCGGATGCCTCTCCTGGAAGATATGGGCCAGGGCCACCGCCGGGTTCACATGTCCGGCGGTGCCGCCGCAGGTAAATAAGACGTTCATATCTAACACCTCACGCTTGGGGATCGGGACCTCTTTCCCAGGGGCAGCCGATCAGTCTTTCCGGGGGGCCGGGATCTGCCTCGATATGCTCAGCACCATCCCCATCTCCCCCAATTGTATCATCAGCGCGGTGCCGCCGTAGCTGAAGAAGGGCAGCGAGATCCCGGTATTGGGGATCAGGCCGGTGATCACGCCGATGTTCAGGAACACCTGAGCGGCAAGCAGGGTGATGATCCCCACGATGGTCAGCATCCCGAATTTGTCCCGGGCATGGAGGGCCAGCCAATAGCCCCGGAGGATCAGCAGGGAGAAGAGGAAGAGGATCAAAAAGGCCCCCACCAGTCCCAGCTCCTCCACCACGATGGTAAAGATCATATCGTTCTCCGGCTCAGGGACGAATCCATATTTCTGTCCGCTCTCCCCCAGTCCCCGGCCCAGCAGGCCGCCGGAGGCGATGGAGTAGATGCCCTGCCGGAACTGGTATCCGCCGCCCTGGGAATCCGCCCCCCAGGGGTCCCTCCAGAGCTCCAGCTTCCGGGTGAGGTAGGGGGTCTGGGTGGCGATGATCCACAGTCCCAGCCCGCCGAAGGCCCCCGCCCCGAAGAACCACTTCAGACTGATCCCGGAGACCAGCACCACAGAGGCCCCGCCCAGCAGGATCAGGATCGTGCCCGACATATGGGGCTCGAAGACCACCAGCACCAGCACCAGCAGCATGACCGCCCCATAGGGCACCAGCTCCAGGAACCCGATCTGTTCCAGCTTGTTCAGGACCCGCCCTGTGGTGGTCCGTTTGGTGAATCGGCGCTGCTTCTCCGTGTCCCGCTTACAAAGCCGGGCGGCGAAGAAGAGCACCACCGCCACCTTGGCGATCTCAGAGGGCTGGAAGGTGGGGCCCGCCACCAGGAACACATTCAGCCACCGGTTCACCCCGTTGATCTCCACACCGAGGGGGGTGTAGCACAGAGCCAGCAGGATGATAGAGACGGCCAGCAGGAGGGGGGCCATCCAGCGAAAGCGCTGGTAATTGATCTTAGAGACGATGTACATGCCTCCAAGTCCTGCTGCAGCGTAGGCCGCCTGGTGCTGGATGTAGTAGTAGGGGTTATTCAAGACCGGCTTGGTGGAGTCCCGGAAGGCGGTGTAGTAGGAGGCGGAGAAGAGCATCACCAGCCCGATCCCCAACAGCAGCACCACCAGCATGAGGAAGGGGAGATCCAGCGGCCCCCGGGCCAGCTGCTCCTCCATGGTCAGGTCGCGTTTCGCTTTGCGGGCCAAAGGCTTTCCCTCCTTTTACGGGATCCTTACACCGTGTAGGGCAAGGGCTCTGCCCTTGCCTCTTGACAGAGACGGCGACCCGATCGAGCAAGAGCAGAGCCCTTGCCCTACATCACGGATATAGGAAGTATTCTTCTACATAGGATACCGGTCCATGACCCCCAAAAAGCCCAGACAGCACAGGGCCAGTGTGATCCCAGAGAAGATGCAGAAGAGCTTGGTCTCGCTCCAGCCGCCCATCTCCAGGTGGTGGTGGAGGGGCGCCATGCGGAAGAAGCGCTTTCCGTGGGTCTTTTTGAAGTAGACCACCTGGATGATGTCAGACAGCACCTCAGCCACATAGACCAGTCCGATGATGGGGATCGCCAGGGGGATATCCAGGGCGAAGGCCAGGCCGCAGACCATCCCGCCCAGGAACAGGGACCCGGTGTCCCCCATGAAGACCTTGGCCGGGTGGAAATTATAGATCAGGAAGGCGGCCAGTCCCCCCGTCAGAGCGGCGGAGAGGATCGCCAGATCGTTCCGGCCGAACCAGGCGGAAACGGCCATATAGAACAGGGCCACAGGGATGGTGACGCCGGTGGCTAAGCCGTCGATCCCGTCCGTGAGGTTGACGGCGTTCACCGTCCCCACCATGACGAAGGCGGCGAAGACCATATACGCCACCCAGGGCAGAGGGATGGTCACATTGAGGAAGGGCACGAACAGGTTGGGGGTGAGATAGCCCTCCCCCCGCATCAGCACCGTGAACGTGATGGAGGCCGCCAGCTGGAGGAGGAACTTCTGGGCGGCGGTGAGGCCCTCGTTGGCATGGTGGCGCAGCTTCTGGAAGTCGTCCACCATCCCGATCACACCGAAGACCAGGGCGAAGAGGAAGACGTACAGGTGTTTATAGTCCCCTCTCTGGATCTCCTCCCACCCGGCCACCGCACAGGCCGCGCCGATGGCGATGATGAACATGATCCCCCCCATGGTAGGCGTGCCCTGCTTGGACATATGCCAGGTGGGCCCATCCTCTCGGATGGACTGTCCGGCCTTCAGCCGCCGGAGCAGGGGGATCAGCAGCTGGCCCACGATGGCCGCCACGCCAAAGGCCACGATGAAGCTGAGGATATATGTCATGTTCGGAACCCTCCCGGTCTTTCTCTTTTGGATGGACGGCCCACGCTCTGAACAGGCCCTGTCCCATTCGTCCCATGTGAAACGTCGTATTATACCATGTCTTTTGAGACTTTTCCACCTATTTTTTGCCGGCGTCCCCGCCGCTGCGGGCTGTGTCTCCCCCGCTCTGTCCCAACGGACAAAGCCCGCTCACCTCGCCGCTCCTCCTCTCCCAAACGCGCCCGCCGCGCTGAGCTGCGTTTGGGTGCCCTGGAACCAGTCCGCCACGATCTCCCGCTCATCCATGGGATGCTGGACGCCGTCGATCTCCTGATAGGTCTCATGCCCCTTGCCCGCCAGGACGATCACGTCTCCAGGCCTCCCCTGGGCCAGGGCCCAGGCGATGGCCTCCCGGCGGTCTGGCTCCACATGGACCTCTCCGTCCCTCTCCTCCATCCCGGCCAGGATGTCCGCGATGATGGCCTCAGGCTCTTCGGTGCGGGGATTGTCCGAGGTGACCACCACCAGGTCGGCCAGCTCTCCGGCGATAGCCCCCATGACAGGGCGCTTGGACCGGTCCCGGTCGCCGCCGCAGCCGAAGAGGCAGATCAGCCTCCCGGCCGTGAAGTCTCGGGCAGTGGTGAGGATGTTCTCCAGGGCGTTGGGGGTGTGGGCGTAATCGATGATCACGGTGTAGGCCCGGGGGACGGGCACCACCTCCACCCTGCCCTTCACCCCATGGACGGCGGGCATGGCCCGAGCCATCTCCTCCAGATCCAGTCCCAAACACAGCCCGGCGGACAGGGCAGCCAGAGCGTTGTAGATGGAAAAACCCCCAGGGATCGGCAGATGCACCCTGGATATCCTGCCCAGGGTCAGGGCTTCAAATTCCACATGGCTGGGGAAAAGGCGGATGTTCCGGGCGGTGAGCCCAGCCTCGGCCCGGTTCTCCGAATAGGTGAAGGCCGGACAGGGGATCCGCCCCTGATACCAGCGCCCCGCCGGATCGTCCAGGTTGATCGCCGCCTGCCTGCACTGCTGGAAGAGCAGCCCCTTGGCCTGGCGATACTCCTCCATGGTGCGGTGGTAGTCCAGGTGGTCCTGGGTCAGATTGGTGAAGGTCCCCACATCGAAGGTGAGCCCCGCAGTCCGATGCTGGACCAATGCGTGGGAGGATACCTCCATCACCACATGGGCGCAGCCCTCGTCCGCCATCCGGCGCAGGAGGGACTGGAGCTCATAGCTCTCGGGCGTGGTGCGGTGGGCGGGCAGCTCCTGGGATCCGATCATGTTCCGGTTGGTGCCGATCAGCCCCACCTTGGCCCCGGTCACCCGTTCCAGCAGCTCTTTGAGCAGGCTGGTGGTAGTGGTCTTGCCGTTGGTCCCGGTGACGGCGGTGAGGATCATCGACTCCCCCGGCCGGCCGAACCAGTTCGCAGAGATCAGGGCCAGCGCCAGGCGGCTGTCCGCCGCCGTCAGCCAGGGACCGGCCTCCTCCGGGGCCTCTTCACACAGCACGGCGGCGGCTCCCTTCTCCACCGCCTCCTGGATGAACCGGTGTCCGTCGGTCTTGTCGCCGGACAGGGCCACGAAGAGGGCGCCGGGGCAGATGGTCCGGGTGTCGTAGGATATGGAAGATATTTCCATATCCAAGTCAGGGCTCCCCCCCGTGAGGGGGACGCCAGCTAACAGCTCGCGCAGGATCATGGTGTCACCCCTCAAGGGCAATGTTTCATTCTCTCTAGTGGTCCATAAAATCTAAAAATTGCATAATAGTGGACGCCATGTTATAATGACCCCAGCAGAAACGAGGGGGTC
>RAYO01000018.1 GCA_003612335.1 bacterium 1xD42-67
CAGCTCCTCGCTCAGCGTGTACCGCAGAAACCACCGGTATGCTGCATCTGTCTGCGCTCTGCGCAGCGTTCCCCGCAAAGAGGTATTCCCATCCAAATGCTGCAGCAATACGATTTTGAACAGCACCACTGGGTCGATGCTCCGCCGGCCCTCTTCTTCGCTGTACAACGGCTCCACGATCTTGTACAATTTCTCGAAATCTACCGCTGCATCCACCTGCCACAATAGATGTCCCGGCGGCACCAGGCTTTCTGTGTCCACCATTTCTATGACCCCTCGCTCATTTTTCCCTCGCTCCAACATATCCCTCACCCCTTACTCCCTATTTTATCATCTTTACA
>RAYO01000019.1 GCA_003612335.1 bacterium 1xD42-67
GGAAAAAGTCTGCCAGTAGGCAGACTTTTTCGACAAGCTGAAAGCTGCAACAGCAGCTTGTTAACCCCCCAGCACAGAGCCCTAAAAGTCAAAGCGAGCATAAAAATACAACAATCCCCAAATATCAGCCGATATTCGGGGATTATTGGAGCTGATGGTGGGAATCGAACCCACAACCTTCTCATTACGAGTGAGATGCTCTGCCATTGAGCCACATCAGCGTATTTGATTGTCTTCGCCCGGTCTGGTAATTACGAATCAGCTGCTCTACCGGCTGAGCTACACTAGCATATCCATATCGTCAAAGATGATATCTGTGGCCTGCTCTGTCTACAAGACGGACGGATGAGGACATGTGATATTATACTCGGACTTTGCCGAACCGTCAAGGGGGTAAAGGGCTGATTTTTTTGGACGGACCAAGACTGTGAGATGTCCTGGGCGAGGAGAAAAAGGCAGAAGGATGAGGCTGATCGGTCAAGGCTGTGCTGATTTGTCCAACACAGCTGAGAGGGAGCCGCACCCTTCCTGGGCAAGTGCATATGAGGGGTCTGGATAGAGTCGTGGACGTTCAGGGGGTCCATCCTTCCATCCCTGCCTGGAGCTTTTCCAGCGCCTTTTTCTCGATTCGGGACACATAGGACCGGCTTATCCCGCACTGACTGGCGATCTCCCGTTGGGTACGGGGAGGCTTGTCGTCCAGACCGTAGCGCATGGTGACGATCATCCGCTCTCGAGGGGTCAGGCAGGTCTGGACGCACCGGCGCACCTTGATGCAGGCGTCTTTCGTATCCAGGTCCTCCAGCATGTTGTCATCCACTGCGATGACATCCATCAGGGACAGTGTCCCGCCGTCCCCCGCCGCCTCCAGAGTATCGGTCAGCGAGACCTCGCTCTGGAGCTTTCGCTGGGCGCGGAAGTGCATGAGGATCTCATTTGCTACCCTCACACGTTGGCACGCCGGGATCATCCTGTCCATCGTCAGGCGGCGGGAGGTCGATGTCGTCCCCACTGGGGTCATCGTCGCTGAAGAGATAGATGTGGACCTTCTCCCCGTCCCAGACGATATCTTTGACGATCACCCGGAGGGCCAGACGCTTCTGCTCCACAGTCATATCGTCCATGGTGTCCGCAAAAGAGCGCAGCATATCCCGCAGGAGGTCAAAGGACTGGGATCGCAGGTCCTGCTCCTGGAGGATCTGCTCCAGCTCCCGGATGTTCTCCTGGATGCTCTGATTCCGTTCGGAGCGCTCGTTGATGCCGTCCAGGATGCTCTGCTCTCCGGGGGTCCCAGCCATCTTTGCCAGCGAGTTCACCAGGGCATTGATCTCCTTCTGGTTTTCCCTCTGGGCCTTTCTCAGCCGTTCCAGATCGGTGGTGAGCTGGTCGCTCTCGTCTACAAAGACTTTCTTCCCGGCAGTCAGCCGCCGGGCAAGCTCGCTCTTGTCCTCCGCCAGCTTCTTGATCTCAAAGCACACCGCCCGGTCAAGGTGGTTGCCGTTGATGTCTTTGTTATTGCACTTATGGCGGCGGCTCTTTTCCTTCAGCTCACAAAGATAGCGGAATTGCCTGTCCCCGTCCGCTGTGGTGCGGCCCGTGACCTTGGGACGCATACAGTAACCGCAGCTGCAATGCAGAAGGCCGGACAGCAGGGCTTCATTGGTCTGCCCAGCCCGCCAGCGGTAGCTTTTGCTCCTGTTCTCGGCCAGCAGCCCCTGCACTGTGATCCAGTCCTCGCCGGATACGATGCCTTCGTGTTCCCCGACGGATACCACCCACTCCTCCATGGGCTTCTTGCGGGTGGTACTGCCCTTGGTCTGCTCGGTGCGGTTGTAGGCCATGATGCCGTGGGTCCCGTCAAAGGCGTTTTGGTCGGAAAAGGGACAGACGCCGTTTTCCATCAGATATTGATACATGGCCCCGTCTGCCTTTGCGTAGACGGGGTTCATAATAAGCTCCCGGATGGCAAAACGGGAGAAAGGCTTACCCTGACGGGTCTTGTAGTCCTGGTTGAGCAGATAGGTCTCCAGCTTGGTCAGGGACTTCACTTCCAGGAACTTGGCGAAGATCATCTGCACCAGCTGGGCTTCTTCCGGGATCAGCTTCAGATGGAAGGTCTTGCGCTTTTTCCCGTCTACCTTGCAGTATTCGGTGCCCTCCGACTGGTAGCCAAGGGGGGTGTTGCCACCCAGCCAGCGGCCCGTTTTGGCAAGCTCCTGGAGGTTGTCCCGGATACGGTCGGCAATGGTCTCCCGCTCCATTTGGGCCAAGGCTGCCACAAAGGTGAACATGAGCCGCCCAGTGGGTGTGGTCAGGTCAAAGTTCTCCTTGATGGAGACAAAGGTTGCCCCGTAGTGTTCCAGCTCCTCCACAAACTCGAAGCAGTCCTTGGTGTTGCGGGTGAGCCGGTCCAGACGGTAGCACACGATGGTCTGGATCTTGCCGCTATGTACGTCCTTCATCATCCGCTGGAAGTTGGGGCGCTTCGTGCTGCCGCCGGAAAATCCCTCGTCTTCATAGACCAGGGCGCTGTCCGCCTGCTCCTGCCCAAAGCTGCGGGAGATGTACTGGCGGCACATCTCGATTTGATTTTCGATGCTCTCGCCCTTGCCGGTGAACTTCGATTTTCGGGAATAGATCGCAAAGGCCTGCTGTTCTGGTGGTGTACGCATTCGTGTTTCCTCTTCCTGCTCTATTAGAGCAATACTGCAAAATCCGCTCTGGTATCTCTCCGAAATACATATTCAGTATCGTTTATTACTCCGCAGAGCTTAATATTGTCTATTATTAATATACCACATTTCAAGCGATTTTTCCATTTCAGTCAAAGAGCAACTCTGTAATCCAACACATGACTGAGCAGTTTCTGTGGCGGAACATCCAATTCTCCGGCCAAAGTCTTCATGTGCTCTGTGATCATATTGAGATTGTTTGCTGCAAAGGTTTCTGCATCTTCTTCACAGTCAAAGGCAAGATTATGGATGCCAACCAACTCGGCATTGAGCTTTTTCATGCAGCTTTGGCAGGGAATATTATCAACCTCAACCAAAAATTGAAATTGTCTTTTGGGTGTGATTTTTCCAATTTTCTGCAGAAACAGCATAATTGCCCGTGTTCCGTACCCCTGATGGCAGTACGCACTGTCGAGCTCGATTGCGATTTCCCACATATCTTTGGATGTATCCTTTAAGGCGATATACCCCATCTTCGCAACATCGCTCACCCGCTCAATCACACAATAAAACGCTGAACGCTGTTGTGTCTCATCCCAATAACCGGCAATAAGTTTTTCTTCCGGAATATTCTCCTTATTGAAAATCCTGTATTTTTCCCGAATCTGGAAATAGAACCGCTCGTCTCCGGCAGAAAACGGACGCAAACGGACGATATCATCTTCGGCAAGAATATCCTCTCCCTTTTCTTTGCTGAAATCCCATCCATCGTTAGTCCTGATTACCGTTGAGAGCGGTCTCTTGTCTTCCGCGATCATCTCTTCAAGACGCGCAAGTATCTTCTGCTTGCCGATTTGGAAATCGTCACCTTCCGAAGTGCCTTTCATCTCCTCAAGCATTGCAAGTATTTCATTCAAACTTTGGTTCAATTTCTCTTTCTGCGCTTTTGCGTACACTTCTCCCATAATACCTGCCTCCACATTTTAAGCAGCTTTTTCAGTTAGAGCTTGAGCTGTTTCTACAACTGCTGTGGAGAAAGAAGGGATTATTCTTTCACACAGCAGCATGGCATCCTTTTTACCGACATCATCGAGAATTACTTGAGCCTGAAGTAACAGGTATTCTTCCCTTTGCTTTCCCGTTTCAACTCTCCGGACGCGACCAGCTTACGCAAGCCCCCCTCAATGGAGCTTATACTCAGCGAGGGGCACAGCTCCCGAATATCCTGCTTGGTGAATCGTCCGATTTTGCTGAGGGTAGCTCGCCTTACCATTTCAACTGCTGGAAGCTTCGTCTCCACCAGGGCAAAACGATCCTCAAAATCCTTATAGGCCGCGAGGATCGTTCCAAGAATATACTTGATAAAGGGAACGGCGTCTTCTGTGTTCTCATACCACCCGGTCTGCGATCTTGCCAGCGCATCATAGTAGAGGTCTTTATTCTTAGTGATTTTTGCTTCCAGAGAGATATACCGGCCGACATAAAATCCATTGCGGTATAAGAGCAGGGTGGTGAGCAGACGGCTCATCCTGCCGTTCCCATCGTTGAAAGGGTGGATACACAGAAAATCGTGAATAAAAATCGGGGTCACGATCAGCGGTTCCACTTCCATGTTGCCAATGACCCGGTTATACTCATCACAAATCTTGTCCAGCGCCTCCGGCGTTTCATAAGGTGCAAGGGGTGTGAACAGGGTTTCCGAATGGCCGTCAGGATAAGTCGCACTGATATAGTTCTGCACGTTTTTCGTCCGCCCCGCCATTGGATTGTTCATGTGGCTGTATAGCATCTTGTGAAGCTGCAGGATATAGTTCTGCGTGATCGGGATAGCGTCAAAGCTCTCATGGATGACGTTCAGCACGTCACGATACCCTGCGATCTCCTGTTCGTCCCTGTTCCTGGGCGTGGTCTTTTCCTCCACAAGCTGCTTTATGCGGGTGCTGGTGGTCACAATGCCCTCAATGGCGTTAGAGGCTTCTGTGCTTTGTATCTTGGCGATCTCAACCAGCTTTTCCAGTTCATCCGGACGCTGCTTCAGATACAGCTCCTGCTTGCCAGCTTCCTTGTATATGGCAGCGATCAGACCAAGGATATCGGAATCCCATTTCTGATTTCTGATCGCAGCGTAATTAAAAATCTTCATCGCCTTACCTCCGGCTTGTTTCCCTTAAATAGTATATCATAATAAGGGGGATGTCAAGCCGTTAAGGGAAGCCTATTTTGTCGAAGAAAACTGAAAATAGTCCTGCTTCCTCTGTAGCTTCTTGATTTCGCAGAGTAGCTAAGGTATAATTTCAATTGAAAAGCAGCGCAGTTTACAAAGCGACTTTTCAACAGAAGAACCATTCCTGTGCCTTTGTGTGATAACTTTTTGAGAGGAATAATTTCATGAAAGATAAAATAATCCACTTTTTCAAACAGGAAACGGTGCTATGCGCGGCCTTCGCCCTTGCTGCCATCTCCGTGTTTTTTGTACGCCCTGACAAAGAATACCTAGGCTATGTGGACTTTCGGACGCTGGCGATCCTGTTCTGCCTGATGAGCGTCATGGCAGGGCTGCAAAAGAGCGGCGTGTTCCAGTATATCGCTCAGGAGCTTCTGAGCAGGGTTCACAAGGCGTGGCAGGTGGTGCTGATCCTGGTTTTGCTCTGCTTTTTCTCCAGCATGCTGGTGACCAATGATGTGGCGCTGATCACCTTTGTACCCTTTACGCTCATCGTTTTGGGTATGATTGGGCCGGAGGCCAAGGGACAGCTGATGATTCCTGTTGTGGTTTTGCAGACCATCGCCGCCAATCTCGGCAGTATGCTGACGCCCATCGGCAACCCACAGAATCTATACCTGTACGGCAAGGCGGGCTTATCCTTGGGGGAGTTTGTGCTGCTGATGCTGCCTTATGCGGCGGCGGCGTTGGCGGTCATTCTTGTTTGGAGCATCATCCAGTCAAGAGCTTATCACGGGTCGGTGCAGGTCTCCTTTGATGAAAGGGCAAAGATTTCCGGCAGCAACATCCATCTGGCCGTCTATGCCGTCCTTTTTGTGCTTGCCCTGCTGACGGTAGCCCGAGTGGTCCCATACGGTGTGACCCTCGGGCTAACCATCGCTGCCCTGCTGGTGACGGATAAGAGCATTTTCAGCCGGGTGGACTACAGTCTGCTGCTGACCTTCGTTGGATTCTTTATCTTCATTGGCAACATCGGGCGGATCCCGGCCTTTTCGCAGATGCTGCAGCAGATCGTCTCCGGGCATGAGATCCTGGCCGGCGTTGCCGCCAGCCAGGTGATCAGCAATGTTCCGGCGGCGCTGCTGTTGTCCGGGTTTACCGAAAATCTGTCCGCGCTGATTATTGGCGTCAATCTTGGCGGACTGGGGACGTTGATCGCATCTATGGCAAGTTTGATTTCCTACAAGCTCATTGCGCGGGAGGAATGTTGGGGCAAAGGGGTGTATTTCCGGTACTTTACGGTGGCGAATGTTTGTTTTCTTGTGGTTCTGTTGGCGTTTGCGCTGACTCTTGAAGCATAAATTTGACGAAATAGATTGAAAAATAGTGGCTGCTATGGTAGTATATACTTGGTTTTTTATATCAACACCTGAAATGACTATTACGAACGGCAAAGACAGATGGCGTAGTAGATGATTGGGGTAACATACAAAATTATTGAGAATACTGGAAGAAGCTAACGAACATGGTCAGACAAATACCATTTACAAAATATGAAGCGGCTCTACTTTTAGATGCCTATCTAAAAGTATTATCTGGCGAACTATCCCGGATGGATTCTGTCAAAAACTGCTCTCAATTGCTACGATTAATGGCAGTCAACGCAGGAATTGAAATTGATGAAATATACAGAAATGTGAATGGCATTTCATTTCAAATGGCAAGTATGGAGTCCGCCTATCAAGGAAAAACAATCATGAAGCCTGCAACTCAGCTGTTCACAGAAACTGTTCAACTTTTTCGGGATAATAATAAAGAATATCATAATTTGTTGAACAAGGCAAAAGACATGGCTGCTGAAAAACGAGATAATGAGGCTACGGCGCTCCAAATGTGTGAACTATGCACGACTAACCCGGCTGAGCACCAAATGATTTTGGAGGAGACGAATCGAATGACTGGAATACCGTCCAAGTCTGTTGAGGATGCCTTCTTTATGTACGCAAAAGACAAAACCGGATTTCCACCCAAAATGCTGGTTGACTATTTGCAAAAAGCAGCTGATTACTGCCATCTCAAACAGCCTCTCTTGGGCATGACTGATGCCAAAGCTGTCCATAACGTACAGAAAAAGGTTGCCGAGGGAAAACTTTTACGGTTCCGTTTTGGAAAAAATGCGCAGGCCATTCGTAGTGTCACACAGCTCTATTATGCCTTTATCAAAAGTTATTGTGAGCCTAAGGAAGATGCCATCACTCAGACAGCTCCTCTGATGAAGGATGCTGTTGTGGAACAGGCTGCTTCTGACGCAGTCGAACAGGCAACTGCGGAAAACGTACCCATTATTTCTGTGGAAGAGGTCGGCGCTCTTGATGAAATCGTCGAAACAGCGGAGGGCTCAGCTCTCCAGGGGGAAACAACCAGTGTACCGGCAAATGATCAGTCTCTGGTTGATTTCAGCCAGGATGGTACATATTTGTTCACCAAGCCGGTCTCTTACACCTACAAGGGCGAGGTATACCCTGCAAAGTCCTGGAATCGGATTTATGTGGAGATTTGCGGACTTCTCTTTGCTGATTATCGCGATGCTTTTATGGGCATCATGAACGAGGATATTCCTGGATACAACACTCTGGCTTTTGCCGATGAGCGGAATTACCGGCGTATGCGAGTGCCGAAAAGTTTTGCCCCTGGCTATTATCTTGAGTCCAACCTGGATGCCACTACCATCGTCCGCAAAATACGTGGACTACATCAGTTGTTCGGGCTTGGAGACAAGTTGAGGATCTCATATAGAAGTGAGGACGGGGGGGGCGAAACATCAGAAAAAGCGCCAAACAAAGAATGGATTATCGTGCAGTTGAAAGCGCGGGGACTCACCTATCAGGACAAACGGAACTGGGGTGGATGTCTCTGGATTGTTGGCGATCATGGGCTGGATGCGTTTATTCAGGAATGTAGGATAAAAGGCTATAAACTGTCTTACAAAGCAGATGGCTGCAAAACCTATCCCAATCGCCCCGTATGGTGGACGAAGGATCATCCAAAGCAGCCCATCAAAGCAACACCTGTCATTCCAACTGGCGAAGGTCAAATTTCCTTGGACGCTTTCAAGCAGTTCCTGATCCAGGAAAAGGGCCTTGCGGATAGGACTGCTGGCAACTATTCGACCTCCATTCGGATGATTGAAGCGTATATCCAGCGCAATCATCTGGATTTCTCACTGTTGAATGCAGACGCAACTGGTGCCCAGAAAATTTTTGACTTTCTTATGGCGCGACCGGACTTTGAACAAATCAACATCCAACGTCACCGCCAGTTTAGTGCGGCCTTAGTTCAATTTGTCATTTTCCTTCGTCAAGACGGAAGCATAGCCCATGGAGGAGAGCAGAAGCTGACAGGGAAAAAAACAATCATTGAAACCGTCTTTGATGTCCTTCGTCAAGCAGGAAAACCTATGACAGTTTCAGAAATTTATCAGGCGATTATCCGGGACAATCTCTACCCCTTTGGCGCACAGAACCCGCAGTCGGTTGTGTATAGCAAAGTTTCGCTTGCATACAGGCAAACCGATACCCGCATCAGAGAAGGAAGAGATGTACTGATTCGCGCAGAGAAAGACGGTCGAAGGGTATTTCAGGTCATGTCCGCCAAAGAAGCAGCTGCATTCCTTGAAAATCAGCAAAGGAAATCTGAGCTGGAGACCGCATCACCATGGGTGGAATACGAGGCCGTTCTCAAGCAGGCCTTCCCTAAGGGATTTCAAAAGGAATCTGTCTTGGACATGAAGAAACTGCGGAAACGCTGGGCGGAGATTCACGGAGAAGAGCTGAGGGACTCTAACGAAATCGTTCGCCTACAGCTGACAGCGCACTGCGTGGATACTGGCAAGCGATGGTATCTGGCGGAACTTCTGCTGTCCGATGAAGATCGGTGGACAGTTCTACAGTACATCGAACGTGTGCTCAACAGCGGAAAGCCGGTGCTCTACTATTCTTCCATCTATGCCGCGCTGGAGCATCAGCTGGAAAGCGCGGTGCTGACGGAAGATTTGCTGGTCAGTTATCTGCTGGCGACTTGCCAGGATCGGTATATCCTCCGGGAACACTATCTGACCAACGACCGCCACGCGCAGGTGAATCTTCCTGAAGAAATTACGGACGTGATGCTAGCTTACGGTCGTCCCATTCATACAGATGAGCTGAAACAGGCGCTGCATCATTTCCCGCCAAATCAGGTGGAGCGAGAGCTTCACATTCATTCGGAGTTCATCATGGATGCTTTCCACACGTACTTCCATGAATCTATGGCGGACCTGACAGCTCAGGAGCTGGATCAGATTGCTGCATTTATCCAGGAAGAGCTGGATAATCAGGGGTATATGATTGGCGATTGGATTCAGCGAAAGCTGGTTCAGTTATATCCAGAAACTGCCGAGCGCCTCAGTTTCCTGACGCCCTTGGGGGTGCGCGGCGCAGTGGCTTATAAGCTGCGGAATCGCTTTACGTTCTCAGGCCCGGTGATCACACTCAAGGGCAACACAATGAGCATGACCGACATCTTTGCCATGTTCTGTCAGCGCCATGCGCCGTTTACACTGGATGAATTAACGGCCTTTGCCAAGGAATGCGATTCGACCATCTATATGGACACGGTTCACAGGAACTGCGCCCGTGTCAGCGAGACAGAGTTCGTTGAGACAGGAGCCGTGCGCTGGGACATTCCCCGTGTGGATGCTGCCATCGCGTTGCACTGTCCGGGAAAGTATGTATCACTGAAGAACATTCAGTATTTCGATGCGTTCCCCTACGTGGGGTACTCGTGGAATAGTTACCTGCTGGAGCAGTATGTGGCCACCGTAAGCAAGAATTTCACGCTGATGCACTCTAGCTATGCCAAGAACAATGTCTCAGGCGCTATCGTACGCCGGGATGCAGGGCTTGATTTCTTTGACGATGTTCTGGCAGACATTCTGGCTAACGCTCCAGTGGATTTGGAGAAAGATCCATGCCTAGAGCATCTGGCCAATGCGGGCTATATCACCAGGAAGAAGCTTTCCAGCATCAACGAAATTATTACGAGAGCCAAAATGCTGCGCTCTCAGAAAGGATGAGTGTCTATGTATTCCTACGAATGGGATGCTGAGACTGGCGGATATGTGCTGAACAGTACGCCACTGCCGTTCAGCAAAGAGCCGCGACCGGTGTACTATCGGGAGATGGATTTGCTTGGCTTTGATAAGTATTGGGATTATGAAAAAGATGACACTTATCCTTATATGTGGGCGGAGACAAATAAGTATTGGTACCGCGGAGAATTAGTAGCGCAATTAAAAGGAGGCACTCTATTTCAGGCTCCTGAATTGATACCAGATGAGAATGCAAGAAGAAACATTGTACGCTTTGTTCCTGTAGACATTGCGAAAATGGTATCGCGCAATAGCAGTATTCTTGATAGCCTTACGGCGGAGACAATCAAGAATACATACAATACATACATTGGATACAAAGACAAAGTTGATTTGTTTTATGTGGCTTTTAGCGGAGGTAAGGACAGTGTTGTAGCCCTTGACATCGTTCAGAGAGCTATACCACATGACGATTTCTTGGTGCTGTTCGGAGATACGCAAATGGAGTTCTCTGACACTTATGATGTAATTGAGCAAACGAGAAAACAGTGCGAAGAGAAAGGTATCCGGTTCTTAGTAGCCAGATCAAAGCTTGAGCCTGGATATACGTGGGATAGAATAGGCCCTCCTGCGCAAAAGATGAGGTGGTGCTGTAGCGTTCATAAAACTGCACCACAGATTATTCGACTACGCAAATACATGAGGAATCCTCATTTCCGTGGAATGGCAATGATGGGAGTTAGAGGCGACGAAAGCATAGCGCGCAGTAAATACGATGTCGTAAATCTCGGAACAAAGCATAAAGGTCAGTATGATTATTATCCAATCCTGCGATGGAATTCAGCAGAATTGTTTCTCTATATATATCAGCAAGGGCTAATCATTAACAGAACCTATCTTCTGGGAAATAACAGAGCTGGTTGTCTTGTTTGCCCAATGGCATCAAAAAAAGGCTCTTGGGTCAGAGAACAGCTTTACGGCGATAGCCCAGATGCGAAGCATTCAACCAAATTCTTTAATGACCTAATCGTTAAAAAATCAGTTGCCAGTACTATGCTGCCAGCTGCACAACGTGAATTCATGGAGTTTGAGGGCTGGAAGTCCAGACATGATGCACGAAAGCTGAGTGCGCCGGATTTGGTGTACGACGATGAAATGCTATCCAAAGTACAGATTATTCGCATCAAGCGAATATCAACGAATTGGAGAGAGTGGATTAAGACCATCGGGGAAATAACGTATCAAGAGCCAAGAACGGTGCGCATCCATTTCGGAACTGAGTGGTTTACAGCGAGCTATGAAGAAAAAGATGAGGGACTGGAATTCCGAATCAAAACCAGCAATACAAAGGACGAAATTCTATTTATTGCAGCATTAAAGAATATCTTGCGAAAATCAGCCTATTGTATTGGCTGCCAAGTATGCGAAGCAAATTGTCCAAATGGCTTTATAAGTTTTGAGAATGGTGATGTACATATCGATGATCGGTGTGTACATTGTCTAATGTGCCACAAGGTTTCATCTTCAAGCTGCTGGGTAGCTGAATCACACAAAATGCCAAAGGAGAAGAGTACGATGACTACAAGTATCGATCGATATAAAACGCTTGGCGTTCAGTTTTCTTGGGTGAGGGATTACTTTGAGAAAAAGAACGATTTCTGGGATAATAATAATTTGGGAACGATGATGTTAAGCCCACTTAAAGCGTTTTTAGCTGATACCGGAGTAAGTCGAAAGGGAAAGATTACTGCTTTTGGCGAGCTTGTTGACACAATCGGCATTGATAGTGAAACTGCTTGGGCGCTAATGCTTTGTAACGCGGCCTATACTTCTGAAATTAATTGGTGGGTCAAGAATATCTCTTTCAACCGCCCCTATACCCCTGCGGAAATTATGGCGCTTTTGATGGATGATGTGTCCTCAGAAAAATCCCGGAAAAACGTTGTTTCCGCCATTAAAAATCTGTGTAGCAGCAATCCAATATTGGGGGACCGGATTGGCCTTGGTCATTGTAACAGCGAACAAAAGGGACGAGTAACTCATCTTCTTGATATCACTAGGACTACTTGGTCTGCTCCCGATCCCCTCGTCATCCTTTACTCCCTCTATAAGTTTGCGGAAGCCTGCGAGGGATACTATCAGTTTACCCTTACCACGCTGATAGACGATACCGTCGAACGCAGCGGCATCAGCCCTACAGAAATTTTCGGTTTAGGCACCGAGACCATGGAAAGGCTGCTCAACGGCCTATCCATCAATCACCCGGAATTTATCAACTGCTCCTTCAAAATGGATCTGGACAGCATTACTCTGCGGCCCGGCAAGACCTCAGATGACGTGCTGGAACTTTTCAAAGCATAACATAGGAGGAATCGGTCATGGCCGAGTTGTATAGAGACTACTTTGACATAGACCCGGAGTTTTTCCCTGCCGTCAACGCCAGCGTCATCGAACAGCACCCCAACCTCTGGGAAAAGTTCTATCCACACGAGACGTTTGTCAAACTCATGCGGGATCTGATCAGCTGCGTCGGTCGCTTGCAGAAGCTGTCCGTCTGGGTGGAGGGTGAATACGGCACCGGGAAATCCCATGCTGTACTGACACTCAAAAAGCTGCTAGAGGCGGACGATGCCACCACGAAGGCTTATTTTGACCGTTTCCCGGAGCAGTTGGGCAATGACCTGTATAACAAACTCTATTCTCTGAAGCACGCTGGGAACATTCTGGTGGCACACCGATATGCCTCTTCTGACATTACTAGCGAGACGGATCTACTCTTTGACGTGCAGGACAGCATTGTGGCCGCACTGCGCGAAAAGGGGTATAAGGAGGGCGACGGCGCGTTGCGGTCAGCAGCCATCCAGTGGCTGAGTGATACGGATAACAAAGCCTACTTCAACGGCCTGATGAAGGGTACCTATGCTGCAACCTTCGCCGGAGACGATGTGGACGCCCTGATTAAAAAGTTACAAACATTTGAAGGTTTGCCGCTTTCCGAAATCATGACCAAGGTCATGAAGTTGGCCAACGAGCGTGGCATCCGTGTCCTGACGCTAACCAAAGAGGTGCTACAGGACTGGATTCGTGCGGTCATTAAGGATAATAACTTGTACGGTCTCATCTTCATATGGGATGAGTTTACGGATTTCTTTAAAAATAATCGAACACGCCTGTCCGGCCTACAGGCACTGGTGGAAATGTCCGAGGGTGACTTTTTCTATCTGATTCCTGTCACCCACAATGTAGCCAACCTGTTCCCAGCCAAGGACAAGGACTGGAATGTCATCAGTCACCGCTTTGTATTGCCCTTTTGCAACATTGAGCTGCCGGACAACATGGCCTTTCGTCTGATGGGTAAAGCTCTGGAAAAGCGCCAAGATACGCACCTGATGGACGAATGGCAGGAAACCTCCGAGGAACTCTATGAGCGCACCAGAGACGCCCGCGCCTTAGTGAAAAAACAGGCCAAGATTCAAGATACGGAGTTGCGCGATGTGCTTCCCTTACATCCTTATGCCGCACTGCTGCTCAAGAACATGGCCAGCTATTATGCTGGAGATGTGCGAAGCATGTTTGACTTCCTGAAAAACGACACAGGAGATGAGATCCGTGGCTTCAAATGGTTCATTGATACCTTCGGCCCTGCGGATGACAATCCGCTACTGACAGTGGACCTGCTATGGGACTTCTTCTATGAAAAGGGCAAAGAACTGCTGGACAGGGATGTCCGCAAGGTGCTGGATAGCTTTGGTCGCGCACGCAATCTAATTGGTGATGAGCCTCGTATCCTAAAAGCGATTCTGCTCATGCAGGCCATCTATGAGAAGACAGGTTCTCAGGTGGGAACGCTCGCTCCCAGTGCGAAGAACATCGAATATGCCTTCATGGGTTCTGACTTGGACGATGGACAACCCACAAAAATCGCGGATAGCCTCGTCAGGAAGAAAATTCTCTACAAGACGCCGGGGTCAAACCTCTACAGTGCGCTTCTCAGTGCAGACGATGACATTCCTCCAGTGGATGTGAAATTTTCGAACCTTCTGACGGAAGGCAAGATGCAAACAGTCATTGAGCCCAAAGACGCACTGAAACTGCGTTACGACTTTACCCTGGTCGCTGACGCAAGCCGTCTGGAACAGCAGCTCAAGGGAATTATAAATCAGGGCACAGACAACCGAATCCATGCCGTGATTGCGTTTGCCAAGAGCGGCTTGGATGCTTATGAGCTTTCCAAGGCGTTCAGCACGTATGCGCACGACGAGCACTTCCGCTCTATTGTATTTATTGACGCAACCCTTACGCCGCTGGGCGATGACCGCTTTGAGCAGATTTCTGACTCCAAGGCCAAGTATGAATATTGGCACAAGAAGAATACTGACATGGCTGGCCAGTACAACAACGATGTGAGCAGGGTGCTGGAAGATTGGCACAAGAGTGTCAAGAAGGGTGAGTTCATTATCTACTGGGAGGACGCACTGACTGGCAAGCGTATTCCGACATTGGAAGCGCTTTACACCGAACTGAGCACGGTCAACCGCAGGCGCTATCCTGACGGACTGGAGACGTTTGCCGCCAATGCCACCCCTACCATGTGGCAAGCGACTCAGCTGAAGAACGGCGTTGGCCTCGGTGCTGGTTCCGGCGGAACATTGGGACAGTTCAGCTGTGTTCCCAAGGATTTGGGCGAGGCCTGGACCACGGAGCGTTATTGGGAAACACTGCCTCTGCTGACCATCTCGAAGATTAAACGTACAGTAGACAGCATGATCACTGAAGCCTTCAGAACAGGTGATCGGATCTCCATCCGAGACATCTATGAAAAGCTATATAAAGCGCCTTATGGCTTCATGCCCTGTAATCAGACAGCATTTATCCTTGGTTTCCTTCTGAAAGAATATGCTGATGGTTCTTTTTCCTCTAGCGACGGAATCAGACCGGCTAAACTGGATAACGAGAAGCTGAAGAACATCGTCTCCGAGTATATTTCCGAGCGCATGACACCTAATCCGCGTTACAAGGATAAGTACATCGTAAAGATGACGGAGGAGACTAAAGCCTTTGTAGCGGCCTCTGCTATGATATTCGACCGCCCTGTCAACGTTTCACGGATGGAAGATATCCGGGATACGATAGTGCGTCCGGCCATGCACTCTCTGCCCTTCCCAATGTGGTGCCTGAAGCATCTGGGAGATGAACCAGCCTTCACAAGCAGCACTGAAAACGTGCATCAGCTGATAGATCTCTATACTGCTTTCGCCAACAGCGGCAGCACTGACGGGCGCTCCGACAATGACATTGCCTCTGACATTGGCAGACTTGTCATCCGCCATCCTGGGTTGGCTGAGGATTTGCGTAGCATTATGTCCGAACAGAAGGTACGGGAGGGCATGAAAAACTATCTGGATGATTTTGAGAACGGTATCCTGTCCAAGCTTGGTGAACAGATCGGTGATGGTGGGCAGTATATCACCCGCTTGCAAAAGAGGTTTAGCGCCGATGCGGCAAACTGGGTCTGGTTCAAGGAAACTGCCGATCAACAGATTCGTATGCTGATTTTGGAGTACAGGATCATTCTCGCCAGCAATGCGGTGATTCTTCACAGCAACTCCTTCGGAGGCTGCATTGAGGAGTGGTGCAACGTCTGCAAAAATATCAAGATCTCCTACCTATATGCCAAAAATTACTGGGACGATCTGGGGCCGTTCATGGAGCTTCTGTATGGAATCAAGAAATCCGGCGAACTCCAGGAAAACCGCCGGGAACAGTTCCTGCAACAAATCACAGATAAAGGCGCGAACTTCAAATCTTTCTACAATCATCAAGAAAGTGTGTTTGCCAATGCCTGCAGCTATATCCTCCAAGGCCTTGGCCAAGATTTTGTCAGTGAAATTTATAAACAGTTGCCAGGAAGTGACCTCTTCACATCCGAAAAGAGCTACTATCAACGGTGTGTGCAGGAAACGGTGAAGACCTGGAGTGAGAGGCAGGAAAGCGCAAAACTGATCAAAGCTTGGAAAGACGCGACAAAGACGGAGTCACCCCGTGCCTGGTCGCAAGCCTATCTGATGCCTGTTCTCTGCATGGTGGATGATCCCAACGAGGAAATCATAGCCAAAAAAGCTTTTGATACCATCAATGCCATTGCTAAGAAAAAGAGAGTCGATGGACGGAGTATAGAGGACACCATGAAATTCCTGCAGTCCCATACTGTTCTGCTACAAAAGTTGGGTGACTCTGCCGTGCGTGATGATGCTTTCCGTAAGCGTATCCTGGGTCGCTATGACGTGCTGCTCCAGAACATTGAAGAAGTTAAAAGAGAGCTGGAACAGCACCTGCTGGAGCACCCGTACGACTGGTACCATCTGACCAGTTTAGAAAATGCGCTCTGCAAGAAAGCCGAATTCGTGTATAACGGATCGGGTTATGAACTTGCGGTTCAAAAGATCGATGGGATGGATATTGCAGATGTGAAGCGCTATTTGAAGGAGCTCATTGAGAAGAACATGACCGTTGGCATCGAGATTATACGCGAAACCCGAGGTGCTCTGCATGAAGATCAGTGATATTTATGGGCGAATAGAAAGATACCTACGCAGTAATGATACGCGGCCGAGGATTGTCAATTTCCAAGACCGCGCATCCCTCATTGCGTTCCGGGATCATTTTAACGTCGGAAATTCTGTCTTTAAAACGCCATCTGAATACAGCAAGTTCGATGAAGATCCCATGACAGAGAATCTGTATGCGGAGATTCAATCGTTCAAAGGGAATCTGTTCCTGATTGGCTTCACATCTCAACTGAGGCTGAAAGGTCGTGATGCTCTGCATCAGTTCATTACGCAGATTGCGCATATAACGCTAAACGCCGGGAAACTGATTCTCGTATGCTTTGGCTGTGTAGAAATGCTTCACTTCGATGATACCCGTATCCAAGGATTGGTGTATTCTGCGGATGGCGCAACCAGTACCCTTCCTCAATTGCGCTTTGTCGGTGACGGCATTCCAATCTCCAACAGCCAAAAGGTGACAAAAGGTATTGACAAAATTGGACTGCTAGTTGAGACTGTTAATGCCGATACCCTCGTTATACGTACAAAAAAATTTGCGCTAGATTATCCGAATTCAATGCTTCACATAGAAGAACTCGTAGATGCTTACGCCGCATTGTGTGACATTGATCCTGCCACCGCCGGATTGGATAAATTGCTGGGTAAAGCGGAGCAGTGGACCTTTGCATTGGATGAGATTACATCCAACGGCAGCTGGAATAGCCTGGTAACACATATGTTTGGCAGTGCTTATTCCCTTGAACTCGCTGTTGCACAGTGGGACCGCTTCACCGATGATATGCAGTGGCTGTATTTCATCGCGCTGAAACTCTTTGGCTCACAGAAGAATTGGTGCTTAAATCAAGCTGCAGGTGCAGCTTCGTCGCCCAAGGATATGGTGCGGAAGATCTATCGCTCTATTCTGGGCGAAAACTGCCATTCCTCGATCTTCATTAAGCGGTATCGCGAAAGAAAACAACTGCTACAGCAGATGTTTGATATGGAAGATGATACTGATGTCATTGACTATATTCAAATGACAAAGCAACACAAAAAAGACGCGATACGCTATCTGACAAATAATACGAAGCTTGAAAAAGAAGCCATCATCGACTTGATCAGTGTTTATGCTGAGGAGTACACCCCTCAGGAACTCCGGAGCATTTTGGTGGAGGTATACCCCGACCTGGCTGCTTACCTGGAACCGTACTCTTTCCCTGGGAACGCTTGGTTGGATGCATATTTCACGGAATATCGTTATTCAAAAGTTATGAACCGGGTTTCGCCAGAGCTGAGAGAAATGGCGCAACAGAAGGCTGTCGATCATGATTTTTTGAAACTTTTGCCCAGGATTGCTGTGGTAGACAGCATACCTAAAGGAGGAACCTTCCTTTTCTTCGTCGATGCTATGGGCGTAGAGTTTATTCCATATATCGTACAGAAATGTCGGAAATATGATCTGAAGTTTACTGTAACGGTATCACACTGTGAACTTCCATCGCTTACTCGATGTAACAAGGATTTCTTTGAATCCTATCCTCCTGAGCAGAGAACGAAAGTTTCTGAACTGGATGATATCATTCATCACGGCAAAGAGAACTACGATTATCAAGTGACCAAGACACCGCTTCATTTGATTCGTGAACTGGAAATCATTGATGAGGTGCTTAGGAATGCGAGGACAAGGCTTTTGTCCGGCAATTCAACTAGGGTGCTTCTGGTTGCCGATCATGGTGCGACCCGAATGGCTGTGATAAACGAGCACATCATCGATATTGATGTCAACTCCAAGGGAACGAACGGCGGACGAGTGTGTGAATATACTGAAGCCGTTAAATCAGTTCCCTGCGCTATCCCTGAGGGTAGCTATTACATACTTGCAAGCTATGACCGCTTTAAAGGTGGACAGCCCGCCAACGTCGAAGCACATGGCGGAGGGACGCTAGAAGAGGTCGTCGTTCCCGTGATAACACTGTCAATGCCGACTGAAGAGATCGAAGTTCAGGTAGAGCCCAAGATTATTGAGTACAGTTTCAAGCAACAGCCCGTATTGAAGCTATTCTCAAAAACGATTCTTACAAATGTTAGTGTGCTGATCAACGGAAAATGGTACGAAGCGGATACCTCAGTGGACGGTCAGAACTTCTCGTTTACGCTGGCGGGTCTTAAGAAAGGTCAGTATACTGCTACCCTGTATGCCAATAAAAGCGAAGTTGCCGCCGAACTTACATTTGAATTGAGAAGTAAAGCCGGTAGTTCAACGGGCAAGGCTGGCATACTATAAGGAGCAATCACATGGAAGAAAAACTGCGTGAAGTATTTGAGGAAATGGCGGTCTATAAGGACTTAAAGACAAGCAATTTTCTGAAAACACTGGGGTTACCCTCGTTCCTTCGCGATTGGCTGCTGAGGAAATTTGAAGATGACGAGGGGCAATTCGATATTGCAGAACTGCAGGAATTTGTCCGTACGTATTTTCCGCGTCAGGATGAATGGACAAAAATCAAAGATCAAATCATGTTCGAAAATGAACGCGTAAGTATTCTGACAAAAATCATTGTTAGCATTGAAATTAAAACGCAGGCGGTTACATTTGAGTTACCTGCTTTTGGACTTACTCCCAAGGAAACTATTATTGAGTCTGACGTTTGGAATGATGTCAAAGACGAACTGGTCAACAGCAAGGAAACTTGGGGTGTTGTCGAACTGGGATACAGAATGCCAATGCCCGAAATGCATCAGCAGGGGAAAATCAAGCTAACCAATTTTACAAGTTTTTGTCCGTATACGGTTGATCTTGATTTCTACAAAGAAGCCCGAGCGGAGTTTACCACAGAAGAGTGGATTCGGCTTCTCCTTGGCGCTATTGACTACAACGCTGACGGATACAAAAGCGAAACAGAAAAATTGGCTACCCTGACACGGCTTCTTCCTTTTGTTGAAAAGCGATTGAATTTGATTGAACTTGCACCAAAGGGCACAGGGAAATCCTATCTGTTTGGGCAGATCAGCCGATTTGGCTGGCTTTCGAACGGAGGTACGATGTCCAGGGCCAAGATGTTTTATGACATGAGCAAACGAGCACCAGGTCTTGTCAGCTGCAACGATTATGTTGCCATTGATGAAATCCAGGCTACCGAGTTCCCAAATCCTCTTGAAATGCGTTCTTCGCTGCAGGGATATCTTGAAAACAATGGCACCTTTACTGTGGGTACATACAGCGGAACTGGTGAGGCTGGACTTATTCTTCTGGGGAATATTGATCAAGAAATCATGGACGAATATCAGTTTATGTTCGGAGACCTTCCTGGTATTTTTAGAATCGACGGAGCGTTGCTTGACAGGTTCCACGGATTCATCAAAGGGTGGGATATACCGCAGGTAAATGACGGGATGAAAATTTGCGGTTGGGCACTGAATTCGGAATATTTCTGCACGATTATGCATCTTCTCCGCGAAGATATCAGCTATCGGGCTATTGTTGATCAATTGCTCGAGGTGCCAGATGATGCTTATACAAGAGATACTGAGGCAGTAAAGCGCATTGCAACTGCCTATTTGAAGCTCTTGTTCCCGCAAGTTAAAACAGTAGAGGATGTGAATCCAAAGGAGTTTAAACGTTATTGTCTGACACCTGCATGCAAGATGAGAAGAATTATCCGTATGCAAATCAGTATGTTCGACAGTTCGTACAACAGCGAGCTGCCACAATTCACAATAAGGGAAGTTGCAAAATGAAGTATATCTGTATCGCATGCGGCAAAGAAATAACTGAGAAAGATACGATTGGTATTAACAAAAAGCTTCTTGGGAATAAGGTTAAAAGCCTCTATTGCATGCCATGTCTCGCGGATTACCTTGGAACCACTGTAGAAGATCTGAATGAAAAGATTGAAGAATTCAAGGAGGAAGGCTGTAAGCTGTTTTCATGAGCAAAATGATGATTTACGCAGACCATGCTGCAACTACGGCAATGAGTTCAGTCGCTTATGAAGCCATGTTACCGTGGCTCCAGAACAAATATGGCAACCCATCTACTCTCTACAGCTTTGCCCGGGAACCGCGCAAGGCTGTTGCTTCAGCACGAGAAACAATAGCGGCTTGCATTGGAGCGAGGCCAGAGGAAATTTATTTTACTTCTGGTGGTACTGAAGCAGATAACTGGGCATTGATTGGTACGGCATTCTGGGAACCTGATCGATGCGGCCATATCATCACAAGCAGCATTGAGCACCATGCAATTTTGCATACGTGCGACTTCCTAAAGCGTATAGGCTATGATATTGATTTGCTGCCTGTCAATCAGCATGGTTTAATCTTGGCTGAAACGTTGGAAAAGCATCTGCGAGGTGAAACACTGCTTGTATCTATCATGCTGGCAAACAACGAAATCGGTACAATTGAGCCTATCAAGGAACTGGCCGAAATTGCTCACCGGCATGGCAGCTTGTTCCATACAGATGCAGTACAAGCTGTCGGTCACATTCCGATTGATGTCAAAGATCTTGGCATCGATATGCTCTCAGCCTCCGCTCATAAATTCAATGGGCCCAAAGGAATTGGCTTTCTATACGTTCGTGATGGGGTGATGATTGAACCTCTTCTCCATGGTGGTGCGCAGGAAGGCGGTCGGAGAGCTGGGACCGAGAACGTCGCCGGAATTGTAGGTATGGCTACAGCGTTCCAAGAGCATATTGAGCATTTGGAACAAGAAACTACCTATGTGCAGAATCTTGCTGACTTGCTACTAAAGGGGCTGCGGAATACGGGCCTGGACTTTATTGTGAATGGTGACGATAATCGCATTCCTGGAAGCCTGAGCCTTTCTTTTAGAGATGCAGATGGAGAAATGCTTTTACACCGACTGGATTTGATGGGAACAGCAGTGGCCACAGGGTCTGCATGTGACTCAAAGAGCACTGCTCTCTCCCATGTCATTAGGGCGATTGGTGTACCTGACGCATATGCACATGGAACGATTCGGATTACGCTTGGCATGGATAACAGCATCGAACAGGTCTCCGTTCTGGTTGAGCAGATAAGTCGTATACTCGATAATAGATAACGTTGATAACACATTTAGAGTCTTTGCAAATATTTTACACCCCAGACATTCTTTCTATCCCAATGGGGATTTATGTTGCTACAAAGATGGAGCATCTCATATAGAGATAAGGTTCTTGCCGGTGCTGTATCCGGCAAGAACCTTATTTTTGTATCAAAATTGATGTTTACAATTAAAATATCTAAACTGTTTCAATCAAACAATCAAGAATTGCTTCAATCTTATGCTGCTTCTCCAAGTCCAGCCCTCCCAGCTTCTCTGCTAGAGGCGTCCATCGAATAGCTGTGTCCGATGCGATGTACGCCGCCAGGATGGAATCAGCACTAGTCCCAAGGGCATTACAAATATCAATCAAAGTAGGTAGCGCAGGTATCAGCAGCCCACGCTCAATCCTTGAGATCGAGTTGGAAGCAACGTCCGTCATCTCCGCAAGCTGCTCCTGGGTCATGCCACGTTCCTTGCGTATGCGCTGTATCGCCTGTCCACCCTGCTTGAAGTCCATTGCTATCCCCCTACATGATGTTTTTTTATATTATGAGCGAATTAGACGTATTAAATCCAGAACGCTATGGACAAAACTCGACGTATAGAGTATAATTAGATGTAACTCTTTGCGGAGGTGGAGTCCTATGGTGGATAGCTCCTGCGCCTTCACGGGCCATCGTCCACATAAGTTCCCATGGAGATATAACGAAGTCGATGAAAGATGTGTGGCATTGAAAGCCGCATTGATGGAGCAGATCACGCGGCTGACGAGGGCTAAGATAACGGACTTCTACAGTGGCGGCGCCGACGGCGTTGACTGCTGGGCGGCGATGATCGTCCTGGAACTGAGGAAAAAGAATCCTGCGCTGAGGCTCCACATGCTCCTGCCCCATGAAGGACAGGCAGACAAGTGGAGTGATTCAGCACAGGAGCGGTATCACTTGATCTTGAAGCAAGCTGATTCGATAGAGTATGTGAGCCGTGAGTATTACGATGGGTGTATGCTCGACCGGAACCATCGGCTAGTGGGGGCTGCTGGGACACTGTTGGCTGTCTACAATGGGGAGCGACGGGGTGGTACTGCGGCAACTATTCGATATGCCCGGAAGCTCGGCAGAAGGATTATCATTCTCAACCCAATCACGCTCGAAGTCACTGAGGGTAAAGTCGGATGAGCGGTAGCCGTAGCTATATATTCTCATCTCGGCGGCACGGGGATGAGCTCGCAGCTCAGTGGAATCAGCTTGTTCTAAAAGCGAATATTCGATTTTGAAAACACAGCAGGAACCTTTTAACGACCCTTCAAAAGCACCTTTTGACGACTGGATTTTAGGCATCGGACGATGATAAACTATGAACAGTATACTCTTGCCGGGAAAGGAGGATGGGGCTTTGATTGACATTGATCTGGATAACCTCAACGAAGAAGATGTCTATAACGCCTTTGGTGTTGACGGCAATGAGGGCGAGGCTCTGAATGATATATACCTGGAACTCTATGAGCTGATCGGCCGTGATGGTATGCTCAAGCTGTTCAAGTATTTCCGTGGTGACAAGATCGACTGTCCCATGCGGCTGTACCGTCCAGAGTTTGTTGCTGACTTAGCCAAACAGACCACAGACCGGCGGGAACGTGCCAAGATCGCCAGAGCTGCCGGGTACACAGTGAAGTTCATAGAAGGTATGCTGCGAAAACGTCGGGATGAAGAGGAACCCGAATGAAGTACACTCAACAACAATTAGGAGGAAAATAGAAATGTTCTGTCACAAGTGCGGTGCGCAAATGGTTGAGGGAGCGGCCTTCTGCCATAAATGTGGTACGAAGGTGGTCTATGAGGAGGATGCTGCCCAACCCGCCGAGCAAGCTGCTGTCAGCGCAGCACCGGTAGCGGCTGTTCCAATGCGCTCTACCAACACAATGACCAATCAGGATAATTTCAAGGAGTTTGTGGACAACCACATTCAGGCAACCACAAAGTTTCGGTCGGCAGAGGATCTTCTGAAAAATAGTAAACCACAGATGTTCCTGTGGCTTTGCTTTGGCATCCCTGCGGTCATAGGTCTTGTAGCAGGCGGTCCGATAGGCGCCTTGCTATTTGGTCTTGTATTTGGACACACGGCGAGGTGGATAGCTGGCGGGATCATTCGGAATCGGTACATTGCCGAGACTGTCGGAAGGTATGAGGGAGAAATCGACGTCTGTGATTTACTCCGATTTCTAAATGAGCATTTAGGTTATCTGCATCCATATATCCATGAAGGAAAACTCAATACAGGTATATTAAGTTTTCCATTTGGCATAAAGCAGAAGAGTACGGCAATTATTCATGTGATACCTGACAAGGAAAACGCCGGTGCCGATAGCTGGAAATATGTATTTGATGCACAGAATAACCCATCTACGCTTTCACGTATTATAGGCGTTACCATTCTCTCGCTTATCCAGATATATGAACCGAAGCATACATGTCTATTCAAGACAGTTCCAATATTGCAAGCAGCCATGGAATACTATTTGAAACAATATAGGGGGAAGAATAACAATGTTTTGTCCTAAGTGCGGTGCTAAGGTATTAGACGGTGCTAGCTTCTGCCAAAAGTGTGGCGCGAAGTTAAATGCTGCTGATGCGGAGCGGGAATTGTTAAATACGGCAGACCATCAGACGCAGCCGGAGAAAACTCAGGCAAGTGTACCTAAAAAGAGAAGGAGGAAGAAGCTGCCTATTGTTCTTGGTGCATTAGCAGTCCTCATAGTGTTCGTAATAATCATTGCATCTCGTGGTGGAAGCAAGGAGCCGGTGGATGCTGCTGGCGTCAACCTCTCCGAAACCTACACGAATGAAAACGAGGGGATTTCCTTCAAATATCCCAAAGCATGGGTTCCCGTCAGCGAGGAGGAATATTCAAGTCGCTTCGGCAGCATCGAAGATGAAGAATATCCCCTGGTTCTGCTTGCAAACGAAACTGATGATCTTCCAGAGGCAAATACCTACATCATGGTATCAAAAATCCCTGCAACGCAGGATGTCATAGATCATCTCTTTATAGATGACGAGCAGTTTGCGGCTACATTTGACAACGATGTTACTATTAAAAACACATTAACTGCTGAGATAGATGGCGTTGCGGCGAGGGAAATTACTTATCTAACTTCGGACGGGATCGGTTATCAGAGCTACTTCTATGCGATTGAAACTGCAATCTATCGGATTGATTTCAGCTGGAGGGGAGAAACATCTGGAAACAATCAAAGGTTTTTTGATGCAATCATAGACAGCTATAAGATTACTCCCCCCGAAACTGTCACTGTGACTGATACCTCCGGCAAACTGCTCTGCAAAAATATATCAGTTGATGCAATTATGCAAATGACCGCAGATGAGGTTATTGCTACTTTTGGCGATCCTGAAATATATATCGAAAATGAAAGTATTGAATACGGTGCTGATGCTCCAGAATGGATGTATTTTGACATTTCTAATGGAAACACAGTGTTTAGTTTCAGTGCTAATTCAGAGGAATTTACGTTGAATGGGCAAAGTCTTAACTTGTATTTTGACGATCTCGTAAGCCTACTTGGTGATGATTATAATAGCCTTGGGGGATCGGGATACGAGTGGATTATTGGAGATCTCTCTTGTATTTTCTCTATTCCTCCAGAGGACTATATTGCTTATAGCCTCATGATTTCCAAGCTTGATACAGATGTTCCGGTTGATAACGATGCGCTTCTGGAACAAAATGAATACTACACCAACTCAGACCCCGAGTTATATGGCAGATGGAGATCCAGCGGGGAATTCTATTGAACTCTCTGAAGGGGGTTCTGGCAGCATGAGCTTTTGTCTGTGGAGTCAGGATCAATTAGGGAAATGTGATTACATTTTGTGGCAGGCCAATAATGGACATCTAACATTGGAACCTCATTTCTCGTATCAAATGAACTACGAATATATGCCAAAGTCGGAGGAAAATCCTCATGACTATATAGCCCTTCCAATTTGGGGGAAATTCTACCGTGTAAAAGGGACTGAGGGTGACAGCATTGTTGGATCTTGGGCGATTGAGTCTGTCAATTCGGACCGCACTAGCCTTGGACTTTATGAAGATGGAACTGGATATTGGTATGGACACGATGCTTATTATTGGAATGCCACTGATACAAGCCTTGAAATTTGCATAAGTCTTCAAGCTGGATGCGATTACTATGTGGCTGGCGATATGCTTGAATTATTTTTCTCAAATGGCAGTATGATCTTTACCAGAGTCGGAAACTGAACTGATAATTCGCATTCATAGTAAAGAGGACGGCTATGGTCGTCCTCTTTCATTATCCATAACCTATCGAGAGGAGTAGCGTAGTCAATGAATATGAAAAGGCTGATTCACCACATCACCCCGCCATGTGCCAAGTGTCCGTACAAGCTGGGGCTGGTGCATACGGTAGTCAATCCCTGTCCCCAGTGTAAGGAGAACGGTTACCGGATGTTTGAACAGTTCCAGTGCATACATCGCGGCCCGGTTTTTACATTCCAGCACAAAGTTCCAGATGATAAACAGGAATGAGATGTCTGTATGGAAGATTTCAATCCTGACTGTATTTTGAGTGTCCTAGAAGCAGAGGATCACTGGCTGACCTTTGACGAACTGCTCAGCAGGGTACACTACGACTGCGCATGGACGGAGTTCGCCGCACATCTGGAACGCCTTGTAGAGCAGGGGAAAGTGCTTTATGTCCTGCCATATGGAGTGGACGTTGGCTATTATAGTGTCCACAGTTCAAAAGAGGTAAAGTTTAGGGCCGCCCTTTTCAAAGGGCGGTAGGGTCCAGGGGCGAAGCCCACCCTTCACTTGTTTGCCACTTCTCAACTGTGGTGACTATATAGCATAAATGGATACTGATTAGAAGGGCATCCGTTGGGGATGCCCTTCTTTGTATCGCATCACAGCTCACTTCAGTGATACATTCTACCAGTGACATCAATAGGAAATGGAGTGATCCACATTGTCCAAGAAAAAGATTCTCAAAGCGATCCTGCTCGCCCTCTCTGTCCTGCTGACAGCGTCACAGAGCACCGATGGAAAGGAGGAACCCGTCAAGTTTGATGATGACCCTGATGCGTACCTGGAATAGAGGGCTTCCCATGTGGGAGGCCCTCTATTTCTCTGTCCGGCACGGGCTGAGCGCAGCCCACTAAATCAAATCTAGGAGGTACAATTATGCCCGCTAATGTTGAAACCATGTTCTATGTCCGTGAAAAGCCCTGGCATGTCCTGGGTACGGAGGTGCAGGAGGCTCCTACCTCCGCTGACGCACTCATCTACGCTGGTCTGGATTGGGAGGTCATTCAGAAGAACGTCTACACCGAGAATGGCTCCCTGATCTCCGGCTACAAGGTCAATCTCCGCAGCACCGACAGCGCTGCCCTGGGCATCGTGAGCGACCGCTACAAGGTGGTGCAGAACGAGGACGCTTTCCAGTTTACCGATGATCTGCTGGGGGCTGGTGTGACCTATGAGACTGCCGGGGCTTTGCAGGGAGGCCGCAAAGTCTGGATGCTGGCTCGGATGCCCCACCGCTACATCATCGCCGGGGACGAGATCGCGCCCTATCTGGTGGTGATGAACTCCCACGATGGCAGCAGCGGCATCAAGGTCGCCATGACACCCATCCGTGTTGTCTGCCAGAATACCCTCAACCTGGCTTTGGACAGTGCCAAGCGCATCTGGACCACTAAGCACACCGAGAACGTCATGCTCCGTGTCCACGAGGCCGAGGAAACCCTGGGACTGGCCGAAAAGTACATGGGTGAGCTGGGCCGTGGCATTGATACCCTGTCCAAGATCAAGCTGACCGATAAAAAGATCATGGAGTTCATGGCCGAGTTCTTCCCTGTCACTATGGATATGCCCGATGTGCAGCGCAAGAACAATCTGCGGCTGCTGGAGGACATGAAACGGCGATATTGGGAGGCCCCAGACCTCTCCAACGTAGGGAAGAACGGCTATCGGTTCGTCAACGCCATCAGCGATTTCGCCACCCACGCTGATCCCATCCGCAAGACTAAGAACTACAACGAGAACCTGTTCCTGCGTACCATCGAGGGCAACCCCATGATCGACAAGGCGTACAAGATGGCACTGGTGGCGGCGTGATGTTCAATGGCAAATAGGGAGCGCATGGCTACACGACTGTGCGCTCCTTATCCTATTTCAGTGAAAGTGAGGTTATCAAAATGCCTGCAAAAGTATTGGTATCCACCGAGAATATGCCCTATGAAGAATGGCTGGAGTACCGGAAGCAGGGCATCGGCGGTTCGGACGCTTCTGTAGTCTGCGGTATCAACCGCTACAAGTCCCCCGTGGAGCTGTGGCTGGATAAGACAGGGCAACTCCCGCCCCAAGAGGCCGGAGAAGCTGCCTATTGGGGGACGCAGTTGGAGCCGTTTGTCCGGGCCGAGTTCACCAAGCGTACCGGGATCGAGGTCTGCCGCAAGAGTGAACTGCTCCAGAGCGAGGAGCATCCCTTCATGCTGGCGAACCTGGACGGAACCTGTGAAGTCCCGGATGTTGGCACTTGTATCTTCGAGGCCAAGACTGCCTCCGCTTACAAAGCTGGCGAGTGGGAAGATACCATTCCTGACGAATATATGCTCCAGGTGCAGCACTACATGGCCGTCACTGGCTATGCCGGAACCTACATTGCGGTGCTGATCGGCGGCAACACTTTCAAATGGCGGTTCGTTGAGCGTGACGAGGAATTGATCTCTATGCTCATTGAGCTGGAATCGGCTTTCTGGAGCCATGTGCAGGACAGCACACCTCCGCCGCTGGATGGCTCCGATGCCTCCGCTAAATTCCTGGCTGAACGGTTCCACGACAGCATCCCCAAGTCCCACATCACCTTGCCTGACACCGCCGCTGATCTGCTCTCCCAGTACGACGAAGCCTGTGAGCAGTTGGAGATCGTCACCGAACGGAAGCAGAAGGCCGAGAATCTTCTGAAGGAGATGATGGGCGAGAATGAGGTTGGGACTACTGGTGATCGGATTGTCACCTGGAAAAGCGTGTCCCAGGAGCGGCTTGACAGCAAGACCTTGAAGGCCGAGCATCCCGCCCTCTGCAAGAAGTACACCAGCAAGTCATCCTACCGCCGCTTCACCATCAAAGCGGCAAGCTGAATGGAGGTTCATCATGGATAATACGAAATTGAAAGGCCGTATGAGCGGCAAGGTGCAGGAGTTGCAGCAGCCCGCTGGAAATCAGGCTATCGCCGTTACCGCTGCGCCGGAAACTTCTCTGGCCCCGGTAGATTCTGCCTATCTGGCCCTGACCAACAACGCCCTTGACATCATCCGTGCCAACTTGAAGAGCCAGCCGTTGACGCTGGATCTCTTCGACATCGTGAAGTCGCCCTCTGGCGGCTCCACGGTGTTCTCTGTTTCTGGCCTGTCCGGGGATGAACCGGAGAAGGAGCTGACGGGCATCGTCTTGGACTACACCACGCCCAGGGCCTATTGGGATACCCCTGACCCGGTGGAGGGCACGCCCCCTGTCTGCATGAGCCAGAACAGTATCATTTCCCACGATGGGAAAGCCTGCGCCCACTGCCCCTATAATGACTTTGGCTCCAAGGATGGGGAGAGCAATGCCAAGGCTTGCAAGGAATCGGTGCTGCTGTTCCTGCTGCGGCCCAACAGTATCATCCCTCTGCTGGTCCGTGTCCCTGTGACCAGCAAGCCCAGGTTCCTGAAATACTCTACCCGGCTGCTGAGTACCCTGACCCCGATCTCCAGTGTGGTCACAAAGATCACCTTGGAGACGGCCACCAGCAAACAGGGTAAGCCTTACGCCTTATTCAACTTCCAGACGGTCAGCACGCTCAGTCCGGAGGAAGCTACTCAGGCCAAGGCGTTCGGCCAGCAGTTCATGGAGATCGTGAACGCCGCACAGCTGGTCCCGGAGTTGGCGGAGGCCAGCTAAGATAAAGATGGCCCGGTGTCCCTGCCCTGTGGAAGGGGTACCGGGCCATTTCTGTTTAGGAGGTCTTACAATTTGGACAAAAGATATGAAGTCCATTTGTGCAGAGGGTGTATTCAGGACTTGGAGGACTATTATCCCTACACCATCCCCAGGGAGCAGCTTCATATCGTGGAGGTCACATTGGAGGAATGTGACAACTTCCACTTGGACGATTACAATGAGCGGATGCGCCAGCGCAACCCAGGATTTTTCTGAATGGAGGTAGAGGGATGAGCAGGATCAAGATCCAGCGTGTCAGTCCCGAACGACTTCGGCAGATCATAGAACGGTACGCTCCTCGTGGACTCTTTCTGGCAAAGGAAGGCCGCACATGGGTAGCGGTGGACAACACCACCAGGGACGCATGGACGGAAGAGTTCTCCCGGAAGCGTCAGGCCGTTCGCTGGCTGCGGGGCAAGTTCGAGGTCGGTGAGGCGGCAAAAGACTGGAACTGGGTCGATACCGCCGAAAAACTGATAGCTGCTGCGAACTGTCAGGGGTTGGAGATCAGCACCACCGAGGCTGATCTGATACTCGGCTATCTGGAGGGCCACGAATACAGCCTGATGGTGGATGCCGCTGGTAGGACGGTGCGGCACGATGATCAGTACGGATGCCGGCACAGAGGGGATGAGCCTTATTCTGTTCAGTCTGTCATCGAGTTCTGTCAGGAGATGAATGAGGACTTGATCCGGGGCGATGGTGCCTGGGAGAGATCGGACGAAAGCTATCTGTCTTTGCTTCGGCAGGATGAGCAAGCCCTTGCCGCACTGATGGTACGGATCGGCAAAAACTCTTACCAGACAAAGCAAAATATATGAGGGGGTGTTGCTATGCGTGTCTTAGTAGTTGAACCGGAGAGCAGACCGGAAGTGCGGGAGATCAACGATTCTCTCAAAGAGATGCAGGGTATCGTGGGCGGTCTGATCCAGCCCATCTACCTCGATGATTCCGTTGCTCTGGTCTGCAATGACGAGGGAAGGCTGATGAACCTGCCAGCCAACCGTGGTCTTCGGAATAAAGACGGACAGATGTACGACATCGTATTCGGGACCTTCTTCCTGTGTGGTGCTCCTGCCGACAGTGACCACTTTACCAGTCTGACCACAGAGCAGATCGAGCAGTACCGGAAGATGTTCTATACCCCTGAGATGTTCTGGGGCATGGACGGTTATATCGTCTGTCTGCCACTGGAGGTCGATTGACAATGAACACTGATAATCCTTTCGTTGGAAAAACTATCGTTGTCACTGGTAAGCTAAAAAGCTACACCCGTGCTGCTATCAAGGCCCGGTTGTTGGAGCTGGGGGCCAAACCTGTATCCAAGGTGAGCAAGCGGACGGACTATCTGATCCTGGGAGAACGGCCTGGAAGTAAGCTGGTCAAGGCTCTGGCCCTGAAGATCACCATCTTGTCTGAGCGGGAATTTGAGGAAATGTCCAGATAAGGAAGGAGGGCGAGCAGACATGAAAGATGTACGGGCCCTTGAATTGAGTTGGTGCGAGGTATGCAGCATCGTGACAGAGGAGATCAAGGACATCCTGGATTTTCAGATCCAATGTAGGATCAATGTTGAGGAGGGCTCGTTCTGGGATGTGACATTCATCGGCCACCGTCTTTCCCTTGTCCAGCTCTGCCGACTGCTGCAAGCGACTCAAGCTACCTCGGAGGACTGGGAAGATGCCCTGCCTGATGAGGGTGGAGTAGATGTCGGCGGTATTGGGATCGTGCTGGCAGAGGACCTGATCTCACGACATCTGAAGCTCACCTGGGAACACCATCTAATCACCGAGGACAGCTTGTGGCTGGTCGGTGTGACCAAGGACGAAGATCAGTGATTCCATGCGGGAGCGGCTGCTCAGAGAAGTTTTCGCTAACCGGCAGCAGCAAATATGTAAATATAAGGATCCACTATGGAGAAACGCTGCGGTTCGCGAAAAGTTATCTGACTTGCCGCTCCCGCAGCATTTCTCCTACATTTATCTATCTTTGGAGGTGGAATCTGAAATGAATCAGTACATCTTTAACCTGGAGACAACGAAGATCGAGCTCCACTTTGAGAAGTCCGAGTACGCCGCTCTGACCATGGAGCAGAAGTCTGATCTGAAGAGTGCGTTCCTCTGGAGCCGTGCTGGAGGATGCTGGGTGAGCAGGGCCAAGGAGCCGAACCTGTGGAGGGCGAAGCAGGTCGCTGCCAAGCTGGGGTTCACCGAGGAGCAGCGTCAGGGTGAACGTCTGTCCTTCTCTGAACAGGTGGATCGTCAGGCAGATCGAGCAGAGCGACGTGCTGAACGCTATGAGCAGTACGCCGGGAATGCCGCTCGGAGGGGTGAAGCTTTGCAGAAGCCTCTCGAACATATGCGAGGTGATACAGCCTTCTTCACCCAGCCGATCATCGCTGGTCATGCTGGCAGTCAGGCATTTGCCCGCCGGCGTGAGAAGATGTTCGCTCAGTATGAGAAGGGCTTTGAAGAGTATCGTAAGAGTGGTTATTTCCAGGATAGAGCGAAGACCGCCAGAGCAACGGCAGATGGCGCCAAGTACCGGGATGTTGCTTATCTTGACCGTCGTATCAAGGAGTGCAAGCGTGAGATCAAGGCCAGGAAGAAGAACGTCATCCACTATGAGGAAACTCTGTCTGCCATTGAGAACGGCGAGAAGCAATCGGGAATCGATGACACTCCGATCACTGCCGAGATGGTCACTGGCTGGATGGAGCACGAGTATGAACTGATTGAGAAGGCCATGGACAAGCAGGGGTTCTTGGAAGCCTGTGTTGACCAGTGCGGGGGCATCCAATTCAGCAGAGACAATATTAAGGTAGGCTATCATGTCAAAGTCAAAGGTGACAGATATGCCGAGGTCATCAGTGCCGGTCCTCAGAACATCACCTACCGTATCTTGGCCGGGGGTGCGAAGGGCATGGTTCTCACAGCCGCCTATGCGAAGATCACCGAGGTTGTCCAGGCTGCCGAACAGACGGAGACGCACCCTTTCACTGTGGGCGAACGGTTCATAGCAGAGCAGTACGTCCGTGACGGCGATTCACTCAAATGGAGCCGTGTCCGCACTACCTATGAGATTGTCAAGATCAACGCCAAGACGATCCAGTTGAAACCCATTGACAGAGATGGGAAGATCATCACCCGTAGGCCAAAGAAGTCTTACAACGGCAGATGGTGTTTCACTCTGGATGATAACTACTACAATACATTCTACAAGTCGGAAAGTGCCACAGCCGAGAAAATCGTAAAGGATGGTGAAGAAAATGCAGAAAAAGCAAGTGAAGCCTGATAGTGCCAGTGCTCAACGGATCGCTGAGTTGGTTTCGACCCTCAACCGTTACCGGCACGAATACTACAATCTCGCAAAACCCAGCGTGTCCGATGCGGTCTATGACAGGCTCTTTGATGAACTGGCGGCGTTGGAGCATAAAACGGGGATCGTTCTCAGCAATTCCCCCACGCAGACCGTAGGCTATACCCCTGTGAGTGCGCTGCGGAAGGTCAAGCACACCACTCCGCTCCTGAGCCTGGACAAGACCAAACAGGTTGATGATCTGATTTCTATGATCGCTGCGGCTCCGGCCCTGCTCATGCTGAAGCTGGATGGCCTGACAATTAAACTTTGCTATGAAAATGGGGTGTTAGTCGAGGCATCCACCCGTGGGGATGGTGAAACTGGCGAGGATGTGACCCACAACGTCCCGGTGTTCTGCAATGTACCACTGAAAATTCCTAACAAAAAGAGGCTTGTTATCACAGGAGAGGGCCTGATCCATACTGACGACTTCGAGCAGATGAAGGACTCCGAGGACAAGGACATCAAAAATGCCCGGAATCTGGCCGCTGGCTCTATTCGGCTGCTTGATCCGTCCGTCTGCAAAGACCGCTGTGTTTACTTCTATGCTTTCAATGTGATTGAGGGCATGGATACCCTTGGCGTCAATGCCGACAGCCGAAGATGGCTTCTGGAAGATCTGGACGCACTTGGTTTTGAAACCTGTCCGTTCATACGGCTAGAAAAGAACATGTCTCCGGCAGAGATGGAGAACAAGATTCAACATCTGAGGTCTACCGCCAATATCGAAAAGCTGCCCATTGATGGGATCGTGCTGCGCTATGACAGTATTTCCTTCTCCAAGACGCTGGGGAGGACGGGGCATCACTACAAGGACGGTATCGCGTTCAAGTTTGAGGACGATATGGTGGAAACAGTTTTCCGCTCCATCGAGTGGACCCCCAACCGCTCCGGTGAAATCGCCCCGGTCGCCCTGTTCGATCCTGTGGAAATCGACGGCTGTACTGTGTCGAGGGCCAGTCTGCACAACCTGTCCTTCATCAAGGACTTAGAGCTGCATCCGGGTTGCCGTATCCTGGTTTCCAAGCGCAACATGATAATTCCCCATATCGAGGATAATCTTGACCGGGGCCGCTATGCCCCCAGCCTGATTCCGAAACGGTGTCCCTGCTGCGGAAAAGCTACGAGGATCTACGCCCGGTCTGGCGGGAAAGGCGGACAGGTGGCAACGCTCCACTGTGATAATCCTGACTGCGGCAATCAGACACTTCGCAAATTCGTCCACTTCGTCGGGAAGAAGGCTATGGATATTTCCGGCATTTCAGAAGCGATTCTGGATAAGTTTATTTCCGAGGGATTCCTGACTACCTACCAAGACCTCTACCATCTGGATAGATACCGCAATCAGATCATACGCATAGAGGGTTTCGGTGTCAAGTCCTACGAAAAGTTGCAGAAGTCCATCAACACCAGCAGAAAAACGACTTTCGCACGGTATCTGGTGGCTATGGATATTCCCATGATTGGAAGGACCGCAAGCAGAGCGTTGGACAACTACTTTGACAGTAGTTTGGACGATTTCGAGAAAGCAGCTACAAGCGGCTTCGACTTTACTGTGCTACCGGACTTCGGCGCAACTTTGAGCGGAAACATTCACGATTGGTTCCATATGCCGGAGAACCTTGAACTGTGGAGAACCCTTCGGGGAGAATTTACATTTGAAAACAAGAAGGAGAGTATCACGATGGAGAACAAAAACAGTGTAACCTACAGCCCCTTCTACGGCTGCACCATCGTTGCCACTGGCAAGCTGGAGCACTTCACCCGTGACGGCATCAACAGCAAGATCATCAGCCTCGGGGCCACCGCTGGCAGTTCCGTGACCCGCAAGACCAGCTACCTCATCTGCGGGGAGAAACCCGGCAGCAAGCTCACCAAGGCTCGGGAGCTGGGTATCCCTGTCCTGACCGAGCAGGAATTCTTGGATATGATCCCTGCATAAACTGTCAGATTGAAGGCGCTGAAATCATTATACAGTCTATCTGCTAAGACCACGCTGCCCCGGTAAATTCCGGGGCAGCATTTTATTTATGAAGGAGATTGATGTTATGAGTCACGAGTGGGGAAATTACCCGGAAAACTTCACCCCGAAGATGTACTGGGGTGCCAGGGCCATCCTTGAACGGGATAGTAGTGGTCCCGGAAAGGCGTTGTACCTTCTGCATGATCGTCAGAGCTTTGAGCAGTTGGATGGGAGCCAAAGGGATCAGGATGTGTTCTTTAACTGGATCAACACAAAGGCCCTGCCCGAACTGAGACGCCTTGCTAGAGAAAACCGATTCTATGAGTGGAAGGATCTGGTGACGATCCAGTCCGAGGATGGTTCATTCATGTGCCAGGCAACGCCGAAGAATAGCGGTGGTGAGTATCTATATATCGGCTGCTGGGAGGTAAATTCGGAGAAATGAAATACTACAGTACGCAGCGTCCTGTTGCTCCGGGTACGTTCCCGATACCGGATGGCAACAAGGTTATCGAAATTGTCAACTTTGATGAGCGGCAGTATTGCAGGGAAGCTGGCCGTGACTGCTGGGGCTACATTGAATATGAACATCCTCTGAGCGAGAAACAGGCTGTGGACTACGAACTTGTCCGGGAGCAGCTTCTGGATTTCACACAGCGGTACATGGCGGGTGCGGGGACATCAGTTTTCCGCACCTTTGCCACAGCGGCGGAACTCAACGAGTGGTTCGACGCACAAACCCCAGAGGAGCGGCACTTCTGCCGCCTCTATGACCGGGTAAGGATGGTGCATATCCTCGGCTGCCGCTATATGTGGCTCAAGCCGGAGGAACGGTGGACAGACGAGCCGCATGGCAGTTTTCCCGGCCCATCGCTGCTTTCCAGAGAAGAACCTTGGAACTGAATGGAGGGTATAAACATGGATACCTATAGAATACCGCTTGTTTGGCAGATGTACGGCCACTGTCACGTTGAAGCAAACTCACTCAAAGATGCGATCAAAATTGCACTGGGGCCTGACACGCCGCTTCCCGATAGTTCCTATGTTGACGACTCCGTTGCCGTTGATTATGAAGTCCTTGAACTGGATCAGGGCAAGAAGAACCGCACACTGACAAAGCAGGAGTTGAAGTTGCAGCTCCAACAGGGCCACACGCTCAATGACCTGTTGGCATTTGGTCCCGGCCAGGACTGTGAGATATTCAAGGCTGATAAGTTCTATCCTGGGGATGTGGTGATCTATGTTCCTGATGTGGCCTTGAATCATGTTCCGCTTGATCGTCCCATTACAGCTCCGGAGGAATTGGAAGAAGTTTTAAGCCATTACTACACAGGTCAGGACTTCATCGACGAGTGCGGCGGTGATGCAGAGAAGGCCGAGCGCCTGTTTTGTTATTGCGACTGGCAGCATCCATCCTCCGCAATAGACGAGTTGGCCGATGACGATGAAGACGCCGACAACTACGCAGCTCTGTCCAGCACAGACGGCGATTACAGCCCGGCCAATCCGTGGAATGCGCCTGGAATGAGAGTATCAGATTTTATATAAGCGTCCCGCTAAGGTACACTCAAACGGGACATTGAAAAAGCGTCCCACTAGAGCTGGTTTTCTCGTTCTGGGACGTCCCGGAACGAAAGCCGACTCTAATGAGACATTTACTTCTAATATGAGAGGGCTGGATATGAAGATTGGCTATATCAGGGTCAGCACCCAGGAGCAGAACACCATCCGGCAGGAAGTCCTGATGGAATCCCTGGGTGTGGATGAAGTCTACATCGACCGAATGAGCGGCAAGAATACCAACCGTCCAGAACTGCAACGGATGATGGAGTATGTTCGCCGTGGGGATACCGTGATCGTGGAGAGTATCAGCCGTTTCGCCAGGAATACCCGTGATCTGCTGGACTTGGTGGAGCGGTTGACGGCCAAGGGTGTTGAGTTCGTCAGCAAGAAGGAAGCCATCGACACCACGACGCCTACGGGGAAGTTCATGCTCACTATCTTTGGGGCTGTGGCAGAGCTGGAGCGGGAGTACATCCTGCAACGTCAGCGGGAAGGCATCGCCATTGCCAAGGAGCAGGGAAAGTACACTGGGAGGAAAGCCAAGCAGCCGCCAGACTTTGATCGTGTGGTCGGCCAGTGGCGCAGAGGCGAGATCACAGCGGTTGAGGCTATGCGAACGTTGAAGATGAGTAAGACCACGTTTTACCGCAGAGTGCAGCAAACTGCCAATCGTTCTGTGGGGAAGAATCAGGTTCAGCCATAGACGAGTGTGATGGGCAGGGGATGAGCAAGCGCCCATCCTTTGCCCTTCACGATTATTTTTGGATATGCCCCTACAGAAACGCAAATTCATCTGCAACATATCGCTGGGAAACAGTGGCAGCAACACACCTCTCCGTGTCACCGTATATACAGCATAGAAATAGTAGCCGCTCACAACCGTTCTGCAAAAAATTTACAAGGGATGTGATTGCTGATCGTACTCGTGAGGGGGTGAAGCCAGCCCGGACCGGAGGGAAGATGGAAGGAAGACCCAAAGCAGATCTAATTTAGGTGCCACATCCTGTTAGGTGCGCCATCCGTTTGCGACACGATTGACATTTCATTCCCCATGAAATATAATCCTCCATATCATTGAAAGATGCTTTGATGAACGCATAATCGTTAGGCTGACGATACTTGCCTTCACTGAAATGCCTGATCACACTTCGCTGCGAGAAAGACGACACCGGGGTCGCATATCAAGAGTCCCCAGTCGTCTTCACACAGATACCATTTTGCAAAATTCCATCTTGGAGGTTACAATTTAATGGGAAATAACGACTTTCAACTATCTGATTTTTTTCTACAGGCAACATGGCAAAATGAAGAATATGTAGCGGAGCAGATTGCTAAAATTAGAAGGCATTTGGATTCCAAGGGTGTTGACATCAACACGCCTGCTTATAAAAGTGAAACAAGTTATAGAAAAATCAGGGATGAAAGGATAGATGGGTTTCCTGGCGGGGCTATGTCCCTAGAAGAGTTTGTCGATCGATTTCTGTTCACTGAATACACCTTTGAAAGTATATATGATATGGGAAATTCCTGCGAAATTAAAAATAGTGAGTGTACAGATAATGCTGTAGCTGCCGAAATCTGTCGCATTCTTTCTCTGGGCAAAAATGGAGTGACTATAGCAGATGTTTGCAATGAATTAGAGAGAAAAAGTGGCTTGATTGACCGCATAAAAAAATATTTTGGGATTGACCTAAATGAATTAGATAGAAATGATAACCGTGAAAAACGTGAACGCAGCAAAATCCTCTACTTTTTCTATATGCTAGAGCACAGACTCTATCCCAATATCAACGTGCTTATGTTACTTGACAAGCCATCAATGGAAAATATTGATAATACATTTTTGGGCAGGCAGACTCATAATGGAAAAATTCTGAGAACTGCAAAAGAAGCCTTGGGAAAAGAGCTTTCTTTAGACGAAAAAGATCGTATTCATTCGGCCATTGCTGATATATCCATTGAATGGGACAACATTCTGAACAATGCACGGCTCCTCCTGGATTTTTTACATGACTATGGATTTGACTACAACTCAGTAGAACTGATTCAATCGCCGATACCTATTTATGCAAGTGATAACGGCAACACCCATCAATACCCCGTCGAAAGGCTATATCTGATTATATCTCAGAGGGAATATTGGGGCAACTTGCTTGACATCGTCTTTGTAAACAAAATTCAAAACAGCAATGACTATGATGTTTGTCCCGAACTTGTCGAAGAAATGAAAGCTCTCATACATACGTCTGTAGATTTAAATAATGCTGAAAAGTACATCAAAGACAATGCTCTTAGATTATCCCGCTACGTGTACCTTAGAAAAGAGATAACCAAGGAAGATGTTCGACGCATACGCACATTTGCACATAAATTTCAAAAGTTTTTGAATTTTTGTAATCGAGCCAATTGGGTAATAGATAAAAAAGAGATTTCAAATGAACTCCAAGTCGTATCTTTTTTGCAAGCATTAATATTGGACAATCAGAGTGAGTCTTTTGACTATACTTATCATGATTATCAAGATAAGAGCAAGCATATGATGCGTGTTCAGGCTGCCCTAAAAAGCGATAAACGAGTGCCTGATGCGCTACAGATATATTGGGTTCGCAAGGTTACCGACCGGTGGTACGCAAATGTCGGTAAATATGCTATCCGTTTGAAATTACGAGAGATTGAACAAACCTGCGATGAAATCAGGAAACAAATATTGAGTCGATCTTCTTTGGATGAAATGACGGCTACACACAATTTCTATTTGGAACAGATTGATTCTGGTTTTCTTGAGGTTAGCAATCAGATCCGGGCAGTCATTCGTATAGTAAAAGAGTTGCAGAGAATAGGTTTTAAATATAAAGATCATGCCTGCAAAATACGATTTGCCTTTTTGGATCCAGAGGATTGCGATGATATTTGTGATGTAATTCTCGCGAACATCCAAGGCACAATTCAAGACCATGCCCTATCCTGCCAAATAGTGTGTGAAGCCAAGGGGACAGCTGCGAGAGATACAGGTTTTTTGTTGGAATTATCATTGGATTATTGGGAAAAGACGTGTATATTGACACGATTTGATTCTATTTTTGGATAAAAGAAAATGGTGGAAATTTTGGAGTGCTCCGCTTTTTGCGGAGCACTCTTTTTTGCGGTAATCTAAATATACAGGAACCAAGAAAGGATGAATTTGGTATAGCGCTAATTAAAATTTAAGGAGATTACAGCCATGGAAATTGAAAACAAAAGTTCGTTTACCGAATTTGGAAGAACTACGGAAACCGATGACAGGGGCGGCGCCCTACTTGAAAATGCGCCTACTACAAATGGAAACTCGACTCTCGAAAGTGACGCCGATAATTCCTGGGAGCATCAGCTCAACACGTTCAAGCTGAAGATCGAGGAGTTGCAAGAACGCTACGAGCAATCGTACCTGGAAATCGGCAGGCTGCTCATCCAAGCCAGAGATGTCTATAAGGGCCACGGCGACTGGATCAAATGGCTAAAAGCGAATGCGCCTTTCTCGGTCAGGCACGCGCAACGTCTGATTCGAGTTGCGGAGATGTTTGACGATGCGACCATGGTGTCGCGCTTGAGATTGACTTCCTCAAAGGCTTACATCCTCACGAGACTCGACAAGAAAGATATGAACAATTTCCTTGAAAGTGATCACTTTTTTCGTATTGGGGACAATCCTAAGTCTGTTAAAGATATGACCAAGCGGGAATTGGAACTTGCAGTCACAATCCATTTGAAAGGTAAATTGACATCGACAGATCATGAAGAGGTTACTTCGTCTATTCAAGATAAGGAAAATCTGAAAGATCGTGTTGAGTCAAACCTTGAGGAGCTGAGGAAAATCTTGAATAAAACAATCATCTCCATCAAAGGCTCCGATTCAGATACCCGTGCGTCGTGGATTTCTGAATTGGATGATCTATACAAAACCAGTTTAGATCAGTTGTCATCAGTCGCTGAATAAACGACAAGGACGAAGCGATATTGTAGCTGGTTTGATGCCGACTGCAATAACGCTTCCCATTACTTCCAAGAAAGCCGTAACCTGCCATCTTCGTACGATTGTGCGCGACATCAAAAGGAAAGGTGAAACAATTGGGAAAAAAATACAACCGTTGGCTCGGTGATGATGACTATGACGCGCGTCTCGTAAAGTATCCACCAGCAGACCATGCCTACTTGCGTCAACCGCAGGAGTCAGTTTTAGAGAACATTCCTGCGGCGATGCTCCTCGCCATACACGGCGATTCCGGGTTTTTCCTGGGGCTGCCAGGTGAGCCGGGAGGTAACAATTACATCGGGATTCCGCAAGGCACAGAGGGGAACATCGTGGTGATTGGCGGCAACGGCAGCGGCAAAAGCGCCGGGATCGCCAAGCCCACACTGCGAACCTGGCAAAGTGCGATTTGCGCTACCGACATCAAGGGCGAACTGTCCGATTTTTATGCGGAGCTGTATCATCGTGGACTTGCTGCAAGGCCATACCTCGTTTTTGATCCTATGCAGACAGATGGCCCAAGCTATGATCCGTTTTGGCTGCTGGCACACGATGGCGCGGACAATCTATTCAACAATGCCAAAGAGATTGCCATTGCGATAGCTCCAGTCCTGCCGGATGACAAACAGCCCTTCTGGGCGGAAACGGAGCAGGGGTTCCTTACCGCAGCGCTTCTGTATTACTTCAATCTTGGCCTGAGCTTCAGCGAGGCCATGTGCAAAATTGTGTCTTCCACGATGAGCGGATTGTGTGAAGAACTGTCCGAAAGCCAAGATATTTTCGTACAGATGGCTCTCGGTGAAATGGGTTCTTTGAAGCCGGAAACACGGGCTTGCTTTGACCGGGGACTGCGTAACAAGCTCATGGTATTTGCCGCCGACCCGTACATCGGTCACGCATTCCGTGGGCAGCGGGAAGGAGCAAATTGCTTCACTTGGGACGACCTCGACGACTGCAACATCTTCCTGCGTATTCCGGCAGACAAGATCGAACAGTGGGGTGGGGCGATCAATCTGATGTATGTCCAGCTGATCCGGCATTTGGAGCGCAGGCCCGAGATGCACAGTCCAGAAGGGGCAAGCAATGTCCAGACGCTGCTGTTGATGGACGAGTTCACACGTTTTGGCAAGCTGGAAATGATCGCCTCCGCTTTGGCAACGTTGCGGAGCAAAAACGTGAATATCTGCCTGATGATCCAAAGTATGGCTCAACTGGATCGAATCTACGGTGAGTACGACCGGAGGATTATCTTTGATAATTGTCAATTTAAGGAAATCCTGCGGGCCAGTGATGCCGAGACGCAGAAGTATCTCAGCGAGTTGGTAGGGACCCATATGTGCGCACAGCGCAGTTTGAGCGAACATATGGATGAAGATTCGGATACCACGGGTTACAGCAGGCAGATCAGCGAAATTCGGGACTGGGTCATTCAGCCCCACGAGCTGGCAACTCTGGATGATGTGGTTCTGCTGACTCCATATGGATTCTGTAGGGCGAAAAAATATCACCCCTGCGATGAGGAAATGCGCTCCCAGCTGTTGAGTCTGCCCGAGGTGATTCAAGTGAAAGCCATCGCTGTCACACGTTCTGAGACCACCCCATGCAAAGCGATTCCCTGTAAAGCGTTCCGAACCTATGCGGCCAACTATGGTGATCATAAAAAGAACGGAGGATCGAAAATGATGTCCATCAAAGAACGAACTTCAAATGCCAACAGGCGTATCGTTGCCGCAGAGCAGAAAAAGCGGCAGGAAGAACGGGCTGCTCAGGAAGCACAAAGGCGGAACGACAGCCGCCGCAACTACATCATCGGTGAGCTGGTGACCCGATACTTCCCATCGCTTCGAGAGTATGAACCAGGGACCGACACCGAGAACCAGACCCGCTTTGAGTCTCTGGAAGCTTTCCTGCACGTCCTGTCTGCCGACTATGACCTGGTCGAGGAGCTTCGGGAACGTGCTGCCAAATTGGTGGCAGACGACCCGGACGGAGAGTGGCACTGGCCTGCGTGAGCGCTGTAGCTCCTTTGATGAGTCCACTTACACATTCCACACTAAATTGGCCAAAAGCAGAAAAAGGAGTGCTATTTTATGTCAAATTATCATTTTGAGGTTACCATCATCAGCCGGGGCAAAGGCCGCTCCGTTACCAGTTCGGTCAGCTACATTAGTGGACGGGCGCTGCATGACATCCACAATGGCAAAACATATTATAAACATCGGGAAGACCTTGCTTGGCAGAAGATTTTTCTGCCCGATCATGCACCGGCGGAGTTCCGGCAGCTCCAGCACCTCTGCGATGAGATCGAATGTGCAGAGATGCGGTGGGATGCCCGCACAGCACGGCAGCTTACTGCCTCCTTACCCAATGAGCTGCCACTCGGGGAGTTGGTCAGAATCGTCCATGAGTTTGTTGCGGACAATTTTACTTCTCAGGGCCTATGCACAGTGGCCGCGATCCATAGAAAGCATAACCACCATGACCCGAAAAAAAATAATCCCCATGTCCACATGATCGTGCCGACCAGACCCGTTGGTCCGGATGGGTTCTGCAAGTTAAAGGACCGGGAACACGATAAACGAAAATACATTACCATCTGGCGGGAGCAATGGGCAACGGTTCAGAATCGAGCCTACGAACGAAACGGACTGGACATTCAGGTCAGTCATGAGAGCCTTGAAGCCCAGGGAAAGCACGACCGTGAGCCTTCCATCCACCTGAGCCGCATCGACTGGCAGAAAGAGCAGCGCGGGGAACGCACGCCTGCTGGGGATCGGAAACGTGCGGTCAAAGAGCGCAATTAAAGGCGCATTTATCAACGGGAAATGGAACAAAAACAGAAGATCGAGTTAGAGCTATATCGCTGAACGGATGTACGCCTTTCCTGGTTATATATTCTTTCCCCGAGGAGGTGAACACCATGACTGATTTCACCAGTAAATATGTAGCGTCAGAGCCGAGAAATGCTCTCTAGGGCATTTTACCATGAAGAATGGAGGTGCGTCAATGGTGACCTTGTTTATTGAAGGAGTGAGGGAATACGGAAGCCGTGTTGGCTGCATCTTCTGGCACTCACAGACGATAGGAGGTGGGGCAGCATGATGGACAGGCCGAACACATACAGTTCTAATCGGGGAGGTGTTCTGGTGGAGGATACTGCATATGGGTTCGACATCGTTATACATAGACCTGCGAACACCAACGAGCTGGAACGGCGTGTCGCGCAGGCTCATGCAGATGCCATCATCGCTAAGGTGAAAAAGCTGAACTGCTCTGCCGAACAGAAAAAGCAGCTGATCGATGCCGTCTGTGCATAAAGCAGCAGGGGGCCGGGATATGACCCGGCCCCTGTTTCTTTTTTATAAGTTATACCTGATATAGATATAAAATTCAATTGACGGCAAGCTATACCATGTGATATCCTATACAAGAGAGGAGTTGACAGCTGTGGTCATCCGAGAAAGCTATTTAGCAAAAATTCGTCCCTTCATCGGCAAGGACATCATCAAGGTCCTGACTGGTATCCGGCGCAGCGGCAAAAGTGTTCTGCTGGAACAGATCCGTGACGAGATCAACAGTCCTAACACCATCTTCCTGAATTTTGAGGATCTGGGCAACCAGCATTTGTGCGAATACAATGCTCTGCACGACTATGTATGCAAGAAAATCGGCGACAGCAAGGAACAATTCTACCTGTTCTTTGACGAGATACAGGAGGTTCAGAGCTGGGAAAAAGCTATCAATTCCCTGCGGGTGAAGTTCCATGCGGACATCTACATTACTGGCTCCAACTCCCGGCTGCTGTCCGGCGAACTGGCAACCTACATCGCTGGCCGGTATGTTTCTTTCGTGGTCTACCCCTTCTCCTATGCGGAATTTAAGATGGTCAGTTCTGATTATACCTTCGACGAATATATCCAGTATGGCGGAATGCCCTTCCTGTCCAGCATCAACTTCGAGCCGGAGATCAGCAAAAACTATCTCCAGGACATCTTCAATTCGGTGGTACTGAAGGATATTGTTAAACGCAACAACATCCGGGACGTTGACCTTCTGGAGCGCATCATTGCCTATGCTCTGGCCAACGTAGGCAGGAGCTTTTCGGCCACCAGCATCTCCAAATTTTTCAAGGCCGAAAACCGAACGGTAGCTCCTGAGACGATCCTCAACTATCTGAAAGCCTGTGAGGAAGCCTACCTGCTGTACCGCCTCAAAAGCCAGGACATCAACGGAAAGAAGATGTTGAAGGTCAACGAAAAATACTATGTGGCTGACCATGGACTGCGGGAAGCTGTCATCGGTGCAAACCTCCAAAATATGGAGATCATCCTGGAAAACATCGTGGGCTTGGAGCTGCTTCGCCGTGGGTACAAAGTTTGTGTTGGCCGTGTCGGAACAAAGGAAATCGACTTCGTTGGTGAGAAACAGGGGGACAAGCTGTATGTCCAGGTCTGCTATCTGCTCAGCGATGAGGCCACCATCCAGCGGGAGTTTGGTTCACTGCTGGAGGTCAGGGATAACTACCCTAAAATCGTTCTGTACCAGCAGGGGATTTTCAAGGGCAACTACGAGGGCATTCCAGCGATAAAAATCGAAGATTGGCTCCAACAGCAGTAAAGGCAGGAGGTATCGAACATGGACAATGAAAAAGTATTTCAGATGAATTTCGGAAAAATCTACGACGCCCTACTGAACAAAGCAACCAAAAAGGGGCGCACAAAGGCCGAAGTGGATGAGGTCATCTGCTGGCTGACGGGGTACGGTACGGAGGATATGGAAAAGGCCCGCGCCGCTGGCCTCTGTTATGGCGACTTCTTCCGTAATGCCCCCGCGCTCAATCCCAACCGAACGCTGATTAAAGGCGTAGTCTGCGGGGTGCGAGTAGAGGATATTGAGGACCCTCTCATGCGGGAAATCCGTTACCTGGACAAGCTCATCGACGAGCTGGCCAAGGGCAGGCCCATGGAAAAAATCTTGCGGAAACAGGAGGAACCAGCCATGTGGGTATGCCCGAAATGCGGCCGTTCCTTCCGCAGAAAAGATCAAGACCACTACTGCGGGAAAGCGCCGGAGACCATTGAAGAATACATCCTCAGTCAGCCGGAAGAGACGCAGCCCTATCTGCGCCAGATCAACGACGCTATCAAAGCCAGCATCCCGGAGGCCAAAGAGAAAATCTCCTGGAGTATGCCCACCTACTGGAAGGGCCGCAACCTGATCCAGTTCGCTGCTTCCAAACGGCACATCGGCCTGTACCCTGGCCCGGAGGCTGTAGAGGCGTTCGCCGGCAAATTGACAGACTACAAAACCAGCAAGGGGACTATCCAGCTTCCCTACAGTAAGCCGCTGCCTCTGGAGCTGATTGGGGAAATTGCGGCATGGTGTGAGGCAAATAGTCAGAAAAACGTGTGATTACTCCGTTGTAAATTTCAGAAAAATGTGTTATCCTTCTATCATCTCCATGATCAAAGGCTGGTGAAGTCATGAAACGAAATGCGATCAATGCTCTGATTCAATGGAAATCCAGCGAGGATCGGAAACCTATGGTGCTGAAAGGCGCTCGTCAGGTGGGCAAGACCTGGCTGATGAAGGAGTTCGGGCAGAGCTGTTACCAGCATACGGTCTACTTCAACTTTGATGAAGAAGATGAGCTGAAGTCCATCTTTGAAACCAATAAAAATCCCCAGCGGATCATAGAATTGCTGTCCATGATCGCCGGAGAGAAGATCCTGCCTGGTGAGACACTGGTTATTTTTGATGAGATACAGGAGTGTCCGGCGGCTCTGAACGCCCTAAAATATTTCAAGGAGAAAGCCAATGAGTACCATGTGATCTCAGCCGGCAGTCTCCTGGGAACGCTGCTGGCACAGCCAAAGTCCTACCCTGTGGGGATGGTAAACCTGCTTGATCTCACCCCCCTGACCTTTGACGAGTTTCTGGAAGCCACAGATCCCGCTCTATACAGTTATTATTGCAGCATACAAAAAGAGCAGCCCATTGAGGATATCTTCCACAACCGGCTGACAGAAGCCTACCACTATTATCTCATCATCGGCGGGATGCCGGAGTGCGTTGCTTCCTGGATCAAGCACAAGGACCCGGCCAAAATCGCACAGATCCAGCGTGAGCTGATCGAAATTTACGAAAATGACTTCTCCAAGCACAACGGCAAGGTCAACAGCGGGCGTATCCTCATGGTGTTCCGCAGCATCGTGTCCCAGCTGGCCAAGGCCAATGAAAAGTTTATGTACGGCGCAGTCCGTGAAGGCGGCCGAGCCAGGGACTTTGAGAAGGCGATAGAATGGCTTGTCTCTGCCGGGATGCTGAACCGGGTCTACAACGTCTCCAAAATGGAGCATCCCCTTGCCGCCTTCGACAAGCTGGATCAGTTCAAGCTCTTTGTTTTTGACACCGGGCTGCTCAAGCAGATGGCGGGGATCGACAACAGCGCTATTCTCCTGAAGAGCGATTACCAGTTCAAAGGTCCTCTGACAGAAAACTATGTTTTGCAGCAGCTTCGGGGGCAGTTTGATGTGGAGCCTCGCTACTATTCCGACAAAAACGGCGAGATCGACTTTGTACTGCAATATGGGACAGAGATCATCCCCATCGAGGCCAAGGGCGGTGAAGACAAATCTGCCCCCTCCTTCAAACGGTATATTGCGGAACACCAGCCGGAACATGCCCTTCGATTCTCCAAGCGCGGCTACCGGAAGGACGGGTATATCACCAATCTTCCACTGTACCTGGCGAGAAAAACAAGAGAGCTGCTTTAACGGCAACACCCCCTGCGGGCGGCCGCCTACAGGGGGTGTTTGTATCATATCCTATATCTCAAAACTCAGATATAGACGGAGGTACTTATTCCCCGAACACATCACTATGCGTTCCATTGCGAACCAGCGTCAGCACCAGCACATCATCGTCAATGCGGTATACCAGCAACCAGTCCGGGAGTATGTGGCACTCCCGATGCCCTGCCCAATTTCCGGACAAACTGTGATCTTTATTCTTCTCCGGTAGCTTTTCGCCCAAAGCAAGCGCGGCGATAACCTTTTCCAGCAGGGATACATCTCTACCTCGCTTGATTGCTCTCTTAAAATCCTTCTTGAATTGCGAAGTAGGTTTGACCGTATATTTTGTCTTTCTCACGAGCGCAGCTCCGCAAACAACTCGTCTAAATCATCGTACCCCTTTACGGATGGATCATGGGCGATCCTCTCTGCCTCCAACATAGCGGCAATCGTCTCCTTATTAGGCCGCTCTTGTCTCAGCTCAAAAGGCAGGCCGCCCACGCGAAGGGATTGGCGTAGGAACACATTGATGGCGGTAGTGAGCGTCATACCTAAATCGTTGTAGAGCGCCTCGCACTGTTTCTTGACTTCACTGTCCATGCGGACACTGAAATTGGTCGTATCTGCCATAGCAAAAGCTCCTTTCAGTTTTCTACGTCTATTATACTCCTATTGCAATGCAAAATCAACTCGATTGCCGTATTTTTAAAAAACCACTGGCGACAATACGCCTGCTTGAAACTCTATCCTCTATCTGCTATACTGGAAAGCACCAAATAAAGGAGGGACAAGGCCATGTCACTTTCCGGTACAATCAAACATTGGGTGGTCAATGACTACTTCACCCCCAACATCAAAGCGGAGGTCATTCTGGACACGCTGCTCACGCCGTATATCTCACAGATACTCAAGAACCAGCTCGACATCGACGCAGAGCTCCTGACCAAAGAAATGTCCATTCAAGATAAGAACGGCAGTGATAACAGGGGTGCTAAAATTGATTACGTGCTGGAGGGTAAGGATACTGTATATCTTGTTGAGCTGAAAACAACAAAAGGGAGCATCAACGCTGACCAGGCAAAACGGTATACGCAAAACTGCTGCGATGGCGGCAGGGCTAAAACTTTTGGCCCAGTGTTAGGGGAAAAGCTGCTGACTATCTTGAAAAGTAGTTTCAAAAAGCAAAGTCTCTGGACAGTTGAAACACTGCAAAAAACAATACGGGACAATAAATGCGAGGATCGGGCAAGATGTTATCTGAAACGTACCGGTTCCGCATCGACACGCAAATATTTATACACAATAGGGCAGATATTGGATCACTGTGCCGACCTGGGTGCGTTGTGGAAAAAAGAACTGCGGCTGATCTACCTGACCCCAGACGGAGGGAATGTTTTCCCAAACAAGCCGACAAAGATGAATAAACAGAACCAGACCGAGGCCGAACAGGAGTGGAAGGAACTTATGTCAGGATGGGGAGCCCTCTATCGCGGCCCTCAGAGCCTTCAGGATCCTAAAGGAGTAAATTCCAGCATCAGCCTGCGAGAAGCGGTCCAGAAGCTTCAGCCGGAACCTGGTGACGAGGAGTTTGTCGCGCTACTCCAGTCCATTGTAAAATCGATATACGATACGGAGGAAATACTGCCATGTCAGACCTGACCATCTACCGGGGCACCCACCAGATCGGCGGATGCTGCACCGAGATCAGTGTGGACGGGAAGCGCATCCTCATCGACTTCGGGGCCAATCTTCCGGACACGGACGAGACCTCTCCCCTGCCGGATCAGAAGCTGACCTCCCAGGTGTTCGACGGACGCCCCACAGAGGCCGTGCTGTTCACCCACTACCATGGGGACCATTATGGTCTATTCAAGAGCATTCCGAAAAATGTTCCCCTGTACATCGGCCCTCTGGCCAAACAGATTTTGAACGTGCTTGTCCCCTATATCGACTTGGGCGAAAAGGAAAAGGGTCTGCCCCGGGTGCAGGGGATGAAAACCTATCCGTACAAGAAGTGGATCAAACCGGCCCCCGGCATCCGCGTCTTGCCTTTGTATGTGGACCATTCCGCCCTGGACGCCTATATGTTCTATATCGAGGCCGCCGGGAAGCGCATTCTGTTCACCGGGGATTTCCGGGATCACGGCATCGTGGGGGAAAAGGACCGGGTCTGGCGGACGCTGGCCGCCTATGTCCCCCAAAACATCGACCTGCTCATCACCGAGAGCACCATGCTCAGCCGCGAACGTACAGCGCAGCAGGCCCCCTGGTTCGATGAGAATGGAGACGAGCACATCCCCGTCAAAACAGAAGCGGAGCTGGGCCGGCGGGCGGCAGAGGTGTTCCGGCGGAGCAAATACAATTTCGTCCTGGTGTCCTCCACCAACCTGGACAGCATCATGGAGTTCTACCACCACACGCCCAGGGGGATGCACTTTGTCTGCGATTTCTACCAGGCGCGAATCATGATCACAGCCATGCGGGGCATGGAGGCCAAGGGCGATTTCCCGGAGTATCAGCCGTCCTGGAAGCATCCCACGGTGCGTGTGCTGGGCAAGCCGGATTACCGGTGGGCCCAGCTGCGGGAGATTGGAAAGGCCATGAAGCATCCGCTGTATTTCAAGTCGATCTCCGAAGAAGCGCCGGAGCTGGAGCGGGACGGCTTTGTGCTGCTGGCCCGAAAAAATACTCATCCGGAAACCTACACTTCTCCCTTTGAGACCATGCGGGACACCTATTTCCAGCAGGGTGGCCAGCTCATCTACTCCATGTGGGACGGCTATTTGCAGCCTGACCATGCGGACAGAGATCTGCTGCGCTACATCGGCAGCAGGAAGATCGTTCATCTCCACACCAGCGGCCACGCCTATGTGGAGACCATCGCAAAACTGATCGAGACGGTCAATCCCAAGGTCATTATCCCCATGCACACCGAGCGGGCGGAGGAGTTCTCCTCCATCCCGGAGTTTGCCCGTTGGAAAGACCGGGTGAAGGTCCTCACGGACGGAGAGCCCCTGGATCTGGACGAAATTTGCGCACAAGTGTGACCGGTACAGGCCGGTCATGCTTATGCTAATAATGCGACAATACGGTTGTCAGAAACAATCAGGGCGGTGTGCTATACTGGCCCCACAACACAGGCAGACACGCCAGAATGGGAGGAACAGCATGGGCAAAAAATGGCCAACCAACGAAAACATCCACATCGGCGGCATTTTTAAGGAAACATTTCGCGACGAGTGCGGCAGCTCCTGCGCCTTCTACCAAGTGGTGGGAAAGCGGGCCAAAACCCTGGTAGAACTGCGGCCCATCCGTGGAGAGGACTTCGTGGACGAGACCTGCAACCTCGGCCTGGGACAGGTCCTGGTGCGTCCTCTGCCTGGACAGTTTTTTGAGGACGCGGAGATCATAACGGTGGGGGTCTGCACGCCCAGTGCCATTGATGGCAGGAATTGGCTGCACGGGCGGGGCGAGGACAGCTGGAGATGCTTTTCGGAAATGCGGGATGGGGAAATAGCCCACCTGTCCGGCTATGATGGTTTTTACGCCATAGATAAGCTGAAAAAGGAGGGGAAGCTCCCGTCGTGAACCAGCAAATCACCAAAACCAGCCGCATCCTTTCGGTCTACCACCTGTTCCTCCACTGCGAGGAGGTCTCCTACCAGGAATTCACCCTGAATTTCGGTGTGAGCCAGCGCACCGCCCTCCGGGACATCCGCCTGCTTCAACAGACGGGTGTCCTGGAGACACGGTGGGACCAGGCACGGCAGGCGTTTGTTCCCGTGACGCTGGAGCCGTTTCCTATGGAAGTGCAGAAGAACAAAACCCGGCAGAAATATCTGGAGAAGCTGCGGCGGCTGTGTATCCTCATGCGCCGGATGGGCTGGGAGGATTATGAGAATGGCACGAACAAGGTGGAGCTGTATCGGGCGCTATTTCCAGGCATCCCAGACCGCACCCGTCAGCGGGATTTCAAGGAACTGGAGCAGTTGGGCTACGAGGTCTGGTATGAGCGGGGATTTGAGGACGAGCCGGGGCGGTGGCACTACGATATCCCCAGCGCCTACGGACTGGCAACGATACCGGGAATGAGGTGTTGATATGTGGGACTATGTACAGCTTCCGCAGGCGGCGGACGATCCCAGCCAGCGGGAGAAGCTGATCGAGCAGTATGCGGCGGACAAAATGCGGGAATATGACGGGACCATCTTCCTCTGCATCTCCCGCTCGGACCGGGAGCGCTGGCTCACCTTCCGCCAGGCGGCGCAGTCGGTGGGCTGCTCCGCCCAGGACGGGCGGGCGGTCTGTGCGGCGTATTCGGCTGAGAAGCTGGCAAAGCGTCCCGGACGGAATATGCTTTTTGTGGACCCCTCTATGCAGCAATATTTGGGGGAATACCTGGACGCCTGTCCCGCCGGGGTGCGGCATTTGCTGCTCTACTCCCGCCGAAAGGGCAACGGGGCGAGTCTGCGCATGAGCCTATTCATGGACTTCTGGATGGAGCGGGGTGTGGATATTCTGGACCTTTATCATATTGACAAAAGACCGGTGACGGAGCAATGCTGACACAAACCACAGTGGAAAGTCCCCTCTTGAATCTGACCGGGACGGTGCACTGGCGGGACCGCTGGTGGCTGCTGGACGTGGAGACCAGTGGTCTGGACCGCCAAGAGGATGACATCATCGCTCTGCGGCTGGCCTGCATGGAAAATTACAATGTCATACAGGAACGAGAAATCCTGGTCCGCCCTCGCCGTCCGCTCCGTCCATGGGTAGAAGGGCTGACCGGCATTTCCAATCAAACGCTGGAGCAGGCACTCCCTTTGGAGGAAGCTCTCCGGGAACTGGATGCTCTGGACAGCCCGCTTTTGTTCCTTGACCGGGACTTTACCCTGCCGTTTTTGCGAATCGCCTGTTCGCGGTGCGGGCGGGAATTTTCAAAGCCCTGCCTTCTGCTGGACCGTTTGACCGCGATGCTGCTGGGTGGCTCTCCCAGGCAAAAGACGGAGCGGTTTCTGGAAAAGCTTCCACCGCCTGACCGCCTGCGCGGTATGCCGCCCCGCAATAGTGACTTGAGAAAGCTTTATGAACTGTCTCTGGCCGTTTTTTATGCGCTGGAAAATGTACACCACATTCAGGATACCGCACAATTGAACGACTGGAACTTTTATGGTATCATACTGTCAAATTTGAGGGGGGGACGAAAATGCTGATTAAAAATATGGAGTACCTGTCCCAGCGCCTGCGCTGCACAGATGAAGAAAAGGACGCCTGCCTGGAGACGATCACCGAGATCCTTCACTTCTGGACGGATACCCGCAAAAACGGACTGCTGGCCATTGGGGGCGACCGGGCGGAGCAGGACCCCAACCCTTTTTTCCGAGCCTGCCTGCTCGACGCCATCGAATGGATGGGCTCAGAGGATGAGCCGCTGCTTGAGGAATTGTTCGCTCAGTATCTGATTGCCGGAGATTACACCGGCGGGCTGTTTCTGCAAAATATGGTGATCGCCGAGGGAATTCTGGCATATTTGAAGTTTCTCCAGGAACATGAGGACGGGGGGAGCTTCCAGCAATGGGGAGATCGGCTGCCTGCGGTGGTGGGGGGATACTTCGGTGTGGAACACCGGGAAAAGGTCCGTAAAACCATCCGTCAGGAGATACGGAAATGGGAGAGAGATGTCAAAAAGACTTCCTTCCTGCCGGAGTTTGACGCCCTTGGGTCGCTGCCCCTCCCGCTGTGCGAAAAGCTGTTACGGGATACGTATGATGATCATTATGCTTTTGGAGATCGTGCTCTTGCGCTTGCCTTAAAATATGCCAGCGGCGCGGTGCAGGACCATGTTTTATCCGTCCTCTCCCCGGAAGAACGGGACGCAATGGAAGAGGAGATGGACGCTTGTACCCTCGTGCGGCAGACAGACGTGGAACACGCCCAACGGGAAATCTTAGAAAGAGCCGCAAGCTATGAATCGTCAGAAAGATAAGGAGGAATGTGAATATGTCCATTTACAAAAAAGAGGCATCCCTGGAAGAAATGAAGCGGGAGGCCATTTCCCGCATGGAGCTTTTGAAGCTGGATACCCAGACCATCCAGGATTTTGAGCGGGACGGATCGGTCAACCTGTCCCAGCAGCTCGGAGATCAGGTTTTTCTCCAGCCCTCCGACGATGAGATCAGCGAACGGGTCAAGCGGTTTGAACAGGAATATGACTGCCTGGTTTACCACGTCCTCTGGGCAGACAGCCCTATGGCCGGGGAATGCTGGAGCCTGCTGTTCGTATCCCCTGCATCGTCAGACTGGAGCAGCGAGCGGAAGTACATCAAGAGCTCCGGGCTGGTCTATGCCTATGTGGAGTCGGAGATGGAGGACGGTGTCAGTGAGATCATGGCGGAGCCACGGGACGGCGGTCTGATTCGGCTGGGATAAGGCGCCTTCCTGACAAGGAGATGGTAGGATGTATTACGCAATGTCAGATATCCACGGTTGCTTTGACAAGTACAAAGAGATGCTGTCGTTGATCGAGTTCACCCCAAGGGACACACTCTATGTGCTAGGGGATGTGATCGACCGGGGGCCGGATGGGATCAAAATCTTGCAGGACATGAACACTCGTCCCAACGTGTTCCCGCTTTTGGGGAACCATGAGTTCACTGCCGCCATTTGCCTCCCCTGGCTCATGGACGAGGTCACCGACCAGAGCCTCGCCGCCCTGGATGAGACTCAGCTTGCCGCCCTCAGCGAGTGGATCACCAACGGCGGCGGGCCTACCCTCCGCGGCCTGAAGCAGCTGACCCAGGAGGGGCGGGAGGACATCCTGGAATATTTTCAGGAGATGGAGCTCTACGCCGAGGTGAAAGCGGGCGGCAGGTCCTTTGTGCTGACCCATTCCGCGCTGGAAAATTTTGCGCCCGATAAGCCTCTGGATTCCTACGAGCTGCAAAACTTTCTCTTTGGACGCCCGGAGCCGGACGCGGTGTATTACCCGGATAAGCTCCTGGTTTTCGGCCACACGCCCACCCGTATTTTAGGCGGCAAGGACAAGATCCTCCGGCGGGAGACCTGGATCGACATTGACTGCGGCTGTGTGTTCAAGGGTGGACGGCTGGGCTGTCTGTGCCTGGACACCATGGAAGAATTTTATGTGTGAGCAGCTCGATTCTATTCTGAGGGAGATTTTTCCCTCAGCTGAAATGGCCTCTTATCTGGCAGAGTGCGCGCTGACAAGGACGAAACTGCGGGACGCGGTCGCGTATGCGGCCATTCCGCTGGAACGAAAGCGGGACATCTTTTTGCAGCTGTCCTCCGGGAAAAATACCGCCTATTTCCGCCGTCAGTCAGCCAGTATAGAGGCGGCCATTCGGGAGATGCAGCCTAAGCCCGGGGAATTCTTTGTCCTGAAACATTTTTGCCATGACGAGGATGAACAATTTTTCAGGGAGAAGACATTGGAGCCGTATCTCGCATGGGAGCACATCTGGGAACGTATCCGGGAATATCTTGGGTACCTGGAGGACGATGAGAAAGAGCTGACCTGGTTCGAGGTCGAGAAGTGGTCGCCGGATGGGACTGGAAGATTGAAAAATGATTACGATTACACGATTTTTGGCAGAGAGGTCTGCTATTTCTCGCACAATATTCACTCTTCCCGGGATTGGCTTGAATTTTCAACGAATTGCGATCTGAACCTGCCTGTTCCCTTTCATGCAGGGGATCTCGTGACCATAGACTGCCGTCCATCTGAGCCGGTGAGCCGCGCTGTCATATTGGAGGTGGGAGATAATTGGGATTGCTGTTGCCTTCAGGCTCTGTACCGCAATGATGATGGCACCTGGAGCACCGGGGCGGTCAAGCATGGCCGCGTTTTCCCGGTCCACCACTCGCCGAATATTTCCCCGCTCTACCGCCTGGCCTCCTTTCGCGGGCAGCTCTCGGAAGAAGAGCGGCTGCTGGAACAGGTCAGCCGGTATGTGAACGGAGACGAAGAACGGGGGAGCGGCCTGTGGTATCACATCTACGAGCTCTGTGAGGACAGAAGGAACCGGACGGTGACAGAGGATGAAATCCTGTCTTATATTACGGATGAGGGAGTGTGAATACATGACATTTGAACATACCGTAAAGAGCGCCATACTTGGCCTTGTGGTGGGCGACGCCCTGGGTGTGCCGGTGGAGTTTCAGTCCCGGGAGGAGCTGGAACAGGACCCCGTGACGGGGATGCGGGCCTACGGGACTCACCATCAGCCCGCCGGGACCTGGTCGGATGATTCCTCCATGGCGCTGTGCCTGCTGGAGAGCCTGACCCATAGCGTCAGCTATGACGACATGATGGCTCGGTTCCTCCGCTGGGCAGAGGAAGGATACATGACCGCCCACGGCGATGTTTTCGATATGGGCATCGCTACCCGGCAGGCACTGACCAAATACGCTAAAGGCACTCCCCCGTTGAAATGCGGTGGCACTGGGACCTATGACAACGGCAACGGTTCCCTCATGCGCATTCTGCCGTTGGCCCTCTATCTGCACCGCACCATGGGGCCGGAATTTCCCAGGAAACCGGAGGCTTTTCAAATCATCCACAACGCCTCCGCCCTGACACATGCCCATCCAATCAGCCTGATCGCCTGTGACATCTACTGCTCCATAGCGAACGAACTGCTCTGCGGCAGGAGCAGTCCGGCGGACATCCAGCATGGCATCACAGCAGCCAAGGAGATGTGCGCGTCCCTGACGGATACCGCTCCCTATCTGGACACCTTCAAGCGGGTGGATGTGGACGTGCTCCGGTCCCTTCCAAAATCAGAGATCCGCGGCAGCGGCTATGTGGTACATACCCTGGAGGCCACGCTGTGGTGCCTGCTCCATACAGACAGTTACCGGGCCTGTGTGCTGGAAGCTGTCAACCTGGGGGAGGATACCGATACGGTAGGCGCTGTAGCCGGCGGGCTGGCCGGAATACAATACGGCATGGCGGATATCCCGGAAGAATGGCTTGCTGTCCTTGCAAAACGGTCCGAGATCGAAGCACTTTGCCAAGCTTTTGCCCAAAGTCAATAAAAAGATGCACCGCAGGCGCGGTGCATCTTTTCTGTTTCCCAATTCCTGAATTCAAGCGCAGACTTTTCCTTCCCGATAGCACTCGCAGATATAATCCCGCGACTGGTAATAAAAGTCTGTGTTATAGTTGGAAATGGCGTCACTGATCCATGAAGCATAGACCTCCATCAATCGGGCCACGATATGCGCTTCATCATCACCGGAAATGTCCTCGATCAACCGCTCATAGACCTCGCCGATGGTCCAGTAGTCCGGCACCTCATAGCGGCAGAATGCCACGTTGTCAAAGGTTCCCTCCGGTATATTCAGATTTGTGATAAAGTCATCCGCTGTCTTTGCAATCGGTTCACAGTGGAACACGTCCGCATAGCGGTAAATTTGCCTGATGGTTTTCTCCCCGAGAATTTGGACCAGTTCCGAACGCTTCATTTTCCGTTCCCGCCCGATAAATTCAATCAGGCTGCAAGCATAAAACAATGCGCTGTTATTCTTCATTCCGGACTTCACTTCCCTTCATAAACGACAGCGTGGTCAAGGCTCTGGCTGTATGGAAACTGATCTGATGAGTAGGCTTTTTGAACTTTGCAAGCTCCCAGAAAGCTTCCCGGCTGATTTTTCCATCTACAAAGTTCTGAACGTAGTTGAATATCGTATCATTCGCCATTGGGCCTTCCACAATATCGTATTCGTGTGAATGTCCCAAGCGGCAGGATACGATGAAGTCCAGCCATTCCTCTGACATCTCCGGGAACCGCTTCACTTTCAAACAATCATCAGGTGTATATAGATACTCGCTTAAATATCCCACACCATCAAACCGAACAGCCCACCGGACTGCTTGTTCCGGGAACAGTGTGCAATAAAAACCAAAGTAAAAATCCTTGTTATACTTCTGAATACGGATCTCAGGCGATTCAACGATCATTTTACTTCCGTGATATAGAATCATTCCCTGTCCCCCTGTTTCATAATTTATTTTGATTTTACCACAAATTCATGAACTTTTCAACAACAAGCAGAAAAGCAAGCCGCCAGGGAGGCTAAGCCCTTATGATCTGAACAGCTTCTCCCATGTCTGCCTGGTCATGCGCACAGAATCCGTCTCCCAGTCCCGGACAGTAGTGGTCCATACGCCGAATTGGTCCGCAAATTCCCGCCGTGAAAGCCCCATGCGCTCCCGGAGCGCCCGGACCTGCCATCCCTGTCCCTCATAGAGAAACCTGTTGTAGTCATCCAAAAGATAGTCCAATGGGACCTCGAACAGCTTCGCCAGGGAGGACAGCTTGTCCAATGGGTAATAGTCCCTAGTCCCTGATGTCTCATAGCCAGCATATGTGCCTCTATGTAAGGTGACATAGGCGGCCACCTCCTGCTGCTCCAACCCCCGCGCGTGGCGGCAATACCGCAGCTTGTCCGCTGTTGTAGTCAGGGCCTCCGGGTCTGTCTGGATCATGCGTTCTGTCTCAGTGTAGGTATGGGCCAGAAGCGGCCGGAAGCTGTGAACATAGAGCAGAGCTGTTTGGATACAACTCCCAAGACGGCGGCTCATCATATACAGTCCATGAGCCAGATGGAACAGGGGGTGCCACCGCGATGTTTCTTTTGGGAGCGGATTGCCAACGCGTGCCACTCTGTGAGGGTTGCATTCTCGATGCATCGGCTGGCATAAGTGGCCAGACGGACGTTCTTGTCAGCCTTGAAGGTGGAGATCCCCTTGATGAGCCCGATCGTGCCGATGGAGATCAGGTCGTCCTGGTCTCCGGTCTGGGCGTAATACTTTTTGACGATGTGCGCCACCAGACGCAGATTGTGCTCCACCAGGATGTTCCTGGCCTCCAGGTCTCCCTGGGCGCAGCGCTCCAGGTATTGCTTCTCCTCTGCCGCTTTCAGCGGACGGGGGAAGGAACCGCCCCCTCCAGACAGGCGCAGAGTGAAGAACAGTCCGTTCATCATCAGGTAGATCATAGGTGACAGCATATCAAACACCTCCGCCTTACCCTATTCCCGTCCAGCACGTCCCTATGATCGGAGAGGGACAGATCCGCTTTTTTTGGAAAAGCACTTGCACGATGGGGGAAGGTAAGGTATAATTATCTCGTGACATCATTGAGAAAGGGGTGTCCGCAATGTCAGCCATCGGAGCGATCGGCAGCTATGGCAGCATCAGCGGCTATGATTCTTTCTATCGGAACAGAGATAGGGGGCCCTTCAGCACAGAGCCTGTGAGCCCGGTCTCCCGGGCCCAGACGGCGCCGGTGCCCCCGGTGAGCGCCGTGCCCGCGGTCCGGCGGGGGACGGCTCAGCCAGTCCCGGAGGAGCAGGAGAGCGCGTTCCCCTTCCCTGCCCTGCGGGAGGGGGCCGACCCCGCCGAGATGGCGGTGCGGGCCCGGATCCGGTATCTGGACGGCGAAGCGGAGGACCTGGAGCGGGAGCTGGTGGGCTGGGATCAGTCCAAGGGCATGGAAAAGCTGCTGGGCAGAGGACGTGGGCCCGGCGGTCTGGAGGCCGTTCAAGACCTGGAGGGGCTGGAGACCGGTGAGGAGGCCAAGTCTCCCCAAGAGGTGATGGAGGATGCGGAGTGCCAGACCTGTAAGGAACGGAAGTATCAGGACGGTTCCGATGACCCCGGCGTCTCCTTCAAGACCCCGACCAATGTCGCCCCAGAGCAGGCGGCTGCGGCGGTCCGGGGCCATGAGCAGGAGCACGTGGTCCGGGAGCAGGCCAGGGCCCTCCGGGAGGACCGGAAGGTGGTCAGTCAGTCGGTGACCCTCCACACGGACATCTGTCCTGAGTGCGGCGACGTGTACATCTCCGGCGGGACCACCCGCACCACTACCAAGGCCGATCCCCCTGTGGAACAGGTCCAGGAGAAGGCGGAGCCCTCCTTCCAGGCGGTAGCCTGAGCGGATCGAGCCGGCCGGCCCATGGGGCCGGCCGTTTTTCGTGGATGGCGCGCCTGAGGAGCCGGCGGAGGATGGCCCTCAGAGCGGGGCGAGAGGACAGAAGGACGAAAGGCGGGAAAAGACATGATCCCTGCGATCTATGACAGACGGAGCATACGGAGGTTTTTGGACGCCCCGATCTCACGGGAGGACATCGAGGAGGTGATCCAAAGCGGGATGAGAGCCCCCTCCTCCAAGAACAGACAGCCCTGGAGGTTCGTCGTGGTCCAGGGCAGGGAAAAGGAGGAGATGCTGGAGGCCTTCCGCCGGGGGATCCGGCGGGAGAAGGGCGGAGAGGCGCTCCTGCCCCAGAGCAGAGAACATATCGCCGGGGCGGAGCGTACAGCCGAAGTGATGGCGGAGGCGCCGGTGATCCTCCTGGTGATCGACGCTTTGGGGAAGAGCATCCTGGCCGGACAGACGCCGGAGGAGCGCGTCAGCGAGATCTGCGATGTCCAGTCGATCGGGGCCGCCATACAGAACATGCTCCTGGCGGCTGAGGACAAGGGGATCGGAAGCCTGTGGATCTGCGATATCTTCTTCGCGTATCCAGAGCTGAGCCGCTGGCTGGACAGGGAGGGGGAGCTGGTGGCGGCAGTCGCCCTGGGCCTCCCCGGCGAGTCGCCTGGGGCGCGGCTGCGGAAGAGCTTCCAGGAGATCGTGGAATGGAGGGGCTAGGTCCCGCTGGAAAAGGAGCGGGCCTTTTGGGGATCGGGCTTGTCTTTTTTGGGATGAGCTGGTATAATGGCAGGAAAGATAGTCTGAAAATGGGGAGGTGGGCCATTGGAGGCTCCCATCTACCACCTGGAAGGGGTGGTGAAAGCAAAAGCGGAGGATATGGAGGACTTCGTGGGCCCGCTGGACCTGATCCTCCATCTGCTGAGCAAGAACAAGATGGAGATCAAGGACATCCAGCTCTCTCTCATCCTGGACCAGTATATGGAGTGGATGGAGGCGCGCAGGGACCTGGACCTGGAGGTGGCCAGCGGGTTCGTCACGATGGCCTCTCATCTGGTGTATATCAAGACCCGCATGCTGCTGTCCATCCACGACGAGGAGGCGATGAGTGAGATGGAACAGCTCATCGCCACTTTGGAGGCCCACCAGCGCAATGAGAACTATCTGAAGATCAAGGCGGTGGTCCCCGCCCTGGACGTCCGCTATCAGATCGGCCGGGACTATCTGCCCAAGGTGCCCGAAGCGGTCCAGCCGGATAAGACATACCGCTATGTCCATGACAAGGGGGACCTGGTGCGGGCTATGACCGCCGTCCTCAGCCGGACGGACAACAAGCTGCCCCCCTCGGTGTCTGCCTTCCAGGGGATCGTGGGCCGGGAGCCCTATCCCGTGGCCGACAAGGCGGGAGAGATCGTCAAGCGGTTGGTGACCTTCGGGGTCACCCGGTTCCGGGCCCTCTTCCAGGGCAGCCGCAGCCGGTCTGAGGTGGTGGCCACGTTCCTGGCGGTGCTGGAGCTGTGCAAGGCCCGCCGTCTGCTCCTGGCGGGGACAGAGACCGACTGCACCGTCACCTGTATCCAGGGGGAGGGAGCGGTGGAGATCACAGCGGAGGATCGTTAGGGATCGCTGACCGGCCCTTTTGAGAGAAGGGCCCTCTCAGCCGGTCTGCGGCTGACGGCCCCCAAAGGGGAACGCAGGGACAGGAGGTGGAGCCATGGAGATCAAAGAACTGGAATCTGCCCTGGAGGGGGTGCTCTTCGCTGCCGGGGAGCCGGTGCCGGTAGAGCGGCTGTGCCTGGGCCTGGAGGTGGACCGGCCCACTTTGGATGCAGTGGCCCAGAGACTGATGGACCGGTACAGCTACGACCGCCGGGGGATCCGCCTGCTGCGGCTGGACACCAGCTATCAGCTGTGCTCCGCCCCGGAGTTCGCCGGCTATATCCGAAAGACCCTGGAGGGGCGCAAGCCCGCCCGTCTGTCCCAGCCGGCGCTGGAGGTGCTGGCGGTCGTCGCCTACTACCAGCCCGTCACCCGGGCCTATGTGGACCAGGTCCGGGGGGTGGACAGTTCCTATACGATGGGGCTGCTTCTGGAGCGGGGGCTGATCGAGGAGGCGGGCCGTCTGGCCGTCCCCGGCCGGCCGATACAGTTCAAGACCACCAGGGACTTCCTCCGCGTCTTCGGGCTGTCCGGTCTGGAGGAACTGCCTGAGCTGCCTAGCCAGTCCCAGGAGGGCAGTCAGATGACTTTGGAGCTGGAGGCCAGCCTGGCCCGCCTCCGGGAGGCGGAGGCCCTGGAAGAGAGCGGGACCGAGCCCCCGCCCACGCCGCCGGAGCCCCCGGCGGAGGGGACATGAGGGCCCTGTATATCCTGGCCGCGGTGGTCCTGGTCCTGTTCCTGATCGGACAGGTCCGGATAGGCGGCCAGGCGGAGTTCAACAGCGGCGGCTTTTTCCTCTGGGCGCGGCTGGGGAGTTTCCGAATCAAGATCCTCTCCATGGGCCCCGAGGAGAGCGGGCTGAAGAAGCCAAAAAAGGAAAAGAAGCCGAAGAAGCCCCAAAACCCTAAAAAGCCCAAGAAAGAGGAGCCCCCCGTCCCGCTGCCGGAGAAGATCGGCGGGGTGCTGGAGTACGCCAAAGCATTGCTCCCCGTGGCCCTGGAGGCGGCGGGCGGGGTGGTGCGGGGGATCCGGATCGACGATCTGGAGCTGGAGCTCACCGCAGGCGGGCCGGACCCGGCGGACGCGGCTATGGTCTTCGGTCGAGCCAGCGCGGCCTTGGGGGCGCTGTGGTATCCCCTCACCGCCGCCTTCCCGGTGAAGGACGGCCGGGTCCGGGTGAAGATCGACTTCGATGCCCCGGGGACGACGGTGTATGGGGCGGCGGCCCTGTCCATCAAGATCGGGACGGTGGTCTGGATCGGCCTGCGGGCGGGCTGGAAGGCCCTGTTTGGAGCACTTGCCGCGCGGAAGCGGCTGAGATCGAAACGACAGCAGAGAAAGGCGGCATGACCGATGGAACAGGAGAAGAAGAATCCCCTCAGCGAGCTGATGCGCACCACGATGGAGCATGTCAAGACCATGGCGGACGCCAACACCATCATCGGCACTCCCATCCAGGCGGAAGGGATCACCCTGATCCCTGTGTCCAAGATGTCCTTCGGCGTGGGCGGGGGCGGTACTGAGTTCACCACCAAGGCCGGAGCCCCAAAGGAGAGCTTCGGCGGCGGCAGCGCCGCCAGCGCCAAGCTGGAGCCGGTGGCCTTCCTGGTAGTCCGGGAGGACGGCAGCGTGAAGCTCCTCCCTGTGGCCCCGCCTCCGGCGACGACAGTGGACCGGGTGATCGAGACGGTGCCCGAGGTGGTGGACAAGGTCACCGGTTTCATCCAGAGCCAGCAGGAGAAGAAGGCCAAGAAAGAGGCTGAAGAGGACTTCGCCGAATGACGGACCGGGATCGGGGGCGGCTGACAGCCGCCTCTGCGGCGGAAAAAACATAAAATTTCCTGGGAAAAAGGGAGAAGGGCCGTTCCATACTAAAGTCATCGACTGGAAAGAAGGTGGCGAGTGTTGAAGCGGCTCTTTTCCCTGATACTGGCTGGAGGGATGGTGTGGAGCGGTCTCTCCGGGGCGAGAGCGGAGGGGGCCGTCCCGCCCAAGGTCTCTGCGGCCAGCGCCGTGCTGATGGACGGGGCCAGCGGACGGGTGCTCTATGAAAAGGATGCCCACGCCCCCCGGCTGATCGCCAGCACCACCAAGCTGATGACCGCTCTGACGGCCCTGGAGTCAGGGCACGATCTGGATGAGGTGGTCACGATCCAGCGGGCGTGGACGGGGATCGAGGGCTCCTCTATCTATCTGCGTCCCGGAGAGGAGATCTCTCTGGAGGCCCTGCTCTATGGGCTCCTCCTCCGCTCGGGGAACGACGCCGCCCTGGCCATCGCCGGCCATTGCGGAGGGACGGTGGAGGAGTTCGTGGCCCGGATGAACGCTAAGGCCCAGGAGTTGGGCATGGCAGACACCTCCTTCGTCAACCCCAACGGTCTGGATGCCGAGGGGCACCGCTCCACCGCCTACGATATGGCCCTCCTGGCTCGGGCCTGTCTGGAGGATGAGGCGCTGGCCAAGATCGTGTCCACCCGGTCCGTCACGCTGGGGACCCGGACCTTCACCAACCACAATAAGCTGCTGTGGCGGTATGAGGGCTGTATCGGTCTGAAGACGGGCTATACCCAGCATGCGGGCCGGACTCTGGTGTCCGCCGCCCGACGGGACGGGATGACACTGATCTGCGTCACCCTGGATGCGCCCAGCGACTGGGCGGACCACGCCGCCCTCTTCGACTGGGGCTTTTCCGGCTATGAGGCCCGAGCCCTGGCCCGGGAGGGGGAGCGGGCGGGCCAGCTGCCTGTGTCCGGGGGGCTGCTCCCTGTCTGCCCTGTGGCGGCGGGGGAGGACCTCACCGCTGCCCTGGCCCCCGGCGAGCGGGTGGACACGGTCTGGGAGCTGACAGAGACCGCCCTCACCGCCCCGGTAGAGGCGGGGGCCCAGGTGGGAGAGATCGTATACCGTATCGGCACGAAGGAGCTGGCCCGAGTGTCCCTGGTGACTGGCGGGGAGGTCCCGCTGGATCTGGCGGAGCCCTCCGGCTGGCTGGGCGGCATTTGGGAGCGGATCGCTGGTCTGTAGCGTAGAAGGCCCCTTCGTGAAGGGAGGCCCTATCCTGTGAAGGACGAAAGAGAGGAGGCCGTTCCATGGAGGAACGTCTGCAAAAACTGATCTCCGCCTGCGGGCTGGCCTCCCGGCGGGCGGCGGAGGGGTGGATCGCCGCAGGGCGGGTGACGGTGAACGGAGAGAAGGCCCGCCTGGGGGACCGGGCGGATCTGGACCGGGACACCGTCCTGGTGGACGGCAGGCCCCTCGTCCCCGGCGGCGGGCGGACCTATCTGATGCTGAACAAGCCCCGGGGGTATGTGACCACCCTGTCCGATGAGAAGGGGCGCAGGACCGTCTCCGACCTGGTGGCTGGCTGCGGCGTCCGGGTGTGGCCAGTGGGGCGGCTGGATATGGATTCCGAGGGGATGCTCCTCTTCACTGACGACGGCGCCCTCACCCACCAGCTCCTCCACCCCAGCCATGAGGTGGAGAAGGAATATCTGGTATGGGTGATGGGGGACCTGCGGAAGGCCCTGCCCATCCTGTCCGCCCCCATGGTCCTGGACGGGGAGGCGCTGGCTCCCGCCCAGGTGCGCCGGGGGAGGGACAGCGGAGGGGTCCATCAGCTGTCGGTCACCATCCGGCAGGGGAAGAACCGGCAGGTGCGGCGGATGTGTGCTCTGGCGGGGCTGGAGGTGCTGCGCCTGAAGCGGATCCGGGAGGGGGGACTGGCCCTGGACCGGGCCCTGGAGCCGGGCCAATGGCGGCTCCTGACGCAGACGGAGGTGCTGGCCCTCACCAGGCCGCTCAGCGATCGGTAGAGATCTTTGCAGGAAAAGTTCAAAGTCCTGCAAAGATCTCTTGATTTTTTTCCGGAAAACGAGTATGATAGAGCGTATCGATTTGGAACAGGGAGCGTGAGAGAGCATGAACCGTGATATCCTGACTATCATCCGAGAGAACATGGACACATTTTCCAAGGGACAGAAGAAGATCGCCGGCTTCATCCTGGAATCCTATGATAAGGCCGCTTTCATGACGGCCAGCCGCCTAGGCAAGCGGGTGGGGGTGAGCGAATCCACCGTGGTCCGCTTCGCCTCTGAGCTGGGCTACGACGGTTACCCAGATATGCAGCGCTCCCTCCAGAAGATGATCCGCAACCGGCTGACCACCATCCAGCGGATCGAGGTGACCAACGACCGGCTGGGGGACCAGGATCTGCTGTCGATGGTGATCCAGTCGGATATGGAGAAGCTCCGGGTCACTCTGGAGGAGCTGGACCGGGAGAGCTTCGACCGGACGGTGGCCGCGATCGTCTCCGCTAAGAAGATCTATATCATCGGGGTGCGCTCCTCTGCGGCCATCGCCGCCTTCCTGCATTTTTACTGCAACCTGATCTTTGAGAATGTGGTGCTTGTGTCGGCCAACACCGCCAGTGAGGTCTTTGAGAGCCTGCTCCGGGTGGGGGAGGGGGACGTGGTGATCGGGGTCAGCTTCCCCCGGTACTCCAGCCGCACCGTCCAGGCTATGAGCTTCGCCCGGGACCGGGGGGCCACCACCATCGCGATCACCGACAGTGAGGCATCCCCCCTGGCCCCCATCTCTCAATATGCCCTGATGGCCCGCAGCGATATGGCCTCCTTCGTGGATTCCCTAGTGGCCCCCCTGTCCCTGGTCAACGCCCTGCTGGTGGCGGTGAGCCGGCGGAAGGGAGACGACCTGTCCCGGACCTTCCACACCCTGGAGCAGATCTGGGAGGAGTACAGCGTCTATGAGAAGGTGCCCGAATGAACTGGCCCGATATCGTCGTGGTGGGGGGCGGGGCCGCCGGTATGATGGCGGCCATTGCCGCCGCCCGGCAGGGGGCCGCCGTGACGCTGATCGAGCGCAACCAGAAGGTGGGCCGCAAGCTGTACATCACCGGCAAGGGCCGGTGCAACGTGACCAACCACTGTTCCCCCGAGGAGGTCCGGGCCAACGTGCCCCGGAACGGAAAGTTCCTGTACAGCGCCCTGGAGCATACGCCCCCAGCCTGGGTGGAGGAGTTTTTTGAGTCCCTGGGCGTGCCCTTAAAGGTGGAGCGGGGCGACCGGGTCTTTCCCGCTTCCGACAAGTCCATCGACGTCATCGACGCCCTGTTTTTCGAGTTGAAGCGGCTGAACGTGACCCTGACTACCTGGCAGCGCGTGTCCAGTGTGTCCTTGAAGGACGGAGTGGTATCCGGTGTGGAAATTGGTACAGCCAGGGACAAATGGGGATGGGGAGAGCCCTGCAAGGCTGTGATTCTGGCAACCGGCGGAGTGTCCTACTCCGCCACCGGCTCCACCGGAGACGGCCTGTGGATGGCGGAGGAGCTGGGCCATACCCTGGTAGACATAAAACCGTCCCTGGTGCCTCTGGAGTCCCCCGACCCCTTCTGTGCCCAGATGCAGGGCCTGGCCCTGAAAAATGTGGCGCTGACAGTGAAAAACCGGAAGAAAAAGGTGGTCTACCAGGAGCAGGGGGAGCTGCTGTTCACCCATTTCGGTCTGTCCGGGCCCCTGGTGCTGTCGGCCAGCGCCCACATGCGGGACTTCGAGAAGGACCAGTACACCTGTGCCATCGACTTAAAGCCCGCCCTGGACGAGGCCACCCTGGACGCCCGCCTGGTGCGGGAGCTCACCGCCGGGGCCAACAAGGACATGGATAACCTGCTGGGGGCGCTGGCCCCCCGGCTGCTGGTGCCCGTCCTGCTGGACCGGGCGGATATCCCGGGGGATAAAAAGGCCCACGACTTGACCAAGGGGGAGCGCCGCCGGCTACTGGAGCTGTTCAAAAACTTCACGGTGGCGGTGTCCGGTCCCCGGCCCATCGATGAGGCGATCGTCACCTCCGGAGGGGTGAAGGTCTCCGAGGTGGACCCTAAAACGATGATGAGCAAAAAGGTCCCCGGCCTGTTCTTCGCCGGGGAGATGCTGGACGTGGACGCCTACACCGGCGGGTTCAACCTCCAGATCGCCTGGGCCACCGGCCGGGCGGCGGGAGAGGGGGCGGCAGGATATGTCCTCGCCGGACGGGCGTCCTTTTCTTGAAAGAAAAGGACCAAAAGAACTTTGACTGTTATGATGGGAGGATCGAGAAGATTCGAATGGAACAGAGCAACTCAGATATCAGATTGGGCCGGTTCTTGAGCCTGGTCCTGCGCCACGACCCCAGCGCGGCGGGGATCGTGCTGGACGAACACGGCTGGGCGGATGTGGATGAGCTGCTGGCCGGAGTGGGCCGCACCGGGCGGAAGATCGACAGAGCCGCCCTGGAGCGGATCGTCCGGGAGAACAACAAGCAGCGGTACGCCTTCAATGAGGACCACACCAAGATCCGGGCCAACCAGGGCCACTCCGTCCGGGTGGATGTGGAGCTGGAACGAAGAGAGCCGCCCCGATACCTCTACCACGGCACGGCCACCCGATCTTTGCCGTCGATCCACAGGGAGGGCATCCGGAAGATGGGCCGGCAGTATGTCCACCTCTCCGGGGATCTTGAGACGGCGATGGCGGTGGGCAAGCGCCACGGGATCCCGGTGGTCATCACCATCGACGCGGAGGCCATGGCCCGGGAGGGCGTCGCCTTCTACCGTTCAGAGAACGGCGTGTGGCTGTGTGAGCACGTGGAGCCCAAGTATCTCGTCCCTTAGCGCAGGTCTTCGTTCAAGGCGATCCTTGTGCGCACCCCCAGGCGGAAGCTCTGTATGGCGTAAATGGCCAGGACTTCCTGAAGGGTTTTTCGCATCTGAGGATTGAGCACATTGTTTAGCAGGTCGATCTGCAAGGCTTCGCCTTCATCTATGGGTTGGCTTTCGATATTGGGCCTGATATAATGGTCGTACATCCAGCGCATGAAGTCTGTCATGATGCTTCCTCCTTATGTCTGATAATGACGTAATTATATACGTCTGAATACGACGTGTCAAGAGCTATGAGGGATTTTTATGGATAAAAGTTTATTGGAAGACTTTGGAAAGCGGTTGAGATCCCTGCGGGAAGCAAAGGGACTGAAACAGCGGGAAATGGCCGACGCCATGGGGCTCAGATTGCGTCAGTATCAGCGTTATGAGTACGGTGAGGTGGGCGTGCCCCTAGAGGTGCTGAACTTCTTCGCTGATTTCTTCGGCGTGACGACAGACTATCTCCTGGGCAGAGAGCAGAGAGGAGAAGGAGAATGAGTTTCAGGAGCATCGCCATCGACGGCCCCGCCGGAGCAGGGAAGAGCACCCTGGCCCGGAGGCTGGCGGAACGGCTGGGCTTTTTGTATGTGGACACCGGGGCGGTCTACCGCACAGTGGCCCTGGCGGTCCTGCGGGCGGGGGCGGACCCCGCCGACGAGGGTCAGGTGATCCCTCTGCTGGAGGGGCTGGACATCCGGCTGGACTACGGTCTGGACGGAGCCCAGCGGATGTATCTGGCCGGGGAGGACGTGAGCGGGGCCATCCGGGAGCACCAGGTATCGGGAGCGGCCTCCAAGGCGGCGTCGATCCCGGCGGTGCGCACCTTCCTGCTGGATCTGCAGAGGAAGCTGGCCCGGGAGCAGGACGTGGTCATGGACGGCCGGGACATCGGCACAGTGGTGCTCCCCGGTGCAGACGTGAAGATCTTCCTCACCGCCGCCCCGGAGGCCCGGGCCCGCCGGCGTCTGCTGGAGCTGGAGGAGCGGGGCCAGGCGGCGGACTTCCAGACCATCCTTCGGGATATCGAAGCGCGGGACTGGCAGGACGAGCACCGGACCGCCTCCCCGCTGGAACGGGCGGAAGACGCCGTCCTGTTGGACACCACTGACTTAAACCTGGACCAGAGCCTGGAGCGGCTGCTGGTCCTGGTGAAGGAGAGGATCGAGCCGTGAAGGAAGGAGCGAGCGTCAAGGAGACGCAGACCAAGGAGAGCGCAGAGGGACAGCGCAGGCGGATGGATGTCTGGTTCCACTTCCTCTATGCAGTGATCTGGCCCTTTTTCAACCTGTTCCGTCCCATCCGGGCGGTGGGCCGGGAGCATATCCCAGAGGGCCCGGCGATCATCTGTCCCAACCACACCACCATCGGCGACCCCTTCTATGTGGTCTACGCCTTCGGCTGGAGGTGGCCCATGCGGGCCATGGCCAAGGCGTCGATCATGAGGGTCCCCTTCGTGGGCTGGATCCTGGGGAGAGCGGGCGTGTTCGGGGTGGACCGGGGGGCCGCCGACATGAAGGCGGTGAAGACCTCCCTGCGCTTCCTGAAGGAGGGCGACAAGCTGCTCATGTTCCCCGAGGGGACCCGGGTCCACGAGGGGGAGGACATCCAGGCCAAGGCTGGGGCGGCCCTCTTCGCCACCCGGACGGGAGCCCCCCTGCTGCCGGTGTATATCCAGAGCAAAAAGAAGCTCTTCCGGCGTAATACCGTGGTGATCGGGGAACCCTATTATCCAAAGTACGCCGGGCGCAAGCCCACCGCCGAGGAGCTCCAAGTCATCGCCCGAGATCTGATGGACCGGGTGCGGGCTCTGGAGGAGGGCGCGGGATGAGGGTCGAGCTGGCAAAGTCCGCCGGATTCTGCTATGGCGTGCGCCGGGCGGTAGAGCTGGCAGAGGAGAAGGCGGCCCAGGGAGGCCCCTGCGTCATGCTGGGGCCCATCATCCACAACCAGGACGTGATCCGCCGGCTGGCAGAGCAGGGCCTCTGCTCGGTGGACCGGCCGGAGGAGGTCCCCAGCGGGTGCGCAGTGATCGTCCGATCCCACGGGGAGAGCCGGGCGGTCCACGAGGGCTTCGTCCGCAGGGGGATCCAGGTCTTCGATGCCACCTGTCCCAACGTCACCCACATCCACGAGATCGTGGCCCAGGCGGAGGAGCGGGGCCGCCAGCCGGTGATCGTGGGCACGCCGGACCATCCGGAGGTGCTGGCCATCGCCGGGTGGTGCAGAGCTCCGGTAGTGGTCTCTGGGGCAAAAGATCTGGAAAAATGGCTGGAAAAGGGGAAGAATCGAACGGATCTCCCGCTGAGTTTTGTATCACAAACTACTTCCACCAAGAAAATTTGGGAAGATTGCGTGGAAAGGGCAAAAAAACTATGTACAAACGCGGAATTTTTTGATACAATATGCGGAGCGACGTCCAAACGCCAGGAAGAGGCTCGCCAGCTGGCCGCGCGATGCGGTCTGATGGTGGTGATCGGCGACAGGCAGAGCTCCAATACCAGGCGGCTGGCGGAGATCTGCCGGGAGTCCTGTCCCTGCGTCCTGCTCATCGAGCGGGCGGAGGATATCGATCCGGCCCGGCTGCCTCAAGTGGATATGGTCGGCATCACGGCGGGCGCCTCAACGCCTGCGTGGATAATAAAGGAGGTCTATAATAAAATGAGCGACGAGATCATGGAGATCGAAAAATCCTTTGCGGAGATGCTGGAGGAATCGATCAAGACTTTAAATAATGGGGATAAGGTCACGGGCACCGTTGTGGCGATCACGCCCACCGAGGTCCAGGTGGAGCTGGGCATCAAGTACCCCGGCTACATCGCTCTCACCGAGCTGAGCGACGACCCCACCGTCAAGGTGGAGGACATCGTGAAGGTGGGCGACGAGATCGAGTCCATCGTCATGCAGGTCAGCGATCGTGACTGTCTGGTCAAGCTGTCCAAGCGCCGCCTGGACATCAACAAGGGCTGGGAGGAGATCGAGGCCGCCCGGGAGGATGAGACCGTGGTGGAGGGCTTCGTCACCGAGGACAACAAGGGCGGCGTGGTCGTCTCTGTCAAGGGCGTGCGGGTGTTCGTCCCCGCCTCTCAGACCGGCCTGCCCCGGGAGACTCCGATGAGCGAGCTGCTCAAGCAGAAGGTCCGTCTGGTCATCACGGAGGTCAACCGCGCCCGCCGCCGGGTGGTGGGCTCCATCAGCAAGGTCACCCGTGCCGAGCGGGCCGCCGCAGCCGAGAAGGTCTGGGCCGAGATCGAGGACGGCAAGCGCTACACCGGCACCGTGAAGTCCCTGACTTCTTACGGCGCTTTCGTGGATATCGGCGGCGTGGACGGCATGGTCCACATCTCTGAGCTGTCCTGGAGCCGCATCAAGCACCCCTCTGAGGTGGTCAAGGTGGGCGACACCGTGGACGTGTACGTCATCTCTGCCGACAAGGAGAAGAAGAAGATCTCTCTGGGGATGAAGGACCACAGCCAGGATCCCTGGACCGTGTTCACCACCACCTATCAGGTGGGCGACACCGCCAATGTGCGGATCGTCAAGCTGATGACCTTCGGCGCTTTCGCCGAGGTGGTCCCTGGTGTGGACGGTCTGATCCACATCTCCCAGCTGGCCGATCACCGGGTGGAGAAGCCCGGCGACGTGGTGGCCGAAGGGGACAAGGTGGACGTGAGGATCACCGATGTGGATATGGAGAACAAGAAGATCTCCCTGTCCATCCGTGCCCTGCTGGAGGAGCCTGCCTATGAGGAGGAGCCCGAAGAGGGAGCTCCTGCCGAGGAAGAGTGATCGAGAGCGAACAGGCCCGGCCGCATAGCGGCCGGGCCTTTCACCGTCTGTGCGGAACGGCCGCCCATCGGGCGGCCGTTCCAGCGTTTCGTGCTTTGAGATCTGAAAAGGTATACCTTTCCAAACTGGGAAGGTATACCTGTCTGCCGTCTAGGATAGCATAGATCCTGAGATCCTGCAACACTTTTTTTGAGCAGTTCGTTTGCGCTCCTCCGATTTGGAAAGGTATCAATTACACCAGCGAGTCCACCTCTTCTATTTCTTTCAACTTGGCAGGAAAGCATGACACGTTGACCTTCAGTTACTATGCTGTCAATAACGCGACTCTTCAGGTTCTGGGCGATGACGGCGCTGTGCTGTTTGAGAAGGATGTCACCGGCAGCCAGGTGGCCCAGACCGCCACAATTCCTCTGTTTAAGACAACTCAGCTCACCTTCGTAATGACGGAGGTAGATTATAGTCAAGAGGGCAGGACTTACATTTTTGACGCCTACCTGGACGCGGAGCAGTGATTCGTAAGCATCTATATCCATGACCGCGCGGGCATAGGGCCCGCGCGGAGGAGCAGATCCGACAAAATAGGCCCCGGCCGGGGACGGCCGGGCCCATTTTTTTGTCCGGGACGGAGCAGATCTGGAAAAATCAGGAGAAAATTTTTGAAGACCACACTTTTTCTCTTGCAAAAGTGGAAGAAAAATGCTATGATAAAGCTGGTATGAAAGGGATACGACAGGAAAAGTCCGAGATCGGATGAGAGAAAGTGAGGTAAGCAGTGTACCAGATCGGGGATAAGGTGGTCCACCCCATGTATGGGGCGGGCGTGGTGGACAGCATCGTCCAGAAGTTGGTGGGCGGCGTGCTGCGGGATTACTATATCCTGGAGCTGCCCAACCGGTCGATGGTGGTGATGGTCCCCACGGAGAACTGTGAGGAGATCGGTGTGCGCCCTGTGGTCGATGAGGAGCAGGCCGACCGTGTGCTGGCCGCCATCCCCGAGATCCAAGTGGAGATGACGGCGAACTGGAACCACCGCTACCGGGAGAATATGGAACGGATGAAGAGCGGCGACCTCTTCGAGGTGGCCCGGGTGATCAAGGGCCTGACCATCCGAGATCAGGACCGGGGCCTGTCCACAGGGGAGCGGAAGATGCTCCACTCTGCCAAGCAGATCCTCATCTCCGAGATCGTGCTGTCCAAGAGCGTCAGCTACGAGTCGGCGGAGGAGGAGCTGAACATCGCGCTGGCATGAGGGTCGTAAGAGGAACAGGGCGGCTTTTTTGTTCCAAGGAGGAATGAAAAGGCCGCCGTATTTTATATATCGGAAAAGGGAGCGAAGAGGATGGGCGAGATGTACCGCTGTCCGAAATGCGGCCGGGAGCTGCGCTATAAGGGCCTGTGCTGGAGCTGCAAGGCGGAGCAGGAGCGCCGGGAGGTGATGGCCTGGACGCCGGAACAGATCCAGGAGAAGCTGAACGGTCTGATCCAGCATGTGGAACGGCTGGAGGAGAACTCTTGGGACGGGGATTTTTTGAATCTGCTGCACTGTCATGGGATCTGCTCCCCGGAGCTGGCCAGGGCCGCCCTGAAGGCGGAGATCTATGATCCGGCGGAGCTGTATTACCGCGCCCCGAAGGACGTGCGGGACGGACTGATTCAGGCTCTGCTGGAGACAAAGGACGCAAATATAGCCGGCCATCTGCTGTGCTGTCTGGCCATGCAGGGGGACAGTCGGGTTTTGGAGGTCTTCCGGGAGCTGGAGGAACGGCCCCGCCCCTGGCGGAAAAAGCTGTATGTGGACCCCTCGGTCTACGCCCAGACCGGCGGCTGGACCTTCGACAAGGCGGGAAACCGGAGGCAGCTCAACTTTGACACCTGCTACCCCCTGATCAAAGGGGACCGGAGCAGAGACAAGGCCGCCCAGGTCTTCCGCCCCCGAGAGGACCGCTGTCCCCACTGCAAGGGGAGGGTGGTGGACATCCTGACCCTGGACGGCCGGGATGCGCGGCTGGGGTTTTTGGGGCTGGACGGCGTGATCACCGCCACCTGCTGTCCCAACTGCGTCCCCTGGGAGGAGCCGGCCTGGTCCCGTTTTACCCTGGACGGTGGAAGTGAAGCGGTATTCCCCTACTCCTACGGAGAGGGGGAGGAGGACGGCAGCGACTGGGGCATGGAGGAGTACGCCAACAACCCCTATGTCCTGGGAACGGAGCCCGTCCCCCTGTTCTATGGGGCGGAGTTTGACGACACCTGTACCGTGGGCGGGTTCCCCTTCTGGATCCAGGACGCCCAGTATTACCCCTGCCCCGACTGCGGCAGGACCATGAAGTATCTGGCCCAGGTCAAGTGGGGAGCGCTGGACTTTATGGAGGGCACCCTGTACATCGAGATCTGCCCTGACTGCCAAGTGATCTCCATGCACCACCAGCAGACCTGAGGAGGAGCGATGAACGTCTACCATGCCCCGGAGTATCAGGCATACCGCCGGGAGTTCGACATGTTTTTCTGTGAGGATCACCGTGGACCGGGGCCCCGGAAAGAGAAAAAGCTGACCGGAGGGTATTCCCTCCGCTCCGACTGTTACAGGACCATGGCCGCGGCCCCCCGCCTCTCCCGGCACAGTCTGCTGGACAGCCAGGGCGGGACGGTGTACACCTGGGATGACCTCAACGATGATGGCGAATTTGCCGATCTGATCTCCCATGCCAACGGAAAGCACTACCTGGTCTTCCGGGAGGACCTGTACGGATACAGTGTGCTGGAGGTCGAGACGAAACAGACCGTACACTACTTTCCGGACCGGTCCTGGGAGAAGGGATGGGAGACCTTCATCTGGACGGGAGCACGATACGATCCCAGGACCGATCTGCTGGCCGTCTCCGGCTGCTTCTGGGCCTGTCCCAACGGGACGCTGCTGCTGGACTTCTCCGCCCCCCTGGAGGAGCAGGACTGGGAGGTGTGGCTGGACGTCCAAGATGTGGTGGACCCGGACTACGACATCTATGATGACATCGACCTGGAGCGGTTCGGAGAGGACGGCCTGCTCTATTTCAAGACCACCAGCGCCGAGGATGGGTCGCCGGGGAGCTTTGTCCTCCCAGCGGACCAGGTCTTGGAGCTGGTGCGGAAGAAAAGATCGACGGAAAAGGAGTGAGAGGCATGGCAGGACTGCTGTCACTGTTCAAACGAAGGAGACCGGAGAAGGCCCCCGGCTGTTCCGCGGTGATCGTGGCGGCGGGGTCCGCCCGGCGGATGGAGGGCATCGACAAGGTGCTGGCCCCCCTGGGGGAACTGCCCGTGCTGGTCCATACCCTCTACGCATTCCAGGACTGCCCCGCCATCGACGAGATCGTGGTGGTCACCCGGGAGGACCTGCTGGTGGAGGTGAGCCGGATCTGTAAGGACTTCGCGTTCCGCAAGGTGACCAAGGTGGTCGTAGGCGGAGCGGAGCGGATCGGATCGGTCCAGGCTGGCCTGAGAGAGGCGGACCCAGAGGCGGAGCTCATCGCGATCCACGACGGGGCCCGGCCCCTGGTGTCCCAGGAGGTGATCCAGGGGGTGGTGGAGGCCGCCCGGCTGTCCTCCGCCGCCGCCCCGGCCATCCCGGTCACTGACACGGTCAAGTGGGCGGAGGGGGGGCGGACGGTGGAGACGGTGGACCGGTCCCAGCTGTGGGCGGTCCAGACCCCTCAGGTCTTCGAGGCGGGGCTGATCCGCGGAGCCATACAGAAGGCCATCGACGATGGAGAGGGCCTCACCGACGACTGCGGTGCGGTGGAGCGGCTGGGGATGCCCGTCACCCTCACCCGGGGGAGCCAGGAGAACATCAAGATCACCACCCCCCTGGACCTGGCGGTGGGGGAAGCGATCCTCAGAGCCAGAGGGGAGGGGCTGCTGTGAGAGAGATGCGGATCGGCCATGGTTATGACGTCCACCGGCTGGTGGAAGGCAGGGAGCTGATCTTGGGCGGAGCGGAGATCCCCTGGGAGAAGGGCCTGCTGGGCCACTCCGACGCCGACGTCCTCGTCCACGCCGTCATAGACGCCCTCCTGGGGGCGGCAGGCTTGGGAGATATCGGCGGACACTTCCCTGACACGGATCCCGCCTACGCCGGGGCGGACAGTCTGGGGATGCTGGCCCATGTGGTGGAGCTGCTGGAGGAGCGGGGCTTCTCCGTGGGCAATGTGGACGCCACCGTCCTGGCCCAGCGGCCCAAGCTGGCCCCCTATATCCCCCAAATGAGGGATGGCCTCGCCCGGGCGATGGGGATCGATCCCTCTCAGGTCAATGTGAAGGCCACCACTGAGGAGGGGCTGGGCTTCACCGGGTCCGGAGAGGGCATGGCGGCCCATGCGGTGTGCCTGATCGGAAAGGAGGATCGAGGCCGCAGGCCCGTCCCAGCGGACGGCGCCTGACCTTCGGACAGGACAAAAGGGGCAGGTCCTTTGGGACCTGCCCCTTCGATTCGTTCCAAGGGCCAGTGCGGCGCTCAAGTAGACAGATCCACGTCGTCCCAGCCGCACAGCTCGTCCATGCCGGCCAGCCAGAACAGGGCCCGGTGGCGCTCCATCACCACGCCGGGCTCCAGCCCCTGGGGGGCGGGCATATCCATCACCCGGGCGTCTACACAGGCCCAGTGGAGGCGGTAGATCAGGTCGGCCTGCTCCAGCAGCTCCCTCCGGGGGCGCAGCTCAGCCGCCGCCAGCAGCGCCTCCATGGTGGGGCGCTCCCGCATGATCCGGGCGGACTCAGGCACATCACAGATGCGGACGGGCCAGAAGAGGTCGTCGGTGAGGCCCAGGGCCCACTCCATCACCCACAGATCCTCATACTGCCATGCGTACTGGATCTGTGTCTGTTCGGTGGAGCCGGGGTCGTTCAGATAGGCCTTCTCCTTGGGGGAGAAGAAGGGCTCTGCCCCATAGCTCTCGAGGATGGGGGCCACGAACTCCCGGGCCTCCTCAAAGGACATGTGCTCCCCCAGCCGGCACTCGGAATAGAGGGACACGATCAGCAGGGCCGCCGCCCGGCCGCAGACCTCCTCCGCTGTACGGCCTGGGGCCTCTGCGCTCTCGTCCAGGAGGGGGAGCCAGGGGGTGACATAGATATGCTTGTCCCGCAGCAGGGCCATGGACTGATTCCGCCGCTCCATGGCCTCCGGGGGCGCGTTTTTGGCCCAGTCCGCCGGGACGGGGATCTCAGAGGGCATGTACCAGTCCAGGTCGGACTTGCCATCCTTGTCCAGGATCACCCGGCCCTTGCCGTCCAGCAGTGAGGTGCCATCGTCAAAGGTGGCCACCCCCTGGAGATTTTCGGTGATGTCCAGGATGGGGGCCATGATCTGCTCCCGTTTCCGTTCGGTCTCCGCCGGGCCGGAGCTGTTGAAGGCATAGCTCACGAAGAGCAGGCCCTTGCACTGGCGCAGGTGGTAGAACAGACCTCGTTTGATCTCTGTGGATCCCGCCTTGCTCTGATAGACGTAGCCCGCCACCCCCTGGAGCTGTTTCTTCGCGTACTCGCCGTTCTCCCCCTCGTCATTGGAGCTGCAGGCCAGCATACTGATCTCCATGTCCTCCTGCTGGAGGGTGAGCTCGTTCCTGTCCCCGTTGTGCTCGAGATGGAACAGCTCCTCCGCCTGGCGGCAGATCTGATAGGGGTCGGATCCCGGGCAGAAGACGAGGGCCATCGCCCTGTGGCGTATCAGCTCTTTGGGCTTTTTGGATCTGTTGAAGAGTCTCACAGCTTTTCCTCCTTACAAGAAACGGTCCTTTTCCGGATCGTAAGTATAGCCGGCGGCCTCCAGTGTCCGGAGGATCTCCTCCTGGTCGGCATCCAGACTGACGCACAGGTCCTCCAGGCTGGCGTACTCGTCCCGCAGCTTGGTATTGATGTAGCTGAGCAGTATCATGGGGTCCTGGGGGAGCATAGAGAGCCCTCCTTCATCAAGATCGGTCAGTCCCGTCAAGGGGCCGCCGGCAGGGGTCACACTGTCCGGATCGAGGCGATGCTCCCGGCGATCTGTTTGGCCACCTCCGGGTCGTTCATGGTGTACAGGTGGATCCCGTCCACACCGCCGGCGATCAGATCGGAGATCTGGTCGATGGCATAGGCGATCCCCGCCTCCCGCAGGGCTTCCGGGTGGTCGCCGTACCGGGCCAGGATCCTGGTGAGCCTGGCGGGCAGGCTGGCGCCGCACATGGACACCATGCGCTGGATGGAGCTCTTGGACAATACAGGCATGATCCCCGCCTCGATGGGCACATCGATCCCGGCGATCCGGGCCCGCTCCAGGAAGCGGAAGAAGTCCTCATTGTCGAAAAAGAGCTGGCTGACCAGGTGCTGGGCCCCGGCGTCCACCTTCTCCTTCAGGTGGCGGATGTCGCTGACCAGGTCGGGGCTCTCCAGGTGCCCCTCCGGGTAGCAGGCGGCGGAGACGCCGAAGCCGCCCCGGGCCCGGATGTGAGCGGCCAGCTCGCTGGCGTAGCGGAAGTCGGTCTTGGAGGGGACGTCTGGGCGGACGTCCCCCCGGAGGGCCAGGATGTTCTCTACCCCGTCCGCCTCCAACTGGTCCAGCAGACGGTCCACGTCCTCCCTCCCTGCGGCCACGCAGGTCAGGTGGGCCATCGCAGGGATATGATACTGGTTCTGGATGAGGGAGGCGATGTCCCGGGTGGTCTTGTCCCCCTGGGAGCCCCCCGCTCCAAAGGTGACGCTGATGAAGTCGGGGCGGATATCCTTCAGGCCGTCTAAGGTCCGGTAGATGCTGTCCACCGGGGCGGTCTTCTTGGGGGGGAACACCTCGCAGGAGAATATGGTCCGGCCCTGGCCGAACAGGTCGCACAGCTTCATAGGGAGATCCTTCTTTCTGATAGAGTGGCAGGGACGGACTGGTCCCGATGGCCGATGTAGTACTGGGTCACGCGGTGAGAGATGGCGGGATAGGGGTGGAGCAGCTCCAGGGCCCGCTCCGGAGGCACCCAGAGGGCCTGGTCCACCTCGCCGGACAGGTGGAAGTCCTGCTTGGCCACCTCGGCGATGAAGCCCACCATCAGCATGTCCTTTTTCCCGAACCAGTAGGTCCCGGTCATGGTCAGGCCGCCCACCTTCAGGCCCAGCTCCTCCTCCACCTCCCGGGCGGCGCACTCCTCGGCGCTCTCCCCCGGTTTCATATATCCGGAGACCAGGTTGTGATACTGAGCGGAGATGTAGCGCTGGCGGAGCAGGGCCACTTCTCCCGCCCGGCTGTCTGCTGCCAGGGCGATGATGCAGGTGGAGAACATGGGGAACAGGGGCAGCTCGCAGGTGGTGCACCAGGGGACCAGGCCCTCGTCGCCGATCTCCCTGGGGACGGTCTTGCTCCCGCAGTGGGGACAGTATCGAAATTCCATCATCTATCAGCTCCTATCGTCCTTAGATATCCAGCTCCAGCAGTACCGGACAGTGATCGCTGCCTTCTACGTCGGCCAGGATCTCTGCCCGGCGGATCTTGTCCCGCAGACGGTCGGAGACGATGAAGTAGTCGATCCGCCACCCGGCGTTGTTCTTCCGGGCGCTGAAGCGGTAGGACCACCAGGAGTAGGCCCCTTCCCGGTCGGGCCAGAGGTATCGGAATGTGTCGGTGAAGCCGGAGGATAGGAGGATGGTCATCTTCTCCCGCTCCTGGTCGGAAAAGCCGGCGTTCCCCCGGTTGGTCTTGGGGTTCTTCAGGTCGATCTCCTGGTGGGCCACGTTCAGATCGCCGCAGTAGATCACCGGCTTGGTCTTGTCCAGAGAGATCAGATAGTCCCGCAGATCGTCCTCCCACTCCATGCGGTAGTCCAGCCGCTTGAGCCCGTCCTGGGCGTTGGGCGTGTAGCAGCAGACCAGGTAGAACTGTTCATATTCCAAGGTGATCAGCCGTCCCTCGTGGTCGTGCTCGTCCATGTCCATGCCGTAGGCTGCGGCGATGGGAGGGTGAGGGGTGAAGACAGCGGTGCCGGAATAGCCCTTTTTCTCGGCAGAGCTCCAGAACTCGTGGATATCCTCCCCCAGGGGGACGTCCGCCTGTCCCTGTTCCATCTTGGTCTCCTGGAGACAGAGGAAGTCGGGCTCACGTTCCTGGTAGAAGTCCAGGAAGCCTTTTTTCATGCAGGCCCGCAGGCCGTTCACGTTCCAGGAGATGAATACCATATCAAACGCTCCTTCCGGCGGACGCTCCGCTGGTTTTTCATATTATACGCCGGCCTGGCCGGTTTTTCAACCGGGTATGGGTAAAAAAATGCCTGCCTGGAGAGGCAGGGAGGGGGCGAGGAAGGTCCGGCAGACGGCGGGACCGGCTGGAGGAAAGAGGGGAGACGGTCCCCATACCGTCAGACAGATGGGGGAGGAAAGGGGCGGGGAAGATGTGGAAGAGCTGCCCCGGGCCGGGATAGGGGACCTCTGTGCTCCGAAAATGGGCAAAGGGTGGATCTGTCATATAAATGTAAAAATATGTAAAGTTTGTCGAAAAATATCCTAATTTGGAGAGAAATATACCAATTATTTCCAATATTTGGCTTGAATATCTTGTAAAAATATGATAGATTATATGTGGTCAGTCGAAATGGACCGGCTCAGCACGAAGTCTGGACCGTTTATTGGCCGATATTATGAGGGAATGCCTCTGATTCTTGGGATAAAATGGGTATCGTGCGGCTCGCCGTCTGAAGGCCTCGAAGATCGTGGGGGGATCGGAGGGGCCGGAGCGGAGAGCGTCCAAACAGAGAGCAGGGGATGAGAGACAGGACCTGAAAAGAAAGGAGAATGTTTATGGAGATGATCAAACGGATCTTGGTCGCGGATACCGGCGTCGAGTTCCGCAGGGGACTGATCCGCGCTCTGACAGAGGACACCGGGCTCCAGGTCGTGGGGGAGACGGGAGACGGTGCGGAGCTGCTGCGCATGGCGCGGGAGCGGAAGCCTGACGCAGTGATCATGGAGATGGTGCTCACGGGGATGGACGGTCTGGATGTCCTGGATGAGCTGGCCCGTCTGAAAGACCGCCCCAAGGTGCTGATCTTGTCCAGCTACATCAAGGGCAACGTGGTGGACGCGGCAGCGGCCAAGGGAGCGGACTTCTATATGACCAAGCCCTGCCGGACATCCGCTGTGGGGGAGCGGCTGCGGCAGGTGATGGCCCCGGGCGGGCTGGAGCCGGAGCGGGATGAGGGCCCCAGCCTGGAGAGCCAGGTGACGGCGATCATCCATGAGGTAGGGGTCCCGGCCCACATCAAGGGCTATCAGTACCTGCGGGAGGCTATCATCATCGCGGTGAACGATATGGATGTGATCAACGCGGTGACCAAGGTGCTCTATCCCGAGGTGGCCAAGCGGTTCGGCACCACTGCCAGCCGGGTAGAGCGGGCGATCCGCCATGCCATCGAGGTCGCCTGGGACCGGGGGGATCTGGAGACGCTGCAAAAATACTTCGGCTACACCGTCTCCAACGCCAAAGGCAAGCCCACCAACTCAGAGTTCATCGCCATGATCGCCGACCGGCTCCAGCTGGAACGGCGAAAAAGAGTGCAGTGACCCTTGCCTTTCCCTGGGGGGTGTGCTATCATCAGTATAGCCCTCATGTGGCGGGAAGATCGTCGGAACTTGACGAGAGACGATGAAAAAGAAAGGCGGCGTCATCTATGACCATCCAGTATGCTCCAAAGGGGACCTGTTCCAGGGCTTTCCAGATCGAAGTGGAGGAGGGGACGATCCAGTCCGTCCAGGTGATCGGAGGGTGTGACGGCAACCTCAAGGGGCTGTCCTCGCTGCTGAAGGGGATGAAGGTGGAAGAGGCCATCCAGCGCATGGAGGGAATCCGCTGCGGCGGGAAGCCCACCTCCTGCCCGGATCAGCTGGCCCAAGCACTGAAGACCGCACTGTGAACATGGAGAGCGCCCGGGACCGGTCTAGTCCCGGGCGCTTCGAATCCCTGCCGCCTCTGTTACGCCGGTACGATCTCGATCCAGTAGCCGTCCGGGTCGGCGATGAAGTAGATCCCCATAGCGGGGTTCTCGAAGCAGATGCAGCCCATCTCCTTGTGTTTGGCATGGAGGGCGTCGTAGCTGCTGGTGTGGAAGGCGAGGTGGAACTCGCATTCCCCCAGATCGTAGGGCTCCTTCCGGTCCCGGAGCCAGGTCAGCTCCAGCTGGAAGGGAGAGCTGGCCTCGTCCTCCAGGAAGACCAGCTTGAAGGAGCCGTCCTCCGCCTCCTTCTCCCGCACCGGGGACAGGCCCAGGGCCTCGCGGTAGAAGGCCAGGCTCCGGTCCAGGTCCAGGACATTGAAATTGAAATGGTAGAATGTGGTCATAACGGTCCCTCCTGATAGATGATGTTCGGATCTGTGATCAATCCGCTTTTTTGTCCACCCACTCGGGCTTGAATTTGGAGTAGATGATCTTTTGCTCGCTGTACAGCCCGTGGTAGCCGGACAGCATGTAGGACGCCCCGCAGCACAGAGCGTATAGGGGAAGGCCCTCCCCGCCGAAGAGCTCGAAGGCCAGGAGGATGGAACTGAGGGGACAGTTGGTGGCCCCGCAGAACACCGCGGCCATGCCCAGCGCGCCGGAGAAGCTGTGGGGCAGGCCCAGCATGGGCCCCGCCCAGGTGCCGAAGGCACAGCCGGTGAAGAGGACGGGAACGATCTCACCTCCCCGGAACCCCGCTCCCAAGGTGAGGGCGGTGAAGAGGATCTTGAGCAGGAAGGCCTCTGGGATCGTGTCTCCCGCCAGCATCCGGCGGATGACAGCGTCCCCCGCGCCGTTGTAGGTCTGGTCCCCTGCCAGCAGGGTGAGCCCCAGCACCAGGGCCCCTCCGGCCGCTGCCCGGATCAGGGGGCCGGGCAGGTATCGGGCGTAGAGCCTGGGGGCGGCGTGCATCATCTTGCAGAAGAAAACAGACAGCACCGCGCACAGCACCCCCAGGATGGACACCTGGAGGATGGGCAGCAGCTCCAGGTCCAGCGCGTCATGGACAGGATAGCCATGGATGGCGTGGAGGCCGAAGGCGTGGGCCACCAGGGCCGCTGTGTAGGAGGACAGCAGGCAGGGCACCATAGCGGCATAATACATCCGCCCCACAGTGACCACCTCCATGGCGAAGAGGGCGGCGGTGAGGGGGGTGCCGAAGAGAGCGGAGAAGGCGGCGGCCATGCCGCACATCACCACGATCCGCCCGTCGTGCTGGTCCAGGCGCAGCTTGCGGCCCACATAGGCGGACAGAGAGGCCCCCAGCTGGAGGGCTGCGCCCTCCCGTCCGGCGGAGCCCCCCACCAGGTGGGTGAGGATGGTGGACAGGAAGATCAGCGGTGCGGTGCGCAGCTTCAGCCGCTCCGCGTCCCGCACGGCCACCAGCACCAGGTTGGTGCCCCGGTCCTTCTCCATCCCGCAGACACGGTACAGCAGCACGATGGACATGCCCCCCAGGGGCAGCAGCCAGACGATCCAGGGCCGCTCTCCCCGCAGCTCCGCAGCCAGGTCGATGCCCAGGTGGAAGGCGACGGCCACCAGGCCCACGATGGCGCCGATCAGGCAGGAGTACAGCGTCCATTTTAGGAAGGTGAGCCCCTCCCAGATGTGTCCCAGGGCCCGTTCAGACAGACGCGGCATATCAGATCCCCTCTCTCCCGGGGCGCGCCAGCCCCGTCAAAGGATATAAAGGATATAGTTGGAGTATATCATATCCGGAGGGATCTTGCACCCCCCAAGATCGATTTTCTCATGAAAAAAGATACAGCCTCTTGCTATGTCCTGCGCTTTGTGCTATGATGCAGACATATCGGTCTGTCTCTATGCCTTGATAAGGAGGTCGTTCCCGTGCCTGAGGGCCCAATATGGCTGATCCTTTTGATCGTCAGCCTGTGCATCAATATCCTCCAGCTGTTCCGGCGGCCTGTCATGCGGCTGCTGCGGCGGGAGGGCGGCGTGTCTGAGGACAACATCATGGCGATGGTGGAGGAGGGCGAGGAGTCCGGCGCCATCCAGAGCAATGAGAAGGAGTTCATCGAGAACGTCTTGGAATTCGACAGCATGACGGCCAAGGACGTGATGATCCACCGCACCGACATGGTCACCCTGTCTCTGGACGCGGAGGAGGAGGAGATCCTGGACGCGATCCGCCAGTCGGGGCTGTCCCGTTTCCCGGTGTATGGGGAGGATATCGACGATATCCTGGGGATCCTGTCCACCCGGGAGTATCTGCTCAGCTTTCGGGATCCCGCCCCCAAGCCCATCCAGGAGCTGCTGCGCCCGGCCTACTTCGTCCCGGAGACGGTGGCGGCCGATGTGCTCTTCCGGGACATGCAGGGCAAGAAGACCCATCTGGCCCTGGTGGTGGACGAGTACGGCGGCACCAGCGGTCTGGTCACCCTGGAAGACCTGCTGGAGGAGCTGGTGGGCAATATCTACGACGAGTTCGACCCCCAGGAGGAGCAGGAGATCATCCATCTGGAGGGCGGGCGCTGGCGGGTGTCCGGCTCCGCCGACCTGGAGGAGCTGGCCGAGGCCATGGGCTTCGACCTGCCTGAGGACGAGGAACGGGATTATGACACTCTGGGGGGGCTGGTCTTCTCGCAGCTGTCGGTGATCCCGGAGGACGGCAGCCGCCCGGTGGTGGAGGCTCTGGGCCTCCAGATCCAGGTGGAGGAGCTGTGTGACCGGAGGGTGGAGTGGGCCCTGGTGGAGATGTTGGGCCCTGCCCCGGAGGGGGAACCGGAGGATCTCTGATACATCAGATGAACGGTACGGAGGGGACATCCCAAAAGGATGGCCCCTTTGTCGTTGGAGCTGGAAAAGTTGCCGGGAGGACTTGAGATCCAAGGGGGATCGTGATATACTCCTCCTGAACGGGTGCGCCGCGGAAAAGAAGGATGCGGCCCCTTTCCATATGGATCGAAAAAGACCTGTCGGGGCTGAAAAGGAGTTGTGAGATATGAAGCCGGAAAGGAAGCGAAGGCGTCTTTTTGCCAGCGGGATCTTGCTTTTGCTGGTGTCGCTGGCGGTCACCGTGGCGCTGGCCGATGGCAGCAGATCGGGCGGCAGTTACGCCGTCGTCGATGTCGAGAAGGTGGTGGAAGGGCTCCCGAAGGATAAATGGCCCGATGGTTTCCGATATGAGATCGTTGGGGCTTTGGACGTATCTGGTACGGTGAGACCGGGGGAGACCGAATCGAGACGCAGCACCTCGGATGCACCTGGTGATGTCACTGTGACCGAGGATGAGGAGCAGGCCAAGGTGGACGGCTATGCTCTGGATGTGACTTATGAGCACTATTATGAGAAGGACCGCCACACCGCTGAGGGCTCTGAGAGAAAGACCCATATCTGTGCAGAGGGCGCCAGGGTGACGATAGAAAAGTCGGACCGGCTCTGGCTGAAAAATGGCGTATTGAACGTGGAAATACCGATAGATGAGGATCCTGGCCGGTTCACCTATACATACCATATCGAAGCGGACGGACAGGAGAGGACCTTGAAGGTCAGGGCCGGAGAGGTGGGCGCGCTGACCGGTCTGCCGAAAGGCGAGTGTGTCTTCTATGAAGATGAGGGCGTAGGCAAGGGAGCCGAGCTCAAAGCGGCAGCGGTCGCTGATGAGGCGGAAGAGGGCGAGACCTCTAAGACCGTGGAGATCGCCGCGGGGGGCAGGCTGACCATCGCCAAGCCGGCTGGAGATGCGGTCAGAGCGGCGGAGGACGGGGCGGATACCGCCTACACCTTCACGGTCACCGGGCCAGATCTGTTCGAGGAGATCGTGACGCTCTATGCCGGAGAGAGGAGCGCGGCTATCGAGATCGAAAAGACTGGCGAGTATACCATCACGGAATGTGTGGTCCCCGTTCAGCCTGAGGAGCCGGACCCACCGAAAACAGGCGAGGGCGGCAAGGTCGAGCCGGACGGCGGATCCCAGGACGAGGGCGATAAGACCGAGCCGGACGGCGG
>RAYO01000020.1 GCA_003612335.1 bacterium 1xD42-67
GGCTGCTCCGGCTCCGGCCGCCGCGCCCGCACCTGCCCCCGCGGCAGTCCCCGCCCCCGCCGCTCCCGCCGCCGGCGAGACCCCTGTGCCCAGCCCCATGCCCGGCAACGTGTTCAAGGTGGAGTGCAAGCCCGGCCAGGCCGTGAAGGCCGGCGACGTGCTGGTGATCCTGGAGGCCATGAAGATGGAGATCGAGGTCACCGCCCCCGTGGACGGCACCGTCAAGTCCGTGTCCGCCTCTGTGGGCACCGCCGTCAACACCGACGACCTGCTGGTCACCTTGGGCTGACCGATCCTTCCGAGCTGAAACGTCCCCGGCCGCAAGGCCGGGGACGTTCGTTCCATATCCAGCGGGCCCTGCCAAACGGCAGGGCCCGCGTTCGATTCACTCCGCCGCCGCTGGGACGGCCTCCTGGGGCCGTCTCTTCTTCCGGCGGAAGATATGGCTCAGATCATCGATGACACAGTAGAACACCGGGGTGAACACCAGGGTGATGATGGTGGATATCACCATACCGGAGATCATGACGATGCCCATATCCGACATCATCTCGTTGGTCTCGCCGACCCCCAGGGCCATCGGCACCATGGCCAGGACGGTGGTGAGGGTGGTCATGAGGATGGGCCGCAGACGCAGGGGACAGGCGTGGAGGATGGCGGTAGTGCGGTCCTCTCCCATGGCCCGGCGGACCTTGATGTACTCCACCAGGATGATGGAGGAGTTGACCACCGTGCCGGCCAGCATGATGATGGCCACGATGGACAGCATAGACAGGTCCCGGCCGGTGAGGGGCAGACCGAAGAGGGCCCCGGAGAAGGCCACAGGCAGGATCAGCATGACCATCACAGGCATGAGGAAGGACTCGAACTGGACAGCCAGCACGAAGTAGACCAGGAGCAGGGCCACGGCCAGAGCGAAGAGCAGGTTGGCAAAGCTCTCCATCATGTCCTCATAGGAGCCGGCGGTCTGGGCGGTGTAGCCCTGGGGCAGGGGGTAGTCCTCCAGCAGCTCCTGGATCGCCAGGGTGACCGCGGCCGAGTCGCCGCTGTGGGTGTCGCCGGTGATGGTGACCTGCCGGGTCTGATCCGCCCGGGCGATGGTCTGGGGGGCCTGTTCGATGGTCACTTGGGCCACCGAGGACAGGGGCACTGTCCCGCCGAAGGCGGAGGGGACCGGCATGGACTTCAGGGCATCCAGGCTGGCGGCGGCGGAGCCGTCCCCCCGGACCACCACCTTCAGCTCCTTGCTGTCGATGGTGACAGAGGTGGCCTCGCTGCCGGTGAGCTCCGACCGCACCGCGCCGCCGATGGCGGCGGCAGTGAGCCCATACTGGGCGGCGGCCTCCCGGTCCACCGTCACCCGGACCTGGGGCACCTGATCGGACAGGGAATCCTTCACGTCCACAGCGTCGGGCAGGGCGGCGATCTGGGCGGTGAGGTCCTTGGCGATCATCTCCAGAGTGGCATAGTCGTCCCCCTGGACCTCCACGCTGATGTCACTGCTGCTGCCCATGGTCATGGTGGAGGAGGCACTGACTGTGATCTCCGCCCCCGCGATGTCCGACAGGGCCGTCTGTCCCCTGTCATTGGGCCGGCGGAGGGCGTCCACGATCTCAAAGCTGCTGCGCTCCCGCTCCCCTTTAGGGACCAGACTGATCATCATGGTCACCGACTCGTCCTGTGCCAGGAAGAACATCTCGTCGATCTCGGGCACGTCCCGCTGGATGATGGCGGCCGCCCGGTCAGCGACGGCGGCGGTCTGCTCCAGCTCAGAGCCGATGGGGGTGCTGATGCTGACCATCACCATCCCCTGGTCCATGTCGGGCACCATCACCATCTTGGTGGAGGACACTGACAGGATGAACAGGGCGGTCAGGCCCACGCAGGCCAGCATCCCTGCCCACAGGTGTTCCACGAAGAAATGGAGCAGGGACATATAGATCCGGTGGAGGGAACCGCCCAGTGAGGCGAGGGACACGCCTTTCTTTTGGTTGACCTTGGCCAGCTTGGCCGCCCGCTTCTCCCGATGTCGGCGGCTGCGCTCCTCATCCAGGGTGAAATAGCACAGCAGAGGCACCAGGGTCAGGGAGATCACCAGCGATCCGCCGATCAGAGACGCGATGGTCAGGCAGAAGTCCCGGAACATCATCCCCGCCATGCCGCCGGTGAGGGCCAAGGGGACGAAGACCGCCTCGGTGGTCAGGGTTGAGGCGATGACCGAGGAGGTGACCTCGGCAGTGCCCTTGGTGCAGGAATCCAGCCGGCTGTGTCCCTCGGCGGAGAAGCGGTAGATGTTCTCCAGCACCACGATCGAGTTGTCCACGATCATGCCCACGCCCATGGCGATCCCGCCCAGGCTCATCATGTTCAGGGTCAGGTCCAGGCCCGCCATAAGGACGAAGACGGTGAGGATACAGATGGGCATAGAGATGATGATGGTGAGGGTGGCGCCCCCCCGGCGCAGGAAGACCAGCACCACTACGGCGGCCAGCACCATGCCCTGGACGATGTTCTGGAAGGCAGCGCTCACCGTCTGGTCGATGTATTCGCTGGCGATATAGGGCACCGTGTAGCGGATGGCGGCGTTGTCCGCCTGGAGCCGCTCCAGCCGCTCCAAGACCGCATTGGACACGGCCACCTCGTTGGAGGCGGACTGCTTGGACACCTGGAGGATGACGCAGGCCGTGTCTCCCACCTTGGCGATGGCCTCAGCGTCCTGGTCCTCCAGATAGACCTTGGCCACCTCTGACAGGCGGACCGTCCCGCCGGTAGGCAGGGGGAGGATCATCCCAGCCACGTCCCCCACCGTCTGGAACTTGGCGTCGGTGGAGACGGTGAGGGTCTGGGTGCCGTTGTCCATGTCCCCTCCGGGATAGAGGAGGTTCTGCCCTGCCAGCATCTGGGAGACATAGGAGTTGGACAGCCCCAGGCCGGCGGCCCGGGTGGGGTCCAGCTCCACAGCGATCTGCTGCTCCACCCCGCCGCTGACGCTCACCTGGGCCACCCCGTCGATCCGCTCCAGGGCGGGGGCCACTGTGTCCTCAGCCAGGGCCTGGAGCTGGGCCAGGTCGTCCCCCATGAGGGCGATCATAGCGGTGGGCATCAGCTCGCTGATGTTCATGTTGACGATCACCGGGTCCATCGCGTCATCCGGGAGGACGGCCCGGTCGAACTGTTCCCGCAGCTTGGTGGCGGCGATGTCCAGATCCGTGCCTTCCACATAGGTCACCTGGATCTGGGCCACAGAATCGGCGGAGGTGGAGGAGATGGAATCCACTCCGGGCACCGACATGATGGCCGACTCCAGAGGCCGGGTGACCAGCTCCTCGATGTCGCTGGGGTTGGCGCCCACATAATAGCACACCACCACGGCCATAGGGGCCTCCATGTCGGGCATCAGGGCCATCTGGAGGCGTGTGCCGAACATCACGCCGAAGATGACCACCATGATCGCGGCCAGCAGGGTGGCCACCTTATGCTTGATACATGCCTTCGCGATACTCATGGGCGGTCACCCCTCCCCGCTGACGATCCGGACGGCGGCGCCGTCGGTCACATAGGCCTGGCCCACCACCACCAACTGGTCGCCGGCGGCCAGGCCGGAGGCGATCTCGGTGACGCCGTTGCCTGTCAGACCGGTGGTCACCTCCCGATACCGGGCGGTATCGCCCCCCTCCACCACGAAGACATACTGGACGGCGCCGCTGGTGAGGACCGCCTCGGTGGGCACCACGATGGTGTCGGAGGAGGTATCGGTGCGGAAGGTCACGTCGGCGAACATGCCGGACAGCAGGCCGTCCACATCCTGATCGATGGAGATGGTCACCTGATACAGCTTGGTCTGCATATTGGCGGTGAGCTCGATGCTCTTGATGGTCCCCACCAGGGCGGTGTTCAGGGCGCTGATGGAGACGTCCACCTCGTCCCCCTTGGCCAGCTTGGGCACCAGGGCCTCAGAGACGGAGACGTCCACCTCCATCCGGTCCACCCCGTCGATCACCGCCACGGGCATGGAGGGGGCAACGAATCCCCCCGCCTCAGCGCTGAGGGAGATCACAGTGCCCGAGATAGGCGCCACCACGTTGCCCTGGCCGTCCACGTTCTCCAGCACCGAGGAGAGCTGTTCCACATTGGCTTTGGAGCTCTGCATCCCCGCCTCCAGCTGGGCCAAAGTGGCGGTCCGCTGGGCCTGGGCAGTCTGGAGGGACAGCTCCGCCTGGTCGATCTCCATCTGAGAGGCGGCGCCGATCTGGAAGAGAGCTTTTAGGTCATCCACGTTCTTCTGGGCCAAGGCGATCTGGGAATCGAAGATCGCGGCCTGGTCCTGATAGCTCTGGACGGCGGAGGTGTAGCCGATGTTGGCGGCGTTATAGGAGGAGAGGGTGCTGGCGATATCCAGGGAGCAGATCCGCTGTCCGGCGGTGACCGTGTCCCCCGCCTCCACGAAGACGGCGGTACACTGGGCCTGGGCCGCCACGAAGACGGACTCCTGCCCGTCGGTGACCACCCGGCCGGATACCTTGTTCTCGGTGGAGATGGTGTCCAGCACCACCTCCTGGACTTGGACCGCCACGCCGGCGGCAGGGGCCTCGCTCCCGGAGCCGTCTCCGCTCCCGCCGGACTGGCAGGCGGAGAGGGACAGGAGCAGAGCTGCGGCCAGAGCCGCAGAAAGACTTCTTTTCAGATCCATGGGTCGGTCTCCTTTAATTCAGAATGCCGTGATCCACGGCCCAGCGGTAGTTGTGATAGGCGGAGAAGAGGTCGATGGCGGCGCTCTCCACCTTCTCCCGGGCCTCTTCCACCTTGTCCTCGGCCTCCAGCAGCCCGTTCTGAGACAGCCGGCCCTGTTCATGCTTCAGCTGGGCGGCGGCATAGCTGCTCTGCTCCACAGCCAGGGCGGTCTGAGCGGCCGACAGGATCTGCTGATAGTCCTTCACCTGGTTATAGAGGGTGCGGAAACTATTCTCGAAGTTCTGGACGGCAGCGTTGTAGGTGTGCTGGGCCGCCTGCCAGGCGTGCTGGGCGGCGACATAGCGAAAGTTCTTCTCGTTGTAGCTGTAGTCCCGCCCCGCGTCCTTGAAGTCCTCCTGTGCGTCCTCCAGGGTCCGCTTGGCGGCGAAGAGCTCATAGCTGGCCTCCTTGGCGGCGGCCAGGTCCTCCTCCAGGTCCATCTCGGCCAGCTGTTCGGCGGTGACCTGGGGCAGGGACTGGAGCCGGATCTCCCCCGTCTGCTCCGCCCCGATCATCAGCTCCAGCTGGAGCTTCAGGTTGGACAGGTTCATCTCCAGGGTCTCCTTCCCGCTGACCAGGGCGGTCCGCCCCCCCTTGGCCTCCTGGAGCGTCAGACTGGAGATGTGTCCCAGCTGATACCGCAGCTCCAGCTCCTGGAGGGTGCGGTCCAGGGCGTCTAGGGAGCGGTCCAGCCCCCGGTCGTTCAGCTCCAGCTCCACCATGGCCACGTAGAGGGACTCCCCCGCCATGACGATCTGGTCCTGGGCGTTGCGCAGCTGCCGGACTATGGCGGCATTGTCCTCCTGGATCACCCCATCCTTCAGGTCGTCGAAGACCTCCCGGAGAGAGCTGTAGCTGTTGGCCAGGGCGGTGGCGGCGTAGGAGTCGCCCTGACCGAACTCCACCATCATCCACTGGGCCCTGGCGATCTGGTTGAGCTGTTTGCGCATGTCCTCGGTCATCTTGTCATAATCGATCACTTCCACCGAGGCGATGGTCTCCTCCAGGGCCAGCAGATTATAGTTGTTCTCCCGCAGCCGGCGCTCCAGGTTGGTGAAGCTGATGGTCCCCACCGGGTCGGGTATGTACTCCTCCACATCAGAGGGCTCCTCCTCCCCTTCAGAGGAGGCGTCCCCCTCTGTCTGGGCAGCCAGCACCAGATCCGAGGGAGCGGCGTCCTCCTCCGGCGCCCCTCCGATCTGGACCGGGACGCCGGTCAGCGGGGGGCCCTCCCCCTCTGCGGCCAGGGACGCGGCCCCCAGCAGGGACAGGGCCAGGACCGCCGACAGCAGCAGGGCCGTATCTCGTCTTTTCATATGATCTCCTCCTTCTCCCGCTCCTCTGGAGCAGCGCAGCCATAGCGGATCATCCCCACCCGTTCTTGCAGGAGCTCCCGCTGGAGGTCCCGCTGATCAGGGTCCATCACTGTCGCCATCACTGCATAGGCCAAAATACTGATGCACAGGAAAAACACATGGTCGGCAAAGTCCCGGCTCTGCTCCCGCAGCCCGCTGGGATCCACTGCCTCCCAGAGCTGGTCGGGCAGCACTCCCGGACAGTCGGACAGGATCATCCGGGGGTCGAATCCAGAATTGATCCGCAGGATCTGGATCAGACGGACCAAGGTCGGATCCATCTCGCCTGCCTGCCGCAGGAACCGGTCGAACGCCCCTAGGGGCAGGGCGAACAAGTCGCCCTGCCCTTCGGTCAGCGCTGACCGAAGGGACCGGATGAAATACTCCCTGAGCTCTTCCAAAAAGAACCGGAACAGATCTTCTTTACTGTTCTTCTTGTCGAAGTACTGGTAAAAGCTTCCCCTGGGGATGTGGGCAGCGGAAACGATCCGGTTGATGGAGATATCGGAAAACCGGACTCGGGTCAGCTCTGCCCAGCAGGCGTCCATCAGCCGTTCCTGCTTTTCCTTGGGCAATCGAAAAAATGTGGCGGTGGGCACGATCTCCCTCCTCTGCGATGACACGCTGTCATAAAGTGACAGTCTGTCACAGATTATACGCAGGGATCTCTCCCCTGTCAAGGCAAAGATCGTGAAGGTTTTGTGAACTTCCCGCCCCGGAGATCCTCCAAAAAATACCATTGAGGCGGACGGGGCCCTCGTGCTATACTGACAAGGTACGACATGGGAGATCCTTCCCAAAACCCCTGCACAAGAGAGGAGAACTATGACACACAGACGAGAGATCAGAAGGAAGCTGACCGCCGGACTGACGGCTCTGGGGCTGTCCCTGGCCCTGACGCCGGTCCAGGCGGTGACCACTACATACCGGGACGTGGACAACAGCCTCTGGTACGCGGCCCCCATCGCGTTCTGCCAGCAGCATGGGCTGATGGACGGGACCGGACGGGCCGCTTTCGCCCCAGAGGAGCCCATGGACCGGGCCGTCCTCGCCGAGGCCCTCTACCGCCTGGCCGGGAGCCCCCTCCCCCAAGAGGAGGAGACCGGTGAGCTGGCGGAGGGCTCGGAAGAGAACCCAGAAGCGGGACCGGACGATGCGCCGGAGGAGGGCCCCTTCTCCGATGTCGCGGCAGACCACCCCTATGCCCCGGCGATCCGCTGGGCCAAGGAGACAGGGATCGTCAGCGGCTACGCCGATGGCGCTTTCGGCCCGGAGGACCCCATCACCCGGGAGCAGATCGCCGCCCTGCTGTGGAACGTCCAGGGCCGGCCGGAGGCAGAGGAGGCCCCCTTCACCGACCGGGCGGAGATCTCTCCCTGGGCCCTTCCCGCCCTGGACTGGGCATACGATCTGGGCCTGCTGTCCGGCGACCTGGAGGGCCGGGCCCTGCCCCAAAACGACGCCAGCCGGGCGGAAGGGGCCGCCATCCTCACCAACTACGCAAAGAAGTTCCACGGTCTCCAGCCGGGCTGGCCTCTGCCGGCGGCCCAGACCGTCAAGCCCAATCCCTACGACCCGGAGGGGTTCCGGCTGGATGAGAGGGGCTATCTCTCCTATGTGGGGACCAGCCCCTCCTATCGGGGGGTGGACGTATCCGACCACCAGAAGGAGATCGACTGGGCCAAAGTGGCCGCCACGGGGATGGATTTCGCCATGATCCGGGCGGGATATCGGGGATATACCGCCGGGGACATCTACAAGGACGCCCAGTTCGAAGCCAATATCCAGGGGGCCCTCTCCAACGGCATGGAGGTAGGGGTCTACTTCTTCTCCCAAGCCCTCACCCCCGCCGAGGCGGAGGAGGAGGCCTATCAGGTCCTGGAGTGGATCCAGGGCTATCCGATCGCCTACCCGGTGGTCTTCGACTGGGAGGAGCAGGACAAGGAGGGCTCCCGCACTCGGGGGGCCGACGGGAACACCGTCACCGCCTGCGCCCTGGCCTTCTGCAAGGTGATCCAGGACGCGGGCTACACCCCCATGACCTACGGCAGCCCCAACAAGATCTATCGGGAGAAGCTCCTCCTGGACCGCCTCCAGGACTACCCCTTCTGGCTGGCCCACTATACCATCGACACCGCCCCCACCAGCTTCCGCTACAGCTATCAGATGTGGCAGTACTCCAGCACCGGCTCGGTGGACGGGATCCAGGGCAATGTGGATCTGGACATCTGTCTGGTCTACTGGCCTACCTGGAAGACAGGGGGCCGCCCCTGGTGGATCGGTCCGGTGTGAGCGGCGGACAGGGCACACACTGAGCCGCTCCTCCATCTGCAAAGACCTTCCCCCTCCAAGGGGAAGATCTTTGCAGATCCCCTTGACAAATCCCTCCCAGCCGCTATAATAGTCCACACAGGTGTCTTGACACCTATGTGGACTATTTTTTGTAAAAGAGGAGACTGAAATGAAGGAGTTTCTAAAGCGGAAGAACATCGTGATCTCCGCCGACCGCTACGGGATCGGCGCCTTGGGGGCTATGGCCCAGGGCCTGTTCTGCTCCCTGCTGATCGGCACCATCCTGAACACCCTGGGGGCCCAGTTCCACATCGGATTCCTCACCGCCCAGATCGTCAAGATCAACGACGTGGGCTATACCATCGGCGGGCTGGCCTCTTTCATGAGCGGCTCGGCCATGGCGGTGGCCATCGGCTACGCCCTCCAGGCCCCGCCTATGGTGCTCTTCTCCCTGGTGACGGTGGGCTACGCCTGCAACGCCCTGGGAGGGGCGGGAGGCCCGCTGGCGGTCCTCTTCGTGGCCATCGTCGCTGCAGAGTTCGGCAAGGCGGTGAGCAAGGAGACCAAGGTGGACATCCTGGTCACCCCCATCGTCACCATCCTAGTGGGGATCGGCACAGCCTGGGCGATCGCTCCCTCCATCGGCAAGGCGGCAGACACCTTTGGCCAGCTGATCATGCACACCACAGAGCTCCAGCCCTTCTGGATGGGGATCCTGGTCTCGGTGCTGGTGGGGGTCGCCCTCACTCTGCCCATCTCCTCGGCGGCGATCTGCTCGGTGCTGGGCCTCACCGGTCTGGCCGGCGGGGCCGCTGTGGCCGGCTGCTGCGCCCAGATGGTGGGCTTCGCTTGTATGTCCTTCCGGGAGAACCGCTGGGGCGGCCTGGTGTCCCAGGGGATCGGCACCTCTATGCTCCAGATGCCCAACATCGTGAAGAACCCCCGGATCTGGATCCCCCCCACCCTGGCCTCCGCTGTCACCGGCCCCATCGCCACCTGCCTGTTCCGTCTGGAGATGAACGGCGCGCCCATCAACTCCGGCATGGGCACCTGCGGCCTGTGCGGCCAGCTGGGGGTGTGGACCGGCTGGCTGGCCCCCGCGGAAAAGGCCCTGGCCAACGGCGCGGCCGCCATCGTCCCCGGCGCCATGGACTGGACAGGACTGATCCTGATCTCCTTCATCCTGCCGGCGGTGCTGTCGGTGCTCTTCTGTGAGCTCCTGCGGAAGATCGGCTGGATCCGCGAGGGCGATCTGGCCCTCCCCCAGTGACCGCCCCCTCCCGCTGCCCGGACCTCCCGCTGCCCGGACCTCCCCCTTGAGGGGGAGGTCTTTTCTCTCTCAGCCTCCTTTTTTGTTGACTTCGACTAAGATCTGTCGTATGATAGAGGGGAAGGTCTGACCCAAACGACAAAGAGATGAGAGGGGATCGCCATGGATAAGCGACACTGGAAGACACTGATATGTTTTGCCCTTCTGCCGGCCCTGCTGGTCTCCTGCGGCGGCGGGAAGGGGAGCGCCTCCTCTCAGCCGGGCAGCGCCTCCCTCCCGGAGGAGCCCGACGTCTCTGCCATAGCCCCGGTGGAGCCGGATCCAGAGCCGGTGCATCCCTATGTCCACCCCCTCACCGGCGAGGGGATCGATGTGGACATCAGCGGCAGGCGGCCCATCGCCATCATGTTCAACAACCTGAAGCAGGCCCTGCCCCAGATCGGCATCTCCAAGGCGGACGTGCTCTATGAGGTCGTGGCCGAGGGGGGGATCACCCGGATCATGGGGGTGTACCAGGATCTGGAGGGCGCAGGGGATCTGGGCAGCATCCGCTCCGCCCGGGACTACTACGTCAGCCTGGCGGTGGGACACGACGCGGTGTATATCCACGCCGGAGGCAGCCCCCAGGCATACGACGCCTTCGACAACTGGGGGGTCACCCGAATCGACTTCGTCAACGGCCCCTATGGCGACATGTGCTGGCGGGATCCGGAGCGGAAGAAGACCGCCGGACTGGAGCACTCTCTGCTCACCTCCAGCGAAAAGATCTTGGACCAAATGCCCAGCCGGTTCCGTCTGGACCACGAGGAGGACTATGAGGTGGGCTGGATCTTCTCCCAGGATCCCCCCGCCGGCGGACAGGAGGTCACCTCCCTCAAGGTGCCCTTCTCCAAATACAAAACGGGCCTGTTCGAGTATGCGGAGGCCGAGGGCCGGTATCTGGTGGCACAGCACATCGACGGCTCCGACCTCCCCGTGCTGGAGGGGGCCGGCGGCGGACAGCTCGCCGTGGCGAACGTACTGGTGCTGTATACCGACGTGGCCCAGATCAAGGGGGACTCCGCCGGACGGATGGACGTGCGCACCACTGGCCGGGGAGACGGCCTCCTCCTTCGGGACGGACGGCTCTATGAGATCCGCTGGCAGCGGGACGACCGGAACGACTGCTTCACCTTCCTGGACGGATCCGGCGATCCCATCCCCCTGGGGGTGGGGACCAGCTACATCGATATCGTCAGCACCAAGGCTGACGTGACCTGGGGATAGGGATCTGGCCCACTCCCGAGAAGGGAGCGGGCCTCTCTCTGTGTCTGGACAGGGATCGGATCCAAGAGCGGAAGGGCCAAAAAAGGTCTTGCCAAGCGGAGCCGGTCCGTGCTATGATATATCCTTGGAAGATGGTGCTGCGACCGGTGATGACAGAGGGGAGTGATTCTTCTGGACGACACCAGGATGCGTATCCTTTACGCAACGATGAAGGCCGTGCGCCGATACGGCCTGGAAGGTGTGCGCATCCAGAACGTCAGCAAGCTGGCAGGGATCTCCCCCGGAGCCCTCTACCGCTATTTCGACGGCAAGGACCAGCTGCTGGTGGAATGCTTCACCTATGTGGACCGTCAGGCGGCGGCGATCTTCGAGCATCTGAGATTCGACCCCCTCTCCATGCGCATCGACCCCATGGGGGCGATCAAGGGCCTGTGGCTGCCCTATTTCCGGTTCTGGACCTCCCACCCGGACGAGACGGTCTTCTATTTCCGCTTTCGGGACAGCGTCTCCTTCCCCCAATACGACAAAGGCCGGGACGTGACCTATTTCAACACCTTCATCGGCATGGTCCAGGCTTTTAAGGGGGCGTTCCCCAGTCTTGACAGGATCGACCAGGACCTGCTGTGGCTCCATGTCCTCACGTCCACGGTGATGTATGCCAAATATGTGGTGGAGGGGGTGCTCCCCAACACCCAGGGGACCGAGGATACGGTGTTCCAACTGCTGACCACCGGCCTGAGCGGTTATCTGAGAGCGGAGGAGCCCTGACGGAGGACAGGGGGGTCGGAGGAGTGCCGTCGATCGGCATATCCTGCGCGCGGATGAATGAACATTCATTTTTTGCACCGTCCAGCGCGCGAAATGAGATCAGAACGAGCTGAGACACCGCCGGAGCGGTGTCCATACCGGGGACAGGACCGCTCTGCGGCCGTTCCCGATCTGGCGGTCCCGGGACACTTTGGGAGAGCGGCAGCCCCCGCAGCACCAGAGAGGGCGCCCCTTCCCCGACGGTCCACCGCTGATAAGGAGAGTGTCATGATGGAAAAGATCCTGATCGTTGATGACAGCGTCGTCCAGGCGGCCCAGCTGAAGGCCATCCTGGAGGACGAATATGATGTGACCATCACCCACAGGGCAGAGGATGGGCTGGACCGAGCCGGCAAAGAGGACTTCTCCCTCATCCTGCTGGATGTGGTGATGCCGGAGATGGACGGCTTCACCCTGCTGAAAAAGCTGCAGGATGAGATCGTCACCCAGAGCGTCCCGGTCATCCTGATCACCAGCCTCTCCGACGTGAAGAACGAGCAGCGGGGGCTCATCCTGGGGGCCGTGGACTATATCCGGAAGCCCTTCGAGCCCCTGATCGTCAAGGCGCGGGTGAACACGCACACCAAGCTGTATCGGTATCGCAGACAGATCGAGGAGCGCTCCATGACCGACCAGCTGACGGGGATCGCCAACCGGCGCAGGTATGAGGAACACTGCATCATCAAATGGAACGAGGCGATCCGCCTGCATGTGCCCTTCTCCGTCTGTATGTTCGATATCGACCGGTTCAAGGTGTACAACGACACCTTCGGCCACCCAGCCGGAGACAAGGTGATCTCTGCCGTGGCCCAGACCGCGGCCTCCTACTTACAGCGGGATACCGACTTCCTGGCCCGTTACGGGGGCGAGGAGTTCGTAGCTGTCTCCCTGGGGGACCCATCCGACCGTATCTTCGGTCATTTGAAAAAGGTCCGCCAGGCGGTGGAGGATCTCCATATCCCCCACGCCCCCCCGGCGGCCCAATGGGTCACAGTCAGCATCGGCGGGGTCACCGTCGTCCCTGAGATCGGAGACGCCTATGACTTTTACCTGAAGATCGCGGACACGATGCTGTATGATGCGAAGAAGAGCGGCCGGAACATGGTCGTCTGGGCCGATGAGAAGATGAAGCAGCTTTGGGAGAGATGAGGCCCTGACGATGCTGCGGGATTTGAGGATACAGGAGGTATATCATGGGTCTATTCGATCTTTTCGGCAAAAAGGAGAGGGTCCAGCCGCCCCAGGAGGACAGAGGAAAAGATGAGGCGGAGGAGTTCCAGATCTATTCCGGGATGCGGGTGGAGGTGACGACGGAGGCGGGCCAGATCCTTTTTGTGGCCAAGCTGCTGGGCCTGCGGGGAGACAAGGCGGAGCTGCACCAGTATTCGGAATCCGAGATCCTCCAAGACGCCGGATCCATCCACGCCAGGATCCGGGGGTACAGCGACCACGAACGGAGGGCCGTCTACATGGAGGGGGTCATCACCCCTGGCCCCAAACATATCTGGCAGGTGGAGGAACTGACCGTCGTCCGGATCGGGAACGACCGCGCCTTTTTCCGGCTGGACACAGACCTTCCCGCCACCGTCACCACGTTCAGCGGGCTGGCCATCGGAGAAAGGCCCTGCAGGCTGCTCAACATCAGTATAGGGGGCGCCGGCATCAGTTCGGAACACCGATATCACGAGGGGGACAAGTTCCTCCTCAAGGTCAGGCTGCTGGAGGACAGACCGGAATCCGCCATGTTCTGCCAGGTGCTGCGGGTCATCGAGAAAAAAGAGGAGCAGTTCATATATGGGTGCCGCTTCCTGGAGCTGACCGAGGAGGACCAGGAGAAGATCACCCAGAACATCTTTGCCGTCCAACGGCAGAAAAGGCGGGGCTCCTGACCCTGGAAGGCCCCTTAGGAGCGGACCATGAGGATCGCCGCAGCAGACAGGAAGATCGGACAGGAGGAGGCCGCCCATGGGCGGCCTCCTCTTTTCAAGGGGACGGGAAATGAAAGTCGCCCCTCACGAAAATGACAAAATTCCCTCTTGACAAATGGACCGGGACAGTTTACAATAACATAAACTAACGGAGAGCCATCCAGGGAAAGCCCTCCCTTAGTCGTGATTCTGCAAGTAAAGAGGTGGGCACAGATGCAGCAGCGTTATGTAACCCAGGGAGACCTTTTCATCTGCAAGCGATCGGAGCATACTGTGCGCAGCCTTGCGGCCTGACTGGCCGGACTCCAGCGTATAACAGCATCCTCCCCATCGTTTGCAGGGCAGACGATGGTATTTTTATACCCATTTTCGACCGATCAAAAGAAAGGAGTTGACAGCTATGACTATGGCAAAGCGAGAGATGGACAGCATCTGGTCCAAGGTCCGCAGTGATGTGGATATCGACGACCTGATCTTCAACTACGAGGCCTATCACACCAGCGACGATGAGACACACAGCGACCGGTGAGAGCCGGCTTTGTCCAGCGGGATGCTGACCGAAGGATAGACGAGACGCCGCGGCTCTGGACCGCGGCGTTTTTATATCGTATCTTGCCGGGGGCAAATTGTAATGGGAGGATCCCAGATCATGCTCGATCCGTATGGTCCGATCCGCAAACCGCAGTCCTCCCGTCATCCGCTCCGTGGATGCCGCCTTCTTTCCCAAAGGAGGCTTTTGGCGCCCTCTGTCCTGCGGCTGCTCGTTCGAGGCGCTGAACGACGGCCCCGCCATTGGCGGGGCCGTTCTCCGTCCGATCACCAGTCCCTGTCCTGATACGGACCGTCCGAGACGCCCTGGGTGAGGAGGGCCTGGACCAGCCGGTCCAGGGGGCCCCGACACAGCCGGCGGAACCAGGCCGTCCCGCCGAACCAGCGCACCAGTGCGGGGCTGACAGCGTAGTAGAGGCGGATGAAAGCCCGTCCCAAGGGGGACGCGGCCAGTTGGCCATCCCGAAAGCGGCGCAGGACCCAGACCTGGGGACAGTCGTAGGAGCCGTAGACAGCGGTGGCCACATAGCAGCCGCTCTTCTTCCGGCTGGACACTGGGGGGACATAATCCTCGTCGTCATAGTCGTCCTGTTTCTGGGGCGGAGCAGTCTTGGCAAGGATGGTCTTCTGCTTTTCCAGATCCTGGATCAGTCGGAGGTCGGAATCCAGCGTCGCGCCGCAGGAGGAACAGAACAGCCGGGAATCGTCGTTGACGGACCGGCACTCGGGACAGCGTTTTGACATGGTCATACTCCTTCTATCGGGACGGCCCGGCAGGGCTGTCATTTTCCCTTCCTTTATCCAGCATACCAGAAAAAGGCGATATTTGCAAGCAGATCTTATCCGATCTGCCTGCGGAAATATTCTAAAGCATCCCTCCACAGGATCCCCGCCGCCTGATCCTCCGAGAGGCCCCGGTCCAGGAGATATCCATATAGGCCGGCGAACTTCTCCGGGCTGTCCAGACAGGGGGGCAGGTCGGCGCCGTCGGCGTCGGAGCCCAGGGCCAGACAGCCCTCCGCCCCCAGTTCCAAAAAGTGCTCGACATGGCGCCACAAATCCTCCAAGGTGCCGGGGCGGCCGTCATCCCGGAGGAAGGCATCGTAGTAGTTCAGCCCGATGAGGCATCCCCGGGAGACCATCTCCCGGATCTGATCGTCCCGCAGGTTCCGCCGGTGCCCGCACACCGCCCGGGCGTTGGAGTGGCTGGCCGCGAAGGGCCTCTCTGCGGTCTTCAGCAGATCCTCGAACCCCCGGTCGTTCAGGTGGGACACATCGATCAGGATCCCTTGGCGCTCCAGCTCCCGGACGGCCTCCTTCCCAAAGGGGGACAGGCCGTGGTCCGTCACGCTGCCCGAGCCGATCTCGTTCTCCCCGTTCCAGGTGAGGGTGATCATCCGCACCCCGTCCCGGGCCAGGGCCTCGATCCGCTCCAGCCGTCCCGCCAGGACCGAGCCGTTCTCCACCGTGAGCACCGCCGCCGTCTTGCCCTGGGACCAGGCGGACTCGATGTCTCCAGAGGTGCGGCAGTGGAGGACCTTGTCCTGCATGGCCTCCATCTGCCGGTAAAAGCTGTCCCGGTGGAGGTCGTAATAGGCCACGGCCTCCTCCTTCTGAAGCCCGTCGGGGACAAAGACGGCGCAGCACTGGCACCAGTGCACCCCCTCCGGGATGGCGGAGAGGGAGAAGTGCCTGCCGGGGAGGTCCAGAGTGTCGGCGCCCCGGACCCGCTCCGCCAGGACGCCGGCGGCCGCCTCCCGCCGGGAGGGGTCCCGAAACGCGGCCAGCAGGTCCCGGTCCTCCGGGCCCAGAGCAGTGAGGGTGTCGCAGTGGAGGTCGATGAGGGCGTAGGGAAGCATAGGGTCACTCCTTTTTATCGATATGGAGAAAGCAGGACAGAGCCCCTGCCCTGCACGGTGTTGGCGTCTGCGCGGCATCAGGTCTCCGCGCCCTGCGATATCCCTGTGCGGCAGTCTCACGGTCTCTTCATGGTCAGCGAGATCCGCTTCTTTTTCTCGTCCACCTCCACCACCCACACGGTGATCACGTCCCCCACGGCCAGCAGCTCAGAGGGGTGCTTCACCCGGCGGGGCAGCTTAGATATGTGGACCAGGCCGTCCTGATGGACGCCGATATCCACGAAGACGCCGAAGTCGATCACGTTGCGCACCGTGCCCTGGAGCTCCATGCCGGGCTTCAAGTCCTTGGCCTCCATCACGTCGGTGCGCAGGATGGGGGGCGGCAGCTCGTCCCGGGGGTCCCGGCCGGGCTTGGACAGCTCCTTCACGATGTCCGCCAGGGTGGGCACACCCGCCCCGCAGGTCTTGGACAGCGCCTCGTAGTGGGCGGACTCCGCCCGGTCCTTCAGCCCGGCGACCCGTCCGGCCTTCACGTCGTCCAGAGTGAAGCCGCAGGCGGCGAGGAGCCGTTCCGCCACGCCGTAGCTCTCCGGGTGGACGCCTGTGTTGTCCAGCACTGACTGGCTCTCCGGCACCCGCAAGAACCCCGCACACTGCTCGAAGGCCTTCGGCCCCAGCTTGGGCACCCTGAGCAGCTGCCACCGGGTGGTGAACGTCCCGTTCTCCTCCCGGTACTTCACCAGGTTTTTCGCCGTGGCGGCGGTCAGGCCGGACACCCGCTGGAGCAGGGAGGGCGACGCGGTGTTGACGTCCACCCCCACCGCGTTGACGCAGTCCTCCACCACCCCGTCCAGGGCCTCCCCCAACCGGGCCTGGGGCATGTCGTGCTGGTACTGTCCCACCCCGATGGCCTTGGGGTCGATCTTCACCAGCTCGGCCAGAGGGTCCTGGAGCCGCCGGGCGATGGAAATGGCGGAACGAAGGTTCACATCGAACTGAGGGAACTCCTCGGCGGCCAGCTTGGAGGCGGAGTAGACCGACGCCCCCGCCTCGCTGACGATCATGTAGCTGACGCCCCCGCCCAGTCCCTTGATCAGCTCCACCGTCATCTGTTCCGTCTCCCGGCTGGCGGTGCCGTTGCCGATGGCGATGTGCTCCACTCCGTGTTCCCGGATCAGGGCGGACAGCTTGGCGATGCACTCCTGCTTCTGCCGCGCCCCGTGGGTGGGGTAGACCACCGCGGTGTCCAGCACCTTGCCGGTGCCGTCTACCACAGCCACTTTACAGCCCATGCGGTAGCCAGGATCCAGGCCCATGGTCACCCGCCCCTTGACGGGAGGCTGCATGAGCAGGGGCTTGAGGTTGAGGGCGAACATATGGATGGCCCCCTCGTTGGCCAGGTCGGTGAGGTGGCTGCGGATCTCCCGCTCCAAAGAGGGCTGGATGAGCCGGTCATAGGCGTCGTCCGCCGCCGCCCGGACGAAGTCCATGGCCGCCCGGTTGGGCACCGCCGCCCGGCGGACGGCGATGTGGGCGGTCTCCGGGTCCATCTCGACAGACACCTTCAGGATATCCTCCCGCTCTCCCCGGTTGATGGCCAGCACCTGGTAGCCCTGGACTCGGCCCACCGGCTGTTTGAAGTCGTAGTAGAGGCGGTAGACCGAATCCTCCGGCTCCTTGGCGGCGGCTTTGGACACCAGCAGGCTGCGGCGCAGATAGAGGGCCCGCAGCTCCTTCCGGATGCCGGCATCGTCAGAGATGAGCTCGGCGATGATGTCGCTGGCCCCCCGGAGGGCGTCCTCCGCCGTCTCCACCCCCTTCTCGGGGTCGATATAGTCCTGGGCCGCCGCCTTTATATCGACGGCGGGGCCGAAAGCGAAGGCCAGAGCAGCCAGGGGCTCCAGCCCCTTCTCCCGGGCGGCGGTGGCCCGGGTGCGCCGCTTCTGCTTATAGGGGCGGTACAGGTCCTCCACCTCCGCCAGGGCGGCGGCAGCGTCGATGGCGGCAGACAGCTCGTCCGTGAGCTTGCCCTGGCCCTCGATGGCGCTCTTGACCTCGGCTTTCCGGGCCTCCAGGCTGCGCAGGTACTGCAGACGGTCGGCCAGCTGGCGCAGCAGCTGGTCGTCCATAGAGCCGTGGAGCTCCTTGCGGTATCGGGCGATGAAGGGGATGGTGGCCCCCTCGTCGATGAGCGCGACCACATTGCTGACGTGCCCCTCTGTACGGCCCAGCTCCCGGGCCAGAGTCTGGATGATCAGATCCATGATCCTTCTCCTTCGTATGGTGGTGTATAGTGTGTCGACTATAAAAGACCACCGGAGCAAAGAGGACCTTGCTCCGGCGGTGTGATGCGGCGGTGCGGCAGGTGAGAGCCGATGCTTTCCGATCGATATGATACTCCTGAACAGCCGGTCTGTCAACCAAAGATCCTCAGGCGGGGCACTGCCGGCCGGTGTGGTCTATGGTATACTCCCCCGTCAATACGATCTGGGAGATGGGCACGAAGGTGTAGCCCTCTTGGAGGAGGGCCTGGATGATGGTGGGCAGGGCCTCCGGAGTGTGGAGAGCGGCGTTGTGGAAGAGGACGATGGACCCGGGCTGGACCTTGGAGGTGACCCGCTGGACGATCTCTCCGGCAGACAGGTCCTTCCAGTCCAGACTGTCCACGTCCCACTGGATCGGCTCCATGCCGGCGGAGCGCACGGCGTTGATGGAGCTGTCGTCATAGTCGCCGTAGGGCAGGCGGACCAAGGTGGGCCGAACGCCGGTGACCGCTTCGATCTTGTCGTTGCAGGCGTTCAGGTCGGCCACCACCTCACCGGCAGAGAGCTGGGGATAGTGGGCGTGGGTGTTGGAGTGGTTCATCACCTCGTGGCCTGCGTCATAGAGGGCCTTCACCGACTCCGGATATTTGTCCACCCACTCCCCCACCACGAAGAAAGTGGCCTTGATGTCATACTGCCCCAGGATATCGATCAGCTGCTGGGTGTCCTCGTTGCCCCAGGCGGCGTCGAAGCTGATGGACACCAGCTTCTGATCCCGCTGGACGCAGTAGATAGGCAGCTGGCGGGCGGAGGCTGAGGCGCCGATGGCGGCGGGCCAGTTCACCACATAGAACATCACCGCGGCCGCACACAGACAGAGGGCCGCCGTCCACCACTTTCTCTCAAAGACGAAGATCTTCACTTGTTCCCGTTTCCTGGTCATGACGAATCACTCCCGATCCTTCCAAATAGTCCGGTCCCGACGGGTCCCGGCGTCAGCTATCTATATGAAAGGAACGCCCGGAACATGAGGCCATGTCCCGGGCGGGGCTCAATGGAAGTCAGGAAGACAGGTCTGGATGATCGCCAGCAGCTCGCCGCTGCGGACCATCTCCTCCGCCGCCCGGATATCGGGCCAGAGCTCCCGGTCCTCCTCCAGGAAGGGGATCCTCTCCCGCACATGGTCCAGGATCGCCTGGTGGACGGGGGCGATGCCCTGGCCGTGGGTGTCCAGCCGGCGGCGGATGTCGATGGCCTGGCAGGCGGTGAGCAGTTCGTCAGCCAGGACGGATAGGGTGTTCTGGACGATCCAGCCCGCCTTCCGGGCGGCGGTGGTGCCCATGGAGACCACATCCTCCTGGTTGGCGGAGGATGGGATGGAGTCCACACTGGCTGGATGGGCCAGCACCTTGTTCTCTGACACCATGGAGGCGGCGGCATATTGGACGATCATATACCCGGAGTTCACCCCCGGCGTGGTGGTGAGGAAGGGGGCCAGGCCGTTGGACAGGGCGGCGTTCACCATCCGTTCGATCCGCCGCTCCGAGATCCCCGCCAGCTCGGCGCAGGCGATCCCCAGAGTGTCGAAGGGGATCGCCAGGGGCTCGCCGTGGAAGTTGCCCCCCGAGATCACCGCCTCATCCTCAGGGAAGATCAGGGGGTTGTCAGTGACGGCGTTGAGCTCGATCTCCACCTTCTCCCGGACGTAGTCGATGGCGTCCCGGACGGCCCCGTGGACCTGGGGGATGCAGCGCAGGGCATAGGCGTCCTGGACCCGGTCCTTCTGGCAGTTGTCCAGGATCTCAGAGCCGGCCAGCAGCAGGCGCATGTTCGCGGCCACCATCATCTGGCCCTTCTGGCCCCGCACCTGGTGGATCCGGGGGTCGAAGGCGTCCCGCAGGCCGGTGAGGGCCTCGAAGTCCATCGAGGCCACCGCATCGGCCAGCTGGGCGGCGCAGATCGTGTCGTAGAGGGCCAGGGAGCCGACGCTGGTCATGGCGCAGGTGCCGTTGGTCATGCCCAGCCCCTCCTTGCACAGCAGGGTGTCCAGGGGCTGGATCCCTGCCCGCTCCATGGCCTCCCGTCCGGGGAGCAGCTCCCCCCGATACCAGGCCTCTCCCCTGCCCAGCAGCGGGAGGGCCATATGGGCCAAGGGGGCCAGGTCGCCGGAGGCCCCCAGAGAGCCCTTCTGGGGCACCACAGGGCACACGTCCTCGTTGAGCATCCGAATCATCATCTGGACCAGCAGGGGCCGCACCCCCGATACTCCGCCGCACAGGGCGTTGGCCCGCAGGAGGAGCATCCCCCGGACCACCTCCCGGGAGTAGGGCTCGCCGGTGGCGGTGCAGTGGCTGAGGATCAGGTTGGTGGACAGATGGTTGCTCATCTCCTCGGGGACGGCCACCTTCTGGAAGTCGCCGAAGCCGGTGGTGATCCCATAGGCCACCCGGCCCTCCCCGGCGATCTTCTCCGCCAGGGCCCGGGACCGCTCCATGGCCTCCAGGGCGCTGCCGGCCAGCTCCACGCGGGCGCCATACCGGGCTGCGGCCACGAAGGTCTCCAGAGTCAGGCTGCGGCCGTCCAGCACCACCTGGCCGATCTGGTCCGGTCTCATGATCATCGTGCTCACCTCGTCCTTTCATCCCTGACGCCCGCAGACGGGAGGGCGCCGCTGGGGGCTCGTCTGTGTATATCGGTCCTATCATAGCACAGTTTGCCGTCGATCTCAACAAAAAATGCAGAGGACACAAAAGTTAGCCGTGCACTATCACAGCCCAACGCTGATGCGGCGATCCATCAGCGGGATAAAGGAGGGACAGGGTCGGATCGGGAAAGATCCTGTTTACTCCGGAGCCGTCATAGGCTATAATGGGAGACACGCAGAGGATGCACCACACAAAAGAGGTTAGGAGGGCCCACGAAGATGACTATCAAGTCCGACATCCAGATCGCCCAGGAGCATGTCCCGGAGCATATCGCCCAGATCGCCGCCCGGGCGGGCATCGGCGAAACGTATCTGGAGCAGTATGGGAACTGCAAGGCCAAGATCGACTACGCCCTGCTTCGGGAGCGGAAAAAGCCCGACGGCAAGCTGATCCTGGTCACCGCCATCACCCCCACCCCCGCCGGGGAGGGGAAGACCACCACCACCGTGGGCTTGGCCGACGGCCTGCGCCGCCTGGGGAAGAACGCCGTAGTGGCCCTGCGGGAGCCCTCTCTGGGCCCCGTGTTCGGCGTGAAGGGGGGGGCCGCCGGGGGAGGCTACGCCCAGGTGATCCCCATGGAGGACATCAACCTCCACTTCACCGGCGACTTCCACGCCATCGGTGCGGCCAACAACCTGCTGGCCGCCATGCTGGACAACCACATCCAGCAGGGCAACGCCCTGGGGATCGACATCAAGCAGATCGCCTGGAAGCGGTGTGTAGACATGAACGACCGCCAGCTGCGCCACATCATCGACGGGATCGGGGGCCGGATGCAGGGCGTCCCCCGGGAGGACGGCTTCGACATCACCGTGGCCAGCGAGGTGATGGCAGTGCTCTGCCTGTCCAGCGATATCCCCGACCTGAAACGCCGCCTGGGCCGGATCATCGTGGCTTACACCTATGAGGGCAGGCCCGTCACCGCCCACGACCTGAAGGCGGAGGGGGCCATGGCCGCCCTGCTGAAGGACGCCCTCAAGCCCAACCTGGTCCAGACCCTGGAGGGCACCCCCGCCCTGGTCCACGGCGGGCCCTTTGCCAACATCGCCCACGGCTGCAACTCGGTCACCGCCACCCGCATGGCCCTGGCCCTGGGGGACTACGCCGTCACCGAGGCGGGCTTCGGCGCCGACCTGGGTGCGGAGAAGTTCCTGGACATCAAATGCCGCATGGCGGGGCTGACCCCTGACGCCGTGGTGGTGGTGGCCACGGTCCGGGCCCTGAAGCACCATGGCGGCGCGGCCAAGGCCGACCTGGGCAGGGAGGACCTGACGGCCCTGGAGAAGGGCCTGCCCAACCTGCTCCAGCACGTGGACAACATCAAGAACGTCTATGGCCTGCCCTGCGTGGTGGCCATCAACGCCTTCCCCACCGACACCAAGGCCGAGCTGGACCTGGTGGAGGCCAAATGCCGGGAGCTGGGGGTCTGTGCGGCCCTGTCAGAGGTATGGGCCAAGGGGGGCGAGGGCGGCATCGCCCTGGCTGAAGAGGTGGTCCGCCTGTGCGAAGAACCCAAAAACTTCCGCTTCGCCTATGACGAGAAAGCCCCCATCGAGAAGAAGCTGGAGGATATCGTCCAAAAGGTCTACCGCGGAGACGGGGCCGTCCTGGCCCCCAACGCCAAAAAACAGGCCCAACAGCTCACCGAGCTGGGCTTTGGAGACCTGCCCATCTGCATGGCCAAGACCCAATACTCTTTCTCTGACGACCCCGCCCTGCTGGGCGCCCCCAGGGGCTTCACCGTCACCGTCCGCAATTTGAAGGTGTGCGCCGGCGCCGGCTTCCTGGTGGCCCTCACCGGGGACATCATGACCATGCCCGGACTGCCCAAGGTCCCCGCCGCCGAGAAGATCGACGTAGACGAGGACGGGAGGATCACCGGGCTGTTCTGAGGGCCCATCCCTCACAAGATACGACCGCCTGGCTGGGAGCCAGGCGGTCTTTTTCAGTCGGAGGACGACACGATCCTCCCCTTTTTGATCACGGTCCGGGCCAGATCGCTGCCCATGCGGTAGCAGAGGTAATCCAAGTCGGGGGCGTCCCAGATCACCAGGTCGGCCTGCTTGCCCGGCTCCAGGGAACCCGCCTGCTCCGCCATCCCGATCGCGGCGGCGGCGTTGAGGGTGACGGCGGTGAGCACCTCCTCCGGGACGAGGCGGTATCTGAGACAGCCCAGGGTCATGACCAGCTGGAGGTCCAGGCAGGGACAGGAGCCGGGGTTGAAGTCGGAGGCCAGGGCCACCGGGACCCCGGCGCCGATCATATCCCGGGCGGGGGCGAAGGGGGCCCCCAGGTAGAGGCTGGTGGCGGGGAGGAGACAGGCCACCGTCCCGCCTCTCGCCATGCTGGCGATCCCCTCCGGGGGGCAGACGATCAGGTGCTCGGCGGAGATGGCGCCCACCTCGCCCGCCAGGACGGAGCCGCCGGTGGGGTCGATCTCGTCGGCGTGGATCTTGGGGATCAGGCCATGGGCCTTGCCCGCCTCCAAGACGATCCGGGACTCCTCCGCCGTGAAGGCCCCCGTCTCACAGAACACATCGCAGAATCTGGCCAGGCCCTGGGCGGCGACGGCGGGGATCGCCTCCTGGCAGAGCAGGCGGAGGTAGCCCGCCCGGTCCTCCCGATGCTCGGCGGGGATGGCGTGGGCCCCCAGGAAGGTGGGGACCAGGTCCATGGGGTGGCGGGCGTCCAGCTCCCGGATGGCCCGCAGCTGCTTCAGCTCGGTGTCCACATCCAGGCCGTAGCCGCTCTTGGCCTCGCAGGTGGTGGTCCCCAGCGACAGCATCTCGTCCAGGGCCTTTTCCGCCTTGTCCTCCAGCTCCTCCTGAGAGGCGGCCCGGGTGGCGGACACGGTGGACAAGATCCCGCCTCCCTGGGCCAGGATATCCAGATAGGACGCCCCCCGCAGCTTCATCCCCAGCTCGTGCTGCCGCCAGCCGCCGAAGATCAGGTGAGTATGGGAATCCACCAGGCCGGGGGTGACCAGCCGGTCCCGGGCGTCGATGGTCTGGTCCGCGCCGGGGGCGGGGCCGGTCCCCGCCTGGGCGACAGTCCCCTCCTCCATCAGGACCCAGGCGTCCCGGAGGGTCTGGATCTGGCCCTGGAGCCGGCCCCTCCTGGGGCCCCGGCCCAGAGGGGTGGCCAGCATCCCGATGTGGGTGACGATGGTCTTCATGCTGTTCTCCTTTCGGTGAAAGATACGAACGTGAGGCCGGATCTCCAAAAGAGGGGGCGTCAAACGCCCCCTCTGGCCGGTCCTGTCACGGGACTTCAGCCCTGGACGCTCTTCAGCGCCTCGGCCACGAGGGCGTCATCCGCCAGGTAGGGCAGGGTGATGTGGTCCTGGCCCGCATACAGCCCATTGTACTCGGCGGCGGTGGTGAGGGCGTTGGGATTCCGGGCCCAGGCCCGGCGGGAGACGCCCACCATGGTGTCCCAGGGGATGGACATGCGCAGGATGGTATCCACCCGCTCCGAGCCGTCCAGCACCATGCCGAATCCGCCATTGATGGCCTTGCCGATCCCGGTGCCGCCCCCGTTGTGGAGGGCGATGAGGCTCATGCCCCGGGCGGCGTTGCCGGCGTAGCACTGGACCGCCATCTCGGCCATGATATTGGAGCCGTCCTTGATGTTGGAGGTCTCCCGAAAGGGGGCGTCGGTGCCGCCGGTATCGTGGTGGTCCCGGCCCAGCATCACGGGACCGATCTCCCCGTTTCGGACCATCTCGTTGAACTTCAGCGCGATCTCCATCCGGCCCAAGGCGTCCTGATAGAGGATGCGGCACTGGGTGCCCACCACCAAACGGTTCTTCTTGGCCTCCCGGACCCAGACGTAGTTGTCGTGGTCCTGATACCGGCGGTCGTGCTCATGGATATAGGCCGCCGCCGCCGCGTCGGTCTTGTCCAGGTCAGACTCCTTCCCGGACAGACAGCACCAGCGGAAGGGACCATAGCCGAAGTCGAAGAGGCAGGGCCCCAGGATATCCTCCACGTAGGAGGGGAAGAGGAAGCCGTCCAGATCGTTCTCTCCGTTGCGGCAGATGGAGGTGACGCCGGCGTCGTATACCGCCTTGAGGAAGCTGTTGCCGTAGTCGAAGAAGTAGGTGCCCCGTTCGTGGAGTTTGCAGATCATCTCATAGTGGTGGCGCAGGCTCTTGTCCACCAGGACCCGGAAGCCCACCTGGTCGGAGTCCAGCATCCGGGTGCGCTGATGGAAGGTGAGGCCCTGGGGACAGTAGCCCCCCTCGTAGGGCACGTGGCAGGAGGTCTGATCGGAGAGCAGATCCACATGGATCTCGTTGTCATACAGGTGCTCCAGCAGGTCCACCACGTTGCCGTGGTAGGCCACGGCGCAGGGCTTTTTGTCCGCCTGGTGGGCCAGGGCGATCCGAACCGCCTCCTCCAGGCTGTTGGTCCGGTGGCTCACCCAGCCCTGATCGAAGCGGGTGGCGATCCGGGAGTCGTCCACCTCGGCGATGATGGCGGCCGCCCCGGCGATCTCGGCGGCCTTGCCCTGGGCCCCCGACATCCCCCCCAGACCGGAGGAGACGAACAGCCGGCCGGACAGGTCCCCCTGGGCGGGGATGCCCAGCTTCAGCCGGCCGGCGTTGAGCAGGGTGCTGAAGGTGCCGTGGACGATCCCCTGGGGGCCGATGTACATCCAGCCTCCGGCGGTCATCTGCCCATAGTTGGCCACGCCCAGGGCGGCGGCCCGGTTGAAGTTCTTCTGGTCGTCGTACATGCCCACCATCAGGCCGTTGGAGATGATGCACCGGGGGGCCAGGGGGTGGCTGTGGAACAGCCCCAGGGGGTGGCCCGACATGATCGCCAGGGTCTGCTGGCTGGTCATCGCCTCCAGATACTTCTTGATCAGCCGGTACTGCATCCAGTTCTGGCAGACCTGGCCCGTCTCTCCATAGGTGACCAGCTCATAGGGGTAGAGGGCCACGTCGAAGTCCAGGTTGTTGTCGATCATCACCTGGAAGGCCCTGGCCTCCACACACTCCCCCTTGTACTCGTCGATGGGCCTGCCCCAGATCCGGCCCTGGGGGCGGAAGCGGTAGCCGTAGATCCGGCCGTGCTCCTCCAGCTCTTGGGCGAACTCCTTCGCCATCTGGGCGTGGTGGTCGGGGTGGATATAGCGCAGGGCGTTCTTGATGGCCAGGGCCTTGTCCGCCTGGGACAGGTGGGCCTCCCGGCGGGGGGCCCGGCGGCAGCCCGCCTGGAAGGCGGGATATTCGGGCAGCTCATAGTCCAGCTTGATGGTCATGGCGTCAGTCAGATCCATGATGGTCCCTCCTCTTGAAGATCTCCCGTCCGGCTGGTGCCGGTGGGCGCCTTTCCCCTATTCTAGCGGAGTTTGGCCAAGATGAAAAGCCCCTCTTCGGGATATTTTTGAAAAATATGCTCCAAAGGACCAAAGGACGAAAGATCGATCACATCTGCTCCTTGCCAAACGGGCGATCATCCAATATAATGGAGGCTCAGGGCGGACCGCGCCCAAAGATATAGGACAGGAGGAACTGGCCAATGGCTAGATCGGTGGAATGTATCCCTAATTTCAGCTGTAGCAGAGAGCGGGACGAGAGGGCTTACAGCGCCCTGGTGGAGACGGCGGAGAGGGTGCCCGGCTGCGCCCTGCTGGACGCCCAGAGCGACGGCAGCCACAACCGCTGCGTCCTCACCTTGATCGGCTCTCCCGAGGCGGTGGAGGAAGCGGCCTTCCAGCTGGCCCGGACGGCGGCCCAGGTGATCGATATGACCAAGCACAAGGGGGAGCACTCCCGCATGGGGGCCGTCGATGTGATCCCCTTCGTCCCCACCATGGATGTGACGGTGGAGGAGTGTGTGGCGATCACCAGACGGCTGGGCCAGAGGATGTGGGAGGAGCTGGGGATCCCCTCCTTCCTCTATGAGGATTCCGCCACCCGGCCGGAGCGCCGGGATCTGGCCGCCTGCCGCCGTGGCCAGTTCGAGGGGATGCCCGAGAAGCTGCTCCAGCCCGAGTGGGCCCCCGACTTCGGCGAGCGGAGGATCCACCCCACCGCCGGGATCACCGCCATCGGGGCCCGGATGCCCCTGGTGGCCTTCAACGTGAACCTGGCCACCTCCGATGTGGAGGTCGCCAAGAAGATCGCCAAGGCGATCCGGGGCTCCTCCGGGGGCTTCAAGGCCTGCAAGGCCATGGGCTTTTTGCTGGAGGACCGGGGGATCGCCCAGGTGTCGATGAACATGGTCGACTACCATGTGACCCCCCTGCCCCTGGTCTATGAGGCGATCCGCGCCCTGGCGGAGCGGTACGGCACCTATATCGTGGGCAGCGAGCTGGTGGGACTGGCCCCCGCCGAGGCCCTCATCGACTGTGCCGAGCACTATTTGAAGCTGGAGAAGTTCGACTGCCGGAACCAGGTGATGGAGTATCACCTGATCGATATGGAGTGAGGGATCGTATGTATCTGTGCAAGCTGGAGACCCTGGCGTTCGTAGACCTGCTGGCCTCGAAGGAGCCCGCCCCCGGCGGAGGCTCCGCCGCCGCCCTGGAGGGGGCCCTGGGGACCGCCCTGGCGGCCATGGTGTGCTCCCTGACGGTGGGCAAAGAGAGATACGCCGCCCACCAGGAGCTGGCCTCCCAGGCCAAGGACCGGGCCCTGGACCTGACCGCCGCCTATCTGGACCTGATGGACCGGGATACCGAGGCGTTCAACGCGGTGAGCGCCGCCTTCAAGCTCCCCAAGGCCACCGAGGAGGAGAAGGCGGCCCGCACCGCCGCCATCCAGGAGGGACTGAAGGGCTGTACCAGGCCCCCCTTCCAGATGATGGAGCTGGCGGTGGAGGCCCTGGAGCTCACCGCCTCTCTGCTGGGCAAGAGCAACGAGAGCGCCGCCAGCGACCTGGGGGTGTCCGCCCTGTCCCTGCGGGCGGCGGTCCAGGGGGCCTGGCTCAATGTGCTGATCAACATCACCAGCATGAAGGACCGGGAACTGGCAGAGGATCACCGCCAGAAGGGCGAGGCCCTTCTGGCCCGGGCCCTGCCCCTGGCCGACCGGATCTATGAGGAGGTGATCCAAGGGCTGTGATCCGGCCGCATATGGCCCGTCCGGAGGGGCGGGCCCGCATCAGATGAGATAAGTACCTGACAGAGTAGGTACAGCGCGTCAAGTGCCGCCGGATGGGAGGTTGCCGGCGGACGAAGGGCCATGACCGGCCCGCGGTGCTGTGCCGCATCCGCTGCCATGGGAGAGCGCGCTCTTTTCATGGCAACACGCCGCGAAAGGAGCGTATCATGATGAACACGAAAAAAAGATACTATGTCCACACCCTGTGCGCGATGGCCCTGCTGATCGGGATGATGGTCCTGCTGAAAAAGACCCTCTCCATCGAGACCCCCTATATGAAGATCAACTTCGCCTCACTGCCCATCCTGCTGGGGGCCATGATGTTCGGCCCTGTGGAGGGGGCGGTGGTGGCCGTGATCGGGGAGCTGATCATCCAGATGACCGGGCAGTTTGGCCTGGTGCCCACCACCTTCATCTGGATCTGGCCCCCGGCCATCCGGGCCCTGGTGGTGGGCAGCGCAGCGGTGTGGGCCCGGAGCACCGGGATCCCCCTGGAGCGCCGGCCCGTGGCCTGCTACGCGGCCTGTGTGATCGGGGCCGTCCTCACCACCACTGGGAACACCTTCGGGATGTGGCTGGACAGCCTGTTCTATCACACCTCCTTCACCCCCGTCCTCTTCATCACCCCCGCCCGCTATGTGACCGGAGCGGTGACCGCTGTAGCCGTGGCCACGGTGTGCATCCCGGTGATGCAGGGCCTGCGCCGCAGCGGTGTGCTCCGCTATGTGGATGGGGGGAAGGGACTGTGACAGGACAGGAGGCCGAGGCCCTGATCCACCAGCGGGCCTGGACGGGCCAGACGCCGGGGCTGGAGCGCATCCGCCGGCTGCTGGAAAAACTGGGCGATCCCCAGGAGAGGCTGAGATCCGTCCACATCGCCGGCTCCAACGGCAAGGGGTCCACCGCCGCCATGCTCTCATCGATCCTCACCGCGGCGGGGCTGAGGACCGGACTGTACACCTCGCCCCACCTGTGGTCCTTCAGCGAGCGGTTCCAGGTGGACGGGGCCCCCATCTCTGAGGGGGACCTCGCGGCGCTCACCGCCCAGGTCCTGGAAGCGGCGGAGGACGAGACCGAGTTCGAGCTGATGACCGCCATCGGGATGCTGTACTTCCTGCGGTCGGGATGCGATATCGTGGTGCTGGAGACCGGGCTGGGGGGGCGGCTGGATCCCACCAACGTCATCGGCGCCCCGGAAGCGGCCGCGATCGCCCACATCGGCCTGGAGCACACCCAGCTGCTGGGGGACACCCTGGAACGGATCGCCGCCGAGAAGGCGGGGATCCTCAAGCCGGGCTGTGAGGCCGTCCTCTACCGCCAGGACCGGGCAGTCATGGAGACGGTGGAGGGGATCTGCCGGGAGCGGGACATCCCCCTGACCGCCACCTGTCCCGAGGCGCTGGAGCTGCTGTCCTCCGGGCTGGAGGGCCAGACCTTCACCTACCGGGACAAAGGCCCCTACCATATCTCCCTGCTGGGGGAGCACCAGCTCCACAATGCCGCCGTGGTGCTGGACACAGTGGACATCCTCCGCCGGCGGGGCTGGAGCATACCGGGGGAGGTCGTGGTCCAGGGACTGGCCCGGGCCCGGTGGCCTGGGCGGATGGAGCTGGTCCGCCGCTCCCCCGATCTGATCCTGGATGGGGGCCACAATCCCCAGTGCATGGAGGCCCTGGCCAGGGCGCTGAGGAAGCTGTGCCCTGCGAAAAAGCCGGTCTTCCTCACCGGCGTGATGGCAGACAAGGACTGGAGGGCCATGATGGAGGAACTGCTGCCCCTGGCGAAGGAGCTCTTCACCCTGACGCCCGACAGCCCCCGAGCCCTGACCGCCGGGGAGCTGGCGGCCTATCTGAAGGGGCGCGGGGCAAGCGCCTCGCCCTGCGGGAGCCTCCGGGAGGGGATCGGCAGGGCCCTGGCCGCCGCCGGCCCAGAGGGTCTGGTGTGCGTGTGCGGGTCTCTCTATACCATCGGTGAGGCGCGGCACCTGCTGGGGCTGTGCTGAAACATGAGAAAGGCGGGGCGCTTATGCTGAGCCCAGCGGGATTCGTCACTTCTTATGCCCAGATCGGGGCAAAAAAATGTACCAACAGCGCCGTCAGGCTCTTCCTGGCGGCGGTGCTGGCGGGCTTTTTCATCGCGGCGGGGGCAGTGGCGGCCAGTACGGCCTCCTGCGGGCTGGACAATGCCTCTGTTGCCCGAGTGGTCAGCGGCCTGCTCTTCCCCTTCGGCCTGATCATGGTGATCCTCACCGGGGCGGAGCTGTTCACCGGCAACTGCCTGATCGTCGTCTCCCTGCTGGAGGGGGCGGCGTCCTGGACCGGGATGGTGCGGAATCTGATCCTGGTCTATCTGGGCAACTTCACGGGGGCGGCGGCCCTGGCTGGGGCCATGGCCTGCAGCGGGGCCCTCTCCAGCGGGGCCCTGGCGGCGTACACCATCCGTGCCGCCGCCGGCAAGTGCGCCCTCCCCTTCGGGCAGGCGGTGGTGCTGGGGATCCTGTGCAACATCCTGGTGTGTGCCGGAGCGATGTGCTCCCTCTGCGGTCAGACGGTGACCGGGCGGGCGGTGGGAGCCTTCGTGCCGGTGTGCTTCTTCATCATCGGCGGCTTCGAGCACTGTGTGGCCAATATGTACTATATCCCCGCCGGGATCCTGGCTACCGGCCTCCCCGGCGGCGGGGAGCTGGCCCAGGCGGCGGGGGCGGACCTGTCCGCCCTGGGACTGGCCGGGCTCCTCAGGAACTTGATCCCGGTGACTATCGGGAACCTCATCGGCGGCTGCGGATTCGGGGCCCTGATCTGGACCGTCCACCGGACGGCGGAGGGATGAAAAGAGGGCGGGGACCCAAGGTCCCCGCCCTCTTTCTGCGGTCATTTAGTGGCCCAGTTCCCTGTGGCCTCGGCGGTGAGGTAGGCGTTGACGAATCCGTCCAGATCGCCGTCCATCACGCCGTTGATGTTGCTGGTCTCGAAGGCGGTGCGGTTGTCCTTCACCATCTGATAGGGCATGAAGACGTAGGAGCGGATCTGGCTGCCCCACTCGATCTTCAGCTGGACCCCCTTCAGGTCGGAGATCTTCTCCGCCTTCTCCTGCATCTGCAGCTCCACCAGCTTGGCCCGGAGCATCTTCATGCAGTTGTCCTTGTTCTGGAACTGGGACCGCTCCTGCTGGCTGGCCACGACGACGCCGGTGGGCTTGTGGATCAGCCGGACGGCGGAGGATGTCTTGTTCACGTGCTGGCCGCCGGCGCCGGAGGCCCGGTAGACCTGCATCTCGATATCCTCGGGCCGGATCTCGATCTCCACGTCCTCGGGCAGGTCGGGCATCACCTCCACCGAAGCGAAGGAGGTCTGCCGCCGGGCGTTGGCGTCGAAGGGAGAGACCCGGACCAGCCGGTGGACGCCGTGCTCCCCACGGAGGTAGCCATAGGCGTTCTCCCCCTCGATCATGATGGTGGCCGACTTGATCCCCGCCTCGTCCCCCTCCTGGTAGTCCATGATCTGATAGGTGAAGCCCCGGCGCTCGGTCCAGCGGGTATACATCCGATAGAGCATCTGGGCCCAGTCCTGGGCCTCGGTGCCGCCGGCCCCGGGGTGGATGGTGAGGATCACGTTGGACCGGTCATACTCCCCGGTGAGCAGGGTCTCCAGCCGGGCGGTCTCCATGCCGGTCTCCAGGGCGGCGAAGCCCTCCTCCAGCTCGGGGACCAGGGACTCGTCCTCGAACTCGTTGCCCATCTCGCACAGGGCCATCAGGTCGTCCCACTGGCGCTGGCGCTTGGCCTGGCTGTCCACCTTGTCCTGGAGGTTCTTGATCCGCTGCTGGACCTTTTGGGCCTTGGCCAGGTCGTTCCAGAAGCCGTCGGCAGCGGACTCGGCCTGGAGCATGTCCAGCTCCCGCTCCGCCGCCTCCAGGTCCAGGGCCTTGGCCAGGTCCTTGAGCGCGGGGGCCAGGTCGTTGAGTTTCACTTTGTATTCGTCGAATTGGAGCATATCTTTCCCACACTTTCTGTTTCGTCAGCCTATTATATATGAACCGGCGGAAAAAGTAAAGGGGGAAGATGGGAGAGGGCCAGATCCGCCCTCACCCCTGGAAGAAGCCCTGGATCTGCCCCAGCCACTCCATGGCCTTGAACTTGAGGATATAGCCCTCATCCTCGCCTAGGATCAGGGCGCTCTGGTCCGGAGTGAACCAGCCCGCCTCCATGACCTGGTCCGCCGGCTCGCTGGCCGCGCCCACGCACAGGGGCGGGAAGGCCACGCACCACCAGTTCTGGCCCTTCCCCTCACCGATGGTCACCCGGAGGGCGGTGTAGTTCCCGGCGGGGAGGGCGAAGCCCCCATACTCCTTCGTGGGGAACCAGCAGTCGGTGAGCTGCGCGGTGACGGGCTGGTCCCGGCCCGCCTCCTCCACCGCCTGCCGCCCGGCGGCGGCCAAAAGGTTCAGATGCCCCTCCAGGGCCTCCTTGACCTCCTCCAGGCCGGCCCCCTCGGGATACAGCTCCTGGACCTGGGCCAGGACCCGGTCCCGCACCGCCAGTTTCAGCTCCTGGTCCTCCTGGCTGTCTGAGTTGGCGATCACATGGAGGCGGATCACACGCTCCGCCAGCGCCTGCTGCTCCCAGCCCAGCCAGCTTCCCAGGATCGCTGCCGCCAGCACGCCCAGGATCAGGGCCATCTCCCAGTGCTTCAATCTTCTGTCCATGATGAGACCTCCCAGGGCGGAGCGCCCGCCCATAAGTTTCCTACATTATGGACGGCCCGCGCCCCTCTTATACCGGAGGCACGGAAAACAGCGCCAGATGGGACCGGCCCAAACACTCCTCCGCCGGGAGGGCACCTCCTGGATCCCACGATCTCATGTCATAGCCAGCCTGTTCCTGAGCGCCTTATCTTCGACTGGATATATCCTCTCTGCCGGCAGATCTTTGGCGTCCAGCTTTCCATTTTTCCTCTGCCCATTCCACTTTCTCACCAATGGAGTCAGATCTTCTATCCGGCAAATACCTGTATCCAAAAACTCTCTCAATGTACTTCCTTTTAGCCCGATCTGGATCGCTGCACGATGGATCGCATCCCCATTCATATTCCGATCCGGGTCCCATTGGCAGTATACCGTCGTTCCACGAAATGCCTTTTCCCATTGCACACCGGTATAACTTTTCGAGTCCGGCGATGTCAGCACCGCCTTCTGCAGTATTTCGTTGAACTTCGACTGATATATGTCTATGGCCAAGATGCGTTCCTGATTCTTTTTCGTCCCCCAATTAGAGCGATACATGAGCCATAAAAAAGATGGCTTTATCCATGTCATGCGGTCAACATTGAAATTTTCTCCAAACCTCTGCAAAGAGACCGCTTCTTTTGCGATCACGGCATTGTATGCTTGGTAAACACGGATACACCGACGGTCATATCGCGCAAATATCTCTCTTACATATCCCACATATCCCACTTCCTTTGATGTATCGATCTGCGCTCGCCGGTCGGTCTTCTGCCCCGAGCCCAGATCCTGTCAGGACCTAGCCAGCTTCTGGCCCAGACCGGTCAAGGCCCGGACCAGACGGTCGGTGAGGATGGACAGCAGGAGATTCAGTCCCAGGAAGAGGATTGCGGCGGACCGGTAGCCCCGGACGGGGATCACAGGCCCGAAGAGATGGAGGAAGAAGCACTGATTCAGGTAGGATCCGTAGCTGATCCGTCCCAGGAACACGGAGAGATCGTTGTCCAGCAGGCGGGAGAGGGCGCTGTCCCCCAGAAGGACGCTGCGGACCAGCAGGACCAGCAGAGCGATGGCGGTGAAGTCCCACAAGCTGTGGTAGGTGCGGCCCATGATCAGGAGGAGGGCCAGGAGCAGTCCAGCCTCCCACAGAGAGGTCAGCAGAGGAGAGCGCCGTCGGGCGGGCCGCTGCCCCAAACAGGCGGCGGCGCAGCCCAGGCCCAGCCCCGCGAACACGCGCCACAGGCCCAACGAGCCCACGATGGCAGGGTCCATCGTGTGGTCCACAGTGGCATAGTGCACATGGAACGCAGAGAAGATCAGCGGGGCGGCGAACGCCATGAGGATCGGCAGATGGTCTTGGAGGACCAGCCCCAGCCAGTACAGCAGGACAGAGGCCAGGAAGAGGGCGCTGACATACCACAGCAGCATGACGACATAGGAGGAGCCGAAGCTCTGGAGCATGAAGATCTCGAAAAAGCCCTTCTCCAAGAACTCGCCCACCGTCAGGGTCTTCAGATAAGACACCCGCAGGGCGACGAAGAGGACCAGGGTGAGCAGATAGTGGGGCCACAGGCGGACGAAACGCCGGGCGGCATAGCTCCTGACCAGGCGGAGGACCTCCGCCCCCTCTTCCTGTGCGGCCCTGCCCTGCTGGATGGAGCCCATCAGGAACCAGCCGCTGGCGATGGAGAAGAACTCCACCCCCAGATATCCGGCGCTGAAGGCCCCTGTAGGACCGGGAAAGCTCCCCTTGATCCGGAAGTGGAACAGACAGACCACCACGGAGAAGAGGAAGCGATAACACTCGATGGCGCCGCCGCGCCGGAGATCGGACTGCGGCATTCAGATGCGCCTCCTTTCTGGAAGGTCATCGGCAGACCCTATGATATGGGGGCGTATGAGCCCGGGACCGGTGCTCCGGTGCGGCAAGGCGCCACGGGAGGAGCCCGTCGAATCGATGGCCGCTCTGCAGTCCTGATCGCCTGCAAGGCTTTCAAGAGCGGTCTATGATCTAACATAGGAAAAGTGATAGGAGCTATCAGATCGGTCCGGCTATCCCTTCGCCTTGGGATCTTGGCTGTATCATACGAGCCAGCTCAGTTCGATCCCCGCGTCCTCCTCCAGCTGCTTCAGAGGACCTTCGCCCACACTGGCCAGGCAGGCGGTCTTCCTCTCGCCGTCGTACAGCGCTAAGATCTTGTGATCCGGGGAGGCGTAGAGGGAGCGGGGACAGCCCCTGGTCAGCTCCTTCCCCACTGGGGACAGAGACCGCCCCAGCCTGCCCTTCGCCCCGAAGGTGCGCCCTGTACACTGTGAGAGCTCCGCCAGGACCACGCCCAGATGCTCCTGGCCCATGGCGTTCCAGAACAGCTCTGCCGCGAGGAAGCCGTCTATCAGGGCGTGCTCGTTCCAGGTCTGCTCCTGCTCATCGTACCGGCAGACGATGGGGGAACCGGACTCAAAGGCGTACTTTGGGACGCCCTGGTCCCCCACCAGGAATCTGATCTTCTGGTCCTCGTCGGCTCTCAGCTCATCCGGCGCCAGGAAGCGGTCCGGGCCTGTACGGAGCTGAGGCGGAGCCTGCAGATAGCATTCCAGCAGCGGAGTTGGGAGAGAGATGCCAAAGCGCTGTCCCGCTTCCTCCATCTCCGCTTGGGAAATGCCCTGCTTTTCGGCCCCAAGGAACTCGCACACCAGATCCAGGATGGGCTGGAGCGAGTGGAGGGGCCGTTTTTTGATGGGCGGACGGTCCGCTCTCTGGACCACAGGCTCCCCGCCGCGCCGATCCCATCTGTAATCCGTTATCCCCAGCCGCCGCATATAGTCGTCGACCGCTCCCGGGTCCAGGATGGTGATATGGGTCCCATAGACGCTGCTCTTCATCCAGAGCGAGAGCTCCTCGTTGTATCCCATGAGCCCGAAGGTCATGGCGAATCTGTCTGGATACGCCCCCAGGATCAGCTTGAACCTTTGTGAGGCGGTCTTTATGCTCTCTTCCGGCTCATGGGCGGAGACCGCGAAGGAAGCGGTGAAAATGCCGTCTGGCTTCGACTGGTATAGATTTTTACCGAAATGAAAGAGCAGGCAGGATGAGAGATGGATCTTATTTTTATAGTCGATACATAAACAATCACGCCCGCCAAACTTTTGAACATGATATTGCACATAGTAAGGGTCGTCCTCTGGGCCCAGGTCAGGGGTGAAGCCCAGCTGACAGATCTCCTTTCCGCCCAAACTGCTGGAGAGGAAGGGGACCAGCGTCAGCCCCTCGCTGTGATAGACCGCCAGCTCACGCAAGGGAAATATCTTTTCATCAGAGGCAGAAAAAACAGGGTCCGCTTCATTGAAGGTCAGGTAAGATCCCCTCAGCGCGGCCGGAATCTTGACGCCCAGCTCCCGCTCCTTCTCCTCGATATCCTCTATCGTGACGTCGCTCTCCAGCGAGGAGCTGAAAGACTTGATCGTTTGCAGCTCTTCCCAGATCATGCGATCCCCGCCTTTCATTTTGAACAGAGGAACGGCCAAAACGGCCGTTCCCCTGTTTTCGTGTCATCCCTGGTTCTGGGCCTCCACCAGGCGCACACCGCAGTACGTTTCCCGCAGCTTGGGCTTCTCGATCTTGCCGGTGGGGTTGCGGGGGACGGGAGCGAAGACGATCTTCCGGGGGCGCTTGTACCGGGGCAGATCCATGCAGAACTGGTTGATCTCGCTCTCGGTGCAGTTCATGCCCTCCTTGATCTGGATGATGGCGGCGGCAATCTCTCCCAGCCGCTTGTCGGGCAGGCCGATCACAGCCACATCGTGGACCTTGGGGTAGGCGGACAAGAAGTCCTCGATCTGCACGGGGTACAGGTTCTCGCCGCCGGAGATGATCACATCCTTCTTCCGGTCCACCAGGAAGACGAAGCCGTCCTCGTCCTGGCGGGCCATGTCGCCGGTGTGGAGCCAGCCATTCTCCAGCACCTCGGCGGTGGCCTTCGGGTCGTTGTAGTAGCACACCATCACGCCCGGCCCCTTCACGCACAGCTCCCCCACCTTTCCCTGCTCCACAGGGACGTTCTCCTCATCCACGATCTTGATCTTCCAGCCGTAGCCGGGGACCCCGATGGCCCCCACCTTGCGGACATTGTCCACCCCCAGGTGGACACAGCCCGGACCGGTGGACTCAGACAGACCGTAGTTGGTATCATACTTGTGGCGGGGGAAGTAGCTCAGCCAGTGCTTGATCAGGGAGGGGGGCACCGGCTGGGCCCCGATGTGCATCAGCCGCCACTGGGAAAGCTGGTAGTCGCCGAGCTCCAGCTCCCCCCGGTCCAGGGCGGCCAAAATGTCCTGGGCCCAGGGCACCAGCAGCCAGACGATGGTACACTGCTCCTGGCTGGCCGCCTCGAGGATGGCCCTGGGGGAGTTGCCCTTGAGGAGCACCGCCCTGCTCCCGGTGAACAGGGAGCCGAACCAGTGCATCTTGGCCCCGGTGTGGTACAGGGGCGGGATGCACAAAAAGACGTCGTCGTGGGTGGTCTCGTGGTGGATGGCCTCCATCCGGGCGGACTGCATCAGGGCGGAGTGCTTGAGGAGGATCGCTTTGGGGAACCCGGTGGTGCCCGAGGAGTAGTAGATGGCCGCCTCATCCTCATCGTCCACCAGCACCTTGGGAGGGCGGCTGGAGCAGTTGGCGGTGGCCCGGAGGTAGTCCTCAGCGAAGGAGGGGCAGTGCTCCCCCACGAAGAAGAGGAGCATCTGCCGGCCGATCTTGGGCACGATGGGCTCCAGCCGGGTGGTGAACTCCGGGCCGAAGAAGAGCACGTCGGCGTCGGCCAGCTTCAGGCAGTAGTCGATCTCGCTGGAGGTATATCGGAAGTTCAGGGGGACGGCGATGGCCCCCGTCTTCAGGATCCCGAAGTAGATAGGCAGCCACTCCAGGCAGTTCATCAGCAGGATGGCCACCTTCTGGCCCTTGCGGATGCCCCGGCCCAGCAGCATATTGGCCACCCGATCCGCCTTCTCGTCGAAGACCGACCAGGTGATCTCCCGGCGGTAGGGGGCGTCGCCAGTGGGCTGGATCAGCTCGTATTCCTGCCAGGAGACCCGCTGCTCCTCCCGGACCTCCGGGTTGATCTCCACCAGGGCGGTCTCGTCGCCGTACAGCTTGCTGTTGCGCTCCAGCAGATCGGTGATGGGCATAGTCTCTCAGTTCCTTTCTCGACGGGCGCGGCCCGTGACTTTATCAGTTTTGATCGCTAAAGCAGTGTACCGCATTTTTCTTCGGTTGTCAAGACGATCCCTTCCCCCGGGAGGGGCGGCGGAACAGACTTCTCAGTGCGTCTCCCCGCCGTCCCGCTCCCTCTCATACCAGTCCATGTCCTCCATCAGCAGAGCATACATGCAGGAGTCATACACCCGCCCCCGCTTGCACACGCTCTCACGCATCACGCCCTCCAGCTGGAAGCCCGCCTTTTCCAGCACCCGGCGGGAGGCGGTGTTGTGGGCGAAGGGCTGGGCGTAGATGCGGACCAGGTCCTCCCACCGGTCATAGCCCTCCCAGCAGATCCGGCGGACGGCCCGGGTCATGATGCCCCTGCCCCAGTAGTCCTCCGCCAGCCAGTAGCCCAGCTCGGCGGTCATGCGGTACACGTCGCTGCCCAGACACAGGGAGATACTGCCCACGGCGCGGCCGTCCACCTCGATGGCCCGGAAGAGCTGTTCCTCCTCGTCCGCTGCGATGCAGCTCTCGATGAACCCCTCAGCGTCTGTGAGGATATAGGGGTGGGGGAAGATGTCCCGCAGGTTGCGGGCGATCTTGTCGTTGTTGGCGTACCGCAGCACGTCCTCCACATCCTCCCGCCGCCAGGGGCGCAGGATGAGATCCATCTGTAAAACATCTCCTTTATCACCGCATCATTTACGTGTGTAGGGCAAAGGCTCTGCCCTTGCCCTACTAGTAAGAGTCCTATTCCTCCCAGAACTCCTTATGGGGCCTCCAGCCCTCCACCAGGGGCCCCAGCTGGCCGATCACCTTGGGGGTGCAGACGGCCACCACGTCGATGGTCTGGCCGTAGTCCACCTTCTCCACCTTGGCCTCCAGATAGAGCTTGTCCAGCAGGCCGCCCTGGTCGTAGGGCAGGTGGATGGTCACTTGCCTGGCCCCGTTGTCCAGCACCTTCCCGATCGCGGAGAGCAGATCGGGCACCCCCTCCCCGGTCTTTGCGGAGATGGATACCCTGCTCTCTCCATGGGGGCGGATATCCCCCGTCCACAGATCGCACTTGTTGAAGACCTCGATCCGGGGGGTCTGCTCCGCCCCCAGCTCGTGGATCAGCTGGTCCACCACCTCGGCCTGCTCCCGCCACTGAGGGCTGGATGCGTCGATCACGTGGAGGAGCAGGTCGGCGTGGTCCAGTTCCTCCAAAGTGGCCTTGAATGCCTCCACCAGGTGGTGCGGCAGCTTGCGGATGAAGCCCACTGTGTCGGACAGGAGGACGGTGCAGGTGTCCGAGATCTCCAGGGTGCGGGTAGTGGTGTCCAAAGTGTCGAAGAGGCGGTCGTTGGCGGGGATCTCCGCCCCAGTGAGGCAGTTGAGGAGGGTGGACTTGCCCGCGTTGGTATAGCCCACGATGGCCACCACGGGGACCTCGTTCTTGATCCGCCGCTCCCGCTGGGTGGCCCGGACCCGGCGCACGTCCTTCAGCTCGCTCTCCAGCTTGGCGATCTTCCGGCGGAGGACCCGGCGGTCAGATTCCAGCTGGGTCTCGCCGGGGCCCCGGGTGCCGATGGCCCCCTCCTGTCGCTCCAGGTGCTTCCACATGCCCAGCAGACGGGGCAGGAGATATTTGTACTGGGCCAGCTCCACCTGGAGCCGGCCCTCTCTCGTCCGGGCCCGCTGAGCGAAGATGTCCAGGATCAGGGCCGATCGGTCCAGCACTCCCACCTTCAGCTCCTCGGCCAGATTGCGCTGCTGAGAGGGGGACAGCGGGTTGTCGAAGATGACCAGGCCGGCCCCTGTTGCCTGGACCAGCTCCTTCACCTCGGCCACCTTGCCCCCGCCGATGAAGGTACGGGGATCGGGGCTGTCCTTGGACTGGGTCACCACCCCTGCGCATTCGCCCCCCGCCGTCTCCAGCAGAGACGCCAGCTCCTCCATGGATTCCTCGTCCGCGTTCTCCTCCCGGCTCAGGCTGAAGGCGTCCAGCCCCACCAGGACGGCGCGGTCGAATCTCGTTTTCTCTTGAATGTTTGGCATATAGGTCAGATTTCCTCATTTTCTTTCGATTCTTTCACGCTCTTTGTGATATAGAGGCGGACGAGCGTCTTGCAGTCCTCCTCCAACAGCGCTTTCAGCATCTCCCTTTCGATCTGCTCCAAGGTCATGTCCGACTTCCTGGCCATCTCCTCCAACGCCGGATAGTCCTCCATCGCCCAGCATAAGATATCCTGCATCTCTTCCGGCAGTGCCATCGCTGTCTCCACGATCTTTGCGATCTTCTCTGCATGATCGTCCTTCTGCTTCTCCATATATCTCGACCTCCATACTTTTTACTGGATATATCCATCCAAATCATATCGGACGACAGTAAATAAGACCAAACTGGACCCATAAATATCCACGGCATCTTATTTGGAGGGCTCGATATATAGCGAATGGGCTCAAACAGGATCCTTTGGCTGGACCTGAGCCGAGGGCTGTGCGGAACCGAACGGGCCCCTGCACCAGGCTGTATCAGCCCGGCTGGAGCCGGTCCGGGACCGGCAGATCAGTCCTTCACCAGGACCTCCAGGATCTCTCCGATATACAGGATGTGATGATCTTCGTTGGGATACCATTTCGTTTTGATATCCTGGGGGATACGGTCGGGGTCCATAGGCTGGACGAAGCGCTTGCGGCACACCAGGACCAGCTCCGCCTCCTCAAAATAGGGGGCGCCGCAGTCCGCCGTCCGGACCGTAAAGCCGCACGCCTTTACCTTATCGATGTCCCGGCCGCTCTTGGAGCCGCACAGCTGTAAAGCCTCCCGGCTCCCCTCCCCGAAGAAGGCCAATGTGAAATGGTCCTCCCGGTCCACGAACTCCTTGGTGTACCGCTGGGGGCGGATGTAGCAGGTGGCCGCCGGGGCCCCCCAGATCACCCCCAGCCCGCCCCAGGAGGCGGTCATGGTGTTGCAGCGCTCCGCCGTTCCGGCGGTGATCAGCATCCACTGGTCGCCGATCAGAGAAAAAACGTTCCTGTCCAGGTCTTTCGGGTCGATCTTGCGCATAGTGATTACCTCCTCACAATCGATCCCCCGCAGGGGAGGGCCCCTTTGGAAAGGAGCTGTTGCGGCGAAGCCGTGACTGAGGATCGTGTTCGCGACGCGAACATACGAAGTAGGCAAGTCTGTAACCCCTTATTTGCTCCGCACATTTCGCCTGCGGCGAAATACGATCCTCCGTCTGGCCTTCGGCCAGCCACCTCCTTTCAAAAAGGAGGCTTTTTACCATTCCTTCAAGTTTATGCAACCTCTAGCCGTTTTGATACAAAAAGCCGCACCGAATCCACGGTGCGGCTTTTGTACACAGGGTGTTACTTGTCGAAGCCGAACTTTTTGTTGAAACGGCTGACGCGGCCACCGGTGTCCACCATCTTCTGCTTGCCGGTGTAGAAGGGGTGGCACTTAGAGCAGACTTCCACACGGATGTCCTTCTTCGTAGAGCCAGTCTCGATCACATTGCCGCAGGCGCACCGGATGGTGGTCTGTTGATAGTTGGGGTGGAGCCCTTCCTTCATCTTATCTTCACCTCTTTCTCCTTTGAGGGCATTCTTGTAAACGCAACTGGTATCATAACACACTTCCTGTAGAAAATCAACTGTTTTTTCAAATTTGCCCGCTGAAAATTTCCTCTTGACAAGGAGGGGCCTTATCCGTTAAAATACACAACATGAAAATGCGATGAAGGGGAAAAAGACAGCTCCTTTCCACTCAGAGAGCCGGCGGGCGGTGCGAGCCGGTGTGGGGCGCGCTGTGGATGACTGGCCCCCGAGCAGCCCGCCTGAACCGGAGTAGGGAGGGACGTCCGGCCCCGTTACCGGCCAAGGCCTTGTTGGAGGCCATGAGGGCTGACAGACGACTGTCCGCCGAACCAGGGTGGTACCGCGTGCGGTCTGCACGCCCCTGACGTTAGGTCAGGGGCGTTTTTTTGTCCCCCTGACGCATCCAACACCATATCTTTATCAAGGAGGACACAGCGATGAAGCCCAGATTCGAAAAGTACATCCCCTTCCAGCCCCAGCCCATCCAGGGGCGCACCTGGCCCGACCGGAGGATCGTCAAGGCCCCGGTCTGGTGCTCTGTGGACCTGCGGGACGGCAACCAGGCCCTGGTGGACCCCATGGACCTGGCCCAGAAGCTGGAGTATTTCCACACCCTGGTGGACATCGGGGTGAAGGAGATCGAGATCGGGTTCCCCTCTGCCAGCGAGACCGAGTATGAGATCTGCCGGGAGCTCATCGAGGGGGGCCACATCCCCGACGATGTGACCATCCAGGTGCTGGTCCAGGCCCGGGAGCACCTGATCCGCAAGACCTTCGAGGCCATCGAGGGGGCCAAGCACGTGATCCTCCATTTCTACAACTCCACCTCCACCCTCCAGCGCAAGGTGGTCTTCCACATGGACTGCGAGGGGATCACCAAGATCGCCACCGACGCCGCCGACCTGATCTACGAGATGTCCCAGCCCCTGATCGACGCCGGCATGGACCTGCGCTTCGAGTACTCCCCCGAGTCCTTCATGGGCACCGAGATGGACTATGCGGTGGAGATCTGCCAGGCCGTCCTGGACCACCTCCACGCCACGCCGGACGATAAGGTGATCCTCAACCTGCCCACCACCGTGGAGAACTGCATGCCCAACCAGTTCGCCGACATGCTGGAGTACTTCTGCCGCAAGATCCCCGGCCGTGACAGCGCCATCATCTCCCTCCACCCCCACAACGACCGGGGCTGCGGCGTGGCCACCGCCGAGATGGGCCTGCTGGCCGGGGCCGACCGGGTGGAGGCCACCCTCTTCGGCAACGGTGAGCGCACCGGCAACGTGGACATGGTCACGTTGGCCATGAACATGTACACCCAGGGGGTGGACCCGGAGCTGGACTTCTCCCGGATCAATGAGATCAAGGAGATGTTCGAGCGGTGCACCAAGATGCCGGTGGGCGACCGCCAGCCCTATGTGGGCAAGCTGGTCTTCACCGCCTTCTCCGGCAGCCACCAGGACGCCATCAACAAGGGCACCCAGTATATGAAGGAGTCGGGCACTGAATATTGGGAGATCCCCTATCTGCCCATCGACCCCGCCGACGTGGGCCGGGAGTATGAGCCCATCATCCGCATCAACTCCCAGTCGGGCAAGGGGGGCGCCGCCTATATCATGGAGCACGACTTCGGATTCGATCTGCCCAAGTCCATGCACCCCGAGTTCGGCCACGTCGTCCAGGTGGAGACCGACCGGGTGGGCAAGGAGATCTCTCCGGAGCGGGTCAGCGAGCTGTTCCACCAGGAGTATATCGACGTGAAGGAGCCCTATCAGCTCCTCAAACACTCCTTCCAGGAGACCATCGACGACGAGGGCCATTCCCATGTGGCCTTCCAAGGCACCCTGCGCCACACCGACACCGTCTTCCAGGTCTCCGGCGAGGGCAACGGCCCCATCGACGCCTTCTTCAACGCCATCCGCGGGGAGAAGATCGACCGGTTCTCCTTCCTGGACTACGCCTCCCACGCCATCACCGACGGCTCCGACTCCCAGGGCGTGGCCTATATCCTCCTCCAGGACAAGCGCACCGGCAGGCAGTACTGGGGGGTGGGCCTGTCCCACAACATCAATCTGGCCCCCCTCCGGGCCATCCTGGCCGCCATCAACCGGGCCAAGAGAGCGTGAGCCAGATCCCCTCCTTCGGGAGGGGATCTTTGCTGTGAAAATTTTATAGATCTATCTTGACTTTTGGCCGTCAAAACATTATACTTATGACAGTCAAAAGTGAGGTGGTGAGATGTCCCCAAGGACTGGACGGCCAACTGACAATCCCAAACCGTACAAATTGACAGTTCGGATCGACGAGACCTGCAAAAAAATACTTGACCAATACAGCAGGCAGGAAAAAGTCAGTCAAATGGAAGCCATACGGAGAGGGATTATGCGGCTAGAGCCAGAGATCAAAAAATGAGACAGCCTGCCCCTCACGAAAGCCGCAGACTGTCTCGTATACCACACCCGGAGGTTTGGTAAATCTATTATGCCACACTTCCCGGTGAAAATCAACAGGAGGACAAAAAATGAGTTTACGGGAAGAATTGATCGACCTGGACACAGCAGTCAACAGGCTCTCCCAGGGCGTGAATGCGGTAGGGCTCATGTCGATGGGTCTGCTCCAGGCCCGGGATCCCTATGCGGACGGTCTCGATCTGCTGTACAACTGTATGGCAGAAGCCGATCGGGAGGTCCGCCTCCGCCTGAACGCCTGCCTGGACACGGTGTGACACAGAACAGCATCCCCTCCCTGTCAGGGAGGGGATGCCGCTGTTTCCGATCAAAACCTCGCGCCGCCGAACTCGGCCAAAGCAAGGCCCTTGTTCCGCTCAGACACCCACTGGATAGACCACTGGGAGGCGAAGAGGAGCAGCTGATTGCCCTTGTAGTCCTCCACCAGCTTGGCGTCGTTGGGGAGCAGCAGGTCTTCCTCCTTCAGGGGCGGGGCGTCCTCGTCCTCCTTGACGATCCAGCGCAGGTGCTCGAAGGGCAGGCCCTCCTTATACAGCTCCACATTGTACTCCGACCGCAGGCGGTACTCCAGCACATCGAACTGCAGGGTGCCCACCACCCCCACGATGACCTCCTCCATGCCGGAGTAAGGGGTCTTGAAGATCTGGATAGCCCCCTCCTGGGCGATCTGCTCCACGCCCTTCAAAAACTGCTTGCGCTTCATAGTGTCGATGGAGCGGATCCGCTCAAAGTGCTCCGGGGCGAAGGTGGGGATAGGGTCGAAGGCGAACTTCTTCCCCGGGGCGCACAGGGTGTCCCCGATGGAGAAGATCCCCGGGTCGAAGACGCCGATGATGTCCCCGGCGTAGGCCTCCTCGATGATCTCCCGCTCAGCGGCCATGAGCTGCTGGGGCCGGGACAGACGGATCTTCTTGTTCCCCTGGAGGTGGTAGACCTCCTTGTCCGCCTCGAATTTGCCGGACACCACCCGCATGAAGGCGATCCGGTCCCGGTGGGCCTTGTTCATGTTGGCCTGGATCTTGAAGACGAAGGCAGAGAAGTCGGGGTCGAAGGCATCTACGATCTCCTCCCCCGCCTTCCTGGCCAGGGGGGCTGTTGTCATGTGCAAGAAACCCTCCAAGAAGGGCTCCACACCGAAGTTGGTGAGGGCGGAGCCGAAGAACACCGGCGACAGCTTTCCGTGGCGCACCCGGTCCAGGTCGAAGTCGCAGGAGGCCCCGTCCAGCAGCTCGATCTCGTCCACCAGCTGGTCCCGCTTCGCCGTGCCGATGAGGTCGGCCAGGGCCGGGTCGTCGGGCTCGATCTGGGTGGCGGTGGCCGCCTTGGCGTTGGTGTTGGAGGTGAAGTGGATCACCTTGCGGGCCTGGCGGTCATAGACCCCCTGGAACTCCTTGCCGCAGCCGATGGGCCAGTTCATGGCGAAGGTGTCGATGCCCAGCTCGTGCTCCAGCTCCTCACACAGCTCGAAGGGGTCCCGGGCCTCCCGGTCCATCTTGTTGATGAAGGTGAAGATAGGGATGTCCCGCATGGCGCACACCTTGAACAGCTTCCGGGTCTGGGCCTCCACGCCCTTGGCCCCGTCGATGACCATCACCGCGCTGTCCGCCGCCATGAGGGTGCGGTAGGTGTCCTCCGAGAAGTCCTGGTGGCCGGGGGTGTCCAGGATGTTGATGCAGAAGCCCTCATACTGGAACTGCATCACCGACGAGGTCACCGAGATGCCCCTCTGCTTCTCGATCTCCATCCAGTCGGAGGTGGCCGCCCGGGTGTTCTTCTTCCCCTTCACCTGTCCCGCCTGGGCGATGGCCCCGCCATAGAGGAGGAACTTTTCCGTCAGGGTGGTCTTGCCCGCGTCCGGGTGGGAGATGATCGCGAAGGTCCGCCGGCGCTTGATCTCAGCTTCGTAGTTCGACAAAAGGGCCCACTCCCTTGTATATTATTTCCGGTTTGGCAAGTTATTGTATCATAAGATGGCGGAAGTGGCAAGAAAAAATTCCTTTTGCATAAGCCGGGGCGGACATGCAGTCATGACCATGGCGAAAGCCGATCGATCAGGTATCCCATCGCTCCACCGCGCTCCACCGCAAAAAGCGGCCTCTGGAAGAGATCGGAGCGCTCCAGAGGCCCTCGCTTCGACGGCTGGCGGGACAAGCAAAGGGCCCGGGAGCGACCGCTCCCGGGCCCTGTTCATCCTATGCCCTCACCGGAAGGCTCCAGGGGATCATCTGGAAGATCGAAGGCTGCTCCGCCCGCAGCTTCTCATAGGCGGCCCGCCGTTCGGCGCCCTTGGAGCCGGGGATATCCTCGTCCTCCCCGCACCAGAACTGGAAGCCCAGCATATAGCTCTCCATCAGCTCCTCCCAGCCGGAGCAGTTCTCCTGGGCTATATCATAGGCCGCCATACCTAATGCGTCCAGCTCCTCCCGAGACAGATAGCCCGCCAGATAGCAATATTGGGCGTTGCAGGCCAGCCGCCCCAGGTCCCAGCCCAGCAGGGCGTTGGGGCCCTGCCTGCGCCAGGCGGACAGCAGGCGGGCCTGGAGACCGCTCTCCTCTGGGACGGGCAGATCCTTCTCTCCGCCCCTTTGGGACCGGTCCGGGCCGCTGTCCGCTCCGAGGACCGCTCTTTGCTCCTGTATCTCCATCATCACATGGAACTGCATCCGCATCCCCATGGTCAGCAGTTCTGACATCTCCTCCACCGCGGTGTCGTGGTCGGTGATCTCCCAGTAGTTCTTCAGCATACGGCGGACAGCGATTCGCCGCAGCTTCGTTCCGGGGTTCCCGGCGAGATGCAGCATCAGCCGCTGGGTGTCCGCACCGTTCGCCGCAGACAGTACGCCGCCCGCAGCGTTGAGCCATAGGTCCAAAGGGCCCGCTGGACTCCGGAGCTCTTTCGCAGCGCTTTACTATCGTGGCTCATGATCACGATCAAGATGATGATGACCGCGCCCAGGACTGCCCCTGCAAGGAATAGGATCCGGCCTATCGATGGGAAATTGATCATGAGACCGCCGAGGACCCCGTACCCGACCACCAGCAGCGATCGGAACTTTTTTGGCGCCAGGCAGGAGCCCAGTAAAAGCGGGAGGAGGAACAGGAGGAGCCCCAGGAGCCGCCCTATCACAATCAGGATGCCCATCGAGATCTCCTCACAGCTTCACGATCCAGTCGTGGGGGTCGGCCACCCGGCCCCACTGGATGCCGGTGAGCTCGTCGTAGAGCTTCTGGGTGATCTCACCGATCTTGTTGTTGTTGATGATGACCTTCTCGTCGCCCTCGGCCAGCTCGCCGATGGGAGAGACGACAGCGGCGGTGCCGGTGCCCCAGGCCTCCTCCATGGCGCCGCTCTTGGCGGCCTGGAACAGCTCCTCGGCGGTGATGCGGCGCTCCTCCACCTCATAGCCCCAATCCTTCAGCAGCTGGATGCAGGACCGGCGGGTGATGCCGTCCAGCACGGAGCCATTGAGGTCGGGGGTGAGGATCTTGCCGGCCACCTTGAACATCACGTTCATGGCGCCCACCTCTTCGATATACTTCCGCTCCACGCCGTCCAGCCACAGGACCTGGGTATAGCCCCGCTCCTCGGCGATGGTGCCGGCCCGGAGGGAGGCGGCGTAGTTGCCGCCGGTCTTGGCCATACCGGTGCCGCCCCGGACCGCCCGGACGTCGCGCTGCTCCACATAGATCTTGGTGGGGGCGAGGCCCTCGGGGTAATAGGCGCCCACAGGGCAGACGATCACGATATACTGGCAGTGGTGGGAGGAGTGGACCCCCAAGGCGGGATCCACACCGATGACGAAGGGCCGGATATACAGAGAGGTGCCCTCCTCATGGGGGACCCAGTCCTGCTCCAGCCGGACCAGCTCGGTGATGCCGGCCAGGGCCAGGTCCTCGGGGACCTGGGGCAGGGCCATGCGCTCGCAGGACTGGTTCATCCGGCGCACGTTGTCCATGGGCCGGAAGAGCTGGATAGCGCCGGAGGCGGTGCGGTAGGCCTTCAGGCCCTCGAAGATCTCCTGGGCATAGTGGAGGACCTTGGCGGCGGGGTCCATCTGAAGGGGGCCGTAGGGGACGATCCGGGCATCGTGCCAGCCCTGCCCGGCGTCATAGTCCGCGATGAACATATGGTCGGTGAAGCTCTGGCCGAAGACCAGGGTGGAGGAGTCGGGCTTCTCCTTCAGCGCCGCAGCGCGCGTGATCTTGATATCCATTTGTATATCCCTCCTGAACAGATCTTGTCACGGACCTGCATCCACAGCAGCGGAGGGCTGCTCCGCGGCTGTGGATACGGGGCGTGAGGTATCCTCTATTATAGCAGTATTTTCCCTCCGGTCAAGGGCCTGTGTCCACATTTTGTGCTTGTACTTCCCCGGCTTATTTGGTATAATAGATCGTCTTTCGTGATCAGAGGAGGGGCGGCCGCGGCCGCGGCCTCCAAAACAGAGAGGGGGGCTCCTCCTTGAACCGAAAACTCAACCAGCTGCTCCAGCCCAGCTTCCGGCTGTATTTCGCATGTCTGATCCTCTTCGCCCTGCTGTCGGCGGCCTTCTCCCGCCCTCTGGCGGGGTTCGAGCTGGCCGTGGTGGTCTGTCTGGCCCTGTACAGCCGCCATGCCGCCCGCCGCCGCCGCCGGGAGCTCAGCCGGTATCTGGAGAACTATACCGGCAATGTGGACACCGCCACCAAGGACACCATGGTCAACTCTCCCCTGCCCATGGTCCTCTTCCGCCCGGAGAGCGGCGACATCATCTGGACCAATGACCGCTTCCTCCAGCTCACTGGCCAGCGGGAACACCTCTTCGATGCCAAGATCTCCGCCCTGGTCCCGGACTTCGACGCCCATTGGCTGATGGAGGGCAAGAGCCAGTGCCCCGGCGAGGTGTCCTGCGCCGGGCGGCGCTTCTGGGTCTACGGCCACCTGGTGCGCACCGGCGGCCGGAGCGGCGGCTTTTTGGCCACCACCTACTGGGTGGACGTCACCGACTTGGCCCAGATCCGGGACCAGTACCAGGACACCCGCCCGGTGGCCGCCGTGCTGCTGCTGGACAACTACGAGGATCTGCTGAAGAACCTGTCGGAGAACGACAAGTCCAACATGATGGCCGAGATCGACAGCCGAATCGAGAACTGGGTGGCCGACACCGGGGGGATCCTCCGCCGGTATCAGCGGGAGCGCTACCTCTTCCTGTTCGAGGAGCGGCACCTCCCCCGGTTCATCGAGACCAAGTTCGATATCCTGGACTCCATCCACCAGGTGGTCAACCCCAGCGGGATGAACGCCTCCCTGTCCATCGGGGTGGGCAAAGACGCAGACAGCTACCGCCAGCTGCTGGACTTCGCCAACCTGTCCATCGACATGGCCATGTCCCGGGGGGGCGACCAGGCCGTGATCCGGAACAAGCTCACCTTCGAGTTCTACGGGGGCCGCTCCAAGGAGACCGAGAAGCGCACCAAGGTGAAGAGCCGTGTGATGGCCAACGCCCTGTCCTCTCTGATCTCCGACTCCTCCCAAGTCTTCATCATGGGCCACAAGGCCCCGGACAACGACGCGGTGGGGGCCGCCGCCGGGGTGTGCGCCCTGTGCCGGAAGAACGGCGTCTCCGCCCACATCATCCGGGAAGCGGGGACCACCCCCTCCCAGGAGCTGATCGACCGTTTGTCCCAGCTGCCTGAATATCACGACTGCTTCCTCTCCGCCCAGGAGGCCCTGCTCATCGCTGACGCCCGCTCCCTGGTGGTGGTGGTGGACACCAACCGCCCCGAGCAGGTCCAGGCCCTGGAGGTCCTCCAGTCCTGCAACCGGGTGGCGGTCATCGACCATCACCGCCGCGCCGCCACCTATATCGAGGGGGCCGCCCTGAACTATCACGAACCTTACGCCTCCTCCGCCTCCGAACTGGTCACCGAACTGCTCCAATACGTGATGGAGCCCGCCCACCTCCTCCGGGCCGAGGCCGAGGCCCTGCTGGCCGGCATCGTGCTGGACACCAAGAACTTCACCATGCGCACCGGAGGCCGCACCTTCGAGGCCGCCGCTTTCCTCCGCCGCTCCGGGGCGGACACCGCCGAGGTGAAGAAGCTCTTCCAGAACGACCTAGAGGGCACCATCGCCAAATACTCCATCATCCAGAACGCCCGGCTCTACCGGGACCACATCGCGGTGGCGGTGGCGGAAAAGCCGGTGGGACGGGTCACCGCCGCCCAGGCGGCGGACGAGCTGCTGAACATCATCGGAATCGACGCCTCCTTCGTCATCTCCCCCGACGGGGAGCGGGTGAACATCTCCGGCCGCTCCATGGGGGACACCAACGTCCAGCTCATCCTGGAGAAGCTGGGGGGCGGGGGCAACGCCGCCGCCGCCGGCGGACAGATCGACGGCAAGTCGGTGGAGGAGGTGGCCCGGGATCTGGCCAGGGCCATCGACCAGTATCTGGAGGGGGAGTAAACGCAGGGCGGGACGACTCGGCCCGCCGCCGCCGTAGAACGGCGCGCCGGGGTCGTCGCGCCCTACAGTCGATGTCTATAGGGCGGCCACAGGCCGCCCCTACCAAATAAAACAACATCGGAAAGGATCTGATCTCAATGAAAGTCATCTTACAGCAGGACGTGCGCGGCCAAGGCAAGAAGGGCCAGCTGGTGGAGGTCTCCGACGGCTACGCCCGGAACTTCCTCCTGCCCCGGAAGCTGGCCGTGGCCGCCACGGCAGAGAACATGAACACCATGAAGCTCCAGGAGAAGGCCAAGAAGGCCCAGGAGGCCGCCGAGAGAGCGGAGGCGGAGGCCATCGTCAAGAAGCTGGAGGGCATCATGGTGAAGATCCCCGCCAAGGCTGGCGAGGGGGGGCGGCTCTTCGGCGCCGTCACCGCCAAGGAGATCTCTGAGAGCCTGTCCGCCCAGCACGGGCTGGACATCCCCAAGGCCCGGCTGGTCCTGGAGGACCCCATCAAGTCCTGCGGCAGCTACCAGATCCGCGCCAAGCTGGGTCATGAGATCAGCGGCACCGTCAACGTGCTGGTGGTGGAGGGGTAAAAAGCCTCTTGTAGGGGCGGATATTATCCGCCCGGAACATTATGATACGCCTTAAATGCGGGCGGATGATATCCGCCCCTACAATGTGAATGTCTGCGCCGAACAGGAGGTGACCTCATGCCCACAGAGACCGACGAACTGCTGCTCCGGCAGCTGCCCCACAGCGTGGAGGCGGAGCAGGCGGTATTGGGCTCCATGCTGATCGACCCCCGGTGCGTGTCGGAGGTCATCGACAAGCTGCGTACCGACGACTTCTACATCCGCCAAAACAAGGAGATCTACGAGACGATCTACTCCATGTTCAACTACTCCCTCACCATCGACCCGGTGACGGTGCTGGAGAACATGAAGCAGAACGGCTATTATGACGAACAGCAGTCCCGGGGCTACATGCTCCAGCTCATGGACACCACCCCCACCGCCGCCAACGTGGGGGAATACATCGAGATCATCCAGGACAAGACCCTCCTGCGCCGGGTGGCGGAGGCCGCCGGCGAGCTGACCGCCATGATCCAGGAGGGCACCGCCACCGGACAGGATATCCTGGAGGCGGCGGAGCAGCGGATCTACGCCATCCGTCAGGGCCGGGCCGCCCGGGGGCTGGTGCCCATCTCCGAGGTCATCATCGACGTCTACGACCGCCTGGAGGAGCTGGCCGCCAGCGAGAACGCCATCCCCGGACTGTCCACCGGCCTGCGGGACCTGGACCGGGCCATCTCCGGTCTGAACCGGTCGGACCTGATCCTCCTGGCCGCCCGACCGGGCATGGGCAAGACCTCCATGGCCCTGAACATCCTCTTGGACGCCGGCAAACGGTCGGGGAAAAAGGTGGCCTTCTTCTCTCTGGAGATGAGCCGGGAGCAGCTGGCCCTGCGGCTGATCTCCAGCGAGTGCTTCGTGGACAACAAGAAGCTGGTCACCGGCAAGCTGTCCGACCAGGACTGGGAGAGCGTGGCCGCAGCCGCCGATTCCCTCAACCGCTCCACCATCCTGATCGACGACGACTCCTCCATCACCGTGGCGGACATCAACGCCAAATGCCGCCGGGTGGAGGACCTGGGCCTGGTCGTGATCGACTACCTCCAGCTCATGCAGTCCGCCGGGGGGAAGGCCAGCGACCGGGGGGCCAACCGCCAGCAGATCGTCTCTGACATCTCCCGCAGCCTGAAGATCATGGCCAAGGAGCTGGACGTCCCGGTGCTCTGCCTCAGCCAGCTGTCCCGGGCCAACGAATCCCGTCAGGACAAGCGGCCCATGCTCTCCGACCTGCGGGAATCCGGAGCCATCGAGCAGGATGCCGACATCGTCCTCTTCCTCTACCGGGAGGGATACTACAACAAGGATACGGAGAACCCCAACCTGGCCGAGTGCATCATCGCCAAGAACCGCCACGGCGAGACGGGCACGGTGGAACTGCAGTGGACCCCCGAGTTCACCACCTTCACTGACATGGAGTGGCGGCGGGAGGAGTATTGATATCCCTCCTGTTGGGGCGGCCCGGGGCCGCCTGCGTCAGCGCAGCCATCCAACGGGCGGACACAGGCCGCCCCCACATAGAAAGGCAGGTCCTGCCATGTTAAAGACCGTGGAAGATCTGATCCGGGAGCAGGACCTGATCCCCCCCGGGTCCACGGTGCTGTGCGCCGTATCCGGCGGGGCAGATTCCATCGCTCTGCTCCATGCGCTCTATCACCTGCGGGCCAAGCTGGGCTTCTCTCTGGCCGCCGCCCACTACGATCACCGCCTCCGGGGCGCGGAATCCGACCGGGACCGGCGGTTCGTGGAGCAGTTCGTCCAGCTCTGCTGCGGACGGCAGCGCCTGGCTGACGGCGCCGTCCTCCCCCCTGTCCCCCTGCTCATCGGCTCCGGGGACGTGGCCGCGGAGGCCAGGCGCCGGGGGACGGGGATCGAGGAGACCGCCCGGGAGATGCGGTACGCCTTCCTGGAGCAGGCCGCCCGAGAGGCGGGGGCGGACCGGATCGCCACCGCCCACACTGCCAACGACAATGTGGAAACGATCCTCTTCCACCTGGCCCGGGGCTCCGGCCTGCGGGGGCTGGGGGGCATCCCGCCCCAGCGGGGGCATATCGTCCGCCCCCTCCTCACCGCCACCCGGCAGCAGGTGGAGGACCATCTCCGCCGACTGTCCCTCCCCTATATGGAGGACAGCTCCAACCAGAACGACGACTACGCCCGCAACAAGATCCGCCACCAGGTCCTCCCGGTGCTGGAGGACCTGGCCCCCGGCTTTGCCGTCCGGCTGGCCGGCACCGCCGCTCTCCTCCGGGCGGACGAAGAGGTCCTCACCGCCCAGGCCCAGGAACTGGCTGACCGCGCCGTCCCCCGTGAGGGGGGGCTGGCCGTGGAGGCCGGGCCCATCGCCGCCGCCCCCGACCCCATCGCCAGCCGGGCCCTCCGGCTGCTGCTGGGCCGGCTGTGGGGCGGAGACCAGAACTGCGGGGCCGTCCATCTGGCCGCCCTGCTGAAGCTGTGCCGGGGGACGGATCCCTCCGCCCAGATCTGTCTGCCCCATGGGACCCAGGCCCGCCGGGCCTATGGAACGCTGCTCCTCCTCCCCAGGCTGGGCCCCATCCCTCTGGCAGAGGGGCCCCTCCCCCTCCCCGGCGTGCTGGACTGCGGCCCCTGGCAGATCTCCTGCACCCAGGAGGACTACCGCGGCCAGCCCCAGGGCCCCTGGGACCTCTGGCTGGACCGGAGCGCCGCCCCTATGCTGGCCCTCCGCTCCCGGCGTACCGGCGACCGGCTCACCCCCCCGGGACGGCTGGGCAAGACCGTGAAGAAATGGATGATCGAAGAGCGACTGCCCCGCTTCCAGCGGGAGGTCCTGCCCGTTTTCCACTGCGGGGGCAGGATCGCCGCCGTGGCCGGCCTGGGCCCCGACCGGACCTTTGCCGCCCGAGAAGGACAGGGAGCATGGCACATCACGATCCTCCCTTTGGAATGACGTGAGCGCTCTGCGCAGGACAGAAGGGCCTGGCCCGCCGCTGCGCCATCTTCCCAAAACGGCTTTGACGCCGAAATGAACGGCTATCTCAGATCTTTGACGGGAAAGGAAGAAAATTTCCATGCTAGAGAAAGACATTCAGGAGATATTATTTACAGAAGAGCAGCTCAAAGCCCGGGTGGCGGAGATCGCCCGTCAGATCGAGGCGGACTACGCGGGGAGAGAGATCATGCTCATCAGCGTGCTCCGGGGCTCCTTCATCTTCATGGCCGACCTGTGCCGGGCCATCGATCTGCCCTGTACCCTGGATTTCATGTCCGTCTCCTCCTACGGCACCGGCACCACCTCCAGCGGACAGGTGCAGATCACCAAGGATCTGTCAGAGGACATCACCGGCCGGCATATCATCGTGGTGGAGGACATCTTGGACAGCGGCAACACCCTGAGCTACCTGCTGAACATCTTGGAGCACCGCCGCCCCGCCTCCATCCGGCTGTGTACCCTGCTGGACAAGCCGGAGCGCCGCACCAAGCCGGTGGAGCTGCACTACTCCGGCTTCACCATCCCCGACGCCTTCGTGGTGGGCTACGGTCTGGACTATGCGGAGAGATACCGCAACCTGCCCTACATTGGGATCCTGAGACCGGAGATCTACGGGGGATGACACCGCAGGGGCCGCTCTGAAGGGGCGGCGTGCCCTGCACGAAAGGAACCACGCCTATGAGACGCTTTGCTCCCCAGAACTACACCCTGTACATCCTGCTGGCCCTGATGGTCTTCTTCACCTTCAGCGCCCTGCAGGACATGGACCGGAAGGACGGCCCCACCTACAGTCAGATCCGCACCCTCTTCCTCCAGGAGCGGGTGGAGCACTTCACCCTGGAGGACAGCACCCTGACCCTCACCCTCCGGGATCCGGAGGGCGGGCCCTCCTCCCGTCTCACCTACCGCCTGGCCGATCCCGCCGTCTTCTACACCGACATGCGTGACCTGGTGAACGAGCAGCTGGAGGCCGGGGTCCTGCTGGGCTATGACTACCCCCCCGGAGTGGAGAGCTCCTGGTGGTACGGCCTGATCCCCTATCTGGTGGCGGCGGCGGTGCTGTGTCTGTTCTGGTTCCTCATGGTCCGCCAGCGCAGCGCCGGATCGGGAGGCGGGGCCCCCGGGGCCGCCCGGTTCAGCCATGCCCGCACCCGGACCCTGTCCGACCAGGGGAAAAAGGTCACCTTCGACGATGTGGCCGGCGCGGAGGAGGAGAAGGAGGAGCTCCAGGAGATCGTGGAGTTCCTGCGCGATCCCCAGAGATTCACCTCCCTGGGGGCCCGGATCCCAAAGGGGGTGCTGCTGGTGGGCCCTCCGGGCACCGGCAAGACCCTGATCGCCAAGGCGGTGGCCGGGGAGGCCGGGGTCCATTTCCTGTCCATCTCCGGCTCCGACTTCGTGGAGCTCTATGTGGGCGTAGGGGCCGGCCGGGTCCGGGACCTCTTCGACCAGGCCAAGAAGGCCGCTCCGGCCATCGTCTTCATCGATGAGATCGACGCCGTGGGCCGCCAGCGGGGCGCCGGCCTGGGCGGCGGACACGATGAGCGGGAACAGACCCTGAACCAGCTCCTGGTGGAGATGGACGGCTTCGCCACCAACGAGGGGGTCATCGTCCTGGCCGCCACCAACCGCCAGGATATCTTGGACCCCGCCCTTCTGCGGCCCGGCCGCTTCGACCGCCAGGTCTATGTGGGCCTGCCCGACATCAGGGGCCGGGAGGAGATCCTCCGGGTCCACGCCCGGCAGAAGCCCCTGGCCGAGGACGTGGTCCTGAAAGACGTGGCCCGGGCCACCTCAGGCTTCACCGGGGCCGACCTGGAGAACCTGCTCAACGAGTCCGCCCTCCTGGCCGCCCGGGAGGACCGGCGGTTCATCACCCGCGCCGACCTCCACGAGGCCATGCTCAAGGTGATCGCGGGACCGGAGAAGCGCAGCCGGGTGGTCACAGAGCACACCAGGAAGCTGACTGCCTACCATGAGGCGGGCCACGCCGTGGTCATCCACGAGCTGGAGACCGCCGACCCTGTCCACCAGATCACCATCATCCCCCGTGGCCAGACAGGAGGTATGACCATCTCTCTGCCGCGAGAGGACGCCGCCTACCGGTCAAAAAAGGAGCTGGAGGACCGGATCGCCACCTGCCTGGGCGGCAGAGTAGCAGAACAGTTGGTGCTGGGAGACATCTCCACCGGCGCCGGCAGCGACATCCAGCGGGCCTCCGCCATCGCCCGGGATATGGTCATGCGCTACGGCATGAGCGATGAGCTGGGCAGCGTCACCTTCGAGAACGGCCATGACGAGGTGTTCATCGGCCGGTCCATGGCCCAGGCCAAGAGCTGGTCTGAGGAGACCGCCAGTTTGATCGACGGGGAGGTCCGCGCCCTGATCGACCGGGCCTCCGCCCGGTGCGAGGAGATCCTCCTCCGCCGCCGGCAGGAGCTGGAGGTCACCGCCCGATACCTGCTGGACCACGAGACCATGGACGGCGAGACCTTCGCTAAGGTCTTCGACGATCCCAAGGCCGAAGAGCTGGCCCCCTACCTGGGGAGCGGATCGTAAATTTTCTTCCAAAACCGGAGATTTTCCTCTTTACAATCCGGCTCAAAGGTGCTATACTAGCGTAGCACCTTTGAGATGTGCGTCCGTAGTTCAATTGGATAGAGCGTCAGATTCCGGTTCTGAATGTTGGGGGTTCGAGTCCCTTCGGGCGTGCCAAAATGTGTCGATGGATATGATGCACAGCAAAAACACCGCACGAAAGTGCGGTGTTTTTGCGTTGATGAGCCGATGCTCTCTCGACCGGATGGAGATGTATCCTCATATCGCGTATGACCATGTGTAAACGTCCGCAATACCTTCCCGGCCGGGGATGCTCCCGGCTGGACTGTATTTCCTGGAGGTCCCCTATGCGCTCGAACTATATCCGCGCCCTCCGCGCCAGCGCCCAGTGCCAGTATCTGGGCTGGCTCAGCCTGCTGTTCTTCCCGCCCTTCTGCTGGCTGGTGATCGAGTACCACAACTTCCGGAAGCTGGACGCCCTGCTCACCTTCTGCCGGACGCGGCCCCGGCCCGCCCTCTTCGGCCTGCTGGCGGTGACGGTCTTCTTCCTCCTGGCCCTCCTCCTGCTCCGGCGGGGGGCGGCGGCCTGCGCCCTGACCGGCGGGCTGTCCTGCCTGATCGCCTACATCAACTACACCAAGCTGGCCCTGAACGGCGACTACTTTTTCCCCAAGGACATCGTCATGGTCAAACAGGCGGACTCGCTGCTCTCCTTCCTCAGCGGGGGGCTGCCCAGATGGATGGTCCCCGCCCTGGTCCTGCTGGTCCTCTGGTGCGGGGCCCTGGCCCTCCTGGGGACCGCACTCCCCCTGGGCCGGGCGGACCGCCTCTTCTGCGCCGCCTCCGCCATCGCCCTGGGCGCCGTCTTCTGCGCCAGCCCCGGACGCACGCGCTGGCTGCTGGAGCGTTTCTCCATCCAGATGGAGGCCACCGGCCTCCAGAGCGTCAACTACACCGCCAACGGCTTCCTGGGCGCCTTCGCACTCAACCTCCAGCAGCTCCGGGTCCAGCCCCCCGCGGGCTACTCCCCGGAGCGGGTGGAGGCGCTGCTGGCCCGGTATCCCGGCTCGCCCTCCACCGGGGAGGCGTTCGACGTGATCGTGGTCCTCAGCGAGAGCTTCTGCGACATCCGGGAGCTGCCCGGCCTCACCTTCAGCCAGGACCCCCTGACCAATTTCGACGCCATCCGGGCCCGGGACAACTGCTACAGCGGCGCCCTTTACACCAACGCCATCGGCGGCGGCACCGTCCGGCCCGAGTTCGAGCTGCTCACCGGCCTGGACACCGAGGCCCTGCCCAGCGGCTCCACCCCCTATGAGTACGTCACCCGGCCCCTGGAGAGCTACGTCTCCAACTACAAAGACGCCGGCTACCGCACCGTGGCCGTCCACCCATACATCCCCGACTTCTACGCCCGGGACGCCGCCTACCCCTATCTGGGCTTCGACGCTTTCTACAGCCACCAGGACCTGGAGCGGATGGGCCCCCTCCATTACAAGCGGGGGTATGTCACCGACGCCTCCCTGGAGGCCATCATGGAACAGATCTTGGACCAGTCGGAGGAGCCTATGTTCCTCTTCGCCATCACCATGGAGAACCACCAGCCCTTCTCCCCTCTGCCAGAGGAGAAGATCCAGATCCAAGTCTCCTCCGACCTGCTGTCCCAGAGCAGCCTGGACACGGTCACCACTTACGTCCAGGGGCTGTACGACGCAGACCAGATGCTGGGCCGGCTGGTCGAGTACATCGACAGCCGGGAGCGGCCCACCCTCCTGGTCTTCTTCGGCGACCACAAGCCCACCCTGGGGGACAACTACGCCGCCTACGCCGAGAGCGGCCTCTTCCCGGCGGACCTGAACTATGAGTTCCACCACCGGAAAAAGATGTACTCCACCCCCTTCCTGATCTGCGCCAACCGGGATCTGGATCCCGGCCTGTTCAGCGGGAGGACGGACAACGAGCTGTCCCCCTGCTACCTGCTGGACGCCGCCGCCCTTTCCACCGGTTCCCGGATGACTCCCTATATGCAGCTGCTGGCTGAACTGCATGGGTCCGTCCCCTTCTACAACCAGCGCCTCACCATGCCGATCACCCCGGAGGTCCGGGCCTCTGTCCAGGCACGGCAGTGGATCACGTATCACAGGTTGATGGGAAAATGAAACAGGAGCGCCCCCGGCGGGGGCGCTCCTGTTTAACGTGACGCTGTTTTGTGTCAATACTGTCCTTGGATAAAGGTCTCTACGATATCTTCTGCCGGCATAGACAGCAGTTCGGAGGTAGATGTCCAGAAGCTGAAGGAAAATGCGGCTTCTAAAGGCGGCCTGTCGGGATAGGTCCCGGAACAGTAGAAGCTGACAAAACCCAGATCCATCCCATATTGCGCTTTCAGCAGAGCCAAAAGATCCTGCAAAAATGCCGCCATTTCCACATCCGTTCCAGACCAGTCCACCGCTAAAAGATCGATCCGCTCGATATCGCCCGGCTGGATGTCCTCAAGGTCCACAGCCCGGTTCCCTTCGACGCCGCATGTCACATCGCCGATCAGGTCTTCGCCCCCCAGCATTTCAGCGCAGGAATACACCGCCGATCTCGCGGTCTTGGATATGGCTCTGTCATCGCGGTCGATCCAGTAGTCCACTGTCCGCACCAATGCGTAGAGCAGGGCGAGGGCCCCAAAAAGGAACCATGGCCACTGATGCCATAACGGACGCTTTCCCGTTGTTTTCATGGAGCAGCTGCCTCCTTAACAAAAAACGCCACAGTCAAACGTCAGATCTCTTCCCCAAAAAGCAGAAAGTAGCCCCCGCAGGGGGCGCTCCTGTCTGTATAAAAAGGCTCTGCTCATGTGGGACACACTTCATCTGGTCTCATGGTCTAACAGCTCTTTGATCCCCTGCATCAGGACGAGGATGCTGATCAGCCAGCACAGGCCACCCAGCGCGAAGGTAACGGTCCTCTCCCCGGATTCAGGGCACATAAAGGCGTAGAAGATCATGATATACGCCGGAATCTGCAAAAGGACGAAATATAATATCAGACCGGCTGGCTTTTTGAAGGCGGACCGCCTGCGCCAATACAGCAGATACCCGATCGTCAATACGATCGCCCCGGCAAACACCGTGTGGAACAGCAGAGGGGCCTCCTGCTCGATCAGCATAAGATCAACACTCCTTATCGATTCATATCATCCAATTCCCAGGCATAACTGCGAGGCGCCTTTTCGTGTACCTCACCGCGCCGCCAAAGGCACACCAGTCTCCATCCGCCTTATAGGATCTCGCCCGATGATCGACCAGTGAACATAGGGGCGATACATCCCTGTTCCATGTGCATATCGTACCGTACACAGCATAGCTGTCTTCGATACGCTGATCCGGTCAGCGGTCAGATTCTCATCAGCTGTTGAGATGGCAGGCAGTACTATTTCTTTACTAAGTATACTCCAGATCACCGCTGAAGTCGATCCTCGCTCACAAACGTTTTGCTTGATCCTTTCTTATACAAAAACACCGCATTCTCATGCGGTGTTTTTCGCCCGCATCTTTTTTGTCGATGCAAGTTGGTGGAGGCGGGGAGAGTCGAACTCCCGTCCGAAAGCACTTCCACAGGGACTTCTCCGAGCGCAGACGATCTTTTACATTCCCTTACTCAAGCGTGGGTCGTCACACTCTTGGGCTTGGTAGAGTCATGATGCGTGGAACGGTCAACTCTTTCCGAACGCACGGGCACCACTAAGGCTACGCCCAGACCCGGCTCGTGGTCCTTCCGGGCAGGACGGCCGCATCAAGCAGCGGCGAGAACGTAATCGTTGTCGTTCTTTGATTTATAAGCGCCCATTTTTAGGGTGTTAGGCGCACCCGCTCGCTATCCCTGCTTCTATGCCCCCGTCGAAACCGGTACGCCCCCTCGTCGTCGCGGGCTCCATGGCATTCGCTTCCGGCTAAAGCCGAAAGATCATTCATTCCGCCGCTCCTCCTCTCAGACCGCGACCCACTGCGTTGAGCCCGCGGTCGGGCAGCGGCTTCGCCGCTGTGGGGAACGGCCGCCGAAACGGCCAAACCTCCTGCTTTTGAAAGAAAGCAGCATCCGCAAAGCGGATGACGGAGGATCGTCTCACTGCATCTTCTCCGGCTCTGGGTAGTCCACACCGAAGGTGTCTACGGTGATCTTTTTTATGACCTGCTTCTCCCTGGGGCGGTCCTGCCAGTCCCGCTTGGCGGAGACGATGGCGTCAGCGACTTCCATGCCCTCGATCACTCTGCCGAAGGCGGCATAGCTGCCGTCCAGATTGGATGCCTTATCCACCATGATGAAGAACTGGCTCCCGGCGGAATCGGGGTCTCTGGTCCTGGCCATGGACAGCACGCCCCGGTCGTGGACCAGATCGTTGGGGAAACCGTTCTGGGCGAACTCTCCCTTGATGGAATAGCCTGGGCCTCCGATCCCGGTGCCCTGGGGGCACCCCCCCTGGATCATGAATCCGGGGATGACCCGGTGGAAGATCAGGCCGTCATAGAACCCCTTTTTGATCAGAGAGATGAAATTGTTCACGCTGTTAGGCGCCACCTTGGGATAGAGCTCCGCCTTGATCAGACCACCGTTTTCCATTTCGATAGTGACGATAGGGTCTTGCGCCATGCTGCATCATCCTTTCTCGGGGCCGGTCACCGGCCCCTGGTCTTCATAACCCGGTCCATCTCCCGTTTGGCGTCCCGCCGGGCGGCGGACTCCCGCTTGTCATAGAGCTTCTTGCCCTTGGCCAGGCCGATCTCCAGCTTGACCCGGGGCCCCCTGAAGTAGATGGACAGAGGGATGAGGGAATAGCCGTCCTGCTTGATCCGGCCGAAGAGCCGCATGATCTCCCGCTTGTGCATCAGCAGCCGGCGGGTGCGGCGGGGGTCCTTGTTGAAGATGTTCCCCTTCTCATAAGGGCTGATATGCATCCCGAGGACAGATACCTCCCCATCCTTGATCAGGCAGAAGGAGTCCTTCAGGTTCACATTGCCCAGACGGATCGATTTGACCTCTGTGCCCGCCAGCTCGATCCCAGTCTCATACCTCTCCTCGATGGAATAGTCGTGGAATGCCTTGTTGTTCTTGGCGACGATCTTCACCCCATCGCTCATAGCGGACACCTCGCTCTCCTGGGACAGTCAAATAACTATATCACAGGCTGGGCAAAAAGGCAAGAGAAAAGTGTCGGCCCGCCGCGCTCTCTTCGCCGTCCGCCCAGGGATCGTGATATCCGACAGATCTCCCACCCTTCCCTGGGCGCGATCGGGGAATACGGAAAAAATGCCGGGAATGAGTTGCGCTCCCCACTTCACTGTGGTAAACTGTCAAAGAACACATGGGGAGGGGAACAGGATGATCCAAAAGTGGGACACAACGATCCCTGAGCTGACGGGGGACGAGCGCCGGGGGATCTATCTCTATCTGCCGGAGGACTACGACCGGGCGCCTGAGCGGCGCTATCCGGTGCTGTATATGTTCGACGGACATAACGTCTTTTTCGACTCCGACGCCACCTACGGAAAGAGCTGGGCCCTGGGGGAGCATCTGGACGAGTTCCAGGTGCCGCTGATCGTAGCGGCGGTGGAGTGCAACCACCACCCGGACAACGGGCGGCTGTCGGAGTACTCCCCCTACACCTTCTACGACCCCGACCTGGGCCACGTCCAGGGCCGGGGGAAGATCACCATGGACTGGTTCGTCCGCACCTTCAAGCCCATCATCGACCAAAAATTCCGCACTCTGCCCGACCGGCAGCACACCTTTATCGCGGGCAGCTCCATGGGCGGCCTCATGAGCCTGTATGCCCTCCTAGAGTATAACCAGGTCTTCTCCCGGGCCGCCGCCCTGTCCCCCTCCCTGTGGGTGGCCCCTGACCGTCTGGCACGGCTGGTCCGGGGGGCGGACGCCCGATCGGACACGGTGCTGTATATGGACTATGGCTCTCGGGAGCTGGGGAACCACGAGCTGATGCAGAGCCAATTCGCCCGGGTGGTCAGCCAGCTCCTGAATCGGGGGATCAGACTCACCTGCCGGATCGTCCCCGGCGGCGACCACTGCGAGGCCAGCTGGGAGAAGCAGATCCCCTTCTTCCTGGAGACTTTGATGTATGGACTGGAGGTCTGAACATGGACACACAGTATCTCAAGAACTACAGCCCCGCCCTGGGGCGGGAGATGGAGTGCATGGTCTACGGCCGCACCGGCCGGCCGGTGCTCTATATCCCCTGTCAGGATGGCCGCTTTTTCGACTTTGGCGATTTCCACATGGCGAGCACCCTCGCCCCCTGGATCGAATCCGGACAGATCGTGGTCTACTCGGTGGACACCATCGACAAAGAGACCTGGTCGGACAAGGGCGGGAACCCCTGCTGGCGGGCCCGGCGGCATGAGCAGTGGATGGACCACCTCACCAAGGAGATGGCCCCTCTCATCCTGGACCGGACCGGGCAGCCGGGGATCGTCGCCTTCGGGTGCAGCCTGGGGGCGACCCACGCCGCCAACCTCTACCTGCGCCGGCCTGACCTTTTCGACGGACTGCTGGCCCTCAGCGGCATCTACACCGCCGGATACGGCTTCGACAGCTATATGGACGAGGTGGTCTATCAGAACTCTCCTGTCCATTATATGGAGAATCTGCCCGAGGATCACCCCTATATCCCGCTGTTCAACCGGCAGAGAGCGGCCATCTGTGTGGGCCTGGGCCCCTGGGAGATCCCGGATTCCACCCGTCAGCTGGCCGACATCTTCCGCCGCAAGGGGATCCACACCTGGGTAGACTTCTGGGGCTATGACTGCGCCCACGACTGGCCCTGGTGGTATAAGCAGGCAGTCTACTTCTTCCCCTGGCTGCTGGGCGGCGAGCCGGGGCGCTGAAGCAGGCCCTTGCTCAAGCCCCTTCAAGGGGGCGGAGCCGGGAGGGCCGCCTTCTGTGAGCGGCACGCCCCAGCCGGGAGCGGCCTTCTGTCATCCGCGCCGCAAATGCCGTCTCCCCTTGCGAGGGGCGGCCCCAAGAACGAAAGAGAGAGTGTGTGATCCATGAAAAATGTCGTCTTCATTTCCCCCAATTTCCCCACCAACTACTGGCAGTTCTGCCGGGAGCTGAAGGACAACGGCCTGCGGGTACTGGGGATCGGCGACCAGCCCTACGACGAGCTGACCTGGGAGCTGAGAGACAGCCTGGACGAGTACTACAAGGTGGACACTCTGGAGGACTACGACAGCGTATATCGGGCGGCGGCCTTCTTCATCCACAAATACGGCCGGATCCACTGGCTGGAGTCCAATAACGAGTATTGGCTGGAGAGAGACGCCCAGCTGCGCACCGATCTCCACATCACCAGCGGCTTCCAGATCGAGGACATCCCCCGAATCAAGTACAAGTCCAAGATGAAGGAGTTCTACCAGGCCGCCGGGATCCCCACCGCCCGCTACCACCTGGTGGCCACCAAGGCGGGCTGTCAGGCCTTCATCCGGGAGGTGGGATACCCCGTGGTGGTCAAGCCGGACAACGGCGTAGGGGCGTCTGACACCCACAAACTGTCCAGCCCCCAGGATCTGGAGGACTTCCTCAGCCGCCGGGACCCCGACGTGAGCTACATCATGGAGGAGTTCATCCATGCGGAGGTCAACTCCTATGACGCCATCATCGACTCCAAGGGGGAGCCCATCTTCGAGACAGGGAACGTCACCCCCATGTCGATCATGGATATCGTCAACGAGGAGGACAACTCCATCTACTACATCGTCAAGGACCTGCCGGAAGACACCCGAAGGGCCGGACGGGCCACGGTGAAGAGTTTTGGAGTGAAGAGCCGCTTCGTCCATTTCGAGTTCTTCCGCCTGACCCAGGACCAGGCTGGTATGGGCAGGAAGGGGGATGTGGTGGCCCTGGAGGTGAACATGCGCCCCTGCGGCGGGTTCAGCCCGGACATGATGGACTTCGCCAACTCCACCAACGTATATAAGATCTGGGCGGACATGATCGCCTTCGACCGCTCCACCCTGGAGCCCGGCCCCCACGCCTTCTGCGCTTACGCCGGCCGCCGGGACGGCAAACCCTTCGTCTACAGCCATGAGGAGATCCTGGACCGGTACGCCGAGGAGATGCGCATGGTGGAACGGATCCCCGACGTCCTCTCCGGCGCTATGGGCAACCAGATGTATGTGGCCGTCTTCCCCACCCAGGAGGCTATGGATCGGTTCTATCACGACGTGCTGCTGTGTAAGGAGACGGCGGACGCGCTCCCTTGACCATCACAAGATCCCCTCCCGCACCGGGACGCAAAAAGCACCGCCTGATCCGTCAGGCGGTGCTTTCCATATCCGGCGGCCGGAGACCGTGCTTCTCCAGGATCTTCTCCAGCATCTTGGCGATCTCCTCCACCACCAGATGGCAGGGGTCCTCATATCGGTAGACCTTCAGTTCCCTCAGGTATGGACACCTCAGAGTCCCGAACCTCCTATCGACACGTTCGGTCAGCTCGCAGATCATGTCATAGCCCTGCACGTTCTCCCGGTCTATCCGGCCCTCCTCCGCGGTCATCAGGCCGATGATCCCCACCGCAACGGTGAACGCACCGCAGCACGACGTCCCGGACTGCATCCCCAGGCCCATGACTGAAAACATCTTCCGCGCCTCCTCGCCCAGTCCCAGGCGGTAATACTCGTCACACGCCTTGAACATGGCCTCCGCGCAGCTCAGATCCGTATCGATATGATATCTGTCCACCAGCTCATACAGCTCCATGCTCAGCCTCCTCCCGATCCCATCTCCAGCATCTCAGGGCCCGCCCCTGCCAAAAACGACAGCCGCCTCCAGCGGCTGTCGTTTTCAGGTCAGACGGACTGGGGCGCTCCGCCAAAGGTCTCCAGGGCCTGGGCGGTCTCGGCCCTCTTCTCCTCGATGGCCTCCTTCAGGATCATATCCTTCACCTTCATCAGCCGGATGGTGTTGGACCGCTCGTTCTCATCCAGCTTCATGGTGATATACTTGATGTTCTCCTGCATCTCGGGGATCTTGACATACTCCAGAGCGTTGACCCGGCGGCGGGTCTTCTCGATCTCCTCGGCCAGCAGCTGGGAGGTCTTCTCGATCTCCGCCAGCCGGAGCATGTCGGACAGCACCCGGGACAGGGCGTCCACCGCGTCGTCCAGCTCGCCGCTGGTCTGGGCGAAGGCGTAAGGGTAGACCTCGCCCGGGTCCTGGCTGCTGGTGCGGAACTCATACTGGGGCACGTCTACCGACATGATGTTCTGGAAGGTCATGTCCAGCTCCACAGACTGCTTGGGATAAAGGAGGGACTGCTCCAGCATCTCGGGGGACATGAGGGCGGCGGCCACAGTAAAGGCCCCGTGGGCGCGCATCAGCCCCTCCTCCACCCGTTTCCGGAGGGCCCGGTTCTCCCGCACCACGTCCATGAACTGCTTCATCAGCTCGTCCCGCTTATCCTTGAGCAGCTTATGGCCGCGGATAGAGGTGCGCAGACGGTTCTTCAGCCGGTTCAGCTCCTGCCGGGTGGGGTTGATCGTTGTGGAAGGCATTTATACCCCCCCTTGTTCCTTCTTGGTCATATACTTGGCGATGAACTCAGGCCGGATACGCTTCAGCTCGCTGGTGGGCAGGATGGACAGCAGGTCCCAGCCCAGGTCCAGGGTCTCGAAGATGGAGCGGTTCTCGTCCGATCCCTGGGAGACATACCGCTTCTCGAACTCGTCGGCGAACTTGGCGTAGAGCAGATCCGTGGGGGACAGGGCCGCCTCGCCCAGGATGGACATCAGCTCCTTGTTCTCCTTGCCGGTGGCGTAGGCTGCGAAGAGCTGGTTCATGGTGCCGGCGTGGTCCTCCCGGGTCTTGCCCTCGCCGGTGCCCTTGTCCTTCAGACGGGACAGGGAGGGCAGCACGTCCACAGGGGGATTGACGCCCTTGCGGAACAGCTCACGGGAGAGGATGATCTGGCCCTCGGTGATGTAGCCGGTCAGGTCGGGGATGGGGTGGGTCTTGTCGTCCTCGGGCATGGTGAGGATGGGGATCATGGTGATGGACCCCTCCTTGCCCACCTGACGGCCGGCACGCTCGTAGAGGGTGGCCAGGTCGGTGTACAGGTAGCCCGGGTAGCCGCGGCGGCCCGGGACCTCCTTCTTGGCGGCGGACACCTCACGCAGGGCCTCGGCGTAGTTGGTGATGTCGGTGAGGATGACCAGCACGTGCATCCCCTTCTCGAAAGCCAGGTACTCCGCCGCGGTGAGGGCCATACGGGGGGTGGCGATACGCTCCACGGCGGGGTCGTTGGCCAGGTTGGTGAAGAGCACGGTGCGGTCGATGGCGCCGGTGCGGCGGAACTCCTGGACGAAGAACTCGGATTCCTCGAAGGTGATGCCGATGGCGGCGAAGACCACGGCGAAGTTGGACTCGCCGTCCAGCACCTTGGCCTGGCGGGCGATCTGGGCCGCCAGGGCGGAGTGGGGCAGGCCGGAGCCCGAGAAGATGGGCAGCTTCTGGCCGCGGACCAGGGTGTTCAGTCCGTCGATGGTGGAGATGCCCGTCTGGATGAACTCGTTGGGGTAGTTCCGGGCGGCGGGGTTCATGGCCAGGCCGTTGATGTCCCGATACTCGTCGGCCAGGATGGCGGGGCCGCCGTCGATGGGCTGGCCCATGCCGTTGAAGACCCGGCCCAGCATGTCGCCCGACACGGCCAGCTGGAGGGGATGGCCCAGGAAGCGGATCTTGGAATCCCGCAGGTTGATACCGGCGGAGGCTTCGAACAGCTGGACCACGGCGGTGTCGCCGTTGACCTCCAGGACCTTGCAGCGGCGGACGGTGCCATCGGTGAGCTCCACCTCGGCCAGCTCGTCATAGGTGACGCCCTGGACCCGCTTGACCACCATCAGAGGGCCGGAGATCTCTTCGATCGTCTTGTATTCCCGGATCATGCTTCATCCGCTCCCTTCTCGGCGATGGCGGCGATCTGCTCCTCCATCTCCTTGTTGATGATGTCATAAGCGGCCTGGTACTCGTCGGCCACCACTGACTTGGCCCGGCCGATCTTCTCCCGCACGGGGACAGCGAACAGTTCGTTCAGGTCCCCGCTCTTGGCGGCGGCGTCCCGGCACAGGTCCTCGTAGTGGCGGATCATGGCCAGCATCCGGGCCTGACGGTCGTACTCGGAGTAGGAGTCGATATCCACGAAGGAGTTCTGCTGCAAAAAGTCCTCCCGGAGCATCTTGGCGATCTCCAGGGTGATCTGATCCCTGGCGGACAGGGAATCCTTGCCCACCAGCTGGACGATCTCGTTCAGGTTGGCCTCCTCCTGGAGGGTGGACATGGCCCACTCCCGATTCTCCAAAAACTCCTTGCCTAGGTTCTCGTCGTACCAGGGGCGCAGGGAGTCCAGATAGAGGGTGTGGGAGGTCAGCCAGTTGATAGCGGGGAAGTGGCGGCGGTAAGCCAGGGAGGCGTCCAGGGCCCAGAACACCTTGACGATCCGCATGGTGGCCTGGGAGACGGGCTCGGACAGGTCACCGCCCGGCGGGGAGACCGCGCCCACGGCGGTCAGAGAGCCCCGGCGGTCCTCGTCGGACCCCAGGCAGGAGACGGAGCCGGCCCGCTCGTAGAACTGGGCCAGACGGGAGGACAGGTAGGCGGGGTAGCCCTCCTCGCCGGGCATCTCCTCCAGACGGCCGGACATCTCGCGCAGGGCCTCGGCCCAGCGGGAGGTGGAGTCGGCGATGACGGCCACGGCGTAGCCCATGTCACGGAAGTACTCGGCGATGGTGATGCCGGTGTAGATGGACGCCTCACGGGCGGCCACCGGCATGTCGGAGGTGTTGGCGATGAGCACGGTGCGCTTCATCAGGGTCTCACCGGTGCGGGGGTCGATCAGCTCGGGGAACTCCCGCAAAACGTCGGTCATCTCGTTGCCCCGCTCGCCGCAGCCGATGTAGATCACCACGTCCACGTCGGAGAACTTGGCCAGAGCGTGCTGCATCACCGTCTTGCCGCTGCCGAAGGGGCCGGGGATGGCGGCGGTGCCCCCCTTGGCCACGGGGAAGAAGGTGTCTACGATCCGCTGGCCCGACTGGAGGGGAATCACAGGGGGATACTTGTGCTTGTAGGGCCGGCCCACACGGACGGGCCACTTCTGCATCATGGTCAGTTCGTGCTCCTCGCCCTTCTCGTCCACCAGGACGCCGATCTTGTCCAGCACCGTGAAGGAGCCCGACTCGATGGACTCGATGGTGCCGCTCAGCTTGGGGGGGATCATGATCTTGTGGAGGATAGAGTTGGTCTCCTGGACGGTGCCGACGATGTCGCCCCCCACCACCTTGTCGCCTGCCTTCACCGTGGCGGTGAAGGCCCACTTCTTCTCCCGGTCCAGGGCGGGGACCTCCACGCCGCGGGGCAGGTTGTTGCCCTTGACCTTCTTCATGATGACCTCCAGCGGGCGCTGGATGCCGTCGTAGATGTTCTCGATCAGACCAGGTCCCAGCTCCACGGACAGAGGCGCGCCGGTGGTGACCACGTCGGCGCCGGGACCCAGGCCCGAGGTCTCCTCGTAGACCTGGATGGAGGCGGAGCCGCCCGTCATGGTGAGGATCTCACCGATCAGGCGCTGCTCGCCCACACGGACCACGTCGGCCATGTTGGCCTCCTCCATGCCGGTGGCTACCACCAGCGGACCGGAGACCTTGACGATCTTTCCCATAGGCGTCAAAACCTTCTTTCTGGGTTGATTTCTTGTTTCCGTTTCTAAAGGCCCCTTTTGAAAGGGGCTGTCAGCCGCAGGCTGACTGAGGATTGCGTTTTGCAAAGCAAAACATACGAAGTAAACGAGATTTCTAAGCACTGGCTTGCTTCGCATATTTTGGCTTCGCCAAAATGCGATCCTCCGCCCCAGTGTGCGCACTGGGGCACCTCCTTTCACCGCGCAGCCGTTGGCGGCTTTGCCGCCTTACGGATGCGGCGTCCCCATTGCGGGGAAAAGGAGGCTTTTTTGGTGCGCCTTACAAAATATCCGCGCCGACCGCCCTCTCCACGGCGGTCTTCACGTTGGCCATGCCGATGCCCAGAGAGCCCTCCTTGCCCGGGATCAGGATGATGGCCGGGGTGAGGGCGTCCTTATACCGGGCCACCTCCTGGGGGAGCTTAGCGGCCAGCTGCTCAGTCATGTAGATGATGGCGTAATTATCCTTGGCCATGCGGTGGAGAGCGGCACGGCCCTCCTCAGGGGACTCCACAGGGCAGACCTCCAGGCCCAGGGCCTTGAAGCCCAGGACGCTGTCCTTGTCTCCCATGACGGCGATCTTATACATCTGCAGATCCCCCCTTACACATAGGTCTCACGGAGCCTGGAGCGGATGGTATCGCCATCCAGCCCCGCCGCCCGTCCGGCAAAGATGGCCCGGATGGCGGTGAACTCCAGTTCCTTGGCGTACAGATAGCCGATCACCGTCTCCTCCCCGAAGGGGATCCGCCGCGCCGCGGCCAGATAGGCGGTGAGGGCGTCGTCACACTCCCGCTCGAAGGCGGTGAGAGGGCCTCCGCCCGGCTGGGCCAGCTTGGCCCCCAGACCGGCGGCCTGGGCCAGGGGCCCGGACCGGAACACCTCGCCCAGGGCGTCTCCCCGGGCGGAGGCGATGGCCTGTTCGGACACGTTCCCGCCGGGCAGCAGCACCTGGCGCAGGAACTCGCCCTCTCTCCCCATGCGGGCCACCCGGACGGCGGTGCGCAGGTTGGCCACGTCCACCGCCAGGCGGACATAGCCCTGGAGGAATGGGCTCTCCAGCTCACGGGCCAGCTGGGCCATCTCGCCGTAGCAGGCCCGGTCCAGGATCAGGTCGGCCTTCTGGGGGTCGCCCCCCTCATCCAGAGCCGCCTTGGCCTGTTCCATGCCCCGGCGGAAGGTCTCGCTCACACCGCTGAGGGCCTCCTTCTGCCACCTCTCCCACAGGGGAGCAGGGGCATACCGGCCTCCGAAGAGCAGCAGTCGCTCCGGGTCGGCCCCCTGGGCCTGGGCCTTCAGGATGGTCTTGGCGTTGTGGTAGTCATACTTGATCTGGAAGACCTCCACCAGCCGGGGATCTGGGGCCCCCTGCTCCATGTCCTTGAAGACCCCGGCGCGGGCACGGGCCAGGGCCTCGTCCAGGCCTGCGGCGTCATCATAGCCGCACTCAGCCAGGAGCTTCATGGCCTCGGCGCTGTCCCGGGCCTCGATCATCCGGTCCATCCGCTCCCGGGTGAGGAGCTTGTTCTCCATGGCGCGGATCCGGGCAGAGATCGCCAGATAGTCAGTATCTTTTTTTCGGTGGGACAAGATATCCCTCCTCTCGTCGTCGCTAGCTTCGTATCATCCGTCTCCGCCTGACGGCGAAGGCTCATCCACTCCGCTGCTCCTCCTCTCCGGACCGGGCCCGACTCGCCGGGCTCCAGTCCGGGGCACGGGGGAATCCGAGCTCCGCCTGGCGGCGGGGGCTCGATAGGTCAGGCGAACAGAGCGTCAGCCACGGTCTTCTCCATCTGCTCCCGCTGGAGGCGGATCAGCGTCTCGAAGGCACAGTTGATCTCCACATCTCCGTCCACCATGATGAAGCCGCCCTGGATGTCTCGGGTCTCCTCGGCCAGGGTGAGCATCCCTGCGCCGGTGACCATGGCGGTGGTGTTGTGGACCAGCTTATCCACGAAAGCGCCCACCTTGGACTTGGTGACCTCGCTGGGCAGGGCGGGGGCCCGTTCCTTGACCAGGGCCTCGTTGGCGGCCATGACCACCTGTTTGCCCACCTTGTTCCGGTCCTTCTGGGAGAAGATCAGCTGCTCCTTGCCAGAGGAGGCGGCCTCCAGGGCCAGCTTGGTCAGCAGGGCGATGTGCTCCTTCTCCGGCAGGGAGCACAGCCGCTCCAGAGCCAGGGCGAACGCCTCCCCCAGCACCTCCTGCTTGGCGGCCAGCTCCAGCTTGCGCCGCTCCATCTGGGCGGCGGAGCTCAGCCGCTGGAGCCGTTCGCCGGCGGCGCTCCGGCCCCGCTCCACGATCTCATTGGCCTCCTGCTGGGCCTGGGCCTGGGCGTCCTCCTGGATGGCCTTCACCTTCTCGTCGGTCTCGGCCGTCAGCTTCTGGATCTCTGCCTGGGCGTCTTGGGCGATCTTCGCCGCGATCTTTTCGATTCCTTCCATGTCTCAATCCCCTTCCTGCGGGATCAGAACTGCAGCAGCATCAGCATGGAGGCCAGCAGGGACAGGATGGCATAGAACTCCACGATGCCGCACAGGATCAGGCCTTTGGACCAGTCGTCGGGCTTCTTGGCCAGGATGTTGATGGAACCGGCTGCCACGCGGCCCTGGGCGATGGCAGACAGCAGTCCGCCCAGCGCCATGGGCATACAGGCGGCAAAGTAAGCCATACCTCTGGAAACGGTCATCTCGCTCAGCAGGGCGTTGAAGTCGCCGCCCAGCAGGCCCATGCTGTTGATGGCGAAGAACCACACCACCATGCCGTACAGGCCCTGAGTACCGGGGAGCAGCTGAAGGACCATGACCTTACCGGACTTGCTGGGGTCCTCGCTGAGCAGGCCGGTGCCGGCCTCACCGGCGATGCCGGTGCCCTTGGCGGAGCCGACGCAGCTCAGGCCCACCGCCAGGCCAGCGCCCAGCAGAGCCAGGGCCAGTCCGCCCAGGCCGCCAAAGATCGTCCCCAGCTGGGTCGCTTCCAGAGCCAATGAAATGTCAGTCATAATGTTTTCCTCCTCTTATTTTACTACTTTGTAGTATCTAGTATCCAGATCCAGGGGACGGAAGGGCTTCCCCCCGTCCTCATAGAACCGCCCGAAATACTCCAGACACTGCAGGCGCATGTCGTGGACGAAGCAGCCCAGGATATTCAGGGCGAAGTTCAAGGCGTTGCCCACCATGGCGATGATGAAGAAAAAGAACACATTGCCCGTCATCGCGCCCAGGGTGTTGAACACCTGGGCCGTCACCGCCCCGGCCAGCATCAGGGCCATGAGGCGGGAGTAGGACAGGATATCGCTGAAATAGCCGGTGACGTTGTTGTACAGAGAGCCGGCGATCCCCATCAGCTTGCCCACCAGGCCCTTCTTGCCATAGCCCTGGGTCAGCGCCAGGATGACCAGGATGGCTGCGATCATCGGCATCACCAGCCCCGTCGCCGCCGCGACCCCGGCACACACGAACACCAGGAACCAGGCGCCCTCGCCGCACAAAGCGGCCATGGTCTCGCCCCGCCGGATCTGCTTGTACATGCTCACCGCCATGCCGGTGAAGATCTGCAGGACGCCCAGGATCAGCGCGCCCACCAGCACGTTCACCGCCTTGTCCAGGGGGTCGAACAGCTTGGGCAGAGCGTAGTCCTCCACAGCTCCGCCGTTGAGGATGCTGAGCAGCTGGGGGATCAGGTCCCCGAAGAAGCCGCCGGTAGCCGCCCCCCACAGGAAGGTGCTCACACCGCACAGCCCCAGCAGGGGCATCATGTACTGCATGGTGGCCCCGTCGGGCCTGGCCTTCTTGATGACCACCGCCGCGGCGATCATCATGATCAGGCCGTAGCCCATGTCCGCCATCATCATCCCGTAGAACAGGATGAAGAAGGGAGCCATCAGGGGGTTGGGATCCAGAGTGCCGTAGGCCGGCAGGGAATACATATCCGTCACCATGTTCAGCGGCCTGGTGAACCAGTTGTTCTTCAGCCGGACCGGGACTCTGGGATGGTCCTCCTCCGCCGGGTCCTCCACCTCACAGGCACAGGGATAGGGGGCCAGGGCCTTCTCCAGGGCGGGCCAGCTCTCCTCTGGGACCCACCCCTCCAGGAAAAAGGTCTGGGCGGTGTCCAGCAGCTTCCCTTTGGACTCCTCCCGGGCCGCGTCGATCCCGGCCAGGTCGGACAGCTGCCGCAGAGGTGCGTTGTGCTCCCCCATACCGGACAGCTCCTCCTCGATGGAGGCGGCCTCCGCCCTTAGCGCTTTGGTCTCCTGGTACAGGCGGCCCAGGTTCTCCGCCGCGGTGCCCGTCCAGTCCCGCAGGTTGGCCCGGGACCAGCCCAGGGCCTTGAGAGCCTCCAGGGCCCCCTCCGCCTGGCTGGCGTGACACACCAGCATACAGTAGCGGAGATCCCGTTCGGTGTACACCTCGGTGAGCTGGGCCAGCTCGCTGGCGGCCTGGACCTCGCCCTCCGCCTGTCCCATGGGCAGGGCGGCGGGCAGGGTGCCCAGCTGGATGGTCACCTGGTCGGTGGAGCCGGTCTCCAAAGGCAGGTCCAGATCCATCCAGGGACGGAGCACCTCCTTCTGGGCATCCAGCTTGTTCATCTCGGCCCGGATGGCGGCCAGCCGCCGGTCCAGGTCGTTCACCCGCCTGGCGGCGGTCCGGGCCTGTTGGGCGCTGGCCTCACTGAGCAGCTCCCCCTCTGAGAGACCGGGCCTTGGGGCCAGCAGGCCGCTCTTGACTGGGGCATACCGCTTCAGGACCTCCAGGGCCCGCTCGGCCTGGGCCTTCTCCTCATGGGCAGCGGCCAGTCCCGGCGTGTCCGGCTGGACCAGTCCGGCCCACAGGGGATCCTCCGGATCCACCTCCGGCTGGACGACCTCCACACACCCCATGTGCTGGAGCAGGCGGAGGAGCTCCTCCCGGTCGTCGGACATAGCCGTCATGTGCAGGCGCTTCATTTTTACGATAGCCATCAGCGTTCCACGACCCTTCCAACGATGAGCTGCGCGGCTCCCTCCAGCCGGCTCCGGGCATCCTGCTTCAGCGTCCCGCAGTCCTTCTCGGCCCGCGCCAGCTCCTCCCGGGTCAGCTGAGCGGCCTTCTCCTCTGCCTCCGCCATCATCTGGCGCGCCTCCTCCCGGGCCTTCTGGCGGGCCTGCTCCACGGTCTGCCTGGCCTCCCTCTGGGCGTCGGCCAGCCTCTGCTTCGCCTGGGCCGCTGCGGCCTCCCGGTCCGCCTTCGCCTTGGCCTCCGCCTGGGTGACCGTCTGGATAGCTTCCAATGCCATGTTTTCACCACCTTCTTTGGTTGCAAAAATGTAGAATCTTGCCACGTTATTATTTTAGTCAAGATCGGCTGAAAAAGCAAGCCTTTTTTGCGGCCCCGCTCCCCCTTCCAGATCCTTTCACCCCGCAAAAAGATCGGGGCATCCGTCCGAACAGGCGGCGGGATGCCCCGATCTGTCAAAAAGTTAGAAATGTGCCCATCCAGACGCTGGAAATTTTCCCGTCCCTGACCCTCAGGGGATCTCTGCCTGGAAGATCTGGCTCTCATCCTGGTGGGCGGCGGTCACCTCCACCAGCCGGTCCGGCCCTCCGGCGATCCCCACCTGGGCCAGCAGGTCGGCGGGGGCGGGCAGCAGGCCGTCCTGGACCATCCAGATCCGGGCGGCGAAGCGCTCCAGGAGGGGGGCCGTCACCCCGCTGGCCGTCTCCGCGCCCACTAAGGTGTCCCGCTCCACCCGCAGGGAGATCTTGGTCCCGTAAGGCGCCGCCGCCTGCTGGACCTGATCCAGGAAGCTCTCCAGCGCCTGGCCGAAGCTGGCGGGGTCGTAGCTGTCTCCGGTGTTGATGTTCTCCAGCTTCCCCCGGATGGGGAAGGAGAAGTCCTCCAGCACGATCTCGTCGAAGCCCATGGCGGCCAGCTCGCCGCACAGGGCGGCCAGATACGCCTGGGCCTCCTCATTGGCGGGGCTCATCCAGCGCAGGCCCAGCTCATCCCGCCAGTTCCCGTTCCCCCGGCGCAGTGCCAGGGGGTTGCGGAAATAGGGGACGCTGTCGTCCCGGAAGCAGCACACCCGGGCGATGGTGTAGACATCTCCCCCGTTCCACTGGACCAAGGCGTCGTTGACCTCCTGCCGGCCGTTCACCCGGGCCCGTCCGGCGGTGTCGTGGCTGGAGAGCCAGGCCAGCTTGCCGCTCTGGTCCTTCATCGTCAGGATCAGGGCGCTGGCCCCCGCCTCCTCCAGGCGGGCGGCGGCGGTCCCGTCCAGCACCTGATCCACTGTCAGGGCCAGGGCGAATCCCGCAGGCTCCGGCTCCGGGGGCGGGTCGGGCACGGTCTGCTGACTGCCCGCCGGATCCTCGGTGAAGCTCACGTCCCCCACCCCAGAGGAGGAGGCCCCGACAGAAGGCTCCTTGGGCTCCTCCTCCCCCCGGAACATCTGGAGGAAGGGGGGCAGCTCCAGTTTGGGGCCCTCGTCGGTGTAGACGATATATTTTTGGAGATACAGCAGTCCGGCCAACACGACCACCACCGCCACTGCCAGGACGGCAGCGATGATCTTCAGGATATCCGTGATGGTCCTGCGGCCCCGATAGCCGCCGACGTCGTTGGAACGGCTCATGGCGCTCCTCCCAGCGGTGAAAATGGAAGATATGGAAGATACTGGTCGATTCGATCAGCTTAGCACTTTATTATATCAGAGATCCGCCACATTTACAACCGGATCTTGACGATCGAATCTTAATTTTGTATTAAATGGCTATCCCGCCGTCCACGCTCAGCACCTGCCCGGTGATGAAGGAGGCCCGGTCCGAGGCCAGGAAGCAGATGGCCTCGGCCACCTCCTCCGGCCGGCCGATCCGGCACAGGGGGGCCTCCTCCCCCAGGGCGGCCAGCTCCTCGGGGGAGAGATGGGCGTTCATGGCGGTGTCGATGACCCCGGGGGCCACGCAGTTCACCCGTATGTTGGAGGGGCCCAGCTCCTTGGCCAGGGCCTTCGTCAGACCGACCGCCCCCGCCTTGGCGGCGGAGTAGGGGACCTCGCAGGAGCCGCCGGTGAGGCCCCACATGGAGGACACCGTCACGATGGCCCCCCGTTTCCGGCGCACCAGGCCGGGGACGGCGGCCCGGAGGGTGTAGAACATGCCGTCCAGGTCAACGTCCATCAGGGCCCGCCACTGATGGACCGCCGTCTCTGTGAACAGCTCAGGGGGCAGCGCTATCCCCGCGTTGCAGACCACGGCGTCCAGCGGCCCCAGGGCGGCCTCCGCCTCCCGGACCAGACCCTCCGCCCGCTCCGGGACCGAGATGTCCGCCTGGATGGGGACGGCCTCCACCCCCAGCCCGGACAGCTCGGCCGCCAGCGCCAGGGCCTCAGACCGGCTGGAGTTGTAGTTGACGGCCACATCCCAGCCCCTCTGGGCAAACAGCCGGGCCGCGGCCGCACCGATGCCGCAGGAGGCGCCGGTGATGAGCACACTGGGCATGATCGCTCCCTCCTCTCAGATCGGGCGAGGGCAGGGCCCTCGCTCTGTATCCCTTCACGCTCCGAATACCCCTTGGACCAGGATCATATACAGTACTGTGGCTCCGAAGATGGAGATCAGGTCGTTCCCCTTCCAGATATGGAGGAGGACGGCGGCCAGACCGGCGGCCAGGGGCGGTGCCCACCCCCCCAGGGCCGTGAAGGTGACCCCCTTGAGGCAGTAGACGATGAGCATCGCGATGACGGCCGGAGGCAGGACCCGGCCCAGGTAGAGGACGATCTTGGGCGGGTGGTCCCCCCGGTCGAAGAGGAGGAAGGGCAGGGCCCGGGTCAAAAAGGTGACGGCCGCCATCACGGCGATGGAGGCCAGGGTCTGGACCGGCGTCAGGGGCATGGGGCTCCCTCCTCTCTCATCTTCTCCTCATCCAGCCGTGGCCGGAGCAGGGCCAGTACAGCGACGATGATCCCCAGGGCGGGGAGGAGCATGTCCTCCGCCCCCACGATCAGCAGGCTGGCCAGGGTGGCCGCGCCTCCCAGCAGGGCGGGGACGTGGCTGCCGGCGGCCCTCCACTGGCCCACAGCGATCACCAGGAAGAGGGCGGTCATAGCGAAATCCACCCCTGTGGTGTCGAAGCCCAGGGCGGAGCCCAGCAGGGACCCGATCACCGACCCCAGCACCCAGTAGCTCTGGTCCAGCAGGGCCACCGTGAAGAAGAATCGGTGCTCGTCCACCCCCTCCGGGGCCTTGGCGGAGGAGAGCAGGGCATAAGTCTCGTCGGTGAGGGAGAATATCATATAGAGCTTGCGCCAGCCCATCCCCCGGAACTTCTCCAGCATGGACAGACCATAGACCAGATGGCGGAAGTTGACCATCAGGGTGAGGAAAGCCGCCTGGGCCAGCGGCGCCCCCGCCGCCAGCAGAGACACCCCCAGGTACTGGCCCGAGCCGGCATAGATGGTGAGGCTCATCAGCGCCGCCCAGCCCACGCCCCAGCCCGCCGACTGGAGCATCAGGCCAAACGCGATCCCGATCGCCAGATAGCCCATGAGCACAGGGACCGTCAGCGGGAAGGCGGCGGTCAAAGTCTTTCGATCCATGGAGAAGATCCACCTCGTTCAAAAAGTTTTCTCCTATTCTACTCGTTTTCCCCCCTGGACGCAAGCCCTATTTGGTCCTCCGGTCCGCGGCCCTCTGTTAAGACGGGATAAAGTTTTGGCGCCCATCTTGATTTTTCCCCAGACGTCTCTATAATAATGATGATATCATCCATTTTGAGGTGCGTTCCCATGAACAGGCTTCTCTTCATATACAATCCCACCTCAGGCACGGGACAGATCAAGTCCTCCCTCTCCCCAATACTGGACGTGTTCACCAAGGCGGGGTGGCTGACCACCGTCTATCCCACCCAGTGCCAGGGAGACGCCGCCCGGGCCGCCCGGGAGCTGGCTCCCCAGTTCGACCGGGTGGTGTGCGCCGGAGGGGACGGGACCCTCAGCGAGGTGGCCTCCGGCCTGCTGGAGCTGGAGGCCCCTCCTCCCCTGGGCTACATCCCCTTCGGCTCCACCAACGACTGCGCCAACACCCTGAAGCTGCCCAAGAACCCCCGGGAGGCCGCCGTGGTGGCCGCCGGCACCGGCTCCGCCGTCCCCACCGACATCGGCCGGCTCAACGACAGGCCCTTCGTCTATGTGGCCGCCTTCGGGGCCTTCACCCAGGTGGCCTACGACACTCCCCAGGAGCTGAAGCACACCTTCGGCCACCTGGCCTATATCTTCGCGGGGATCGCCTCCCTGCCCACCATCGCCCCCTACCACATGCAGATCGAACACGACGGCCAGCTCCTGGAGGACGACTTCTTCTTCGGCATGGTGAGCAACTCCCAGTCCGTCGGAGGGCTCAAGCCCCCCAAGTCAGAGCTGGTCGTGCTGGACGACGGGCTCTTCGAGGTCACCCTGGTGAAGAAGCCCCTGAGACTGGCCGATCTGGCCAACGGCTTCCAGGCCCTGATCGACCTGGCCCCCGCGGACCCCGGGGCCCTGGTCCAGTTCCAGGCCAGCTCCCTCACCTTCACCTGCGGCCGGGAGATCCCCTGGACCATCGACGGGGAGTTCGGCGGCCGCCAGATCGTCAGTCAGGTCGTCAACTGTCCTCGGGCCCTGCAGATCGTCCGGGGGGCATGACCCCTTCTCGACAGCACAAAAAGAGCGTCCCCAACACAGGTCCTTCATCTGCTTCCCTCGCCGGGGACGGGAAACGGCCTTCTGGAAGGACGCCGCACAAAAAAACAGCGCCGGGAGCTCCCGGCGCTGTTTTTTCACTCTTTCGGGGGGAAGACGATCCCTGTCACGCTGACGTTGACTGCGGACACCTCCAGGCCGGTCATGGACTCGATGGCGGTCTTCACCGCCTCCTGGACGGCCTTGCCCACCTCCGGGATGGTGTGTCCATACGCCATGAGGACGGACATGGTCACTACCACCATCTCCTCCTCCAGCTTGACGTGGACCCCTTTCGCCGCGTTCTTCTTGCTCGGGTTGGCCAGGCTGTTGACCCCCTCCACCTCCAGGGCGGCGGCGGCGGAGATGGCCGCCAGCACCTCTTCCGAGATGTGGATGTTGCCCAGCTCGTCAGAGCGGGAGA
>RAYO01000021.1 GCA_003612335.1 bacterium 1xD42-67
GTGTAAGTCCGGTTCGGAGGGGAGTTCTCGGAAACCTGCCATAGTGATATGGTAAGGCGTCGGGTTCTTACCCTACTCGTCACCTCGGTCGCGCCGGTCCCAATGGCCGCTATGATGGGCCGGGAATGGGGCGGCATGGGGCAGAATTACCTGCGCTCCCTGATGGCGTTAGGCTTTCAGGCGTTCCTCATCATGGTATGCGTGGCGATCTACGCGGTACTGGTGCAGAACATCGCCACCGATGAGGACACCATCGCCGCCATCTGGTCCTGTGTGGGATATACGGTCCTGCTCTGCTTAACCCTCTTTAAGAGCGGCAGCATGGCAAAGGCAATCTTCCAGGCCCACTAACGAAAGGAGTGTGCGAAATGGCTTATGTACCAGTACCCAAAGACTTAACGAAGGTCAAGACAAAGGTGGCCTTCAACCTCACCAAACGGCAGTTAATCTGCTTTGGCAGCGGGGCGCTGATCGGCGTACCGCTTTTCTTTTTACTCCGGGGGCCAGCCGGGAACAGCGCCGCCGCCCTTTGCATGATGCTGGTCATGCTGCCCTTTTTCCTGCTGGCCATGTACGAGAAGAACGGCCAGCCGCTGGAAAAGATCATCGGCAACATCATCCGGGTATCTTTTATCCGGCCCCGGCAGCGCCCCTACCAGACCAACAACTTCTATGCCGTACTGGAGCGGCAGGACAAACTCGACAAGGAGGTGTATGACATTGTTTACGGCAAAGAAAAACCAGACAAACGGCAGAGCGCCGGAGGGCGAGGGGCCGGTTCCGGTAAAAAAGAAGCTCTCCCGCGCGGATAAAAAGCAGATCGAAGCCGCCATTTCCCACGCCAACCGCACCGACCAGAAGGGGATTTCCGCACAGGACAGCATCCCCTATGAGCGGATGTGGCCGGACGGAATCTGCCGCGTGACCGGCTCCTATTATACCAAGACCATTCAGTTTCAGGACATCAACTACCAACTTAGCCAGAACGAGGATAAGACCGCCATCTTTGAGGGCTGGTGCGATTTCCTCAACTATTTTGACAGCTCCATCCGGTTCCAGCTGTCCTTCCTCAATCTGGCGGCGTCACAGGAAACCTTCGCCCGGTCCATCACCATCCCGCCCCAGGGGGACGATTTTGACAACATCCGCAGCGAGTACACCCAGATGCTGCAAAACCAGCTGGCAAAGGGGAACAACGGCCTGATTAAGACCAAGTACCTGACCTTCGGCATTGACGCGGACAGCATCCGGGCGGCAAAGCCCCGGCTGGAACGGATTGAAACCGACCTTCTCAACAACTTCAAGCGGCTGGGCGTGGTGGCGGAACCGCTGGACGGTTATGCGCGGCTTTCCCAGCTGCATGGCGTATTCCACATGGACGAACAGGTCCCGTTTTCCTTTTCCTGGGACTGGCTGGCCCCCTCCGGCCTTTCCACAAAGGACTTTATCGCCCCCACCTCCTTCGAGTTCCGCACCGGCAGGCAGTTCCGCATGGGGAAAAAGTACGGCGCGGTCAGCTTTGTGCAGATTCTCGCGCCGGAATTAAACGACCGGATGCTGGCGGATTTTCTGGATATGGAAAGCTCCCTGATTGTCAGCCTCCATGTGCAGTCCTTAGACCAGGTAAAGGCCATCAAGACGGTCAAGCGCAAGATCACCGACCTGGACCGGGCCAAGATCGAGGAACAGAAAAAAGCGGTAAGGGCAGGGTACGACATGGACATCATCCCCTCCGACCTGGCCACCTACGGCAGCGAGGCCAAAAAGCTGTTGCAGGATTTGCAGAGCCGCAATGAGCGGATGTTCCTTGTGACATTTCTGGTGCTGAATACGGCGGACACCGCCAGACAGCTGGGAAATAACGTGTTTCAGGCGTCCAGCATCGCGCAGAAGTACAACTGCCAGCTGGCAAGGCTGGACTTCCAGCAGGAGGAGGGGCTGATGAGCTGTCTGCCTTTGGGACTGAACCAGGTGGAGATTCAGCGGGGGCTGACCACTTCCAGCACCGCCATCTTTATCCCCTTTACCACCCAGGAGCTTTTCCAAAGCGGGAAAGAGGCGCTGTACTACGGCATCAACGCCCTGTCCAGCAACCTTATCATGGTGGACCGCAAGAAACTGAAAAACCCCAACGGCCTGATTTTAGGCACACCCGGCTCCGGCAAGTCCTTCTCCGCCAAGCGGGAGATCGCCAACTGTTTCCTGCTCACCACCGATGACATCATCGTGTGCGACCCGGAAGCAGAGTACGCGCCCCTTGTGGAGCGGCTGCATGGGCAGGTTATCAAGATTTCGCCCACCTCCGGGGACTACATCAATCCGATGGACTTGAACCTGGACTACTCGGACGATGAAAGCCCGCTGTCTTTGAAATCTGATTTTATTTTGTCGCTGTGTGAGCTGATTGTAGGCGGTAAGGAGGGTTTGCAGCCGGTCCAGAAAACCATCATCGACCGCTGTGTGCGGCTGGTCTACCACGATTACCTGAATGACCCCAGGCCGGAGAATATGCCGGTGCTGGAGGATATGTATAACCTTCTGCTGACCCAGGAGGAAAAAGAGGCGCAGTATATCGCTACGGCGCTGGAAATCTATGTTTCCGGCTCCCTCAACGTGTTCAACCACCGGACCAATGTAAACATCGACAACCGGATTGTCTGCTATGACATCAAGGAGCTGGGAAAGCAGCTGAAAAAGATCGGGATGCTGGTGGTGCAGGACCAGGTGTGGAACCGCGTCACCATCAACCGCGCCGCCCACAAGTCCACCCGGTACTACATTGACGAGATGCACCTGCTGCTCAAAGAGGACCAGACCGCCGCCTATACCATTGAAATCTGGAAAAGGTTCCGAAAATGGGGCGGGATTCCCACCGGCATCACCCAGAACATCAAGGACCTGCTTGCCAGCCGGGAGATCGAGAACATCTTTGAGAACTCGGACTTTGTATATATGCTCAACCAGGCCAGCGGGGACCGGCAGATTTTAGCCAGGCAGCTGGGCATCTCCCCGCACCAGCTGTCCTATGTGACCCACTCCGGCGAGGGCGAGGGGCTGCTGTTCTACGGCAACATCATCCTGCCCTTTATCGACCGGTTTCCCAAGAACACCGAGCTGTACCGCATCATGACAACCCGGTTATCGGATTTGTCGGAAATCAAAAAATCACAGGAAATAAAGGAGGAAAAAGACCATGAACATCGGAAAACAAGGCCCGGTGATACCGGGAGGACGGTATGATTAAGGAGCCGCGCCTGCGCTTCACCGAGGAGGAACGGACCGACCCGGCGCTGGAAAAGCCGATCCGCCGCGCACAGAAAGCAGCTGTCCGGGCAGACAAGGCGCAGGCCAGGATACCCAAAAAGAAGGTCCGGCAGACCGTTATTGACCCCGATACCGGAAAGAAAACAACGAAACTGACCTTTGAGGAACAGGCAAAGCCGCCCTCCAAGCTGTCCCATGCGGTACGGGGCGCTCCGGCCAACGCGCTGCTTGCCGGGGCGCATAAGGAAATCCGCAAGTCCGAACAGGACAATGTGGGCGTGGAAGGGGCGCACAAGACCGAGCAGGCTGTTGAAGTCAGCGAGCGGCTGGTGCGGGAGGGATACCGCAGCCATAAACTGAAACCCTACCGCGAAGCGGCAAGGGCGGAGCAAAAGCTGGAAAAAGCAAACATCAACGCCCTGTACCAAAAGTCCCTGGCGGAGAACCCCCAGCTTGCCAGCAACCCCCTTTCCCGCTGGCAGCAAAAGCAGGCCATCAAAAAGGAATATGCCGCCGCCAAACGCGCCGGTCAAACGGCTGGGCATACGGCGCAGGCCGCAGGCCATACCACCAAGACCGCGCAAAAGACCGGCAAGGCGGCAAAGTCTGTCAAAGAAAAAGCGGAACAGGCAGGCCGGTTTGTCATGCGGCACAAGAAGGGATTCCTGATCGTGCTGGCGCTGTTTCTGCTGGTCTGCCTGCTGATGAATACCCTGTCCTCCTGCTCCATGCTGGCCCAGAGCATCGGCTCGGCGGTGTCCGGTTCCACCTATCCCTCCAAAGACGAGGATATGCTGGGGGCCGAAGCGGACTATGCGGCAAAGGAGGCGGAACTGCAAGCCGAACTGGATAACATGGAGAGCCTGCACCCCGGCTATGACGAGTACCGGTACAATTTAGACCCCATCGGCCACAACCCCCATGAGCTGGCGGCTTATTTAAGCGCCCTGCTCCATGAGTACACGCCCCAGAGCGCGGCGGCACAGTTACAGCGGGTCTTTGACCTCCAATATGTCCTGACGCTGACCGAGGAGGTGGAAATCCGCTACCGCACCGAAACCAGCACCGACCCGGAAACCGGGGAAACGACCAGCGAGGAAGTCCCCTATGAATACTACATCCTCCATGTGGAGCTTGTGAACACCCAGATTTCCGCCCTTGCGCCGGAGCTTCTCACCCCGGACGAATATGAGATGTACCAGGTCTATATCGCCACCAGGGGCAACAAGCCGCTGCTGTTTGGCGGCGGTTCCCCGGATATGGGAAATTCCGAGGATTTGAGCGGCGTGGAGTTTATAAACGGGACCCGCCCCGGCAATCCGGGACTGGTGGATCTGGCAAAGCGTCAGGTGGGAAACGTGGGCGGCTATCCGTATTGGAGCTGGTACGGCTTTAACAGCCGGGTGGAATGGTGCGCCTGCTTCGTGAGCTGGTGCTATAACCAGGCCGGGAAAAGCGAACCGCGCTTTGCTGGCTGCCAGTCCCAGGGCGTACCCTGGTTCCAGTCGCATGGACAATGGGGCGGGCGCGGATATGCCAACATCGCCCCCGGCGACGCCATTTTCTTTGACTGGGATTTGGACGGTTCCGCCGACCATGTCGGCATTGTGATCGGCACAGACGGGAGCCGGGTCTATACGGTGGAGGGCAATTCCGGCGACGCCTGCAAAATCAAAAGCTATGACCTGAATTACCAGTGCATCAAGGGCTACGGCCTGATGAACTGGAACTAAACCATATGGGAAGGAGTGTTTACAGATGGCAACGAACAAAATCGACCGGATTGACCGGGAGATCGCAAAGACCCGCGAAAAGCTGGCGGAATACCAGAACCGGCTGCGGGAATTGGAGGCGCAGAAAACCGAGGCGGAGAACCTGCAAATCGTCCAGCTGGTGCGGGCGGTCCGCATGACCCCGCAGGAGCTGAACGCGCTGCTGTCCGGCGGCGGGATTCCCGGCGTGGGAACGCCTGCACCCGATATCCAGGAAAAGGAGGAAAATCACGATGAAATCTAAACAGTTATTGCGGACACTGGCCGCATTTTGCACCGCCCTGGTCCTCATGGGCGGTTTTTCTGTCCCTGCCTATGCGGGCGGCGGCGAGGAACCGGCTGATGAAACCAACGATTCCAACGTACAGGTGGAGCAGCCGGAGGAAACGCCTCCCCTCACCCCGGATGGCAACGCCACCCTGGTGGACGATTACGGCGGAAACAAGCAGCTGATTACCGTTACCACCAAAAACGGCAACTACTTCTATATCCTGGTGGACCGGGATGACGAGGGGGAAAACACCGTCCATTTTCTGAACCAGGTAGACGAAGCCGACCTGATGGCGCTGATGGAGGACGGGGACAGCGAGGAGCCTCCCGCTGTTTGCAGCTGCACCGAGAAATGTCAGGCAGGCGCAATCAACCGGAACTGCCCGGTCTGCGCCTTTACCATGACAAGCTGTACCGGCAAGGCGGCGGAACCGGGGGAGCCGCCTGCAGCGGAGCCGGAACCGGAGAAAAAGTCCGGCATGAATCCGGCTGTCCTGCTTTTGGTTGTGGCCCTGTTAGGCGGCGGGGGCGCGCTCTACTACTTCAAGTTTATGAAGAACAAGCCGAAAACCAAAGGCGCGGACAATCTGGACGATTATGACTACGGCGATGAGGAAGATGAGCTGTGGGAATCCGAGGAGGGCGCGGAGGAGGAACCGGAGGAAAGTGAGGAAGAACCGGAATGACCCGCTTCACCGACAGCCCCTTTGAGCGCATGATGACACAGAAACCGGAGGGCAGGAAGAAAACTTCCCGCCCTCCTTCTTTACCCAAAAGCCACCCCTGCTATGGCTGCGGCAACTACGGGAGGCCCTGTGTGGGATTCTGCCACCGGGAACTGGAAAAGCAGCTGAAAGAAAGGAGAGATCGGAAATGAAATACCTTGTTTTGTTTGTAAAAATCATCACTGTCTTTGACCTGTGCTGTCTGGCGGTGTACTTTGGCGGCGACATCGTTTCTTCTCTGATTCGCAAACTGAAAAAAAAGAAACCGCCGACAGATGTTTTCGAGTTTTATGAGGACAGCGGAGATGTTCCCCTGTCGGTGGATTCCATCCGCATGGCTTTCCAGAGCGACATCCCGGATTTGGTTCAGGAAAAGATTCTGCCCCAGGCAAAAGAAACGCTGGACGCTTTGACCGAACCGGAGAAAACGGCAGTATCCTTACTCCTCCGGGCCTATATCGGTTATATCAACCAGGAAGGGCCGCTGGACGAGCAGAATTTTCCTCTCCTGATGGAGCTTTTGAAATACACCGAAGCCACACCGGAGGGGACGCTTGATATTCCGGGCATGATGCTGACCGAAGCCGCTGAAAAAAGCTGCCAGAAGGAGGACTATTTCAGCGATTACCGGCGATACCGGCTGATGCAGGTGGATAAAGAGCGTGTGATTCTGGCCTGTCAGGTGATTATCAACGACCTGATCGGCAGGCTGTACCGCTATGACTACCGATTTGGCTATGATTTTGACCTTGCCGAAGATAGAAGCCTGACAAAACGGCTGCATGAAAAACAGGAAAAGGAGGTTGACCTGTATGCGTCTGGTAATCGCTGAAAAACCCTCGGTGGCCCAAAGTCTGGCCGCTGTGATCGGGGCGAATACCCGCAAGGACGGGTATCTGGAAGGGAACGGCTGGCGGGTCAGCTGGTGCGTGGGCCATCTGGCCGGACTTGCCGATGCGGACAGCTATGACCCCAAATACGCCAAGTGGCGTTATGACGATCTGCCGATCCTGCCCTCGGACTGGCAGATGAGCGTGGGCCAGGACAAGAAGAAACAGTTTGACATTCTGAAAAACCTGCTGTGCGCCCCGGATGTGACCGAGGTGGTAAACGCCTGTGACGCGGGACGGGAGGGCGAACTGATTTTCCGCAACGTATATGAGCTGGCGGACTGCCATAAGCCCATGAAACGGCTCTGGATTTCCAGCATGGAGGATTCGGCAATCCGGGAGGGCTTTGCCAGCCTGCGCCCCGGCGCGGACTATGACGGTCTGCATCAGGCGGCGCTCTGCCGCGCCAAGGCCGACTGGCTGGTGGGCATTAACGCCACCCGGCTGTTTTCGGTGCTGTACCACCGGACCCTCAACATCGGGCGGGTCATGTCCCCTACGCTGGCCCTCATCGTCCAGCGGGAAACCGAGATCGAAGCCTTCCAGCCGGAGCCGTTCTATACGGTGACGCTGGAACTGCCCGGATTTACCGCTTCTGGCGCGCGGATGAAAGACAAAGCCGCCGCCAAGGAGCTGCAAACGGCCTGCCGGGGCGGTTCTGTGGTGGTGAAACAGACGGAACGCAGGGAGAAATCCGAAAAGCCGCCCGCCCTCTATGACCTGACCACCCTCCAGCGGGACGCCAACCGTCTGCTGGGGTTTACCGCCCAGCAGACGCTGGATTATCTGCAAAATCTTTATGAGAAAAAGCTGTGTACCTATCCCCGGACGGACAGCCGGTACTTGACTTCGGATATGGCGGAGGGCCTGCCGGTGCTTGTGAACCTCACCGCCAATGCCATGCCGTTTCGGAAAGGGATTGCCATTGCCTGCAACCCGGAGGCGGTCATCAACAATAAAAAAGTGACCGACCACCATGCCATTCTCCCCACCCGCAATCTCCAGGGGGCGGATTTATCCGGCCTTCCTACCGGCGAGAAAGCGGTATTGGAGCTGGTGTGCCTGCGCCTGCTGTGCGCGGTGGCACAGTCCCATCTTTACGAGGAAACGACTGCCGCACTTGTCTGTGCCGGTCAGGAGTTTACCGCAAAGGGGAAAACCGTCAAGCGCTCTGGCTGGCGGGCTTTGGAGGACCGTTACCGCGCCGGTCTGAAAAATGCCCCGGAACCGGAGGGCGGGCCGGAGGAAAAGACGCTGCCGGAACTCTCCGAAGGACAGTCTTTGCCCGTTTCCAACGCCTCCGTTAAGGAGGGGAAAACCAGCCCGCCGAAGCATTTCACCGAAGATACCCTGCTCTCCGCGATGGAGAACGCCGGGAAAGAGGATATGCCCGATACTGCCGAGCGCAAGGGGCTGGGAACGCCTGCCACCCGCGCCGGGATTCTGGAAAAGCTGGCGTCTACCGGTTTCCTGGAACGGAAAAAGAGCAAAAAAACAGTCCAGCTGCTGCCCTCCCGCGATGCGCGCTCCCTCATTACGGTGCTGCCGGAGCAGCTGCAATCCCCGCTTCTCACCGCCGAGTGGGAGTACCGGCTGGGCGAGATCGAGCGCGGCGAGCTTTCCCCGGAGGAATTTCTGTCCGGGATCAGTGCTATGCTGCGGGAGCTGGTGGCAACCTTTCAGGTAGCCAGGGGGACCGAGTACCTGTTCTCCCCGCCCCGCGAAACGGTGGGCCGCTGTCCCCGCTGCGGCGGCTCTGTCACCGAGGGCAAAAAGGGCTTTTTCTGTGAAAACCCGGAGTGCAGATTTGCCATCTGGAAGGACAGCAAGTGGTGGAGCGCCAGGAAGAAACAGCCCACCAAGGCCATTGTCGCGGCCCTCCTGAAAGACGGGCGCGCAAGGCTCACCGGCTGCTATTCGGAAAAGACCGGAAAAACCTATGACGCGGATGTGCTTTTAGAAGATACCGGCGAATATGTGAACTTCAAGCTGGATTTCGGGCAGCGGAAAGGAGGTTCTTAATGAAGTTGTCGCTGTTGGAACAGGAAACGATTCTTCTCTATAACCAGGCAGAACCAATGGCGGAGGTCTACACCCATGACCCCAGGCTCATGGAGAAGCTGAACCGCCTTGCGGATAAACACCCGGAACAGATCACCAAAAAGGATGAACACAACTTCATTGTCCCCAAACGCTGCGTATCGGTCCGGGAGCCGTACAGCGAAAAACGGCGCAAAGCCGCCAGTGAACGCGCCAAAGCTGCCGGGTATCAGCCGCCCATCCGAAAAGCGGGGGACGGTAAAACCGGGCCATGAATGTCTTTGAATCGGTAAAGCAGTCCATCCGAACCAGAGAAGCGGCGGAACACTATGGAATCGAAGTAAAGCGGAACGGCATGGCCTGCTGTCCATTCCACGATGACCGGACGCCCAGCCTGAAACTGGACCACCGCTTTCACTGTTTCGGCTGCGGGGCGGACGGGGATGTGATTGACTTTGCCGCCAGACTTTATAATCTTTCTCCCAAAGAGGCGGCACAGAAGCTGGCACAGGATTTTGGCCTGCTCTATGACAGCCAGGCGCCCCCGAAGAAAACCTATATCCGGCAAAAGTCCGAAGCCCAGAAATTCAAGGAAACAAAACAATGGTGTTTCCGTACACTGGCAGACTACGCCCATCTGATGAGGGGCTGGGAAACCAACCTTGCGCCCCGTACCCCCGATGAGGAACTGCACCCTCTCTTTGTGGAGGCGATGCACCGGAAAGACTATGTGGAGTATCTTCTGGACTTTTTGATGGATGGCGATATGGAGGAGCAAAAAACATGGATTGCGGAACACACAACAAAAATCATGGATTTAGAAAGGAGAAACAAGAAAATGGCTGAAAAACCTACCAACCGGGAGCGATTGCGGGAAATCACCGAGGGCATTGAGCAGAACATCAAGGAACTGTTTGAAAGCGAAAAGTATATGCGCTATCTGTCGGTGATGTCCCGGTTCCACCGCTACTCGGTCAACAATACTATGCTGATCTATATGCAGAAGCCGGACGCAACCCTTGTGGCTGGCTACAACAAGTGGAAGAATCAGTTTGAGCGCCATGTGAAAAAGGGCGAGCGCGGCATCACCATCATCGCGCCCACTCCCTACAAAAAGAAAATCGAGGAGCAGAAGCTGGACCCGGACACCCATGCGCCGATGCTGGACGCAAACGGCAGGGTGGTCATGGAGGAAAAAGAGGTGGAAATCCCGCTGTTCCGCCCGGTCAAGGTCTTTGATGTGAGCCAGACGGACGGAAAGCCCCTGCCCTCCCTGGCGGCGGATTTGTTTGGGAATGTCCAGCACTTTGAGGCGTTTATGGAGGCGTTGAAACGCTCCGCCCCGGTTCCGATTGCGTTTGAGGAGATGTCTGCCGACACAGACGGATATTTTTCTTCCAGCCAGCAGCGCATCGCCATCCGCCAGGGCATGAGCGAGGTACAGACGGTTTCCGCCGCTGTCCATGAGATCGCCCACTCCAAGCTGCATAATTACCAAAAGGAACAAAAAACCGCCGCTGGTACAGACGCTGCAACGGCTCCAAAACCAAAGGACCGCCACACCGAGGAGGTGGAGGCCGAAAGCATCTCCTACGCAGTCTGCCAGTATTACGGGATTCAGACCGGCGAGAACAGCTTCGGGTACATCGCCAACTGGAGCCAGGGCAAGGAACTGAAAGAGCTGCGGGACAGCCTGGAAACCATCAACAAGACCGCCGGTGCGCTGATTGCCGATATTGACCGCCATTTTAAGGACATCTGCAAGGAGCGCGGCATTGACCTGGAATCCGAGCCGGAACAGGAGGCGGGAACAGAAACCATACAACCGGAAAGCCAGCAGCCGGAAAGCCCACAGACCATCCAGGAAAATCAGGAGGCTGTTCCTGACCCTGAACCCGCATGGAAAATCCCCACCGAACTGCCGGAGCAGGACCCCGCCATGTTCCGTTATTACATCACCCAGGATTCACTGAATGTGGGGACCTACCCCCTGATGGACAGGAAAACCATCACCGAACTGGCCGCGCCGGTCAAGGTGGAACAGGATTCCATTACCGTTTTTGGCTGTATCGACTACCCCCAGCCGCTGACCGCCGAACAGGAACGGGAATACGCCCTTTTGCCCGCCAGCGAAAATCCGCCTGTGTTGGACACTTCCGTTGACCATGCCGCAGAAGCCGCCCAGCTGCCGGACGCGCCGGAGCAGACACTGGACGAATACCCCATGCCGGACCCGATACTGCGGGAGGACGATCTGAAAAACTGCGGCTATCAGGACGGGGATTTGCTGCCCCTCTCCAAAGAGCGGGCGCTGGAACTGTTTGAGCAGGATTTGACGGTGTATGCGGTGGTGGACGGAGGCAGCGCGGAAATGCTCTTTGACCGGGAGGAATTTGAATCCCAGCTGCCCGGTACGGTGTTTGCCCTCTCCCGCGAGGAATGGGAGGAAAGCCCCGCCTTTGACGCGCTGGTACAGGACCGGAAGAACCACCAGCAGGAACGGGAGCAGGCGTTTCTCTCCCATGAGGGGGACTGCTTTGCCATCTATCAGGTAAAGGACGATGAAAGCCTGCGGGAGATTCGCTTTGAGGGGCTGGAATGGCTCAAATCCATCGGGCGAGAGGTGGAGCGTGAAAACTACGATCTGATCTACACCGCGCCGCTTTCCGGCAAAGATGCGCCGGAGGCTGTGGCGGAGCAGCTGTTTTACCGTTTCAACAACGAACACCCGAAGGACTATCACAGCCCCTCCATGAGCGTCAGCGACATCGTTGCCATTCGGAAGGACGGTGCGTTATCCTGTCATTACTGCGACAGCTTTGGCTTTCAGCAGATCACCGGTTTTCTTGACGCGAACCCCCTGAAAAATGCGGAGATGGCTATGGAGGATGATTACGGCATGATTGACGGGATCATCAACAACGGCCCCAAAGAGCCGACCGTAGCCCAGCTGGAACAGCAGGCCATGAGCGGCCAGCCGATCTCCCTGATGGATTTGGCGGCAGCTGCCCACCGGGAGGAACGGGATAAGCGGAAATCGGTGGTGGAACAGCTTCACCAGCAGCCGAAACAGGAAAGTAAAAAGACAGCGCCGAAAAAGAGCGCGGAAAGGGAGATATGACAGATGGATTCTGAAAGGTTTTCTGCATCACTGACACAAATTGCCCCCATGCACAAGCCGGAGGCAGATCAGCACTGGAAAGATTTCGCGGCAGAATGTGTTAAGTCAGAGCAATTCGTAAATTTTGAAGTGATGGAGGATAAAACGCTTGCCGCAGAAAAATGGCTGGATGCCTTTTGCGATGCTTTTCTTGCGGTGAAAAAGGGCTTGGGCGAAAAGGCAGCGGAAAGCATTATCAATTTAAGCTGTGAACATGGCTGTCTGTACCCCGGAGAGATGATGCAGGCTGCTGTCTATCTGGAAAACGGCGGAGACAGCAAACAGATTTTTCCCATGATTGAATCAGGGGATATAGACCCGGAAAATCTATTCCGCCCGATGTCCAGACAGAAAGCAGAAAAATATCTGTCTGAAGCAGGTATCGAGATTAAAAAATCCGTCATGGAGCAACTGAAAAGCCAGCCCAGGGCGGAACAGAAAAAGACAGCGCCGAAAAAGAGCGCGGAAAGGGAGCTTTGATATGGAAAACTTCACCTTTGAGGAAATGAATCTGATGTGCATTTACAACACCGGCACCCGCACCGGGCTGATGGAGAGCCTGACCGAGATGCGCGGCTATCTCTCGCCGGAGGAAACGGAGCTGTTGGAACTGACCGACAGCGCCCTGCATAAGCTGCGCGCCATGACGGACGCGGAGTTTGACGGTCTGGAACTGTACCCGGATTTTGACGAATAGGAACCAACAAACCGGAGGGGCTGCCGCTGCGTGGCCCCTCCCCCTTTATCCAAAACCCGAAAGGAGGGCCGAAAACAATGGCAACCAAAGTACAGATATACGCACAGATGGCCGATGACGTGGCGGTGCAGCTCACTTCCAGCTGGAATGAGTGGACGCTGTTTTTGGACACGGCTTCGAGGCTCTATAAATACCCGTTCAGCGACCAGCTCCTGATCTACGCCCAGCGCCCGGACGCCACCGCCTGTGCGGAGTATGATCTATGGAATGACAAGATGGGCCGCTATGTCCGGCGCGGCTCCAAGGGCATCGCCCTGGTGGACGATTCCGGGGACCGGCCCCGGCTGCGGTATGTCTTTGACATTTCCGACACCGGGACCCGCGAACATTCCCGCACCCCCTGGCTCTGGAAGATGGAGGAACGGCATATAGATTCCATCTCCGCTATGCTGGAAAGCCGGTATGGGGTGGGCAGCGGTGATCTGGGGGAGCAGCTGGCCGAAACCGCCCGGAAACTGGCCGGGGAATACTGGGCGGACAATGGGCGGGACTTCCTTTACATCGTTGACGATTCCTTTTTAGAGGAGTACGATGAACTTAACATCGAAGTCCAATTCAAAGCCGCCGCTGCCGCCAGCATCGCCTACTCCCTCATGTCCCGCTGCGGGCTGGCTCCGAGGGAATATTTCACCCATGAGGATTTCATGCCGGTTTTCGATTTCAACACACCGGCCACCGCCCAGGCGCTGGGAACGGCTGTCAGCCAGATTAACCAGCAGGTACTGCGGCAGATCGGCGTCACGATTCTAAATGCAGAGCGGCAGGCCGCTCAGGAAAGGAGATCAGAACATGAAGAACAACCTGACTTACAGCCGGAACGGGGACTACCTGGTTCCCGACCTGAAACTGGCAGAACAGCCGGAAACGCCCCTGGGCAAGTACGGCAGGATGCGGAAAACCTATCTGAAGGAACACCGGCCAATCCTCTACAACCGGCTGCTGATGAGCGAGAAGCTGTACCCGCACCTGTTGGAGATCGACCAGACCGCGAACAGCCGGTTGGAGCAGCTGATGCCGCAGCTGGCACAGTCGGCGGGGGCGACCGAGGAACTGAAAGCCCGCGACATGATGCAGTGGGTGGGGCTGATGAACAGCTGCAAGGCCCAGGCGGAGGAGATTTTGCTGGCGGAACTTATCAACAGCTGACCTTAGACCTGTTCCCCTCCGAAGCGGAACAAATCAGAACCATAGACGAAGCAGAGAATGTGAAAACGTCCTCTGCTTTTTCTTTTGCCCAAACGGACATCGACCATGTGCTGCGGCTGGGCGGGAACACTGACCGTCTGCGGGAGCGCGTGGCCGCCGAATTTGAAAAGCAGAAGTCTGTCCCGGAGATTGCCGCCGCTCTGCAATCCCTCTATCATGGCGGCAACGGCTTCACCACCGATGCAGGCAGTATCACCGTCTGGTACGGCGAGGACGGAATCCATCTTTCGCGCGGAAAATCCGCCCGTTACGATAAATCCGCACAGGTCATTTCCTGGGAGAGCGCCGCCGAGCGTATCGGGGAACTGCTGGAATCCGGCCAGTTTGCCTCCAATGTGGAGCTTGCCGAGGCCGCTGGATATGAACGGCTGCGGCTGGCGGAAAAGTTATGGAATCTCTGCCACGATCTCAGCGATGAAGCCAGGGAATCCGGTTATCTGCAAAGCCTTGTAAAGAACAGAGGGGGCGGGTTCCCGGAGGAAACCGAGCGTCTTGCCGAGCAGCTGAAAAGCCCGGAGTTTCGTAAGACCCTTATGGAAGAATACGCCGCTTTCTGGACCGCCTACCAGCAGGACCGGGATGTGCTACGGTTCCATTATCATAATCCAAAGCAGATTTGGGAGAATCTGAAAGACCTGAACCTTCCCCGCAAAGCCTTTTCCTCTGAAATGGCAGAAGTCCCCACCGTAAAGGAATTTATCACCGAGGACGAGATCGGCGCGGCCCTCTCCGGCGGCAGCGGTTTTGCTGGCGGCAGGGGACGCATTTATACCTTTTTCCAGCAACCCCATACCGACAAGGAGCAGGCGGCATTTCTCCGGGAAGAATACGGAACCGGCGGACGCTCCCATGCTTTGTCTGGTGCAACCGGCAGTGATGAGTGGCACGATGGAAAGGGCCTGCGCTACCAGAAAAAAGGCTGTGAGGATGTGCGCCTGACCTGGGATAAGACCGCGAAGCTGGTTGCTGACCTTATCAAAAAGGACCGCTATCTGACCGAAACGGAAAGGGAACAGGTTGAGAAAATCCAGGCAGAAAAGGAACTTGCCGAGGCGGGTGTTGTGGAACCACAGAACCAGCCTGCTCCTGTCCATGAGGCCGAAGCAGAACAACCCCAGCCCACGCTGGAAGAACTGCTGGGACAGTATAAGCCGGTTGTGACCGCCGCCATCTCGGAAGATACGGCATACCGTAACGCCTGCGGCCACTCCGACCACGAAAATGCTGTGATCGAGGGCAACGCCGCTGTGCGCCGCGCGGTTCTGGATTCCGGTGACATACAGCTTATCAAACACTATTCGGATATACCGGATTTCCGTCACCGTCTGCGCCAAGAGGTGATTGACGAAACCTATCCCCGGCTCCATGAGCTGTTGCGCCCTCTCTCCCAAGATGATATTGACGATGCCCTCCGCGCATGGAATGGGGATATGGACAGCAAACGGGCCGTAGTCCGCTACATGAAGGACCATGCCAGGGACAAAGATACTGCTGCGTGGTTGTCTAAGGAATACGGCGGCCCTGAAAATAAAAGTTTGTTCATCGTCCGCGCCGGAAGCCCTGAAACCATTGAACTTCCCTGGCCCAAGGTCCAGCGCCGGATTGCCCAGCTGATTCAGGCAGACCTCTTTTATACCCCGGCTGAACTGGATAATCTGGACGATATAGACCCTGTTGCTATCCGGGAAAATCTGGCCCAGCGCGGCATTGTAAACGGGCAGGTAGTAGAACCGGAAAAGCTGGACAATGACCCCTTTATTCAACAGGTTATGGCCGATGTGGAGCAGCTTACAGAGGAGGAAACACCAGCAGCCGAAACCGCCCCTGTTGTGAAGGGACCCCGCGACCCGCTGGCATCGGCCTATGGCGTAGGGGATTTTGTTTTTCTGGAAAACACCGAGTACCGCATTACCGACTTGCAGCGGGGCCATGTCCAGCTGCTTGACCCTGCGCTGGTTTATCCCATCTACCGGACAGAAACCAAAGAACAGTTTGAGCGCGCCATCAGGCAGGACCCACGCAACAGCGCCATTACCGATTATCTCCCCGCCGATCTGGAACAGTTTTCCCCGGACTTGCGGGAAGTCCTGACCGGGGATGGCGGCTTGCTGGACGGGTTGGCAAAGGAGGATATAGCCGCGCTGCTCCGAAACGGCACAGGGAATCCGGCTATCGCCCAGCACCTTTCCCAGCGGTTTGCCGGTACGGTGGAAACCATGCAGCTGGAAACCGGCGATACGGCAGATTACCGGACTTCCATAAACGGCATGGAAGTGGAGATTTTGCGGGAAGATGAAACCATTCTTGCAACTCTGTATGAAAGCTGGGAAACGATTGCCGCCGCCTTGCGCTCCCTTTACCAGCAGGAATTGGACGGATTTTCCCACGAACCGGCACAGACAAAAGAACAGCCCATAGAGGAGCAGCCGGATTTAGGGAATCCTCCCACGCCGGAACCAGAGCCGCGAATCACTACCACGCCTGTCACCCGTTATCCGGGCGAGCAGAATAACCTCCCCTACGATATAGAGATTCATACGCTGCACTTTGATGAGCCGGAACCTACGCCTACCCCTCCCCAGCCCACCGCCGAAAACTTCCATATCACTGACATCCACCTGGGCGAAGGCGGGCCAAAGGCAAAATTCCGCGCCAATATGGACGCGATCAATCTCTTAAAAGAACTGGAGGCAGAAAACCGGCAGGCCACGCCAGAGGAACAGGAAATCCTCTCCCGGTATGTGGGATGGGGCGGTCTGTCAGACGCTTTTGACGAGAGCAAGCCCGCCTGGGCGAAAGAATTTGCGGAACTCTATGCCGCGCTGTCCCCGGAGGAATATGAAGCCGCCAGAGGAACCACCCTGAACGCCCATTACACCACGCCCACCGTTATCCAGGCCATTTATGAAGCGGTGGGCCGGATGGGATTCCAGACCGGCAACATTCTGGAGCCTTCCTGCGGCGTGGGCAACTTCTTCGGTATGCTGCCGGAGGAGATGCGGGGCAGCAAGCTGTACGGCGTGGAACTGGATTCCATCACCGGACGCATCGCAAAACAGCTCTATCCCAAAGCAAACATCACCATCGCGGGCTTTGAAACCACCGACCGGCGGGATTTCTACGATTTAGCCGTAGGGAATGTGCCGTATGGCCAGTATCAGGTCAACGACCGGGCCTACAACAAGCTGAACTTCAACATTCACAACTACTTTTTCGCCAAATCGCTGGACCAGGTGCGACTGGGCGGCGTGGTGGCCTTTCTCACCAGCCGCTACACCATGGATTCCAAGGATTCTACGGTGCGCCGCTATCTGGCACAGCGGGCGGAGCTGTTAGGCGCGATCCGGCTCCCCAACAATGCGTTTCGGGCCAATGCCGGAACCGATGTCGTATCTGACATCATTTTTTTGCAAAAACGGGACCGCCCTATCGACATTACCCCGGACTGGACACAGACCGGACAGACAGAAGAAGGTTTTACCATCAACCGCTATTTCCTGGACCACCCGGAAATGGTGCTGGGGCGGCAGGAGGCGAAAAGTACCCAATATGGAGGACAGGATTACACTGTCGCTCCCATCGAAGGGCTGGAACTTTCCGACCAGCTGCACGATGCCATCAAGTACATCCGGGGGACCTATCAGGAGGCTGAACTGCCGGAGCTGGGCGAGGGGGAAGAAATTGATGCCTCTATCCCGGCTGACCCGGATGTGAAAAACTATTCCTATACCGTTGTGGACGGTGCGGTGTACTACCGGGAAAACAGCCGCATGGTGCGCCCGGACTTAAACGCCACCGCCGAAGCCCGTATAAAGGGCATGGTGGAACTGCGGGACTGTGTGCAGAAGCTCATCGGCCAGCAGATGGACGGTTTTATTTCGGATGAAACCATTCGTGAAACCCAGGCCGAGTTGAACCGGCTCTATGACGCATTTTCCGCAAAATACGGGCTTATCAATGACCGGGGCAACCGGCTGGCCTTTGCCGATGATTCCAGCTACTATCTGCTCTGCGCGCTGGAAGTCATTGACGATGACGGAAAGCTGAAGCAGAAAGCGGATATGTTCACCAAGCGCACCATCAAGCCCCATCAGGCCGTTACTTCGGTCGATACCGCCAGTGAAGCCCTGGCTGTTTCCATCGCGGAAAAGGCCGAGGTAGATATGGAGTACATGGCCGAACTTAGCGGCAGGACCCCGGAGGAGCTGGCGCTGGAACTGCGGGGCGTGATCTTCCGTCTGCCCGGACCATTGGCCGAGGGAGAAGCGCCCCGTTATGTGACAGCCGATGAATACCTCTCCGGCAACGTGCGCCGGAAACTGCGGCAGGCACAGCGGGCGGCGGAGAAAGACCCCGCCTTTTCTATCAATGTGGAGGCGCTGACCGCCGCCCAGCCAAAGGATTTGGACGCATCGGAAATCGAGGTGCGGCTGGGTGCCACCTGGATTGACAAAGAGTATATCCAGCAGTTTATGTACGAAACCTTCCATACCCCGTACTATCTGCAACGCTCCATTCAGGTCAAGTATGTCCCCTATACCGCCGAGTGGCAGATCACCGGCAAAAACGCCGTTGGGTACGGCGATGTAGCCGCCAACACCACCTACGGCACCGACCGGGCCAACGCCTACAAGATTTTGGAGGACAGCCTGAATCTGCGGGATGTCCGTATCTATGACACCGTTGAGGATGCAGACGGGAGGGAGCGCCGGGTACTCAATGCCAAAGAAACCACCCTTGCCGCCCAGAAACAGCAGATAATCAGGGACGCTTTTCGGGACTGGATTTGGAAAGACCCACAGCGGCGGCAGACGCTGGTACGCCAGTACAACGAGGAAATGAACAGCATCCGCCCCCGCGAGTATGACGGGCAGCATATCCGGTTTGCGGGCATGAACCCGGAAATCACCTTACGGGAACACCAGAAAAACGCCATCGCCCATGTGCTGTACGGCGGGAATACCCTGCTGGCCCATGAGGTGGGCGCGGGCAAGACCTTTGAAATGGTAGCCGCCGCGATGGAATCCAAGCGGCTGGGCCTGTGCCAGAAATCCCTCTTTGTGGTGCCGAACCACCTGACCGAACAGTGGGCCTCCGAGTTTTTACGGCTCTACCCTTCCGCCAATATCCTTGTCACCACCAAAAAGGACTTTGAAAGCCACAACCGCAAGAAATTCTGCGCCAGAATCGCCACCGGGGACTATGACGCGGTGATTATCGGACACAGCCAGTTTGAACGCATCCCCATCAGCCGGGAACGGCAGGAGCGTCTGCTGCGGGAACAGATTCAGGAAATCACCGATGGGATTGCCGAGGTGGAGGCAAGCGGCGGGGAACGCTTTACCGTCAAACAGCTGGAACGCACAAAAAAATCGTTGGAGGCAAGGCTGGAAAAATTACAGGCCGAGGGCCGCAAGGACGATGTGATTACCTTTGAGCAGCTGGGCGTGGACCGGCTGTTTGTAGACGAAAGCCACAACTATAAGAACCTCTTTTTATACACAAAAATGCGGAATGTGGCGGGCTTATCCACCACTGACGCCCAGAAATCCTCCGATATGTTTGCCAAATGCCGCTACATGGACGAGATCACCGGCAGCAGAGGCGTTGTGTTCGCTACCGGAACCCCGGTCAGCAACAGTATGACCGAATTATATACCGTCCAGCGTTATCTCCAATATGAGCGGCTTCAGGAATTGAACATGACCCATTTCGACTGCTGGGCCAGCCGGTTCGGGGAAACGGTGACAGCCCTGGAACTGGCCCCGGAGGGGACCGGCTACCGGGCGCGGACAAGGTTTTCCAAGTTTTTCAACCTGCCGGAGCTGATGAACCTGTTCAAAGAGGTGGCGGACATCAAGACCGCCGACCAGCTGGACCTTCCCACCCCGGAGGTGGAGTACCACAACATTGTGGCGAAACCCACCGAACACCAGCAGGACATGGTAAAGGCCCTCTCCGAGCGCGCCGCCAAAGTCCATTCGGGAACCGTTGACCCATCGGTGGACAATATGCTCAAAATCACCTCGGATGGCCGCAAGCTGGGGCTGGACCAGCGGATCATCAATCCCATGCTGCCGGACGAACCCGGCACCAAGGTCAACCAGTGCGTGGACAATATCCTGCAAATCTGGCGGAACGGACAGCCGGAAAAGCTGACCCAGCTGGTGTTTTGCGACATTTCCACACCCCAGGCAGCGGCCTCCAAAAAGGTGGCAAAGACCCTGGATAACCCCACGCTTCACGCGCTGGAACAGGCGGTTCCAGAGCCGGAGAAACCGCCCGCCTTTACGGTCTATGAGGACATCCGCCAGAAGCTCATCGCACAGGGGATGCCCGAAAGCCAGATCGCTTTTATCCATGAAGCCAATACCGAAGTCCGAAAAAAGGAGCTGTTCTCCAAAGTCCGCTCCGGCCAGGTGCGCGTCCTGTTAGGCTCCACCCAGAAGATGGGGGCCGGGACCAATGTGCAGGATTTATTGGTGGCGCTTCACGATCTGGACTGCCCCTGGAGGCCGGGAGATCTGGCACAAAGAAAAGGGCGCATCGAGCGCCAGGGCAACCAGAACCCGCTGGTCCATGTGTACCGCTATGTGACCGAAGGGACCTTTGACGCATACCTTTGGCAGACGGTGGAGAACAAGCAGAAATTTATCTCGCAGATTATGACCTCTAAATCCCCGGTCCGCAGCTGTGACGATGTGGACGAAGCCGCCCTGTCCTTTGCGGAGATCAAGGCCCTGTGCGCCGGGGACCCACGCATCAAGGAGCGCATGGATTTGGATGTGGAGGTTTCCCGCTTGAAGCTGATGAAGGCCGACCACCAGAGCAAGCAGTACCGGCTGGAAGATCAGCTGTTGAAACACTTCCCGGAGGAGATTGAAAAACACAAAGGCTTTATTCAAGGCTTGGAAACAGATATGAAAACCCTGGCGGCGCATCCCCACCCGGCAGACGGATTTACCGGCATGGAAATCCGGGGCGATACGCTCACCGACAAGGAGAACGCCGGAGCCGCCCTTTTGGACGCCTGCAAGGAGGTCAAAGGCTCCGAGCCGGTGCAGATTGGCAGCTACCGGGGCTTTGCTATGTTTGCAACTTTTGACGCTTTCCAGAAGGAATATACGCTCCAACTGAAAGGCCAGATGACCCACCGCACCGCCCTGGGCGCAGACCCGCGCGGCAACCTGACCCGCATTGACAACGCGCTTTCCCAGATGCCCCAGCGGTTGGAGAATGTAAAAGTCCAGCTGGAGAACCTTTTCCAGCAGCAGGCCGCTGCAAAGGAGGAAGTGGGCAAAGCCTTTCCCTATGAGGAAGAATTGCGCGTCAAGAGCGCCCGTCTGGTGGAGTTGGATATGGAGCTGAACATGGACAGCAAAGGGCAGTCCCGCCCGGAAGCGGCGATTGCCAAGCGTGAAAGGCCCTCGGTGCTGGCAGAACTGAAACGGCCAGTCCCACCCCGCAACCCGGAAAAGAAACCCAGACAACAGGAACAGGAGGCAAGATAATATGAATATCAATGAAAAGAATACGGCGCTTTATGAGAAGATGGCCGCAGAACAGAACACCTTCCGGGACTGGCTGAAAAGCCAGCCCCCGGAGGAGGTCTTAAACCACGCCTATGAGTACACTGTCCGGGAGGACATTGTGATGGCGATGGAGGAACTGGAACTCTCCGACCGGCAGGCCCAGGCGCTTCTGGATTCCCCCTCGCCGCTGGCCGATGTGTACCGCCATTTTGAGAAGCTGGAAACCGGCTATATGGATGTGATCCGGGAGAGCATTGAGGAGCGGGCCGATGAGATGTCGGTACAGAAAGCCGCCCTGATGGAACAGGCCAAAGAACAGATCGACCGCTTTTGCCAGAGCGAGTATGGCTCCGGCGCGGATTTCAGCAACCCTGCGGCAGTCGGGATTGCCTACACCACCCTTACGGACGATGAAATTCCAATCCAGGTCAATGTGGATTTGGAGCATTACCGCATTGACCGCTTTCTGGATGAAACGCCTTTGGAGGGCTGGCAGTACCCCTCTCTGGCATCCCTGGTCACAGACGCATTGGAAAATCTGGACTTTGACGATTTGATTTTTGTGACCGAGCAGGAGCTGGAATCCGTCCGGCGCACTGAACCGGAAAAACCGGGGACTGTACCGGTCTATCCCCACTCTGCCGCCTATGCGTCCGAGCATGGGGAGATGGCACAGTACCGGGCCTCCCTGCAAGCCAACCTTGCCTGTAAAGAGGCTGTCGAGCAGGCCATCAGCGCCCACTACGGGGATAACCGTCTGAATACCGAGGCCGCTGTCAAAGAGGTTTTGGAGAAATTTGCCCCGGAGCGTGTGCAGCTTATCCTTGCCAATACGGTGTTGAAGAAAGAGCATGACGGGCGCATCTCCCGCGACAACAAAGCATGGGCGAAAACCATTCCTCTGCCGGATGAGGGCGGCGATCCCCGCCACAGCTATGTCCTGGTGGTGGATAAGGTCCACCCCGGCCTGACCGACCTGTTTTTGAAGCAGGCGCGGAAAGCCTTTCAAGGCCCGGAGAAAGGTTCCGTCCTGCAAAAGCTCAAACAGGAACCGCCGGAACGCAAACCCGCCGCCCCGAAGAAACGGGAGCCGGAGCGATGAGCGCGGAAAAGCGGAAACGGGAGGTACAGGTGAATTTCCGGGTTTCGCCGGAGGAGCTGGCGCTGATCGGGCAGAAAATGGCCCAGCTTGGGACAGCCAACCGGGAAGCCTACCTGCGGAAAATGGCGCTGGACGGCTATGTGATTAAGCTGGATTTGCCGGAATTAAAAGAGCTGGTTTCCCTCCTGCGCCGAAGCAGCAACAACTTAAACCAGCTGACAAAACGGGTGCATGAAACCGGGCGGATTTATGACGCTGATTTGGAGGATTTATCCCAGCGGCAGGAGCAGCTTTGGGAGGGTGTGCAGAAGATACTCACCCAGCTTGCAAAGCTCTCCTGACCGGACAGTTTACCCCATCTGCGGAGGGAGGAACGGCGTTCTTCGCCGCGCCTTCCTCCGCTTTTTTTATGAAAGGAGGATTCCATCATGGCGACTACACGCATCATGCCGCTGCACATCGGCAAAGGCCGCACCGAAAGTCAGGCCATCAGTGACATTATCGACTATGTAGCCAACCCACAAAAGACAGACAGTGGCAGGCTCATCACCGGCTTTGCGTGCGACAGCCGGGTGGCAGACGCCGAGTTTCTTCTGGCAAAACGGGAGTACATTTCGACTACCGGGCGGGTACGCGGCGCGGACGATGTACTGGCCTACCATGTCCGACAGTCTTTCAAACCCGGAGAGATTACCCCGGAAGAAGCCAACCGTCTGGGCGTGGAGTTTGCCAGCCGGTTCACCAAGGGAAATCACGCCTTTGTGGTCTGCACCCATATCGACAAATCGCACATCCATAATCACATCATCTGGAACGCGGTCAACCTGAACTGTGACCGGAAATTCCGCAACTTTTGGGGCAGCACCCGCGCGGTCAGGAGGCTCAATGATACCATCTGCATTGAGAACGGCTATTCCATTGTAGAGAACCCCAAACCCCATGGGAAAAGCTACAACAAGTGGCTGGGAGATGGGGCAAAGCCCTCCCACCGGGAACAGCTCCGTATGATGATTGACCAGGCGTTAGAGCAGAAACCGGCTGACTTTGATGGACTGTTAAAATTGCTTGAAGAAATGGGCTGTGAAGTGACGCGCCGGGGACAGGCGATCCGGCTCAAAGCCCCCGGCTGGAAGAAGGTTGCCCGTATGGATGAGGCGATGGGCGAAGGATATAGCGAAGCGGAAATCCGGGCGGTGCTGGCCGGGGAGAAAACCCACACGCCCCGCAAAAAGAATATGGTTTCCACTTCTGCCCCAAAGGTCAATCTGCTGGTGGATATTCAGGCGAAATTGCAGGCAGGGAAAGGCGCTGGATATGCGCGCTGGGCAAAGGTATTCAACCTGAAACAGATGGCGCAGACCATGAATTATCTCACTGAGCATGGCCTGCTGGAATATGCAGCATTGGCGGAAAAAGCGGCGGCAGCAACGGCCCGTCACAACGAGCTGTCGGCGCAGATCAAGGCGGCGGAAACCCGCATGGCGGAGATTAACCTGCTGCGGACCCATATCATCAATTACGCCAAGACCCGCGAGGTCTATGTTGCCTACCGAAAGGCCGGATATTCCAAAAAATTCTTATCGGAACATGAAGCGGATATTCTGCTCCACAAGGCGGCAAAGCAAGCCTTTGAGGATTTGGGAATCAAGAAGCTGCCTACCGTCAAGAGCTTGCAGGCCGAGTACGCAGAGCTGCTGGAAGAAAAGAAAAAGGACTATGCCGAGTACCGGCGCTCCCGCGAGGAAATGCGGGAACTGCTGGCCGCAAAAGCCAACGTGGACCGGCTGATGGGATATGGGGAGGAACAACAGAAAGACCAGAAAAAGGAACAAATCCAGGACCGCTGATGCGCTGTCTTTTTTGTACGATCTCACCGCCGTAGGCGGGCGAAAAAGCGTTCCGCAGGAACGCGCAGCCAGCTCCAGAATGGAGCTGTTCAAAAGGGGCTTGGGGAATCCCCAACAAGCAGCGCCTGGAGCCGGAGGCTATCCAGGGGCATTGCTTGCCGCTTTCTTCAACGCCCTTTCCGCAGGAGTTTACCGTCTTTACATTGTGCAAGCCGTAGACTCATGCTATAATAGGCTAAAACTATAAAACGAGGTTTGACAAATATATGATGCCCTAATCGTTGGGGCTGACCCCGCTGGAAGTACTTTGCAAAGGTACTGGCTGGAAAAAATGGATTTCGCGTTCTGTTGGTGGAGCGCCACAAGTCTCCCCGCCATAAATCCTGTTCCGGCGTTCTGAGCCAGAAAACGATGGACCAGGTGCAGTGTTACTTTGGCGAGGATGTGCCGCTCTCTGTAATGTGTACCCTGATAAAAAACCGGGGTGTGTGATATAGGTTTTCCTTGTGAGATTTTCGTAACATTTTAATGATACTATCCATGATAGAAGAATAGAACTGGAAGGATGTGAACGTATGCGGCTCTTAGTGGTGGAGGATGACCGGCTTTTGAACAATACACTGTGCTACAATCTTTCTGCGTCCGGCTATACCGTAGATTCCGCTATGACAGGTGCGGAGGCGGTTCGTTTTTTTGAAACGCAGGACTATGACTTGATTGTGCTGGACGTAAACCTGCCGGATGGAAACGGGTTTGATTTCTGCGGACAGATCAAGGAGCGCCGCCCTGATACTGCTGTGATTTTTCTGACGGCAAATGATATGGAAAGCGATATGCTGAAAGGGTTTGAGCTGGGCGCGGATGATTATGTAACGAAACCCTTCCCCATCAGCGTATTTCGTAAAAAGGTATCGGCTCTGCTTAACCGCATCCAAAAGCAGACAGGCGGCGACTGCTACACGGACGGTACGCTGTCCATCAATTTCTCGGAGCTGACCGCAGAATTGTCCGGGGCGTCAATTACGTTTACGCCGCTGGAATACAGACTGCTAAAAGTGCTGGTGAAAAATCCCAAAATCGTTTTGACCCGTCAGGTGCTTCTTGAAAAGCTGTGGGATGCGGACGAAAATTTTGTGGATGAACACACTCTGACGGTCACGATCAGCCGCATCCGGGGCAAAATTGAAGTGGACGGCCTGCAATATATCAAAACGGTTTACGGCATGGGTTATATGTGGATTGGGGGGCTGAAAAAGTGAAAGGGCTTTCTGTCAACCGGGTCTGTGCGATAGGAACTGCCTTTTTATGTGGCATTTCGCTGATTGCCCTTGCTGCGGTGTATCTGCTTACCGGGAACCTGACCCTTGTTTGGCTGGGCCTGTTGTTTACCGTCCTGGTTTTTGCCTGTGTTGCTGTTTTTGTGGCGTTTCTCCGCCGCAAGCTGGTATTATTTTCGGACAGCCTTTGCCGGACGATAGATGATATGCTGGATGGAACAGCCCCGCCGCCGCAGATTTATGAGGAAGAAAATCTGTTTTACAAAATCAATCACCGGCTGCTGCGTCTGTATGAAGTCATGCGGGAGAATCGGGAACGTGTGGTGAAAGACCGGACTGATTTGCAGGAACTGATTTCCGACATATCCCATCAGGTGAAAACGCCGATTGCCAACCTTCAGATGGTAAACGCCACATTGCTGGAGCAGTCCGTGCCGGAGGAAAAGCGGCAGGAGTTTTTGCAGGCATCCAGCGGACAGCTCGACAAGCTGGATTTTCTCATGCAGGCTATGATAAAGACCTCCCGGCTGGAAACTGGCGTGATTTCTTTGGAGAGAAAAATACAGCCGCTCTATGATACCCTTGCGGCGGCGCTGGGCGGTATCTTGCTTAACGCCGAAAAGAAAAATATTCATGTAAGTGTGGATTGTCCGCCTGATGTGGCGCTGGCCCATGACAGGAAATGGACCAGCGAGGCCCTGTTCAATCTTCTGGACAACGCCGTGAAGTACACGCCGGAGGGCGGTATAATCCGGGTTTCCGTTGAAAGCTGGGAGCTGTATGCAAAAATCGACATTACGGACAGTGGGAAGGGAATTGCGGAAAACCGGCAGGGCATGATCTTCAAACGCTTCTACCGGGAGGAAGAAGTACATGATGTGGACGGCATCGGCATCGGTCTGTATCTGGCCCGTGAGATCGTCACCATGCAGGGCGGCTATATCAAGGTTACTTCTTCGCCGGGACACGGTTCTACGTTCTCCGTGTTTCTGCCCCGCAGATAAAATTTCAAAACCCAGCCGCTTGTAACATTTCTGTGACAATTGCCTGTTATAGTATCAGTCTTATAAACAATTTAGATTAGGAGGAACCAATCATGGGACTGTTTTCCAGAAAACCGAAAGCGCCGGAGTACGATCCGGCAGACTGCGCGGCGAAGAAAAAACGGCTGCGGGAGATTTTTAACGAAACTGTGGAGGACGGCGACAGCTACGAAGTCCTCTACGCCTGTATGTATTCTTCCAAATTTGAGGAGGGATTCGTCTTTGATACCAACACCACCACGTTCTATTTCTATGTTATAGGCTATCGGAGAAGCGATTTCCGCGTTGTGCTGATTCAGGTGGACAGTGCGCTGGAAAACCACTCGGAGGCGGTGTTCCTCGATATGGACAGTATTGTCAACGTGTCCTATGACCCCAAGATCCGCAAAGCCTGTCTGGAATACAGAAAGGACTACGGCAGGTTTGGGGAACTGCTGGACATTGGCGGCACCAGCAGCAAAACCATGTATGGCCCCAAGAACATCCATCAGCCGGAAGAAAAGGAACGGTTCCTGGACTTTTTGGAGGCGTTCCGGGCCAGATTGGAGCAGAAGGGGTATAAGCTGGATAAATGGAAACGGTAAATCGGTATTTGTATTTAAAGAATGAAATTGTAAATAACGGAGAAAAATCATTATGGCAGACGCAATCAAACTTGACCTGACTAATACTTCGGAAAAATTCCATCCAACAGTAGACGAAATTCTTCCTCAGCTAACGAAGGTTTTGGAAGAACTTCGCCGTTTGGAAGATCAGTATTTCGTTCAACAAAACGGCTCCATAAGAAAGGACGGGTCATTAGTTTCATGGACGGCGTTCGGGAGGAAATCACAGACAATCAGGAGTTAAAGGAAAAATTCAAGAAATTTTATCGCCAGCTTTTAGACCCGCACTGTACACCAGAAATGCTGGCACAGCGTCGGGACTGCCTTCATGGTGAGCACTATCCATCATTCTTCAACTGTTTGCACACTGGTTGTACCGTTCCCGTTCTGGCTGTTTCTCTGCCTGTAAAATGCTGTCTATGTTCCGCTTGATAACATTATATTCCGCAACCTGTTTTTAGCTTGCCATAATCGGCATAAAGGGCTTCTTTCTGCTCTTGTAGCTTTTCATATTCCGCTTGCAGCGGCGGGGACGCCGGGGATCTTCCCGCCGATCTGCGTCGCTTTCAGTGCTTTTGCCGCCGCTTCATGCAGGATAATACCCCAGTCATGCTCTGCCCGGTATTTCTCCCTGTTCCGGGCTTTCTTGTAGGCTTCATAAAGGGGCTTTGTCTTTTGGCAGGTAGTGACATTCTTAATCAAGACCGCCATATCGGAAAGACGCTTTTCCACTTCCTTTAAGTTGTCCCCCGCCTGTCCGCTTTCCGAAAAAAGAAACTGGTCTACGGATATATCATAACGGAGCATAAGCTCAAAAAATATCTGTACGCTGGGGTGCTGCCCCTTATTTTCAATATTTGCAAGGTAACGTGGGGAAATATACATTTCGTCACACACTTTTTTCCTGCTCTCCTTGCGCCCTTTTCGTGCGGCTTTAATTGCCGCCCCGAAAGCCTTAAAATCATATTTCGGTACTGGTCTTTTTGCCATATTCATTCACCCTATTACATTTTACTGTTCACCTTTCTTTTTGGATATGTCTACACAGTTCTATTGATTAGCCAAAATAATTCCCGTAATATGCAAATACTACTTGAAGTCATTCGGCTGGACGCATATAATTATACTGATATAGATTAGGGAAAGGGTGAATGAAGATGTTAGAGTATATTTCTGCCCCGGAAGCAGCGAGGAAATGGGGCATTTCAGAAAGGCGGGTACAGAAGCTATGTGAGGAAAACCGCATACCCGGAGTAGCAAAGTTCAGCCGCTTATGGCTGATACCAAAAGACGCGGAGAAGCCAGCGGATGCCCGTATGAAAGCAGAAAGGACGAAAAAACATGAATCGAATTTTAGTGATTGATGATGACAAGGAGCTTTGCACACTAATTAAACAAAGCGTTTTACAGGAATGTATCGAAGCTGACTGCTGCTATTCCGGCAAATCCGGCTTGCTGCAACTGAAAGAAAAAGAATACCAGCTTGTCATACTGGACGTAATGATGCCCGGTTTTGACGGGTTTGAAACATTGGAGCAGATCAGAAAAGAAAACAGCCTGCCGATTTTGATGTTCACATCAAAAAATGACAGTGCTTCAAAAGTGCGGGGGCTGCGGGCAGGAGCCGACGATTATTTAACGAAACCTTTTGATATGGACGAGCTGATTGCCCGCATTGTTTCACTGATAAGACGCTATACCCGTTTCAATCAAAAAGAGGGACAGCCACAGACATTTGATTTTGACGGGCTGACTATCGACTTTAACAGCCGTTCCATTATCACGGTAAATGGAGAATTTGAGCTGCCGCCGAAAGAATTTGATCTGCTCCTGTTTCTTGCCAAAAATCAAGGAAAAATACTGACAAAACAGCAGATTTATGAAAAAGTATGGGGAGAAGATTATGTTTATGATGATAGCAATATCATGGCAATTATAAGCCGGTTACGAAAAAAGATAGAAGAAAATCCCGGAACCCCCAAATATATACAGACGGTAAAAGGGATTGGCTACCGCTTCAATAAGGAGGTATGAGGGGTGTATATAGAGATTGTCATTATGATTATAATTGCCGCTGTCCTTTTTCCAGTTTGCAGCTCCCTGCTTATTGTCCGGCGTGTGAAAAAACAGATTTTGGAAATGGTTGACGCTTTAGAAGATGTAAAAAAAGGGAATGGAAACAGACGGATTTTATCAGAAACACATGAGCTTGTAGCCCCTCTTGCTTATGAGATCAACGATATTATCCTCTCCTACGAAAGCAGACTTTTAGCTTATCATCAGACAGAAGAAACAAACAGGCAGCTTATGACGAGCCTTTCCCATGATGTAAGGACACCGCTTACTACACTGATCGGATATTTAGATGCCGCACACAAAGGGATCGCCCGCGGAAAGGAACGCGACGACTATATAGAAACTGCAAGGCGGAAAGCACATGACTTAAAAGAATATATAGATGTGTTGTTTGACTGGTTTAAGCTGGGATCAAATGAATTTTCCATGAATATATCCACCGTTGATTTAACAGAACTGACACGGAACATACTGATTGACTGGATACCGATATTTGAAGATACACAGGTGGATTTTTCGATTGATATTCCAGAGCAGCCTTTCCGGGTAAGGATTGCCCCGGACGGATATATGCGGATATTAAACAATCTGATACAGAATGTAATCTCCCACAGCCACGCAGATAAAATTGAAATTTCTTTATCCGGGCAGGGCGGGAACATAAAAATTCTTTTGCGTGATAATGGAGTGGGAATTGACAAGGAGGACTTAAAGCATATTTTCGAGCGGCTTTATAAATGCGATAAAGGGCGATCTGAAAAAGGCAGCGGTCTTGGTCTGTCTATCGTACACCAGCTTGTGGAAAAATTGAACGGAACCATAACAGCAGACAGCGTACCGGGGAAAGGAACCGTTTTTACCCTGCTTTTCCCTCTGACAGACTAACCAGCTCCCGCCCTACATGGCGGGAGTAATTCTTTGTAAAAATCTGTTTTCCCCAAATTGCAAGGTTAATGCAAGGTTCGTGCAAGGTTAATGCAAGATTGGCGTGATAGAATAGCAGACATGAAAAGGAGGTTTCGCAATGAGCAAATATGTAATTGAAACAAAAAATCTTACCAAACAATACGGAACACAGAAAAGCGTTGCCGATCTGAATATCCATGTTCAGAAAGGACGTATCTATGGTCTGCTTGGCAGAAACGGAGCCGGAAAGACAACGACAATGAAAATGCTGCTTGGGCTGACACAGCCCACTTCCGGGGAAGTCACGATTTGGGGGAAACCTTTAGCGGCGAATGAAAAAAAGCTGCTGCCCCGTATCGGCACTCTGATTGAATCCCCCGGTTTTTATCCGAATCTGACAGCAACGGAAAATCTGCGGATTTTTGCTACCCTGCGGGGAGTGCCAAACCGCAACGCAATTAAAAATGCACTTGATTTAGTCGGTCTGCCTTATAAAGATAAAAAACTGTTTTCCCAATATTCGCTTGGCATGAAGCAACGGCTGGCGATTGCACTTGCCGTTATGCACGACCCGGAGCTTTTAATTTTAGACGAACCGATCAACGGGCTTGACCCAATCGGAATTGCAGAGGTACGTTCCTTTATCCGTGATCTTTGCAGTGAGCGTGGAAAAACAATCTTGATTTCCAGTCATATCCTTTCCGAAATTGCGTTATTGGCTGACGATATAGGTATTATCGACCACGGCGTATTGCTGGAAGAAGAAAGCCTTGCAGAACTGGAAGCAAAGAGCAGCAAACATATCCGTTTTACTGTTTCTGACACAGCACAGGCGGCAAGAATTTTAGAACGTATCTTCCATGAAAACCAGTTTACCATACAGGACGACCATAATATGCGGCTGCATAATTTAGACATTTCTGTTGGGAAGATTGTAACGGCTTTTGTGGAGAACGAGCTGGAAGTATCACAAGCCTATATTTGTGAAGAAAGCCTTGAAGATTATTTCAAACGTGTAACAGGGGGTGAGGGGATTGCTTAAACTTGTAAGGTGTGAATTTTCAAAACTAAAACGTAAAAAATTCATTTTGCTGGTTGTCCTCTCTGCATTTTTGTTTCCTGTTCCATTAACAGCGTTGATGACAATGCCGCAGACGGCGGGACAATATGACAGCAAAATAGATATTTTTAACGATTATTTTCAGTTTGTCATGGGATATGGAGTGGGACTGCTCTTACCGTGCATGATCGGTGTGATTGCAGCCATGCTGTTTTTTATGGAACGGGATAATGATACCTTTAAAAATCTGCGTACCATTCCTGTCACAAGCACACAGATGATTTTGGCAAAAATAATTGTCTTATTCTTTTTTGGAATTATTTTCAGCCTCACATCGGCTTTTATTGGCATTCTTTGCGGAGGGGTAATTGCAGAAGTAAACAGCATTGTCTACAGATTATTTTTTGCTCTTGAAATGGGAATTTTTATTACGGCGGGAACGCTGCCATTAGTTGTTCTCGTAGTTTTCTTTAGTAAGACGTATGTGTTTTCTGTCTTATTATGTGTATTTTACAGCGTTTTAAGTCTGACAGCCGAATCTTCTTTTGGTGCGCTGCCTAAACTGATGTGCTGGCTGATGCCGATTCCCCTAACAACCCTTTGGAGTGCAGGGAATTTGACTTCACATGGGGTTATGAGCGGCGTGGGGATGTTGGAATATTTAATTCCAACAACATTTCAGACGATCATGATTTTAACCGTTATTGCTTTGCTTTCTGTTTTATTGATTGACTATATGTATAAAAAGAGAGGGGATGAATGAGATGTTTCGCATGGTTAAGACTGAAATATGGAAATTAAAACGGTATCATGTGATATGGGCAGGTGTGTTCCTGATGCTGCTTTCCGTTCTTCTTACACTGTTTTCCACAACGGCAATGGACGGAACGGTCTGGACGTTTCCTTTCTTTGTAGAACAGGTAATTAAGAACAATGTCACCATGATTTTTCCCATGTGTATTGCCCTCATTGCCGGATATATCATAGCAAGGGAAGGGAAAGACGATACGCTGAAAAGTATTATGACGATTCCTGTTTCTTACAGCAGCTTATTATGGGGGAAATTACTTGTGTGTGCATTGCTTTCTTTGCTTTTTGGGCTGGTAAGTGCAGTATTTACGATAATCGCTGATTTGATGATGGGATTTCCGGGGCTTTCTGCACAGGTGGCAGTACAGACGTTTGTTCAGATTATTCTAAACTGTCTGTTTTTGTATATTGCTGTCATGCCGATCATTGCATTTGCCGCACGTATACCGAGCGGGCACATGATTGGAACGATTATTGCTTTTGTTTATGGATATGGCGGTATGTTTGCTTCCGGAAATGCAACATTGGCAAATGTTTATCCCGTTACCGCAAGTTTAGGGCTGATCCATTACCGAAGTTATGATTCTGCCATACATTGGAACGCTTTGATCTGCTTATTCAGTATGGCTGTCGCTTTGCTGGTTTCTGCCGTATTTGTATTTACCACAAAAGGGAATGCACCAGTGAAAACCGTCAAAAAACGCAAAAAATCTGCAACAAAAAAGGGTTGGTAAATGGAGGATATAAAAATGAAGAAGAAAATAATGATTGGAATTACAATAGCAGCAGTAGTTGTAATAGGCTTTGTCGGCTTTTGTATGTGGTTTCTTTCGGGAGCTGGCAGCACTTACTATTACGCCCAAATTGACAACAACAAAATAGAGCAAGGCGATTCAAATGGCGGGGTTATTAACTTTCATGGAGATGGAGGAATGAGTTATTCTTATACACTTCCCGCTTATAATGAAAATGGTGATAAAAAAGATATTACATTTGGAACATCAAAAGAATTAAAAGCAGGTGCTTTTATTCGTTTAACAGTGATGCCTGTCCGGGGTGTTCTTGAGTGGAGAGAAGTGCAATATGATGAACTGCCTATGGCAGTACAACGTAATTATACGGCTCCGGGAAATGAATGAAGTCACTGCATATTTAATGGGAACTAACAGAAAGGTTGATAATATGTATCATAAGAAAAAATATTCCTCTTTTCTGCTAATGAGTGTTTTAATGCTGTTGCCCCTCACAGGTTGTTCAAAAGATGAAATTCTGAATCAATACAATAATGTTGTTCAATCAGCCGGAAATGCAACACTGACAGGGGATTTATCTCTTAAAGGGAAGCGGACGTATGGTGACGATCATTACACTGGAACTTATGTAGCAGACTATAAGGATTTTTCCAAAACAGAATATCTCTTTGGTGGGACTTCTATTGAGCGCGAAAATGGTAAGGACATCTCCGTTTCCTGCAACTTGGAAATTACCGGGGGAACAGCACAAGTATTTTGGATTTCTGGAAGTGATGATCCAGTAGTTTTACTTGAAGCAAGCGACGGTTATTCAGAAACATTAACATTGCCGGAGGGTGGAAACTATTTCGGAATTACAGGAGATAACTTTACGGGTCATTTAGAAATGAATATAGAATAATAATCTGCCGCACGACGGCAAAAGAAAAAAGCCGTCGTACAGCAGAGGTTTTCATGCGCCTATTCTTACACGGCGGCTTTTGAGAGATCAAAGCCGCCGTTTCTTTTATCCTCTAAAGTAATACGCGGTTTTTGTTAAAGCGGCGGCTAAAGGAGGTAGCCGCCATGAAGCGCAAAACGTATCGACAAAATCTGACGGTCATTGACACATCAAAAAAAGCCCGTCCACCGCCGGGGAAAATTACGCCCATATTACTGTTCACCTTTCTTTTTGGATATGTCTACACAGTACCTACTATTAGCCAAAATAGAACATATTATAGGAGTTTTGTAAAAAAGAGAGGATAAATACCTACTGAATGTATCTTGACAAAATCTGCTTCACTTATTATAATGAGTTACATACCAAACGAATGATAGTAGAAAGGAGGATTGGTGTGGCACGAAATAAATATCCAGAAGTAACCGTTGAGAAGATATTGGAAGTATCACAGCGATTATTCCTGGAAAAAGGGTACGACAATACAACTATACAGGATATTGTAAATGAGCTTGGTGGACTGACTAAGGGAGCAATCTATCATCATTTCAAATCAAAAGAGGAAATTATCGACGCATTGGGGGAAAAACTCTTTTTTGATAATAACCCGTTTGTTACCGTTCAGAAGCAGAAGAACTTGAATGGTCTACAGAAAATGCGAGAAGTCATTAAGCTAAACCATGTCGATATTGATAGGACAGAGCTTGGCAAACAAAGTATTCCCCTTTTGAAAAACCCCCGTTTGTTAGCAGAACTGGCTGACACAAATAGAAAATTGATTGCCCCTCTTTGGTTACAGCTTATTCAAGAGGGGATAGAGGACGGTTCTATCCAGACCGAGTATGCAAAAGAACTATCCGAACTTTTGCCCTTGCTTACAAACTTTTGGTTAATTCCCTCTGTCTATCCCACTACACCGGAAGAACTGATTTCAAAGTTTGCATTTATCAAATACCTGTTGGATAATATGAACTTGCCGATTATTGATGATGAAATTTTCGGTATGGCACAGAATTACTTTGAACGCTTAAACGTAGGCGAGTAAATAAAATTGCCTTGAGAAAGGCAGTTTTATTTTCAAATCTTACATTCATTCGTAAGGTATTATTTTTAATCATATACATACCGTCTTAATGTATGAAAGGAGAATACTATGTCAAATTTAGACCAAAAAATCGAAAATGCTACAAACAAAATTGAAGTTGCTGCAAATGAAGCATGGAAAAAGCGTTCATTCCGCATTGTATCTAAATCGGTATCTGCTGCGGCAGAAATCGGACTGATGATAGGTGCTACACATTTATCTGAAAAGGGCTATAAATCAACAGCTACTTGTCTGTTTGTTTTGGGTGCGACAGGGCTTGTTTGTGATTTGATATTCAACAGAAAATAGGAGGACACCGCTATATGATACGATACTTAAAACAATACAAATTTCTGCTTTTCCTTACCGTATTATTTACTGCTATCAGTTCTCTATCCTATGTGTTTATCGCTATCTTGTTGCAACAGGTTATGGACATTGTAGATATGGGCGATATGGACGGCTTCATCAGAATACTACTCTTTTCTTTAGCCTACTTTGCGCTTATGGGAGTATTTATGTACCTACAATCTTTGTTCAGCAAAAAATTTGTCTGCAAGATTATGAAAGCTGTTCGTTCTAAAACCTTTATGGGAATTGAGAAACACACGATTGAGGATTACTCCAAAAACAATACCGCAGATTACTTATCTGCAATTACGAATGATGTAAAAATGATTGAGGACAATTTTTTACTTCCTCTCCTGCAAGTCATTCAATACACGATTATTTTCATAGCGTCCCTTGCTGTAATGATTTACTTTGACATTATCGTTACGGTATGCGTAATTATTGCAATCGCCATTATGCTTATCGTCCCCAGTCTGTTCGGAGGACTGCTCTCTAAACGGCAGGACAAATATTCTGATATGCTATCCTCTTTTACAAATCATGTAAAAGACCTGTTATCCGGCTTTGAAATTATCAAGTCGTACCGAATGAAAAAATATGTCCTTTCACGATTTGAAACAAGTAATGAGGACACGATAAAAGCAAAATATTCAGTTGACAAAGCGATTGCTGCAAATGAAGCGGTTTCTATGGTTCTTGCGCTTCTTGTTCAAGTTGTTGTTGTTTTTCTTTCAGCATATTTCATTATTATCGGACGTATCAGCGCAGGAGCCTTATTAGGCATGGTACAGGTTAGCAGTAATCTTGCAAATCCGCTTTTAATCATTTTTAGTAATATTCCTAAAATCAAGAGTATAAAGCCGATTGCACAGAAGTTAAATGAATTTTCAGATTACCGGAAGCAAGACACAAATACAAAAAAACCCCCTACTTTCAATGATATGATTTGTGTGGAGGATTTGCATTTTTCTTATGATAAAGAAAATGAAGTCATAAATGGTATTTCATTATCCATTAAAAAAGGGAAAAAATATGCCTTTGTTGGTAAAAGTGGTTGCGGAAAATCTACGCTTATCAAACTGATTGCCGGATATTATTCTGATTTCAAAGGTAATGTTCTGTATGATGAAGATAATCTTTCCATTGTGGATATTGATAAAATAACCTCCTTGTCGTCTGTCATTCATCAGAACGTCTATATGTTTGACGAAAGCATTTTAGACAATATTTGCTTACACGAAGATTACAGCAAAGAAGAATTACAATCTGCACTGTCTGATAGTGGCTTATTGCATTTCATTGAGCAAGTACCAAACGGACTTGAATATCATGTTGGGGAAAACGGTAATAACCTTTCCGGCGGGCAAAAACAACGAATTGCTGTAGCAAGGGCTTTGATTCGTAAAAAGCCGTTGTTAATTTTAGACGAGGGTACGTCTGCTATTGATATGCAGACTGCGTATGATATTGAAAGCAGATTGTTAGCAATATCTGATTTAACGCTACTCACTATTACTCACAATATGAGCAAAGATATTCTTGAACTCTATGATGAAATTATCTTTATGGCAGACGGAAAAATCATTGAGCATGGCACATTTGAAACACTTATTGCAAAAAACGCAGCATTTTATAATTTCTACCAACTGAAAAAATAGGCTTTTGCATGTGGTTTCTTTCGGGAGCTGGCAGCACTTACTATTATGCCCAAATTGACAACAACAAAATAGAACAAGGCGATTCAAATGGCGGGGTTATTAACTTTCATGGAGATGGAGGAATGAGTTATTCTTATACACTTCCCGCCTGTAATGAAAATGGTGATAAAAAAGATATTACATTTGGAACATCAAAGGAATTAAAAGAAGGTGCTTTTATTCGTTTAACAGTGATGCCTGTCCGGGGTGTTCTTGAATGGAGCGAAGTACAATATGATGAACTGCCTGTGGCAGTACAACATAATTATACGGCTCCGGGAAACGAATGAAGTTACTGCATATTTAATGGGAACTAACAGAAAGGTTGATAATATGTATCATAAGAAAAAATCCAGTCGTCTGTAACATTTCTGTGAGGATTGGCTGTTAGGATAACGGCATCACAGAAAGGATGGTGCTTACCATGAGCATTTTGCAAACAACCGATCTCAAAAAACACTACGGCACAGAGCCAAATATCACAAAGGCCCTGGACGGCGTGACCCTCTCCATTGAGCAGGGGGAATTTGTCGCCATCGTGGGGACCTCTGGCAGCGGCAAGTCCACGCTGCTGAACATGATGGGCGGACTGGATGTGCCCACCTCTGGCAGCGTCAAAGTGAAGGACAAAGAGCTGGCCAGCCTGAAGGATGAACAGCTCACTATTTTCCGCCGCCGCAACATCGGCTTTATCTTCCAGAATTACAACCTTGTTCCCGTTCTGAACGTCTATGAAAATATCGTCCTGCCCGTGGAGCTGGACGGCGATACCGTCGATCAGAAATTCATGGACGAGGTGGTGCGCCTGCTGGCTCTGGAGGACAAGCTGAACAGTATGCCGGGCAACCTCTCCGGCGGACAGCAGCAACGTGTCGCCATTGCCCGCGCCTTGGTCTCCAAGCCTGCCATCGTCCTGGCGGACGAGCCGACCGGCAATCTGGACAGCCGGACCAGCGCCGATGTGATGGGGCTTCTGAAAGTCACCAGCAGCAAGTTCCACCAGACACTGGTGATGATTACCCACAACAACGAGATCGCCCAGCTTGCCGACCGCATCATCCGCATCGAGGACGGCAGGATTTCCCAGTAAGGAGGGCGCAGGTATGAACGATATTTTATTCGGAAACAACAACGGCACTGTCATTAAAAAGCTGTCGGGCCGCTACTTCAAAGCCAGCAAAAGCCGGAACATCATTGCGATTATCGCGATTATTCTGACAACAATCCTGTTCACCACGATTTTCACCCTGGGTTCCGGCCTTCTGGACACGGTTCACGACCAGAACATCCGCAAGGCCGGCGGCGACGGACAGGCAGCCCTGACCTATATCAGCGACGAGATTTACAACAACGTGGCAGGAAATCCCCTGATCGACCGCATCGCCTATACAAAGGCGGTTTCCTACCGGCTGAAAAATCCGGGCCTGGAGCGCTGGCGGTCCGACATTTGGTATATGGACGATACCGCCCTGGAATTTGCCCGCTACAACCCCACGACAGGCCGACGGCCCGAAGCAGAAAATGAGATCATTGCGGACACAAAAACGCTGGATGCCCTAGGCGTTCCGGCGCAGGTTGGGGAAACGGTTTCGCTGACCTACGAGGTCAAGGGCATGGTGTATACCACCGATTTTACCCTCTGCGGCTTTTGGGAAACCGACAGCTTGAGCAACATCGGGCGGCTGATCGTATCGAAAGCATTTATTGACGCCCACACGGACATTCTGACCTATACCTACCCCGTTGACAACGACTATTCCGGTGTTGTGACTGCCTACATCATGTTCCAGGGGAGCGGCGATGTGGAGAGCCGTCTGCATCGGCTTCTCTCCGAAGCAGGCTATACCTGCGATACCATGGGCGGCAGTCCAGAGGACAGCAACTATATCATCGCAGGCGTCAGCCCTGCTTACCAGCGCAGCGCGTTGTCAGAAAACCCGGCTATGCTGATCTCCGGCATCGCGGGCGTTCTTCTGATTATCATAACGGGCTACCTGATTATCTACAACATTTTTCAGATTTCCGTCATTCAGGATATTCAATCCTATGGGCAGCTCAAGACGCTGGGTACAACACAACGCCAGATCAGGCGGCTGATTACCCTGCAGGCCCTCCGGCTCTCCGCCGTTGGCATCCCGGTTGGATTACTGATTGGCTTTGTGATCGGGCGTGCCCTGGTGCCGTTCCTGATGAATGGTACAACCTATACCGCCGACGCCGGGGTCAGTGTGACGGTCAATCCGCTGATATTCATTGGTGCCGCCGCCTTTGCCCTACTAACCGTTTTTATCAGCGTCCGCAAACCAGCCAAAATTGCTGGAACAGTCTCGGCGATTGAGGCCATCCGTTATACAGAAAACGATGCGGCGGCATTCGGAAACCGCAAGGCCAGGGATAAGAGGTCCACCCACGGCGCGAAGCTCCACTTCATGGCCCTGGCCAACCTGGGCCGCAACCGCAAGCGCACTGTGCTGGTCATCGTGTCCATGACATTAAGCATTGTTCTGTTCAATACGGTATTTACCCTGTCCAGTGGATTTGATATTGACAAGTATATCGAAAAATTTTTGAATGTTGACTTTGTGATTTCCACCGCCGACTATTTCCAGTACCAGTTTGAAAAGAGCGAGGGTGACCTGTCGGAGAGCTTTATTCAGGCTGTCCGGCAGAATGAAAACTTTGACGACGGCGGCAGGCTTTATACCTCCCGTCTTTTGGAGGAAAACTTTTCCACTGACCACCCCGCATTTACAAACTACAATAAAGACGAGAACGGCAACCCCTTTGTAGACGTGTATGGCGCGGATGATTTTGTGCTGAACACGATGGAGGCGGTAGAGGGAACCATTGACCTGGAACAGCTGAAAACAGGCAAGTATATCCTGTTGAGCGTGGAATGTACGGATGATGGGACGGTGATCGACAATCCGAATATCCATGTTGGCGATACCATCCGGCTGAACCATGTCAGAAAGGACGGGCTCTCCGACATCACTGGGGAGAGCTATGAATTTACCATCATGGCAAAGGTTCGGAAAAACGAAAACACCACTACTACCCGCAATACCGGCGCTTCAAGACTCTATCTCCCTACGGAAATTTATCTGCCCCTCTGCGACCAGCCCCACCTGGTCAACTTCCCCTTCAACGTGAAGCCGGGGACAGAGGCGGCCATGGAGGAGTTTTTGAACAGCTATATCGACAGCGTGGAACCCAGTATGGACTTTGAGTCCAAGGCAACCTATGTCAGCTCCTTTGAGGGCCTGACCTCCCTGATTATCACTATCGGAGGGGCGTTGAGCATCATCATCGGTATCATTGGGATTGCAAATTTCGTCAACTCCGTTCTGACCAGCGTCATCACCCGCAAAAAGGAATTTGCCATGCTGCAAAGCATTGGCATGACCGGAAAGCAGTTAAAGCGGATGCTCTCCTTTGAGGGGCTGTACTATGCGGCGGGAACAATCCTCACATCCGCCGTCCTGGGGGCGTTGTTCTCGGTAGTGATCGTAAGGGGCGTTTCCAACGGGATTTGGTTTTTCACCTACCAATTTGTCATGTGGCCCATGCTGGTAGTCTATCCGTTCCTGCTCCTGTTTGCGGCCGCAATACCGGCGCTGATGTACCGGCAGATCGCAAAGGTCAGCATCATCGAGCGGCTACGTCAAAATTGAACGCCCGCCTGGAAACCGGAGGCAGTACGCCCCCGGTTTCCGAACGTCAGTCTATTTGCATTTTAAGACAGAATCAAACGAACGGAGGAGTTTTATGAAACGGTTTTTATGTGGAATCCTGGCGGCGGCCTGGCTTGCAGGTCTGGCCGCCTGCGGCGGAAAAGAGGAAGGACCTACATCGGCCAACAAGGGGACGGCACAGGAGCAGTGCCATATCTATACGGCTCAGGTACAGTACACCGGCGAGAACGACCCTGTGCAATATCTGGAGATCGCGGCCCGCAGCGCCCGTCTCCTTGCCGAACTGGAGGACAAAGCGGGGGCCTTCGTTGCGGACTTCTACAACTATCAGGCTATGGATGATGCCGGTACACCGCTGTATACCATGAACGGAATGCAGTTTGCGGCGGAGATCGACCCCAACGGACGCTGTATCCGTGTGAGCAGGAACTACTTTGCGCACAACCCAATCGAAACTGCGGACGGCAGCGATTTGACAGAGCAGCTTGTTTATGATGATCTGACGCTGAATCTCCTGGTGCCGGAAAAGTATCGGGATATGGAAGATGATATTGTCGCAGCACACCGGGATCGCTTCTATTTTGAAAAAGTCGAAGCGGAGAACTCCTATAACCAGGAGGCTGGAATCAGTGACAGAATGAATCTTGCAAAAGAGGACCTGAAAATCAACATCATCTATGTAAAAGACGGTCAGGACTATTTTTCCTTCCGTTCAGACTGCGCCCCGCAGACTGGCTGCAAGGTAGAGGACCCCGTTGTGCAGATTTACACCGGCAATATCCATTGCAATTATGCCCACAGCTTTATGAGCCAGTGGGTCTATATTCCCTCGGAGGCGGAGAGCGCAGAGGAGGCTTATCAAGAAATCTCGGATATGATCCGTTCCTGCGGGGCAGAGGAAAGCGTACAGAAGCTGAAGGCAGTTGATATGGCAGATTCATAAGGGAAAGAGACACAGCAAATGAAACGATTATTTTTACTGGAAGATGATTTAAGTTTGATAGGCGGTCTGTCTTTCGCCATAAAAAAAGAGGGATATTCGATATTGCTTCTGTTGCGTTAGCGGTATATGCACCTGCAAAGCGGATTAGAAATATGCCGATTACGGCAACTATCAATGAGCAATGAATGTAAGGTGAAAAGCCGTATGCGTTAAATAGCGCACACACGGTTTGGATTAGAGGTATGGGGAGCAATCCCCATACCCATCAGAGAAGATTCTTGATCCTCCACCGCCCTGCTTAATTGCTGGAAGCTTCACAACAACAGTTACCCCATGCGGTTCTGTTTTGAAAAAAGGATTCAAAAGTATAAAGGCAGTTGGTGTTAAGGAGGTGGTTGTTTTGCCAACAATAGAACTCATTATACGCATTACCGAAAATAACGGGGCAACAGAAGAAAAGAGATTGATGGTGTGGCCTGGTGGCAAAAGTGAACACCTCCAATCATCGAATCCCTCTAATCTGCTTTTTTGCGGCATGGAGATATACCTGAAACAGCGGCGTGTCCTAAAGGATGGGGTTGATATTCATTTATCTAAAAACGAATATAATGTGCTGGTTTTTCTGGCCCAACATTCCGGTGAAGTTTTTACAAAAGAGCAGATATTTGAAGCGGTCTGGCATGAGAATAGTGAGAGCTGCTTATCAGCCGTCACAAATACGATTAGCCGCATCCGTCATAAAATTGAAAGTGTGCCGGAGCAGCCAATCTATATCTGTACAGTATCTAATTTAGGATATACATTTGCGGCAAAACCGCTGCCAGAGTAAATCATATTTTTTGATTTTTTGAAAAAATCAAATTGTAGACAAATAATAGCATTTTCATAGCATTTTCGGTCTACTCATTTTTGGGGATCGTGTATAATGGAAACCAGAAGTTATTTCCAAACAAAGAAAGCCAGTGGGAATGGACTATCCGCCCACTGGCTTATTGTTTGTTTCGCTTCTCCGATAACACTGTCAATTCTTTCATAAATGCGTGGGCCATATTCAGGAAAGTCTCACGCATTTCCGGAGGGCATGACAGATAATAGGATTTTAACTGGTTCAACCCCTGCTCCTCTGCACTGATGTTTTCTATGATGAGGTTGTCCAGTGACAGGTCCAATACTTTTGCAAGTGCCTGCAACACAATAAAAGAAGGATTTTTTTGCCCCTTCTCAATATCAGCTATATGTTTCACCGATACATGGCTGAGGTCGGAAAGCTGTTCCTGTGTTAAATTTGCAGCATTTCTGACGCTCCGTAAATATTCGCCTAATAAGGCCAGTTTATCTTTCGGCATAATCGCTCACCTCCATACTATGCTATCATTCTGAATTCAATATCTGAATGACCTCTTAGCACTTGAAAACAAGAGCGATTATGCCGATTTATATTAGGATCACTTTGACCGGTTAAAAAAAACGGTAATCTGTCAAAGCGATTTTATGCGCCTAAACCATAGTTACCGTTAGAAAGGTAGCTATGGTTATTCTTTTTTATATTTCTTGGGTCTTATCGACCCTTTCCACTGGTGATGCACGAAAAAAAGTCTAATTTCAAAATGGGACTTTCATGCGCCGCCTCCGGTATTATCGGGTAATATATATCAGAGTTATAATAGGTATTTGCTTTGTTGCGCCAGCATCTTGCTTTGGGATGCTGGCGTTTTTGTTTGTCGATTTTTAGCGAACCACCCCGAACAATGCCGCTGCCGGTCCCCGCCTCCATTCGATTCACCTGCCAACCACGCTTGAATCGAAATGGAGGAACGCTATGAGCTTTCACTATGGATATGAAAAAAGGAAGTTTGATAAGGAATGGACCCGGCTGGAACAGGAATACCGCGCAGCCGGTATGAGCGATACACAGATTGCTGCCATGCGAGAATATGACTGGTCCTGGTTTTGCAGCCAGCGGACTTACCTGAACCGGGTACAGGCTCTGCCCAGTGAACAGTACGAGGATGAAAGCGAGCAGTCCAGTCTGCTCCGAAAATTTGAATCCCTCTCCTGCACCTGGGACACCGGCGATGTGGACGCCCAGCGGTTTGGCTGGTTGTCCTCCCTGGAGGACGAAAGACTGTACCGGCAGCTCTGCAAATTGTCGGAGGACGATCTGGAACTGCTGACCCTGCTCCTTGTGGATGGCTACCGGCAGGCCGATGTTGCAAGGCTCTGGAATTGTTCCAGAAGTGCAATCACACAAAGAGTAAATAAAATTAAGATTTTTTTGAAAAAGGCTTAACAAATGGTCTTTCCCAATGCCTACCCATTGAAGGGACAAGTTCTCTTGCTCCCTCTTTGTAGCTTGACAACTGAATATACGGCATAACAGGTACATAACCCGTATCGAAGCGAAAAAGGCGCGCCGCCAGGACGGTTGCTTGCAGGAGGTGATGAAGCACAGGCAATCCGAGCGATCTACGCAGAGCCTTAAACCCGGAGATGGCGTTCCGGGCGCGATGATGGTGCGGGGGCTTAAAGATACTTCCTCACGGCCCGCCAAAGACTTGGGGGGAACCCTGCGGCATACGAGAAAAACGGTGCTGCGGAGTTATGACAGCTCTGCCGGGAGCGGCCTGTTATGTCCCCATCGTCAGGGGTGCGTGGCAAATGTGGCGAAATCATCAAAACAGAATAAGAGCAGCCGTACCGGAAGTATGCTGTTGTAATAATAACTTTCATTTCCGGTGCGGCTGTTTTTTAACCATAGAATGAAAACAGTTTTTGAACGGAGGTGCGTCTATATGACCAAACAAACAACCCCAACAACCTCCTACAAAGAGGTGCGGATTGGGAAAACAATTTATCGCGTCACCAGCTTTTTTTCGGGAGAAAAGGACCTGGGAAAGACGCTGGAACAGCTGGCGGTCAGACGCGCCATGTCGGAAATCGTTCCGGCTGCCAGCGGTTCCAAGTAGCAACCAGCCTCGCGGCCTGCCGCATCCTTGCGCGGCGATGGATTCTCCGGTAAGATATTCATGCAGGGTAAACCTGCGGAGCCATTTTGCCGCACGAGGTATGGATTCTGAGATGGTCGGGAGGTAAAACAAAGATGATGGATACAACATACAACGTGGGCATCTACTGCCGGTTAAGCAATGACGATGAGCGCGATGGGGAATCGGTCAGCATTGAAAACCAGAAGCTGCTGCTTCAAAACTATGTCAGGCAGCGCGGATGGAATGAGGTCGATACCTATATTGATGACGGATATTCCGGCACAAACTTCAACCGCCCAGGCGTCAGGCGGTTAATCGAGGACGCAAAGGCAAAGCGGATCAATGTGATTCTGGTCAAGGACCTTTCCCGCTTTGGCCGCAACTACATCGAGTTTGGACAGTACACAGATTATCTATTCCCTTCTCTTGGCTGCCGGTTCATCGCCCTGAACAACGGCATCGACACCATGAGCGACAACGGAAGCACCGATGTCATGTGCTTTTTGAACTTATTTAATGAATTTTACAGCCGGGACACCAGCAAGAAGGTCAAGGCGGTCAAAAGGGCCTGTGCTGAAAACGGAAAGTTTATGGGAACCTATCCCGCCTATGGCTACCGGCGCGACCCCTTGGATAAGCACCATCTTGTGATTGACGAGGAAACCGCGCCGGTTGTGCGCCGTATCTTTGAAATGCGCGCCTCCGGTATGGGATTCCACGCTATCGCGGTGGCGCTCAATGAGGAAGGGATTCAGCCGCCCGGTGTGCTGTACTACCAGCGCAAGGGCCAGAGCGATCCCAGAAGGGTCAACCACAAATGGGCCGACCAGACGGTAAAAAACATGGTCCGCAACGAGGTCTATATCGGGAACATGGTGCAGGGCAAAAGCGGCACCCTCTCTTACAAATCCCGTAAGCTCGTGGGTAAATCAGAGGACGAGTGGATTCGGGTGGAGGGAACCCATGAGGCCATCATCCCGCGGGAACTGTGGGACACCGTGGCCAGCATCGGCAAAAAGAAAGTGCGTAAAAGCACTCCGTCCGATGGCTGCAAGAGTATCTTTACCGGCCTTGTTTACTGCGCCGACTGTGGTTTCAAAATGAGGAACCACATCGAAAAGTTTACCTATAAGGATGGCAGGCCGGGGCGGTACAGCTCCTTTATCTGCGGCAACTACTCCCGCAGCGGGCGGGGCGCGTGTACCATCCACACGATCTATGAAACGGTGCTGACCCAGCTGGTATTGGAGGACATCCGGGAAAAAGCCCGCTTTGCCGAGTATGACCCGGACCGGCTGATAGATGAGATTCTCCGGTTGAAAGAAAAGGAATCCCATACCCGGCTTTTCTCCTATGAGCAGGAATTGAAATCCTCCTTAGCCCGTATTTCCGATCTGGAGCGCCTGATGCAGAATCTCTATGAGGACAAATGCACCGGGGCAATCCCGCAGACAGTATTCCAGACCCTGATGCAGAAATATGAAGCGGAACGGGCGGAAAAGGCGGAGGCGGTCCCGGAACTGGAACGGAAAGTCCGGGCGCACCTGGAAAACCAGGTAGACACCGACCGCTGGCTGGAAATTATCCGGTGCTACACCGAAATCTCGGAGTTGGACGAAACCATCCTGTTTGAACTGGTGGACCGGATCGAGGTTGGCGATACCCAGATAATTAACGGACAGCGTATTTGTGAAATCAAGGTATATTACCGCTATGTCGGGAATGTGGACGCTGCGCTGGCACAGGAAAGGGGGCAGGACTATGGCAAAGCAATATAAAGTTGGTATCTACTGCCGCCTGAGTGTGGATGACGCCTCCAATTCCGCAAAAGCGAAAGGCTATATCCCAAGCGATGAATCGGTGAGCATTGAGAACCAGTACGAAATCCTCTCCAAGTTTGTCATGCTCAACGGCTGGATTGAGGTCAAGAGCTATCAGGATGACGGGTACAGCGGGGGAAATTTTCAGCGGCCCGGATTTTTGGAGATGCTGGAGGATGCAAGGCATGGCCTGATTAACCTGATTCTGGTCAAGGACCTCTCCCGTTTAGGACGGGACTTTGTGGAGGTGGGCCGTTATACCGATGTCATTTTCCCCTCCCTCGGCTGCCGGTTCGTATCGGTTCTGGACTGTCTGGACAGCGAGGGGGACAATACCGATATGCTGCACTTCCGCTCTTTGATGAATGACTACCATCTCAAAGACCTGTCCAGCAAGGTAAAGTCGGTGCTTCACGCCAAAAAGAAAAGCGGCCAGTACCTCACTGCCTATGCCCCCTACGGCTACCGTAAGAGCGATGAGGATAAGCACAAGCTGGTCATTGATGAGGAATCCGCCGCTGTTGTGCGGCAGATCTTCCAGATGCGTCATTCCGGCATGGCCTATGGGAAAATCGCCGCCACCCTGAATGAGAAAGGGATTCTCCCTCCCCGCTGGTATTGGGCGGTCCATTATGGAAACGGCAGCTGCAAATATTCCCGGCTGTGGGCTTATGCAACGGTCCGAAACCTTTTGAATGATGATGTTTATGTCGGTACGCTCACACAGAACTGTACCGGTTCCCGTTCCTATAAGGATAAGACCATGATAAGGAAACCGGAATCGGAATGGATTTCCCATGAGGGCGCACACGAGGCAATTATCGGGCCGGAGCTGTGGGAGGCTGTCCAGAAAATCAATCAGGCGGCGAAACAGATTTCCGCTAACAATACGCCGCCCCAAGCATCTCTGTTTACCGGAAAGCTGGTCTGCGCGGACTGCGGGCATCCTCTGGTTGCCGCCCGCGAAACACAGCGCCGGAAAAATGGCACTGTCAAGCACTATACTTCTTATTTCTGCTCCCGGTTTGCCACTACCGGACACAGCATCTGCTCCTGGCACCGGATTTTTGAGATCAGCTTGAAAAACCTGGTACTGAGTGAAATCCAGGCGCATGGAAAAGCGGTTGCAGCCGATGAAGCCGCTGTACTGGATAAGCTGAAACAGCACATCCAATCCGCAAGCGCCGCTCAACAAGAGGACTGCCGACAGGGAATCAGCCGTTTGCGGCGGCGTTTGGAGGAGCTGGAACAGATCACCGCAAAACTTTATGAAGATAAGGTAAGCGGGGCAATCAGCGGCGATTCCTTCTCGGTTCTGATTCAAAAGAACGAGCAGGAACGCATCCAGAAATCGGAACGCCTGGACAGTCTGTTAGCCGGGGAACGGAAAGCCCAGCAGGACATCGCCAATATCCACCAGTGGGCCGGAACCATCCGGCAGTATCTGGACTTGCAGGAACTGAACCGGGAAATCATTGAGGAACTGATTGACCGCATTGAAGTTGGAGAACGAACCGTCATAGACGGTCAAAGACACCAGGACATTAAAATTTACTACCGCTTTGTTGGGCTGGTGTGATCGGGCAAAAAAAGCGCCTGACCGCATCAGCAGCCAGACGAAAACATTCTGTAACAGCAGCGATATTTGATTGTTGCACACTGATTTGTCGAATTGGAGAGAAATTAGCAGTTTACCCCTCCCAAATGCCTCGTGTTCTTCATGATGTTCAAAAATGGGGTGAAGTCGTTATCTCCCTGCTTGTCGCTGTCGATACCGTTGTTGACGGCGATAAACCGGATGCCCTTATCTCTGAACATGACATCGGTGTAGAAGCCGACCTTGAGATAGTCCCGCCCGAAGCGGCTCATGTCCTTGACGATGATGGTGGACACGTTCCCGGCCTCCACCTCGGCAATCATGGCCTTGAAGCCGTCCCGGTCAAAGGTTGTGCCGCTCACTCCATCATCGGTGAAGTGCCGGACATTGGTGAAGCCATTCCGCTGGGCGTAGTCCTCCAAAAATGCCTGCTGGTTCAGTATGGAATTGCTGGGGCCTTGTAACTCATCGTCACGGCTCAAACGCTCATAGAGTGCTGTAATCTTGGTTTTCTGGGCCATGTTTGCCACCTCCTGTTGTTGTGCGGATTTCTCCGTCCCTAAAATACTAACCCTTTCGGGTCTGTGACAACAAAAGAAACCGGATAAGTTTTTGACGTGCATTGCATGAGGTTTGGCTTCAACCAAAAGCGAGTCTTGCCGCTGCCGGAACCGCCCACGATCAGCACGTTTTTGTTCCGGGCCGTTTTGGGGTCCTTGGGGCGGCTGTTCATTGTCAGGCTCTCCGTCTGGGTGAGGATGATGTTGTCCTCGAACTTCGGGGCTACATAGGGGGCGATATCCCGAGCGTTGCCCCAACGGGCTGTACCGTACTCCGCCCCCTGCCGGTACTTCTTGGCATTCTTGCCTTTCATGTAGACGGCAAAGCGCAGACCCACGCCGCAGGCGATGCCCACCAGCAGATCGACCGGATGAAAGCTGGGAGCGGCGCTCTGAAACGCCAGCACCAGCCCGTCCATGATTCTCAGAAGTTTATCCGCCAGACTGACGCCGGGGGCCAGCCGCCACGCCTGTCCCAGTTTGGTGGCGCAGAGACCCAGGATGGCATACGGAAGATTGGGAATGATGAGTTTTTTCAGATTGACCTGTTTCACCGTACCTGCTCCTTCCGTCTCTCCCGGTCAATACTGGGCTTTTTCACCTGAGATCGGAGCTGGGCCAGCCGTTGCAGCACTGAGGGCCGCTGTATCCTGCGGACCTTCTTCCCGGCGTACTCCTGCATAGCGGCGGTGAGGGCGTCCGCATCCCGGCTCTTGAAGAAGATCAGGAACCGGGGCGGGTCATTGGCCCTGTCCCGCTTGACGGCATAGTCCACACCGTATTTCCGGGCAATACGCTCAAAGGCCCGGATACTGGGGTCTGTCAGCTCCACGTTGGATACGCCCTGATTTTGCCCGATGAGCTGCTTGACCGTCTGTTTCCCGTGGGGGATAACATCTTGGCATTTCGCGGCCTTGCGATGGGCGAGATAGGAGGCAATCGCTGCCTTTATCATCCGCCCGGTGAGTTTTGTGCCGTTGATTGCCAACGCCACAGTTTTATTTTCTACTTCCTCCTGGATAGGCGCTCACTCCTTTCTGCCAGGATGATGCCGCGCCGGTGGACTAGGGTGGGACTACCAGCCAGCGCAGCAGAAATTTTCTGCTCTGCATGATTTTTACCTCTCGTTTCCCCGGCACTTCTGCCGGTGCTGTAGGTACTCGTTCCAGTCCTTCCCACGGGGAGGAGGCTTATAGGCTACAACATAGCCCTGCTGACTGTACTTCTCTTTCAAATGGTCCGCCGCTTCTTTGCCGGGTTCGTCAGCGTCCAGACAGAGGAAAATGTACCTGATTTTTGGATTTTCCCGCAGATAGGTGTCTAGCGGCCCTTCATACAGACCGCAGAAAGCCACGGCGTTGTGGGTGGCATCCCGGTGGAGCGTGCAAAAGCTCATCAGGTCGATGGGGGCCTCAAAGACGTGTACCCGGTCAATGGTGCTGTCGCAGGGCAGGCGGAAACCGATTTCCTTGTCGCTGCCGGGAACGCCCGCCCGGAAAGATGCTCCATTCAGGTCGTAGGTTCCCCGTTTAGCGGCGAATACCGGTTTGTTATCAGCATCTTTGCCGACAAAGACGCAGTTGTGGCGTTCCGCCTCTTCGTACAGCAGACCGGCCTCCACAAAGCCCCGGATGACCGATGGTGCGATGCCTCGCTTTTTCAGGTAGGCCGTCACCCGCCGCTGGTCCTCATTGGCCGGTGGAAGAACAAACGGCACAGGCTCCAATGGGGCAGGCGGCGTTTTCTTCTGGACCGGCGCAGGTCTGGGTAAGGGTCTGTCGGGATGGTCCCTTGACCGGCCATTCCAGTCCAGCAGGAATTCGACTGCCTCCGGAAAACTCTTGCCCTCGAACCGCTGAAGAAAAGCAATGGCGTCTCCGCCCTTTTTTTCGGAGTAACGGAACCAGACGCGCCGGTCCTTGATGCGCAGGCTGTCCATTTCCTTGGTGGTGTAGTAGCTGCCCACGCGCCGGACCTGATAGCCCAGGGAGGTCAGCAGATCGGGGAGGTCGGTGTTATTGGCATTAGCCAGGTCGTTGGCCGTAAAGATATACTCTCACGCTCCTTCCGGCCAGCCGCCAGCGGTCACTTCTTCCCGCAGCTCCGGCCCTGGCCCTTCACAGTCAGAATGCCGTCCAGGGTGGTGGCGGTGATGTGCAGCCGTTCGGCGGTGGCAATATCGTTTTTCATAGCCTCGGTGACAGTATCCCCGCAGACCACCAGGACATGGGACCGGCGCAGGAGGTCCCGGCTCATGTCCAGGCCGTCCTTGTGTTCCTGGGGGACCCTATCGTTCAGGATGGGGGCCAACAGAAGCAGCGGACAGATGGGGGTGTATCCGGCATCGTAAACCTGACGGCAGTACCGCAGGGCCTTTTCGCTGTTCTGGCAGGCGCTCCCGGTCCAGGGGGCGGTGACGTAGGCAAAGGGTCGCTTCATGGTAATTCTCCTTCCGCTCATTTCGAGCATAAAAATAAGCGGCCCCGTCAGCCGCCGGTACTCATGTCGTGATTGACGAGCATGGTGTAGTGATTGTCCGTGGTGGAGGGTGCGTTGAACAGCGCCGCCAGGAGATAGGCCCTGGTGTTCCAGACGCGGGTGGTGTTCTCCCGGATGCCGTCAAGGACCTTCTCGATATGGGCGGAGGTCAGTTGTTCAAACCGATGCTGGACATAAGCGGTGGGATACTCTGCGTCCCGGCCGATCTTCATGGTGGGGCTTTTGGACAGCGCCACCTCCAGCATGATCTCCACGAACTCGTTGAGCTGTTCCCGGTTGCACTGGTCCGCAATCAGGTCATACTCGATCTGCTCCTCGATCTCAGCTCTCTTCTCCAAAATTTCCTTCATTCCTTCCACCGGGGCGGCAGGCGTTTTCGGAGGGGCAGGGGGAGAGAATGAATGAGTTTTTGATCGCTGAGTAATTGATCTTTTCGTTTTTGATTTCTTTATATTTAATTCCGGGCGGTTTTCCGTATCTGGGTCAACCATATCCGGGAAACCCGTATCTGGTAAAGCCGTATCCGGTGCGCCCGTATCTGGAGGTGTTTCCGGGCCGGCATCCTCCGGCGCAGACGGTTCCGGGGGCTGGGGGCGCTCGTAAATGACATACTCCGTGTCGGTAATGCGCCCATTGGCTCCCCGCAGCTGACGCCGGAGGATGTAACCGGCTTTCTCCAACTCCTTGATGGTGTTCCCAATGGCCTCCACGCCCTCTTTGCAGATGGAGGCCAGTCCCCTCGTGGAGTAGTTCCAGTCATCGGGGAAGGACAGGAACATGGACAGCAGCCCCTTGGCCTTCAGCGACAGGGCGGTGTCCTTCAAGTGATAGTTGCTCATTACGGTGTAACCTTGTGTCCGTTCCACTCGGTAGACGGCCATATCAGATCACTTCCTCAAACAAAAAATTTGGTCACTACTGTTTCGTCAGTTTCAAAAACCGTGTTCCCTCCTTGTCAATCTTGTTGCGGTGAAATCGTCAGCCTTGACGCAAGGCCGGGACTGCACTCAACTTCGTTGCCCCAGACATCCCAGCCGGGAGTTTCCTGCCGTGCGAACAGCTCCACACGGGAAACATCGCCCATCAGGGTGACAATGCGCTCCTGGACTTCATCCGGCTTTTTGCTGTGCCGCTCCACCGGAGAGAGGATGACCTGATGGACAGCGGCGGACTGCCGTTTGGGACTGCCTCTGGTCGCCAGCAGACAGACCTCGGCGTTGGCCCTGGTCCAGTACCCAAGGCCCCAGAACAGGCCGGGAGATTTTCGGTTCTCCTTCACCCAGGTGAACGCCACGGTCTTATAGGTAAATCCCCAGGTGTCAATGACTTCCAGCGCCTCTTTCAGCATAGGGAAGGTGGCCCATAAAAACAAAACACAGTCCCCGGCGGCGAGATCGAACACGGGCAGGGCTTTGATGTCCTCCAGGCGCATAGTGGGGTAATGCTGTTCCGCAGAACGGCCCATACCCTTGCTGGACCATGCCCGGAACGACCAGGGCGGGTCCGCCAGTATCACGTTATACTTCTTCACCGGCGTTCCTTCTGCTGTATCTCCAGGGCAACACAGCCATAGCGGGCAATGAGCAGAGCATTGACGATCAGGCAGAAAGCCGTGGTGTCAATGACTTCTCCGTCCGCCAGGTCGGTGAGGGCGATGCCGTCTCCGTTGGCGTAGATGTCCCTCGCCGCCGACAGCAGCGTATAGCCGTGGGGAGAGATGCCCTTGGTGGTGGCGTAGCTGAACATGATACCATCCCGACAAAAGCAGTTTGCGGCACGGTTGGCGGTGTCTGGGTCGGCGGTGAGCAGATACATGGCGGCGAAGTAGGCCGGGGTATCTCGCCTGCGTTGAAAGCCCTCCCGCGCTTTCAGCGTCTCCATCCGCTGCCGGTGGCCCTCGTTCAGCCACAGGGAACCGTGGAAGAGCTGGACGGCGGTGCGCAGTTTGGCTCCCAGGCGGGGGTCGTGGGGAAAGCTGTCCAACAGAGCCTCTTCATAGCCGACAACTCCGGCCTCGATGCGCTCTGCCAGCCACGGGCATACCACATGGGCACAGCCCCTCTTTTTCCCCCTGTATTCGGTGCAAAATTTACATTCCACATCCTCCATCTTGTATTTGAAGTGAGTGGTTTGACTCATGGATTGGTTTGTACTCCTTTCCCGGACACAAAAAACGGACAGAGAAAATTCCCTGTCCGTTGGTAGTCCGATTTGAAATTGTGATGTTACCGCTCCTGACTGCGCTGCCGCTTTTTCATCCAGCCCTCCAGGAGATTGATGATGGTCTCTTCCATCTTCTTCGGCGTATAGGACCGGGGGAAATACTTGCGCAGGGTATCGCCGGTGAACACGATGCGTTCAACCTCCGGCTTTTTCTGCTCCGACATGACGGACAGCATGGTGTCCTCGTCCAGTTTCCCCTCCTGGCTCATTCTCTTCATCCGCTGGGCCTGGGAGAGGGAGGGAGTGGCCTGTTCACTCTCCATGGTCTCCACCAGAAGGGCCTGTTCCTCCGGTTTCAGATAGGAGATTTCCACAGCGGGGGTCATGGCGATTTTCTTTTCGTCCACCATCTTTTGCAGCTCCGGGGACAACTCGGTCAGGCGAACATAGCGGCGCACCTGATCTTTGCTAATGCCAGCCTCATCCCCAACTTTCTCAACAGATAACTTCTGTGCAACTTGCGTAGAAGTTAAATCAGTCCGTGCGCCCTGCCGTTTGATGGCCTCCAGCTTCATTTTGAGGGCCTTTGCTTTTTCAATGGGGGAAATATTCTCCCGCTGGATATTGGTGTCCACCATAATAATGATGGCCTCATCCCGGTCCAAGTCTCGGACGATAACCGGCATGGCATCCAGACCGGCCAGCTCACAGGCCCGTTTGCGCCGGTGTCCGGCTACCAGTTCATAACCGCCGTCCTCCCTGGGGCGGGCAATGGCAGGGGTGAGTATTCCCCGCGCCTTTACGCTGTCCAGAGTTTCCTTCATAATATCGTCATCATCCCGAACGGAAAAGGGATGGTCGGGGAAGGGGTGCAGTTCAGACAGCGGTATAATCTGTACGCGCTCCAGAGTAGCGTCCTGGCGGCTTTCCTCCGTGGAAAACAGGTCATCTACCGATGCCAGCTCTATTTTTTTCGCGCTGCTTTTCAATTTTCAACACCTCCTTCGTCAGGCTTTGATACGCAGCGGCCACTTTCCCGCTAGGGTCATGGGCAAAAATGCTCTTGCCCTCGGCGCTGATCTCCTTCGCCCGGACGGAGTGGGGGATTTCCGTAGAAAAAACCTTGATCTTACCACCGTAAGTATCCCGCAGCAAGGATGCAGTTTCCTTAGCAAAATTCGTCCGGTTGTCCACCATTGCCAGCAGAATACCGTCGATCTGGAGTTTCGGATTGATCTGTCGCCGCACCTTGGCGATTGTTTGCAGCAGTTGCTCAAGACCTTTCGCCGGAAGATACTCTGCCTGGACAGGAATTATGACCCTGTTGGCCGCGGCCAGAGCGTTCACCGTCAGCATACCCAGGGACGGTTGGCAGTCCAGCAGGATATGGGTATACTGATTTTTCACCGTGTCCAGATACCGCCGCAGGGTGGTCTCTCTGCTCATGGCGTTCACCAGGGAGACCTCCATACCGGACAGCTGGATGTCGGCGGGTATAAGGTCGATGCCCTCCGGGTGGTGCAGAATGCCCTCGCCGGGGGTGATGGTCTGCTCGTTCAGCATCTTTCCCATCATGTCCGAGAGGGTGACGGGCAGGCGGTCCGGTTGGGGATTTCCCAGGCTGATGGTAAGACTGGCCTGGGGGTCGCAATCTACGACTAGCACCTTTTTCCCCGCCTGCGCAAGGCCAGCAGCCAGATTGACGCAGCTGGTCGTTTTGGTCACGCCGCCTTTCTGGTTCGCCAGGGCGATCACTTGTGCGTTCATGTTTGTTCACTCCCATACTTTAACTGTGCTTTTGTAAATGGGGTCGAAAAAAAGGGAGAACACAACGAAACTTGCGTTCTCCCTCGAAAACAATATGCTTTTGTCGAATATAGGGGGATTTCATCATCGTTATCCACGGGGTCACTTTTGAGAGCCAATCGCCGCAAACCCGCATGATTACTGACTTTTTTCTGATTTTATCCGTTCTTAACGAGCAACACTTCTTCAACGCCATGTATTCACGGGACATCTCCAAGAAGGTCTCCACGGCGCTCCGGGCGCAGATGGAGACGGGAAAGTTCCGCAACCGCAACCTCCCCTACGGCTACCTCTGGAACGGGGATAAGACCGCCTATGTGGTGGATGAAGAAGCCGCCGCTGTTGTCCGGCAGATATTTGAGTGGAAACGGCAGGAGGTATCGGTCTACACCATCGTTGAGCGGTTGAAGGCCGGGGGCGTAGAAAGCCCGGAGCGCCACAAGCGCAGGGCCGGCACCCGGAACGGCGATAACATCCAGGGCGAGGGCTGGTGTCCCTCCACCATCCGGGGCATCCTGCAAAACCGGGCGTACATCGGGGAGATGATCTGCGGGAAGTCCGAGACGGCGCTCTACAAGGGTCTGAAAAAGCATATCAGCGAAACGGACAAGTGGATCGTAGTCCCTGACGCACACCCGCCCATCGTATCTATTTCGGACTTTGAGGCGGTGGAGCGGCAGATGCAGGAGGACAGCGCCCACCGGGAGACCGCTATGGAGTGGTCGGCGGACATCCGGGCGGGCATGATCGACCTCTTTGCCGGGAAGATATTCTGCGCCGACTGCGGAAAGCGGATGTACTACAAGCGGCAGCGTATCTGCGGATGCAAAAATGTGACCTTCCGGGGTGTTTATGATTGCAGTACCCATGTGCGGCGGGGTCACGCAACCTGTTTTAACCACTTCATCCGGCAGGACGTCCTCAACGAGAAGGTGTTCAATGCCATCCGGGACCAGCTTCAGGTGGCGCTGGACTATGAGAAGCTCCTGCTTGCCATGCGGGGCGGCTCCGGCGAGGCCAGCGTCCGGGAGAAGCACAAGGCGGCGGTGGCAAGCGTCAAGCTCCGGCTGAACGCCCTGAAAAAGAAACGGGCGGGGCTGTATGAGAGCTATGTCGAGGGCATCCTGAACGAGGAGGAATACGCCTTTGCCAAACAGACCTATGAGGAGCAGTATGAAGCTCTGAACCGCCTGCTGGACGAGGCCGTGGAGCGCCGGGAGCGGTTCCTGGCGTCCATCTCGCCGGACAACAAATGGCTCACCATGATGCGGGGCGCTGCCGGGATGACAGGATTGACGCAGGAGCTTGTGGACGCGATAATCGAGAAGGTGCTTGTCTACGGCGGGGGCCGTATCGAGGTCGTGTTCAACTACAACGATGTATTTTACGCCATGCTGGAGTGCGTGGAGCAGATAAAGGAGGCGGGCGGCGATGACTGACTACCGGGTGGGCATTTATATCCGCCTTTCCCTGGCGGACGGGGACGGGAAGGCCGAGAGCGACAGCATCGGCAACCAGCGGGAGCTGATCCATCAGTTTTTAGACCGGCATCCCCAACTGAAAAATGCGCCCCGGACGGAGTTCGTGGACGATGGGTACACCGGGACCAACACGGACCGCCCGCAGTTCCAGGCATTGATGAAGGAGCTTCGCACCGGGGCCATCAATGTGATGGTGACGAAAGATTTTTCCAGATGCCACCGGGACTACACCCAGATGGGCAACTATCTGGAGTGCGTCTTTCCCTTCCTCGGCGTCCGCTATCTCTCCGTCAATGACGGCTATGACAGCGATGATTACAAGGGCATGACCTCCGGCATGGATGTGGTCCTGCGGAACATCATCTATGAGGCGTACAGCAAGGACCTGTCCGTCAAGACCACCACGGCGAAGATCATCATGATGAAGCAGGGCAAATACATAGGCAGCTTCGCTCCCTATGGCTTTCAGTTCCATCCCACGGTCCGGAACAAGCTGGTGATAGACGGGGACTCGGCGGCGGTGGTGCGGCGCATCTTCGATATGACCTTGCAGGGGATGGGCAGTACCGCCATCGCCCGCAGGCTGAACAGCGAGGGCGTCCTGACCCCCGGCGCCTACTTCCGGCAGAAAAATCCGGGGAGCGGACGGTTCCGCAAAGCCTCTGAAAAGAACGGCTGGACGGCGGCCACGGTGCTGAACATCCTCCACCAGTATGAGTACACCGGGGCGCTGGTGGGGCGCAAGCGGTACAAGGCCGGTCTCCATGAAAAGCGGACCGTCCCGCAGGATAAGTCCGACTGGATCATCTATGAGGGGGCGCATGACGCCATCATCAGCAGGGCGGACTTTGACCGGGCGCAGGAGATCATCCGGCAGAGACCCAGGCGGGCAAAAGGGACATCACAGGAGTATCCTCTGAAAGGGCTTCTCAAGTGCGGCAACTGCCATAGGACACTGAGCCGTATCCACAGTTCTGCCGGATACTACTACCGATGTATTAAGAGCAAGGCGGATGAGAACAGCGATTGCCCGAAGGGAAAGCTGTTCTCCGAGAAGGAGATCGAGGGCATTGTGTTCCGGGCAATCATGCAGATGCTGGCGATGTGCCAGGAGCAGAGAAAGCAGAAGTCCTCCCTGATGCTGACCCGCAAGGAGCGTATCGCAGCCTGTGTCGCAGAGCTTCAAAGGCTGGAGCAACAGCAGGAACGGTACAAGCAGGAGAAGTTTAGGGTCTATGAGAATTTCAGCGGCGGGGCGCTGGCAAAGGACGCCTACCTGAAACAGCGGGCGGACATTGACAGTAAACTCGCCGCCGCCAAAGCCGAACAGGAGGCACAGGAACAGCTTTTATCTGGACTGGAGCATCTGGCCTTTCAGGACAAGGCGCAGGAGGATGATGTGTTCACTTCTTTTGCCGGAGCAACAGAACTGACGGCGGAACTGGCGCAGACATTCATCAAGGAAGTGCTGGTGTCCTCGCCCACCGAGATCGAGATCGCCTGGAAGTTCCGGGATGTGTTTGATATGCAGGGACATGACAACTGATAAAGGTTTCTACCTCACGATAAAGCGGATGCCGGGGGGCGGTCTGGGAAAGACCTGTTGGCCGCCTCTGGCATCCGTAAAAAATTTGGTGTTTAGTTGACACAAGGAGATTTATCCCGGCTGGGCCGCGACCATTTGAAGGTGGGGCATTTTACAGAAATTTACTTTCCGATGAAGAATGTCCGCTATATCGCGGTCAATGACTGCGTGGACACCGCCAACAAAAACAACGACATAGCGGCGCTGAAAAATGTTATGAATGTCACCTTCTCATAAAGAATGACATCACACGCAGGACATAGCATCCTTGTTGCCTCCGACAAAGCTGTTACAAAGCGGAGAACATGACAATAAACGACTACGAACCCGCTATCGGATTATCGGTAGCGGCTACCGATAATATCAAAAACATAATTACAAGGACGGCGGGGAATGTTCCTCGCCGTCTTTGTACTGGCCAATACTTAATGGCAGTATGAACTTGTCCTTATTGCCTGTGACTGGTACAATAGAGGTCAAATTGAATATCTTTTGGAGAACTGAAATCTTTTGAAAAACCTTGTAAGGTTTTAGAGTTTTTCCCGTCTTATAGGGTGAAGGGACCTTCAAGTTGCAGAGAGGAGGCATTGCGTTGGAGGATAGTCAAATCATTGAATTATACTGGAAAAAGAATACAGACGCTATATCAAAAACCGCCGACAAGTATGGCGCATACTGCTATGCAATTGCCGAAAACATTCTGCACAACCACGAAGATTCCGAGGAGTGTGTCAATGATACTTGGCTCCATGCATGGAATGCGATGCCTCCGCAGAAGCCCAATGTGCTTCGGCTGTTTTTGGCGAAAATTACCCGCAATCTTTCCTTAGACCGCTTCAATGTGCGAAATGCAGAAAAACGGGGTGGCGGCGAGATCACCCTTGTCCTAGACGAACTGGTGGAATGTTTTAATGGCGGCGCAGACACAGAGACAGCATACGAGGCCAAAGAACTGCGGCAGTGTATCCGGCGTTTTGTGCGCTCACTGCCGGAGCGGGAGGGAAATGTGCTGGTACGCCGGTACTTCTTTGCCGAATCTATAGCGGATATTGCGCGGCGGTACGGCCTGACAGAAAATCATGTGACGGTGATGCTGAGCCGGACGCGGAAAAAGCTGAAGGCGCATCTTTTGAAGGAGGGATACCGATGAACAAAAACGATTTATTCAGGGCATTTGACGGAGTGGATGACGATATTCTGGAACGCAGTGAGGTTCCCACAGCCCTCCGCAGGCCATTGGCCTACCGAAAGTGGCCGGCGGTGGCCGCCTGTTTGGTTCTAATTGTAAGTCTGACGGGGGGTATCCTCGTTGCTGAAGCCAAAGAGTACAACGCGGCGGTAGACTTTTTCGAGGAGAACGGTCTGTCCACCGAGGGGCTGAGCCGGTCAGACGTGAAAGCTGTTTACCGGGATATTACCAGCCAGCATTTCACCTATGACAAAACGGCGGAGGTCATTGAACGGGCAGTACCTGGGCTGGAAATCTCCCAGCGGGAGCCTACCCCGGAGGAGTTGGCGGCGCTGTGGGATCGGAACGTGTGGCGCAACACCCGGTCGGAAACCGGGTTTAGCTACCGCATGGATGTCCGGGAGAAGCTGGACGAGAGCCTGGGCTTCGATGTGCTGGACAGGAGCGTTTTGGAGTGCTACCGGGATGGCAATCCGATCTGGTCGGTGGAGTTCCCCGACCTCTACGTGGAGGACGGTGTGCACACCTCCGCCGGGACGGCGGTGTGGGGGCATAATGACACCTGGTCCAGTGAGCAGCCTGTGTATTCCAGCATGGCTCGGGTGGACGAGAGTGGGAACGTCCTCTGGCAACGTCAACTGGATCACGGCTTTGAGCGAGAGTATATCGCCGCCGTGCTGGACAACGGGGACGGCACATGGGCGGTCGTCAGCCGGGGAGACTTCCGTTACCTCTGCCTGAGCCAGTACGACACAGACGGAACCGAGCTTAGCTTCTGCAAGACCGAGGTCGGTAATAAGGGCATCTGGAATGCCGTCCGCTTGGGAGAGGGCTACCTGATACAGCTGGGACACAAGCTGGATGGAGAAACCGCCCGGCTGGTGAAGCTGGATCGGGAGGGGAGTTTAATGGACACCTTCACTTATGAAGGGGATGACTGTGATTACACCATCACTGATATGATTGAGTTTGGGGATCGGGTGTATCTGTCCGCCTACGCAGTGCCCAAGCAGAAGGACAAGGGCGGGCGGTATGAGATTGCTGACATCCTGGCTTACTTGTTTAACAACAACATCTGGGAAATCTCCAGTGAGGAACTGACCCCTATGGTGAGGGACAACTACACGGCGGTGCTGTTGCTGTGTGACCCGGAGGGCGGTACGCCGGAGGCATTCTATTCTGTCAAAGGATCTCTGGGGGGAAAATTGGCAGTAAACGATACTGGAGAATTGGCGTGGGATGTGGAGAGCATAGTGAACACATTCTATTCCCCAGCTACCAATTCCTTTACCATTGGTGGCACCTGTCAAGTATTCTGTTATACCTTTGCCGATGTCGGAACTTTCCTTAGTCAAGAGGATACAGGCGAAACAGTACCATATCATAGATAATCCCCCAAAGGGTAGTCCAAGAAAAGTCCTCCACCAGCATTCTTATATGTTTTTCCTTTGAATTGGTACAATCTAAGGGATTAGAATTTATTTTTCGCTACTTGGCAAGCAGTGTATTTGTTCCCACAAATACTCAAAACAGCTTTCCGGCGTGACCGCCGGAAAGCTGTTTTTGCTTGTTGGTGGCACAGCCCCCAAACCCCTTTTCGCAGAATTTAATTCTGCGGCTACGCACCGTTCCGGCGCTTTTCTCTCCCACCCTTCAGCAGGATTTTTGAAAAACGGAGAAATTGGCACTCCGGCAAAATCTCAAACTCTCGCCAGCCCTCGACAAAATTTTCCCAAAGGCATTGACAGGAACACCTGTTTGTGCTACCATAATGGAGAACTGAATACTGCACATATTTTTCACGCAGATACATAGACCGAACCACAGCGTTTTGCTGGGGTCGGTCTTATTGTATCTGCGTTTTTGTTTTTGAAGGGAGGCCGGACAATGGAAAAATCAAAACGGAGGAAGTCAGGCGCAGGCGGGGCAGACCGAAGCTGGATGCCCACATCACGGAGGAATACGCCCCCAGCAGGCGGCAGGCGCTGAACAAGATGTATCTCTATGAGGGTGTCCATCTATTATCGGTAGCGGCTACCGAAATTCAAAACAGCGAAGTTTTATGGCGGGAGGACAGAACAGCCGCCACCTTAAAATCCCGTGACGGCATTCTGGAGCAACTCGGCAGAATGGCGGTGCAGGACAAGCTGGGCCGTACCGATTGCGTCTATCTCGCCAACCTTGCCATCGCCGCCGTTCGAGCCGGGTATACCACACGAGAGGTAGAAGTTGCTCTGCGGAAAATCCGCATGGCAGCAAAGTCCAGCATGAAAAATCCAGACGATGAGGCGCTTTATTGTGCGCTGGGCAACACCGTGGACATTCTGCGGAGAATGGGAGGTGTCGCATGAAAACGGGAAGTCGGCCAGTAGAAATCACAGTGGCGGGAGAACTCCCCGGCTTTGAATACGGCGGGTGCCGGGGTGTGTTTTTGAACCTGGGGCTTGATGTGGAAATGGACGGAGTGACCTATCACCTGTCCAGCAGCTTTGCGGAAAAAACGGAAATGGGCGAGGTCATTGACACGGCAGAACTGGAACGGAACAGGCGGCGGACGGCGTAAAAAATTTCGATGTCCGGCGATAAGCTATTGCTTTACAGTGCTAAAGCAGCTATAATGGGAGCAGGTAACAGATGCTATGTTCCTGCGTCCAGGGAGGTAAAAAAACAAGATGCAGGAAAAATACAATGTTGGAATTTATTGCAGGCTCAGTCGTGATGACGAAAGAACCGGGGAGTCCGTGTCCATCGAAAATCAAAAAATCATGCTCAGCCGCTATGTGCAGGAACAGGGCTGGAATCTCTATGCGGCATACTGCGATGACGGAGTCTCGGGTACGACCTTCGACCGTCCCATGTTCAACCAGATGATCGCCGATGCCAAAGCCGGGAAAATCAATCTGATTTTATGTAAAGACCTCAGTCGCCTCGGCAGAGACTATATCGAGGCCGGACGGTTTACAGACATCGTGTTCCCCAGCATGGGCTGCCGGTTCACCGCCCTCAATGACGGCGTGGACACCATTCACAAGAACAATGAGATGCTGGTCATTTTGAAGAATGTCATGAACGACCTCTATGCACGCGACACCAGCAGTAAAATCCGGGCGGTGAAACAATCCACCTTCAAGAGCGGAAAGTATGTCGGCTGCTACGCTCCCATCGGCTACCGAAAATCTCCGGCGGACAAGCACATCCTTGAAATCGACCCGGTGACCGCCCCTGTTGTTCTCCGCATTTTCGATATGCGTTTGCAGGGGGACAGCTTTCGGAAAATCGCCCGGACGCTGAATGAGGAGGGCGTACCCTCGCCCCGCGGCTTCTATTACATGGCGGAGGGCAGGCCGAACCTGCGGGGCGAAACGCCGTACTGGAACGATGTGACGGTCAAGACCATTCTGCGGAATGAGGTCTACCTCGGCCATATGGTGCTGAACAAGACCGGCACTGTCTCCTACAAAGTCCACGAGCAGGTCAGCAAGCCGAAAGAGGACTGGATCAAGGTGGAGCATACCCATGAGCCGCTCGTTTCGCAGGAGGTCTGGGACGCCGTTCAAAGGCTGGACAATCACCCCTCCAAGGGGCGCTCCGGCAGCGATGGGGAAATCTCCCTGTTCGCCGGCGTCCTCTACTGTGCGGACTGTGGAGGTTCTATGCGGTATCAAAGGGATTACCGCAGCCGGAAGCGCCACGCCGATGGACACTTTGGCGGGTTTCAAGCCTACTCCTGCAATCGGTATATGAGCGGCGGCAAGGCGGCTTGTACCTCGCACTACATCAACTGCAAGGTGCTGACGAAGCTGCTCTTGCTGGACATCCACGCCAAGGCGATGCTGGCGCAGAACAGCCCCGCCGCCCTCAAGGAGAAAATCCTCGCCCAGAAGAACGCCGCCAGTCTGGAGCAGACGAAGGCACTCAGGGCAACGCTGGTAGCGGTGGACAAGCGACTGGCGGAACTGGAAAAGCTGGTGGTGTCGGCCTACGAGGACAAAGTAAAGGGCGTTATGCCGGAGGCGCTGTGTGTCCAGCTGATGAACCGCTACGAGGACGAACGCCGGGGCAAGCTGGAACAGCGGACGCAGCTCACCGCCCAGCTGGAGGCCACCCAGGAGGACGAGCAGGCCACCGATGAATGGCTGACCATCATCAGGGATTATGCCCAGCTTGAGGAACTCGACCGCCCCACGCTTTTGCGGCTGGTGAAGCGCATCGAGGTGGGCGAGAAGTACGAAATCGCCGGGGAAACCCACCGGGACATCAAAATCTATTACAACTTTGTCGGGTATGTGGAACTCTGAAATCTGTACTTCTTTATGCGAGGTTATCTAACGAATTTTACAGCCGGGACAATTCCCGCAAAATCCGTTCGTCCATACGGGCCAGGGCAAAGGCGGGGCTTTATCGCTGTTCCTATGCTCCATTGGGGTATCGCAAGGCCCCGGATAACCACAATAAGCTGATTGTGGACGAGGAAACGGCATGGATAATCAAGCGGATATTCGAGTATGCTAACGCTGGCATGGGGTCGCATAAAATCGCGTCTTCCTTGCGGAAAGAGCAAGTCCCCTGCCCCTCCTGGTGGCAGTACACCCGTGGCGAGAAAGACTATTCCCAGCGGTTTTCCGACCCCACCAATAAATATGAATGGTCGCATACTGTGATTCGGGGAATCATCGGGAACCCGGTCTATCTCGGCCACACCATCATGTGCAAGCATGAAACGGTGTTCAAGGTGGGGCTTTTGAAGAAAACCCCTGACGCTGACCGCATACGGGTAGACAATACCCATGAACCGCTGGTATCACAGGAGATATTTGACAACGCCAACGCCAAAATCTTGAGTAGAAAACGGGAGGACACCAGCGGGAATGTGTCTATCTTCTCCGGCCTTATCAAGTGCGGCACCTGCGGCAAGGCCATGAGCCAGCGGTATTGGGGACGGGACAGACACCGTATTTTCGTCTGCAACACCTACGCAAAGAACACCCAAAGATGTACCGACCACCGCATTTTTTACGACGATCTGTACGATGCGGTTCTGGCCGACATTCAGTACCACGCCCAGCTTGCCTATGAGGACAGGGACAAGGCCGTTGCCCTGGCAATCAGGATGAACGACAAAGCGGAGGGCAGCAGGGCGAAAAGCAGCGAGGGCAAGCTGAAACAGGCCCGGAAACGCTACGATGAAGTGACCAGGATGTTCGATCGGCTGTATGAGGATTCCCTGTCCGGGCGTATCTCCAACGACAACTTCACCCGGCTGGTGGACAAGTATCAAGCGGAACAGGCCCAGCTTTTGGAGCAGATCGACGCGCTGGAACGGGCCATGCAGGAGGTCAGGGACACCCGGCAGAACGCCGTACAGTGGGCCGACCTGATGGCGGAGTACGCCGGTATCCAGGAATTGACCGCCGAAAACCTCAATCTCCTTGTGGAGCGCATTGAGGTTTTTGACCGGGCGGCAACAGATGACGGAGTGGAGCAGACCATCCGTATCTGTTACCGCTTCGGCGGTTACATAGGGGAACGGTGTTTCAAGGTAAAGGCTATGAAGCATGGCGGGCACAGACGGAAGGGGGTGGACAATGAAAAAGCGTTACTTGTATCTTGATGAAGCGGAGTGGCGGCGGCTGGTGTTCTATCTGAATGAGTTCCGTAACAAGCTGATTGCCCAGGGCCGCTATACCGACTGCGTGGATGAATTATTGGTAAAGACCGTCAATGCAAAAATTGAAAAAATACGATGATGGGGGTATTATGATGAAAAAATCTATCTTTGAGCAGATGGGCGGTACATACGAAATGCAGGGTGATTACCAGCTCCCCTGCCTTGCTCTACCGGCTGAAGAAAAGCCGGTAGGGATATGGGGACAGCGGCACCTGCGGTACATCAGGCAGCACCGTAAGGCCCTTTACATGGCCCTCTGGATGGGCGGCAGGCTGAATGATTACCTTGCCGACATTGACCAGCAGGCGGAGGAAATGTTCTTTCAGTTGGTAAAAGATTACGCCCAGCGGCAGGGCATAACAGAGCGGTTAAAGGCCGAAAATCAGATGGAATGGGTAGGGCGGATGAATAGCTGCAAGGCCCAGGTGGAGGAAATTATTTTGGCGGAATTGATTTATGTTTAGGGGGATTATCCATGTTGACGTTTGAAAAGGTATTAGAGGTTTTCGGGAACTATCTTCAGCAAGACCCGCTTTATGAGGTCGTTACCACCAGCCACGGCTATACGCTGATGGCCTGGGAACCGAAAAGGGACGACTGGTACAAGGCCAGATATATGGCAACCCCGAAAATTTTGATGAATAGCCTGTTGGACACCTACGCAAGTTTTATGGAAGATCAGATAACTGACAATGAGCGGGATTTGACCGAACAGGAAACCGCCGAGATAAAAAGGCAATGTGATTTGCTCCGGGCCAAGTGCATGAGCAAATAACAGCAGAGCGAAACAGGAGGGCGCGGTCAAGCGTCCTCCTGTCCGTTTAATTGGGCCTGCTCAATCTGCACGATTTCTTTTGCCGCTGCGGTAATAACCCGTATTCCATCATCACCCATACCATCCAGCAAAACGTCAAGCTGGCGGCGCTGGGTGTTCTTTCCTGTGGGCCGCTCCAAAAGGAATTGGTCAACGGATATATTGTAGCGCAGCATTAGCTCAAAGAAGATTTGCAGGCTTGGGTGCTGGCCTTTGTTCTCAATGTTGGCAAGATAGCGCGGGGATAAGTACATTTCATCACATACTTTTTTTCGGCTCTCCTTACGCTCCAGCCGCGCCGCCTTGATTGCCGCCCCAAAAGCCTTAAAATCATATCGTGGTACGGGCCTTTTTGCCATATTCATATCACCCTGTTACATTCTACTGTTCATCTCCCAGTTTGGATATGTCTATACGATTCTATGCTTTAGCTTTAATAGTTCATATCAGCAGAACAAAGAAGTCTTGAAGTAGCCCAACTGTCCGTATATAATCATGCTATAAAAATGACAAAAATGAAAAACTACACAATAGATTCACATTTCTCTGTTACAATCTACAGGTAGGAGGTGCGTCATGAGCAAAATCTTAATTGTTGAGGACGATTTATCCATACAGGCGTTGCTACACGACTTCATAGAGGAAGCAGGGCATAGCGTTGAATTAGCCGCTGATGGAGTAGAGGCACTTGCAAAGTATTCCGAGCAGCCCTTTGATTTGATACTGCTTGACATCATGCTGCCCAAAATTGATGGGTATAGCGTTTGTGAGTGCATCCGGCAAAAATCTGATGTACCCATTATTATGCTGACCGCCTTGGACAACGAGGAAAATCAAATTAAGGGGCTGGATTTACAGGCCGATGACTATATTACAAAGCCGTTCTCCATGCCTGTCCTGCTGCGGAAAATTGCCGCCGTTCTGCGCCGCTCCGCGAAACAGTCTGGTGAACCGCAGACAGTCATCTACAAAGACCTCACCTTGGATTTAGAGGAATATAGGGTATTTATCCGGCAAGAAAGTATTGACCTCACACCCCGCGAGTTTGAAATCCTGCGGGAACTAATAATGCACCAAGGCAGGATTTTGACGAGGCAAAACCTTTTGCAAACACTTTGGAAATATGAGTTTTTTGGAGAAGAACGGATTATTGATACGCACATCAAGAACCTGCGAAAAAAACTGGGTGCCGCAGATTACATAGAAACGATCAGAGGGGTGGGATATAGAATTGATAAAGAGAATTAAAAGCAGCCTGTCTGCAAAAGTTTTTATGATTACTGCCGTCCTGATGGCCGCCTGCTGTTCTATAACATATTTCTGCATAACCCAGTTTGCCCCATACATATATACGCATAATTTTTCTGCGATAAATGAGGAACTGCCTTATTTCGTTGAGGACATTTCCCACTTTACAAAAGAGGAAGCATTATTTGTCGTTGAGGATTATTGTAATCAGATTGTTGAAAAAAATGATGATGAGTTTGTTTTTCGTATTTTTCAAAGCAACAGCGAGGAACTTAAGCAGTTTAACAAAAATGATACATCACAATGGTGCCGCCTAACCTTTACGGACAGCACAGAGGAGTACATAGTATTCTTTTCTAAAAACACAGAAAAAGAAAGTCAGGTGGTGGAGGCACTTCAAAAAGCAATTCCTGTTTTGAGCGTTGTGATTATTGTTGTTTCCATCATCGCGGCTTTTTTCTATACCATTTACATGACAACACCCATTAAGAAAATCAGCAGAATATCAAAACAAATGGCGGCATTGGATTTTAGCGGCCTATGCACTGTCCGGCGTACAGACGAAGTAGGTGTTCTCGCTGACAGCTTAAATGACCTGTCGAGAAAACTATCGTTAGCCTTGTCGGAGCTACAGAGTGCAAATCAGAAGCTGCAAGCTGATATTGATATGGAGCGGCGGCTTGAACGCCAGCGGGTAGAGTTTTTTTCAGCAGCGTCCCATGAATTGAAAACCCCTATTACCATTATCAAAGGACAGCTTCAAGGGATGCTCTATCAAGTGGGACGTTATAAGGACAGGGAAACCTATCTCGCTCAATCTCTGGAAGTTACGGATAACTTGGAGAAAATGGTGCAGGAGCTTTTGACAATATCCCGTCTGGACACACCGGGATATGCGTTCAATCCGTCACACATTCATTTGGATAAACTAATCCATGACCGTTTAACCGCAAATGAAGATTTGTTTATGCAGAGAGAATTGGCGGTTGAAAAAGATATATCCCCGGAAGTCTGCATTTCAGGCGATTTGCAGCTTCTTCAAAAGGTGGTGGACAATCTTTTAGGAAATGCTGCTGCATACTCCCCACCAGGAGAGCGCATAGCGGTTAAGCTATGGCAGGCCACAGACAAAGCAGATCTGACGATTGAGAATACAGGCGTACATATCCCGGACGAGGATATTCCGAAACTGTTTGAAGCGTTTTATCGTGTAGAACAGTCAAGAAATCGACAGACTGGTGGCACAGGTTTAGGCTTATACATTGTCAAAACAATTCTTGATCTGCATGGAGCGGCAATCAAAATAGAAAACACGGGACAAGGCGTAATGGTATTGGTACAATTTTAGAAATATCAGACCTCAAAGGGCGGTGAGCTTTCAGCTTGCCGCCCTTTTCCATCTCCACATAAAAAACATATTCAATACAAACTCAATTCAAGTTGGGCCGGTATGATAAAGCTGTACCCGGAAAGGGTAACAGAAAGGAGCATTTGACAATGAAAAAATACCTATCACTCGTTCTCGCCGCTCTGCTTATCATGGGTGCGCTGGCAGGCTGCGGAGAACAGGGAAACACCCCGGCCCCCGCCACCTCCGGCACACCCGTCAGCGCAAAAGACGCCCTCCCGTCGGACAGCACCTTTACCAGCGTGGAACATGAAAAACTGCTGGCCCTCCGATTTGACGGCTACGAGGATATGACCGTAGCCGAGTTTCGGGACAAGGTTGGCGCTGCGACAGACACAAAAGAATACGCTGATCTGTTCGAGCGGCTTCCCAAGGACACAGCCTTGCAGGAGTTGAAGGACACCGATGAAGACGCCGAATTTCTGTTTTACATTCTGCCGCTGGCTGGCGAAGATTGGAAAACACGAAGCTACAGCGGAAAAGTAACATCCTCTTATACAGGGGATAAAGCGCGGCTTGAATACTCTTTCACCCTGACAATCCTGAACCCTGACGCGCTTTGGGTCAGGGATTACAATGATACGCGTCTGGGTGTCATGAGCGTTATGCAGGACACTCTTAGGAACAAAACAAAAGACGAACTTCGGGATGAGGACGCCATCAGAGCGGATGTCCAATTCCAGATAGACCATCTGCTTCAGAATTTCAATCAGACAACAGAACTCAGCGCCGCCATCGAATTTGCGTATTTCCCCCTACCCGCAGAGGGGGAGAAACAGCAAGTCGCAGGAGCAAATGAGAAAGGCAATCAGGAACCCCGTCGGGCCGGGCCTGGGACAAAAGAGGACTACCAATCCCTGCTGGCCTTGAAAACATCAGACTATGCCAGCATGAGTATCGCGGATTTTAACGCAAAGCTGTTGGCGTGGGCGGACGAAGATTTTAACCGAACGGAACGGATTGACGCTGATATGCTTTGCAATGATTTCCAAGTGAGTTTAAGCAAAGAAGAACTCAATTTTATTCGGCTGACGGTGTTCCTGTCTGGAACCGAAAACGGCGAGTTTGTGCAAAGCAATTACACAGGCGACCCGGCGGCAGACCCCGTATATCAAGAGAGCTTGCCGCAAAAAGTGGATAAGTCCAACGAAATGGCCCCTATGTGGTGCGACTTTGGCTACCGTTTTTCGTACCGCATAGCAAATAAGGAAACGCTGACAGTCGGAGAGCGAGATCGTTGCGTCGGCGGCATGATTACCGCCGTAGAGAAGTTTTGGAATGGCACAACGCTTGATGATCTGCTCTCTATGACGAAAGATGATGTGATTTCCCGCCTTACCGCTTTGGCCGCTGAATATAGCACTGATGACGTTGCGATTACAATCAACGCAGAGCAAGTCCATTTCGACCATACAGAAGAAAGACCTGAATTGCCATAACTCCCCTCTCAATAAAATAGCGATGTTACCTGCCGCACGACGGCAAAAGAAAAAAAGCCGTCGTACAAGCAGCTATATCCGCATACCCAAATCACGGCGGCTTTGAGAAATCGAAGCCGCCGTTTTCTGTTTCTCCAATTATAGTTTTGACAGACACAGCGGTTAAAGGAGATTGTTACTTATGAAATCCGCTGTGTTCAGAGCAGCCTTACTAATTGCTGACACATCAAAAAAATTCCGGCCACCGCCGGGGAGTGTGCTACCTATAAATATGAACTGTCTAATCATCTAAATACTTTCTTCTATTCCGATGCACCTGTCTTTGTTTTCAAGACGGGTGCATTTTTGCTGCTGAAACAATTATCTCGACTTCATTGCCGCAGCCCTCCCTCCCATCTGAATTTCAAAAAAATCAGATGGGAGGAAACGGCCATGTCATACAATCATGGCAAGGAAGAACGCAAATGGCAGCGTTGGAAACTGGCTGAAGAAAAGGTGCTGCGGGTCTGCGGCATGGATGAAAGCTCGATTGAACAGCTTCGTCTATGGGACAGGGCTATGTTCAATTCGGACAGGCGCTTTTATGAGAAGTTGCAAGATACGGGTACATACCTGGATTGCGTTGCCACCAGCGAAACACCAACCGAGATTTATACAGTGGAAAATCTGCTGAACGATATTGAAAATGCGGAACTGTTGAAAACCTTACTGACAGTGGACAAGCTCACCTTGCAAATCTCTGTTCTGAAAATGAACGGGTATTCTACCAATGAAATCGCTGTGCTTGTCCATCTGTCCACGGATGCCATTTATAAACGGATTGCCGTACTGAAAAGGAAATTGAAGAAATTTCAAGGGTAACTCCAAAATTGCACATCCCCACGGGCTGCTGGGTGAGAGGTCAAGTCCTCTCACCCAGCTTTTTCGTAGGAGGACGGGCGTATGACGTTCATGGATAAGGTCTACACACTTCGGACAGAGGTGCGGAGCGATGGGAAAACATCATATTTTATCAGCTTTACAGACGGCCAGGGCGAATTTTACGATTTGGAGGTATCGGAAGCGTTCTATATAGAATTTCGGCAGATGGAGCGCAAAAACCGTAACCTCCAGCAATCCGATTGGCGGCATCAGGAAGCGTCAGATTTGTGGGATGAAACACTCTATAAACGGGCGTTCAGAGTCCCCAAAAGCGTTGAAGAATTGATCTTTGACGCAGAACAGCGGGAACTAATCAACAAAACCATTGCCGCCCTCCCTGAAATCCAGCAACGGCGGTTTCTGCTCTACCATGAGTATGACTTCAACTACCGTCAGATTGGAGAGATGGAGCATTGTAGGCCGCAATCAATCATGCACTCGGTCATTCGGGCCAGGGAGAAGATAAAGGCGGTAATAGAAAAATATCGGGCCGGGTAATATTGAGATACCCTCATATCTCTGGATATGGGGGTATCTGCTAAATGTTCTCTAATGGAATTTTACTGAGGTGAAGAAGCCTGAGATGGTGTTCAAATGCTTCATCCGTTTTGTGCTGGCTCAGGCGGCGGTGACCCATGGGATGGAGCTGATGACGGCGCTGTTCAAAGTGGCGCAGGGCATGATTTCCACCATCATGGACGCCTCTGGGCTGTCGGTGCTGACCGATACCACCCTGCCCGCCGAGATGGTGACCATCATCGAGGACGTGGGCTTCCTGGAGAGCATCCCCCTGTGGGCCATCACCCTGCTGGGGTCCCTGTTCATTTGGGTGCTGTCCCTTATCATGATTTTAACTGTCTATTCCCGATTTTTCAAGCTCTACCTCGCCACCGCTATCGCACCCATCCCCATGGCCAGCTTCGCGGGACAACCCTCTAGCAGTATTGGCGTTGCCTTTCTCAAGAGCTACGCCGCCATCTGTCTGGAGGGCTGCATCATCGTTTTAGCCTGTGTGATCTTCTCGGCGTTCGCCTCCACACCGCCTGCCATCGCGGACGATACCCTGGCGGCGGCCACCATCGTGTGGAACTATGTGGGCGAAATTTTGTTTAATATGCTTGTACTGGTGGGCTGTATCAAAATGAGCGACCGGCTCATCCGGGAATTGATGGGGCTTTAAGATCTTACATAGGAAATTAAAACTCCATCCTCTTCTTCCAAATATGATAAAACAAGTTGCAGACGCCGTACAACGTCTTTTAGATCTTTGCGCACACCATTAACTCCTATTACTTCAATTGTCGCTGGCTCGTCAAATGCACAGTGCAGCATATCCCATAACGCATCCATATTTCGCCCATACCAGTCGGGCAGTGAGAAAACCTCCTTTAGGTGTTCGTGGAGACCAAAATAGGAATGCACTGTTGTTAAATCAATCGTAAAGGTCAACATCGTTATCCTCCCAATATACCTCAGAAAATGTAAGATAATGGTCATAGGTTACAAACACAAGGCCGTCATTGGAATAAATAATTCTATTATTATTGCGAAAGCCACCCATGTAATCAAAATCAGCTTCATACCAGATTCGGCCCGGGCTTTCTGGCAGGCGGCCATCAATGTTTCGATAAACATCTCCACCTATGATAGCTCCAGGTAATACATCCCACAAGTTCCCTTTCAATTTTCTCCATCCCTGAAATTTCGCTTCTTTTTTTGTCACATAATTACTCGGCAAATGATGAAAAACAAACAAATAACAATCTACACCATCATACTTATCATCGGTTACAGTGCCTGCTTTAAAAGCAGGTACTGATAGAACAAGACAATGGCAGTGTTCGTGAACCGGAGGCCAAATAATATTCGGATCATTGATAGATAGAATATGTCCGTGGAGATCCGAACAATAGACACAGGTAGTTGGAGCCCTAACGGAGAACCATTCCACCCAATTTTTACTTTCCTCCCAATATTTAGATACTATATTAGGAACCTTTATCCTGCTCAAGTCAAAATAAGTATAATGTTTGACAATATTCATGTCAATTCCCCCTTTTATCAAGGGGGAATTGACTTGGAATGTTGTACAGAAACGTACAACTATCTCAAAAGAGAGGTGATACTCATAGAAGTTCGCATCAACAAAGAAGTCCGGGACTATCAGGAAAGCCTGTTCTTTGGGCTGTCCCTGCGGCAGTTCCTGTTCGCCCTGCTGGCCGTGCTGGTGGCGGTGGGACTGTACTTCGGCCTGCGCAGCGTGGTGGGCAGCGGGGAGATCGGCTGGATCTGCGTCCTGGCCGCATTCCCCTTCGCCCTCTGCGGCTTTTTCACCTACAACGGCATGACCTTTGAAAAGTTTCTCCTCGCCGTCATCCGCTCGGAATTGCTGTATCCCAGAAAGCTGGTGTTCCGGGCGGAAAACCTCTATGCCCAGGCGATGGAACATTCTACAGTAAAGGAGGCACTGAAGATTGATTAAAACCTTGCAAAATACGCTGAAGCAGGACCGGGAGGGCTTTGTCCTCCCCAAGTCCGTGCAGGACGCCATCCCCATCCGCCGCCTCTGGCCGGATGGGATCTTTCAGTTCGGGAGCAAGTTCTCCAAGACCATCCGCTTCTCGGACATCAACTACGCCATCGCTTCGAAAGAGGACAAAACGTCCATGTTCCTGGGCTACTCAGAGCTGCTGAACGCCCTGGACACCGGCTCCACCACCAAGCTCACCATCAACAACAAGCGGCTCAACCGCCAGGACTTCGAGCAGAAGATCCTTCTGCCCCGCCAGGACGATTACCTGGACGGCTACCAGGCCGAGTACAACGCCATGCTGATGGACAAGGTGACGGATTCCTCCAACAGCGTGGTGCAGGAGCGGTACATCACCCTGTCCGTCCACCGTAAAAATATCGAGGAGGCCCGTACCTTCTTCGACCGGGTGACGGCGGACGTGACCACCCGTCTGAGCCATCTGGACGCCCGCAGCGAGGAGCTGGATGCGGTGGAACGCTTGCGGGTGCTGCACGACTTCTACCGCACCGGCGAGGAGACAGAGTACCATCTGGATCTGCGGGACCTGATGCGGAAGGGCCACAGCTTCAAGGACACCATCTGCCCAGACAGCCTGGAGTTCAAGAAGGACTATTTCGTCATGGGCGGCAAATATGGCCGGGTGCTATTTTTGAAGGAGTACGCCAGCTATATCAAGGACAGCATGATCTCCGAACTGACGGCCCTCAACCGCACCATGATGCTGTCCATTGATGTGATCCCCGTCCCCACGGATGAGGCCGTCCGGGAGATGCAGAACCGCCTCCTTGGTGTTGAGACGAACGTGACCAACTGGCAGCGGCGGCAGAACAGCAACAACAATTTCTCCGCCGTGGTCCCCTATGACTTAGAGCAGCAGCGAAAGGAAACCCGTGAGATGCTGGACGATCTCACCACCCGTGACCAGCGGATGATGTTCGCGGTGGTGACGCTGGTGCATCTGGCGGACAGCAAGGAGGAACTGGACAGCGACACCGATGCCCTCCAGTCCGCCGCCCGGAAGCACCTGTGCCAACTGGCCACGCTGAACTGGCAGCAGGCGGACGGGCTGGTGACCGCCCTGCCCCTGGGCCTGCGGCGGATCGATGCCCTGCGGACGCTGACCACTGAGGCCCTGGCCGTCCTCATGCCCTTCAAGGCCCAGGAAGTGCGGGACCAGGGCGGTGTGTACTACGGACAGAATGTCATCAGTAAGAATCTCATTATCGCCAACCGGAAGGAGCTGCTCAACGGCAACGGCTTCGTCCTGGGAGTGTCCGGTTCCGGCAAGTCCTTCACCGCCAAGCGGGAGATGGTCAATCTGGCACTCTCCACGGATGATGACATCATCGTTATCGACCCGGAGTCGGAGTATCGGCCCCTCATCGAAGGGCTTGGCGGCGAGGTGGTGAATATCTCCGCCACCTCCCCCAACCATATCAACGCCATGGACATGGAGCAGGGCTACGGGGACGGTAATGGGGCCCCAAACGGAACCCAGCGAAGCGGTTCCGCTTGGGAGAGGAGCCACAACGAAATGAGCGAGTTTTCGCCGCAAGGCGGAAGCGAGAGATATGGAGTTTGTGGCGACGATGTGGTGCTGAAGTCCGAGTTCCTGCTGTCCCTGTGTGAGCAACTCATGGGCGACCGGTTGCTGTCAGCCAAGGAAAAATCCATCATCGACCGCTGTACCGCCAATGTCTACCACAGCTACATCAAGGGCGGCTACCAGGGGAAAGCGCCTACACTCCAGGACTTCCACGCCGAACTGCTCCGCCAGTCCGAGCCGGAGGCCCGTGACGTGGCCCTGGCGATAGAGTTGTTCACCGAGGGCAGCCTCAACACCTTTGCCAAGCCCACCAACGTGGATACGGATGCCCGTATCCTGTGCTATGACATCCGAGATCTGGGCAAACAGCTCCTTCCCGTTGGTATGCTAGTAGTGCTGGACAGCGTGTTCAACCGGGTGATCCGCAACCGGGCGCTGGGGAAAAACACTTGGGTCTATATTGACGAGATTTATCTCCTTTTCCAGCACGAATACAGCGCAAACTTCCTGTTTACGCTGTGGAAACGTGTCAGAAAGTACGGAGCCTGCTGTACTGGTTTAACTCAGAATGTGGATGACCTTCTCCAGTCCCACACCGCCCGGACCATGCTGGCCAACAGCGAGTTCCTGGTCATGCTGAACCAGGCGGCCACCGACCGGGCGGAGCTGGCACGGTTGCTGAACATCTCGGACAACCAGCTCTCCTACATCACCAACGTGGACTTCGGCAGGGGCCTCATCAAGTGCGGCAGCGCCATCGTGCCCTTTATGGACAATTTCCCCAAGAACCGGCTCTACCGCTTGATGTCCACCAAGCTGAGTGAGACAAGCACCGCCTGAATTTCCGGTTTATTTTCTGTTATTCGTATGCCAGGGGCACCAAATCATGTGGTCATCCACTATCCCAACAGCCTGCATAAACGAATAGACGATGGTGGACCCCACGAACTTGAAACCCCGTTTTTTCAAGTCCTTGCTGATTTGGTCGGACAGCGGGGTGAACGCGGGCAGTTCCGCCATGCTGCACGGCGCATTAATGATAGGCGTGTCTCCAGCATAGGCCCAAATAAACGCATCAAAACTGCCATGCTCCCGCTGTATTTCAAGAAAGGCTTTTGCGTTGCCGATGGCGGCGTTGATCTTGCCCCGATGCCGGATGATCCCAGCGTCCGCCATAAGGTCTTCGACCTTTGCATCATCGTAAAGCGCGACCTTTTGGGGATCGAAATTGTCAAAGGCACTGTGAAAAGCTTCCCGCTTTTTCAGCACTGTGATCCATGCCAGTCCGGCCTGCATCCCCTCCAGGATCAGCATCTCAAAGAGTTTTTTGTCATCGTGGAGGGGCTGGCCCCACTCGTTGTCGTGATAATCAATGTATATCTGGTCGGGGCCGGCCCATTCACACCTGCGAATCTCTTCCATAAACGATCCCTCCTTTGGGGGACAGTGTAACATAAAATGCCGAAGAATGTAAAGTGAGGTGGTAGATTATCGCAAAAATTAAGGAAAAACACAAAACAAGAAAGAAATTAAAGGAAAAGGTCAAGGCCGCGCCGAAGGAACTTGTTCGCCGTGGTCTGGATGACGGTACGGAGCGTCTGCGGGGTCAGCTCCGGGAGGCCGCCCAGCGTGGGCAGGCCAGTGACTACGGCGGCGACCGGATCGAGGACGCTGCCGCCGATGGAGTACGGCGGACCATGCGCGGCATGGAGACTCTGCTGAAAAAGAAAAAATCCGCCAAAGGCCGGAAACCACATGAGGAGCCGCATACTGAGCCAGACCCGCCTATGCAGGGATTTGCGGCAGAGCCGTCCCCAGAATCTCCGGCAGGACCATCCTCCCCCCATGAACCTTCCCCACGGGAACATCCTCGTATCAAAACGCGGGAAGCTGTTTCCGCCAGGGAGCGTGGTGTCGATGCTCCGTCCCTTGAAAGCGGCAGGGTTGGGCCGTCCTCTGGGGAGCGGATGAGAGGGGCGGGGATCAAAACCAGGCAGTCCGCTGTTCATGATCCCCGCCCGGATACGCCGCCAATACGCCAGTTTGGGCCAGAGTTGCCGCAGATCAGGGCAAGAGAATCTGCCGTCTATGATGTCCACTCAGGTATGGAGCCAGCGATACATGGCAGGTCGGAACTGCCACAGATCAGAATAAGGGAAACCATCGCTGGCGCTCCCCATGATCAAAGGGCAGATGCTCCCCCACCCGGCAGGAAAACGCCGCAGGAACGACTGTCAATCAAAACCAGAGATACCTGCATCCAGAGACAGGCTGCGATGGACTCAGAGCAGCCGTCCCAGGCGTTCAGCCAGGGCCAGCGGAAGTTTATGCAGGAGCGCAGCCGGACCGCCGCCATGAAACGGGCGGAAGCCCGGCACCCAGGCCGCAGCTCCAATACACAAGTCAAGCGCAACGAGGTTACCGCCCCTTCCGCTCCGGCGCGGCACGGATATGCCGGAGGTCAGGGCAAGTATGCTCCGGCCAAGCCTGTGCGTGGGGAAGCCCCTGCCTCCCCGCCTGTGCGGGGCGGCGGACAGACTGTTGTTAAAACGGCTCGTTCCGGGAGAAAGACTACCCAGCGCGCAGCCCGTCAGACTATCAAAACAGCGGAGCATTCCTCCAAGCAAGCCGTCAAGACTACACAGTGGACGGCGAAAACTGCCCAGCAGACGGCCAAGACTGCCCAGAGATCCGCCCAGGCCGCCGTAAAGGCCACCCAGAGGGGCGTACAGGCCACACGTACCACGGCAAAGGCTACAGCGACCACCGCCAAGGCTACGGCCAAAGCCACTGTGGCGGCGATAAAAGCGGCCATTGCGGCCACGCAGGAATTGATCGCCGCCATCGCCGCCGGGGGCTGGGTGGTACTCGTGGTGATGGTGCTGATCTGTATCGTGGGCCTGCTGATCGCTTCGCCCTTCGGCATCTTTTTCGCGGATGGCAGTTCCCCGGATGCGGTATCCCCTACATCAGCAATCGCCCAGATCAACAGCGAGTATGCGGACAGGCTGTCCGCCCTCCAGAACGGTGGGACCTATGACCGGGTGGATATCCAGGGCCGTCCTCCGTCTTGGGCGGATGTGTTTGCGGTATTCGCCGCCAAGACTACTGGAGCGGCGGATGGAGCGTCCGTGGCTGTTCTGGACCCAGATACAGTGGAGAAGCTGCGGGTGGTATTCTGGGATATGACGAAAATCACCACGGTGGAGACGGACATAGATCATCCAGCCGAGGGCGAAACCCCCGCCTGGACGGAGAAGGTGCTGACCATTACGGTCACGCCCAGGACGCCGGACGATATGCGGGTGTTTTATTCGTTCACGGATCAGCAGAACGCCGCTCTGGACGAGCTGCTGACGGAGGATATCCGCGCCATGTGGAACAAGCTTCTCTACGGTTCCAGCGGCGAGATCGTGGCCGTGGCACTGTCCCAGGTGGGCAATGTGGGCGGTCAGCCATACTGGAGTTGGTACGGCTTCAACAGCCGTGTGGAGTGGTCAATGTCATTAAGTTAGTGGATGCAGTTCAATAAAGGTATAAAGGAGAAGGTTTTTTCATGAGAAAATGCAAGCACT
>RAYO01000022.1 GCA_003612335.1 bacterium 1xD42-67
GCGTCAGAGCCGCTGTTGTCAGGCTCAGAGGGGTCGACAGGGGCCTCGGGGTCGACAGGGGCCTCGGGGTCGACAGGAGCCTCTGGGTCGACAGGGGCCTCTGGGTCGACAGGAGCCTCTGGGTCGACAGGAGCCTCAGGGTCGACAGGAGCCTCAGGGTCGACAGGAGCCTCAGGGTCGACAGGGGCCTCTGGGTCGACAGGGGCCTCGGGGTCGACAGGGGCCTCGGGGTCGACAGGGGCCTCGGGGTCGACAGGAGCCTCGGGGTCGACAGGGGCCTCGGGCACCTCCGGGACCACGGGGACCTCCGGGACCACAGGTGCAGGGCCCAGGGTCTGTTTCGTTACGCTGAACGTGACCTCGGCAGTACCGGGGCCCTCGGCTGTGACCACGCCGCCGTCCACAGTCAGGACTTGGGGATCGCTGGAAGTCCAGCTCCCCTCCAGACCCGAGACTTCAGCGCTCAGGTCCCATGTCTCACCTACAGTGAGCTGGATAGGCCGATCCTCCGCAGGGTCCGCGAAAGCGGTGATCTGCATCAGGCTCAGGCACATCGTCAGGGTTAGGACCAAGGCGAGGCCGCGTTTGCCAGATCGTTTCAGTTTCGTCATTCTCTTCCTTCCTTTCTTTGCCGGTGTCGCTCGGATGCAAAGTATCCGGCGGCTGGGCTGCCATGTCGCCGCCGCAGGGGCCCGCCCCATCCCTGCCCGGGGGCAGGACGGCGCGGGACGGTCTTCTCTTCCGGGCGTCCGCGCTGGATGCGTGGACAGGCCCGGCTGGGGCGCCGGCGATTTAGGCCCCTTGCTTTGCGTACCGCCCTTTCGGACGGGATGCTAAAGTGTCGTTCCAGCAGCCGGGCTAACATAGCATCGTCGATCTGTCATCTCGATACCTTAGTTCCCATAGCTTTGCAGTCCCACAGTTTCCCATGGTTTGCCCGAGTCGCCTCCTCGTCTCCCCGCCGCCGGCGGCGTCTGCGGCGGCGGGACAGGTGCAGGGCGGATCATCCCTCATCGCGGGCCCTCCTCTCTCGATCGTTGATATATAGGGATCAGCTTCCGGCCTCTTGGGTCTCGGTCGGGCCAATGAACCCACGCAGAAAATCGTCGTGCAGGTCCGCTTCCGCGCGCTTGCGGGCCTCTACCGCGTCCTCGAATTTCCCATAGCTGCCCAGATAGTGCCGCTTCCCCTTGAAGCAGATCGACGCCCGCCACACCTTTTTGGAGGCACGCCACTCCACGCCGGGGACGCCGCTGGTGTTGTTCCGCCGCACCGTCTTGGCCCGCAGCATCTCCACACAGGTGCCGTCCACATAGGTGAGGGACTGCAGGCCCGTGGCCCCCGACTTGGAGCAGCCGCAGCTGGTAGTGTGGCCGCTGCGCAGGTGGCAGGTCTTGACCACGCTCTCCCGCCCGCAGTCGCACCGGCAGAGCCAGGCCGTCCGGTCACCGATGTTGGCCGCCGGCTGCAGGACCACCTGCCTGCCGAACCGCTGTCCGGTCAGGTCCACTTTTTTACGGCTGTGCCCGCCCGGCTTCCTCGATGACGGACCGGCCTCGGCGGGCGTGCCGGACGGGGGCTGGACGTGGGAGGATAGGCGCTGTTCCATATGGGCCCTGCCTTTCTGAGCGTGGGACATGCCGCAGAAAGGCACACCTTTCATCCCATCCTCCGGCATATCTGAAATTTATCTGGATAGTTAAGGATATCATAAAAATGACAGATATTCAATATATTCCAGAAATAATTTTGTAAGTGATATCCCTTTACAGAAAGGTGTACCTTTTTGTAAGCCTCTAGGTCGGGCAGGGGCGCTCATAGCGCTCCGCCCAGTAGCGGAAGGTGGACAGAGGGATCCCGCGCTCCTTGGCGGCGGCGGTGCCGGTGATGGCGCCGGACCGCCAGCGCAGATAGGCGCTGTGGTAGTTGGAGGGGCGGGGCTTGGGGGGCCTGCCGAACCGGACGCCCCTGGCTTTGGCCGCCGCGATGCCCTGGGCCTGGCGCTGGCGGATGTTCTCACGCTCGTGCTGGGCGACGAAGGAGAGGATCTGGAGCACCAGATCGGCGATGAAGGTGCCCATCAGGTCCTTACCGCTGCGCGTGTCCAGCAGGGGCATGTCGATGACGCAGATATCTACGCCGGACTCCTTGGTCAGGACCCGCCACTGGCGCTGGATCTCCTCATAGTTGCGTCCCAGCCGGTCGATGCTCAGGATATAGAGCAGGTCGCCCGGCTTCAGCCGTTCCACCAGCTTTTTGTACTGAGGACGGTCGAAGTCCTTGCCGGACTGCTTGTCCATATAGATGTTCCTCTCTGGGACCTGCCGGCTGTGCAGTGCGATCATCTGCCGGTCCTCGTTCTGGTCGGTGCTGGATACCCGGATATATCCATAGATCTGTTCTGGCATAAGAGCCCCTCCGTTTCATATTTGGCTCACAGGCTGTCCCTGTGGAGCTCTATTTTACAGGACAGAGGCTGCCGCTGTCTTGCCATATCCTCCTGGGAAAAGAACGAAGACGGTCATCCCGAATGGGATGACCGTCTTCTCGAACTGTCATAAAACTCCTGTCCCCGCCGCAGCGGGCAGGGCTCCTTGTAAACGAGGTCTGCGCCGGCCTCGGTCGCTTCGCACGTTTCGCCTGCGCCTCACAGGACCTTGGACAGGAAGAGCTGGGTCCGGGGGTGCTGGGGCCGGGCAAAGAAGGTCTGGGGGGCCTCCTGTTCCAGGATGCGGCCCCCGTCCATGAAGAGGACCCGGCTGGCCACCTCCCGGGCGAAGCCCATCTCGTGGGTGACCACCACCATGGTCATGCCCTCCTGGGCCAGCTCCTTCATCACGTCCAGCACCTCGCCCACCATCTCCGGGTCCAGGGCGGAGGTGGGCTCGTCGAAGAGCATCACCTTGGGCCGCATGGCCAGGGCCCGGACGATGGCGATCCGCTGCTTCTGTCCACCGGAGAGCTGGCTGGGATAGCTGTCTGCCTTGTCGGCCAGGTCCACCCGCTGGAGGAGGACCTGGGCCACGTGATCGGCCTCCTCCTGGCTCATCAGCTTGGTCTGGACCGGGGCCAGGGTGATGTTCTTTCGGATGGTCATGTTGGGGAAGAGGTTGAAGTGCTGGAAGACCATGCCCATCTGCTGGCGGACCTTGTCGATCTTCACCTTGGGATCGGTGATGACCGTGCCCTCGAAGGTGATCGTCCCCTTGGTGGGGACCTCCAGCAGATCCAAGCACCGCAGGAAGGTGGACTTGCCCGACCCGGAGGGGCCGATCACCACCACCTTCTCCCCCAGGCTGATGTGCTCAGAGATGCCGTCCAGCACCAGGTGGCCGCCGAAGGACTTGGACAGGTCTTTAACGTCGATCACTTTGACGCAGCCTCCTCTCGATCTGTTTGATGACGAAGGTGAGCACATATACGATGACCAGGTAGAACAGGGCCGCCACCGTCATGGGGGCCAGGTAGTTGGCCAGGTTCTGTCCGCTGCCCACGTTCTTGGCGGCGGCGGTCAGGTCATACATGCCGATCATGCTGACGATGGAGGTCTCTTTGATCAGAGCGATCAGCTCGTTCCCGATCGAGGGGATCACGTTCTTGATGGCCTGGGGGATGACGATGTACCGCATCGTGGCGCCGGCGGACAGCCCCAGGGAGCGCCCCGCTTCGGTCTGTCCGATGTCTACGGACAGGATCCCTGCGCGGATGTTCTCAGACACGTAGGCCCCCGAGTTCACCCCGAAGGCGATGATGGCGGTGACGACCAGAGGGAAGCCCCGGATGGCCAGGACCACGAAGGCCATGATGAACAGCTGCAGCGCCATGGGGGTGCCCCGCACCACGGTGACATAGACCGCACATACCAGCTTGGGCAGCTTCATCAGCGGGTTCTTGGACTTGGCCAGCCCCACCAGCGCCACGATCGTCCCCAGCACCAGGCCCAGCACCGACGCGCCCACCGAGATAGCAAGGGTCATACGCAGGCCGGTCAGCATACTGTCCAGATATTTCGCGTTGGTGAAGATCAGGGTGAATTTCTCTATAAAGGTCATCATCCCACCGTCTTTCTGCTATATTCATGTGGCGGAACAGTGCCTGAGGGTACCGTTCCGCCACAGTATGCGCTTATTTCAGGCCCATGTGCTCCATCACCAGGCTGTTGATGCCGTCCTCGCCCAGCTCGGAGAGCACCGCGTTGATGGCGTCGAGCAGCTCGTCCTGGCCTTTGGTGACGCAGATGGCGTACTGCTCCTCGGTGGGGAAGGGGGCCGATGCGCCGTCGGTGCCCGCGGCGTAGTACAGGGCGGCGCATTCAAAGCCGTCGTTCTTGTCCACGATGTAGGAGGCGGGGAGCTGGTCCACCACCACCACGTCCACCTGGCCCGCGCCCACGGCGTCCGCCGCAAGCTGGGCGCTGTCATAGCGGGTCTCCTCGGCGCCGGAGCCCAGGAGCACGCCGTCCCGGCCCAGGTCGTAGTCGTCGCCGTCAGCGGCGTTGATCTCCATGTCCACATAGATGTCGCCGGTGGTGTCGGCCTGGACGCCGATCTTCTTGCCGGCCAGGGAGTCCCAGAGGATGTAGCTCACGTCGCCGTCGGTCCCGTCGGCCGTCATGGTCCCGGCGGGGAAGATCACATACTGCACGGAGGTGAAGTAGGGGTCGGAGAAGTCCACCTGTTCCTGCCGGCTGGCGGTGATGGTGATGCCTGCCGCGCCCACGTCGGCCAGCTTGCCGGCGGAGACGGTGTCGATGATGGTGCCGAACTCCACGTTGGTGTAGCTGACCTTGCGGCCCAGCTTTTCGCCCACCCTATCCATGACGTCTACGTCCACGCCTACGATATCGGTGCCGTCGTAGTATTCGAAGGGGGCGAAATAGGCGTTGGTGTACACAGAGATGGGGCCGGCGGAGCCGCCGCCGTTGGAGCTGCTGCCGTTGGAGCTGCCGCTCCCCTTGTCGCTGTTCCCGCCGCAGGCGGCCAGGGACAGGACCATCGCGGCAGCCATGGTCAAAGCAAGGATCTTCTTCATTTCTAAAACTCCTTTTCAAATGCGTTCGGATGCGGGATAGAGCGCCCGGATCTTTGGGCACTGTGGGGATTATACTCCGATAAATATGCACAGTCAATAGATAAAAATTCAAGATTGCCAGGCCTCCCGGCGAAATTTTGTATAAATGGGCAAGAAGGGGCCCCAGGGGACAGCGCCCCGGTCCGGGCGGGACCGGATCTGCGGCTGGACGGGAAAAATTTTCCCCTGCCGGGAACAGCGGGGGGAGATCCTGCGTCTATATGGGGGAGCGGCAACATTAAAAATTTTTTAAAGTTGGAGACGGCCCCTTGCATTTTCAAAAAAGATCGCTATCCTATTGTATTGACTGCCGCGGCGCGGGCCGCGTTGGAGGGACGGAAATGAGAGGACTGCTTTACAGGGACACATTCCCCCGCCTGGTGCGGGACGTCCAGGACCACCCGGGCAAGTGGGCCTCCCGGCTGGTCCTCCTGCTGGGCCCCTGGACCTGCCTGTGGATGGTGGAGATCCTGAACGAGAACGACGTGTTCCGGGATCTGGCCGACTGGCAGGTCCTGATGAACATGGTGTTCTACTACATCATCTTCACTGCCCTGCGCCTCGTCCTGGGCCGGAACCGGCGGGCGGCGGCGGCGGGGGCGGTCTTCTGCTTCCTCTTCGGCCTGGTGGACCACTACGTGCTGCGGTTCCGGGGGCGGATCCTCTTCCCGGCGGACATCACCGGCTGGCGCACCGCGGCCAACGTGGCCGGGGGCTTCGACTACTCCATGGACCCCTACATCGGCCAGGCGGCGATCCTGCTGGTGGTGTATCTGTTCCTCGTGGCGGTCTGCCCGCCCCAGAGGAGGCGGGCCAAGGTGGGGGCCCTGGCCTCGACGGCCCTGTGGGGGAGCATGATCTGCTACTGCTACGCCTTCTTCTGCACCGGGATGCTCCCCGCCTTGGACATCTACACCCAGCAGTGGGTCACCCAGCGCAACGGCTTCCTCCTCAACTTCTCCATCGCCCTGCGGTACTCCTCCATCGACAAGCCCCGGGACTACTCGAAAGAGCTGGTCCTGGAGCTGATGGAGGAGCACCCAGGAACGGCGGGGGACCCCGGCCGGCGGCCGGTGGACATCGTGGTGATCATGAACGAGTCCTTCGGCGACCTGACCATCTTCGATGAGTTGGAGGTCTCGGAGGATCCCACCCCCTTCCTCCACTCCTTGGAGGAGGATACGATCCAGGGGCTGATGTATTCCTCGGTCACCGGGGGCGGCACCGCCACCATCGAGTTCGAATACCTCACCGGCTTCACCAGTCTGTTCCAGCCCCCTCACACTGTGGCCTATCAGCTCTATGTGGAGGAGGGCATGCCCTCCCTGGCCGCCTTGGCCGGGAGCCAGGGCTACGCCACCACCGCCTTCCACCCCTATAAGTCCTCGGGGTGGAACCGGGTGCTGGCTTACCAGTATCTGGGCTTCGACCGGCAGATGTATGAGGAGGACGTCTCCGCCCCCTATCTGATCCGCAGCTACATCTCCGACAAGTCGGACTATGAGACGATCTTCCGCACCACCGAGGAGGAGGCGTCCAGCTTCTTTTTCAACGTGACCATGCAGAACCACAGCGGCTACGCCCAGAGCTGGCGGAACCTGGAGCGGACCATCCGCCTCCCCGACAGACTGAAGGCGGCGGACCGCTCCGCAGAGCAGTTCCTGGCCCTGATGCGGGAGAGCGACAAGGCCCTGGAGGAGCTGATCGGCTACTACAGCCAGCGGGAGGAGCCCACCCTGGTGGTCTTCTTCGGCGACCACCAGCCCCCTTTGACCAACGCCTTCTATGAAAAGCTGTACGGCAAGAAGCTGTCGGAGCGGACCACCGAGGAGGTCATGGAGCAGTATGCCGTCCCCTTCTTCATCTGGGCCAACTATGATATCCCGGAGATGCGGGACGTGGTAGTGAGCCCCAACTACCTGGGGGCCATCACCGCCAAGGCCGCCGGCCTGCCCACCACCGGGTACATGGAGTTCCTGCTGGAGCTGTATGAGGTGCTCCCCGCCATCACCCCGGTGGGCTTCGTCACCGGCGACGGGCAGTTCCGCTCCAAATCCGAGCTGGACGAGGTCCAAAGGGACTGGCTGTGGAAGTATGAGGTGCTCAACTACTGCGGTATGGTGGACCTCTTCGACGAGGCCCGGCCCATGTTCATCCTGGGGGAGGAGGGCGGCCAGGGGGACTGATCTTGTCCCCTCCGCAGAAACGATCGCTTTTTTCCCCAAGATGTGTTATCATAGAGCACGCCGCGCCCCTGCCCCGGCAGGGGCGACATCACATCAGAGACAGTGAGGTCCACATATGAATCAAAAAGAAGTCAGCGAGCTGCGCCGCCGGTGGCGCCTGGAGAAGAGCGCCGTGAGCCGGATCTACGGCTGCTTCGTCAACGGCAAGGGGGAGATCGTCTCCGACCTGGACGAATCCCTGGGGGCCATGCCCCAGGAGGAGGCGGAGAAGTATCTGGGCCTTTTGAAGAAGGCCCTGTCCGGGACACTGGGCAAGAACCTGATCGACATCGTCTTCTCCACCCAGCAGGTGATGGACAGCGAGGAGCACCGCCTCCTCACCGCCCTGCGGTCCAGCGGCCTGAAGGACGCCCAGGCCCGGGCGTCCTTCTATCGAAAGGCGATCCAGGGGCTGGATATGGGGGAGGACAGCTATCTCCTCCTGCTGGCCTGCGACCCCTATGACGTCCCCCGCCGGGGGAAGGACGGGGAGGACCGGGCCGGTGAGGGGGAGGAGGTCTTCACCTATCTCCTGTGCTGCGTCTGTCCGGTGAAGCAGGGCCGGCCCGAGCTGGGCTACTTCCCCGGGGACAACGAGTTCCACTACACCGCCGGGCAGGTGGTGTCGGCGCCGGAGCTGGGCTTCCTCTTCCCCGCCTTCGACGGCCGGACGGCCAACATCTATAACGCCCTGTTCTACTCCCGCAAGCCGGACCAGATCCACCAGGAGTTCATCGACGCCGTGTTCCATACCGAGCCCCCCATGTCCGCCGCCGAGCAGCGGGAGGCCTTCCAGGAGGCCCTGTCCCAGGCTCTGGAGGATTCCTTCACGGTGGAGGTGGTCCGGTCGGTCCATGAACGGCTGGCGGACCAGATCGGCCAGCACAAGGAGAGCCGGTCTCCGGAGCCCCTGGCCCTGACGGTGGGGGAGATCGGCGGGATGCTCCGGGACTGCGGCGTGGACGAAGCGCGGATCGGCGCCTTCAGGGCCAACTGTGAGGAGCGGTTCGGAGCGGGGGCGGTGCTCAGCCCGGCCAACCTGATCGACGCCGGGCGCTTCGAGGTCAAGACCGGCCAGGCCACCCTGTCGGTGGACCCGGAGCAGAGCTATCTGGTGGAGACCAGGATCATCGACGGCAGGAAGTATCTGCTGATCCCCGCCGGGGAGGACGTGGAGGTCAACGGCCAGACCGTCCGCTTCGCCTCGGAGGAGGAGCGGCCCCAGAGATGAGGACAGGCCCCCCGGCTGAACGCCGGGGGGCCTTGATGTTCACGCTTACTGCTGGGCCTCGACCTGGCCGAAGGAACGGCCGTTATAGGTCAGGCAATTCTTGCACATACGGTGAGGCAGCCGGTAAGCCCCGCACTTGGGGCAGGTCACGATACCGGGAGTTTCCAGCTTCCAGTGGGAGCTGCGCCGCTTATCGCGCCGGGCCTTGGATACTTTTCCCTTGGGGACCGCCATGGGTGACACCTCCTTCGGCTGTGCCGGTCAGGGCACATCTACTACTCACTCAGCTTCCTTATCCAACAGCTGCGCAAGGGCCGCCAGTCTTGGATCGACATCAGGTCCGCACCCGCAGGGGCCGAGGTTCAGGTCGGCTCCGCACTTGGCGCACAGCCCTTTGCAGTCGTCTGAGCAAAGGTTTTTGGTATCCATCGCGAGGATGAAGGCGGTGGTGACCGCCTCGTCCAGATCCAGCTCGGTGCCGTCCAGCAGGAGGATGTCGTCGTTCTCCTCGTCCTCCAGCTCCTGGGCGGCCAGACTGTCCAGCACGACCGTCTTCTCCCGGGAGATCTCCTTCCCGCAGCGGTCGCAGGTCAGCTCCAGGAGGGAGCAGGCCGTCCCTTCCAGCACCAGGGCCCCGGCGTGGTTGGTCACGCTGCCCCGGACCTCCACAGGGCGGAGGATCGGACGGCTTCCGTAGAAGTCCACTTCGGACAGGTCCAGCTGGAACTGGAACGTCTTTTTGGCGTCCGGGACATGGATGATATCGCGCAGATCCAGACGCATGGCCTTCCTCCCTGGGGAGCGGTCCCCCATACTCGCAGAATGGTACGCAGGATATTATAAAGGATCCGGGTCCAAATGTCAAATGCTTTTCTCGAATTTCTCCACGTTATTTTTTCGGGATAGGGAGACGGATCCAGCATTTTGATCAAAGGGCGGGGTCAGATCGCACCAGCCAGCACCAGGGCGTAGGTGACGAACATACACGAAGCGGGGAAAATGCAGGAGGGGGATCTCCGATCTTTTGGGGAGCAGGGCGTCCCGGCCCTCCCGTCCCCGGTATTTTATGGACGATCTGAAAAAGTTTGGCTTACCCTCTATGCAAACGGTGAAAAATATATTAAAATAGGGGACAGGAAAAAAGACAGGAGTGGTGTTTGATGGAGCAGCCCAAGTATAAGCGGGTACTTTTGAAGATCAGCGGCGAGGCCCTGGCGGGAGAGGCCTCCCGGGGCCTGGACTTCCAGGTCATCGGGCAGGTGTGCGGCGCGATCGAGCGCTGCGTGGGCCTGGGGATCCAGGTGGGCGTGGTGGTCGGCGGCGGCAACTTCTGGCGGGGAGTGAAGGACGGCGGAGGCGCCATGGAGCGGGTCCGGGCGGACCACATGGGGATGCTGGCAACCTGCATCAACGCCCTGGCCGTGGCCGACGTGCTGGAGCAGAAGGGGGTGGAGGTCCGGGTCCAGACCGCCGTCGCCATGCAGGCCATGGCGGAGCCGTATATCCGGTCCAAGGCCATCCGGCACCTGGAGAAGGGGAGGGTGGTCATCTTCGGCTGCGGCACCGGCAACCCCTTCTTCTCCACCGACACTGCCGCCGTCCTCCGGGCCGCGGAGATCGACGCCGATGTGATCCTCCTGGCCAAGAACATCGACGGGGTCTACTCCGCCGACCCCAAGAAAGACCCCACAGCCAGGAAATACAGCAAGATCTCCTACGACGAGGTGCTGGCCCAGCACCTAGCAGTGATGGATACCACCGCCACCTCCCTGTCCATGGACAACAAGATCCCCGTCCTCCTCTTCGCCCTCAAGGATCCGGAGAACATCATCCGGGCCGTCATGGGCGAGGAAGTGGGGACCATCGTGGGCTGATGCCCCGGCGGATACCACGTATCAGATGACGGCCGGGCGCCCGCCGGCCCCGGCACGGCCCGGTGCGGCGGCACAGAGGCCGGCAGACTTTTAGAAGACAAGGAAGAAAGGAAGCGGAAAGACCATGAGCCCTGAGATCGTGAGCTATGATGAGAGGATGCTGAAGACCATCGAGGTGGTCAAGTCCAATTTCGCCGCCGTCCGGGCGGGCCGGGCCAACGCCGGCGTGCTGGACCGGATCACGGTGGAGTATTACGGCGCCCCCACCCCTCTGAACCAGGTGGCCAACATCGGCTCCCCCGACCCCCGGACCCTGACCGTCCAGCCCTATGACATGTCCCTGCTCAAGGCCATCGAGAAGGCCATCCAGACCTCCGACCTGGGGATCAACCCCCAGAACGACGGCCGTGTGATCCGCCTGGCCTTCCCCCAGCTCACCGAGGAGCGCCGCAAGGAGCTGACCAAGCAGGTACGCAAGTACGGCGAGGAGGGCAAGGTGGCCCTGCGCAATATCCGCCGGGACGCCATGGACGACGTCAAGAAGAAGACCAAGAAGTCCGAGCTCACCGAGGACGACCAGAAGAAGCTGGAGAAGGAGCTCCAGGAGCTGACCGACAAGCGGTGCAGGGACATCGACGACCTCACCGCCAAGAAGGAGAAGGAGCTCATGGCGGTGTAGATCGGCTGCAGATGGGAGGCAGAAAGGAATGGATGAGATCATGACAGAAAAAGAACAGGCAGCTGCTTTGATCGAAGAATATACCAAGCTGCAAAGGATCAAGGCGGCTCCGAATCGGGATGAAGAGATCGACTATCAGATCAAAACGGCAAAGGCCAAATTGGAAGCTCTGGGTATCGTGACCGAAAACCTGGATAAATGAAACAGGCCCCCTTGAGAAAGGGGGCCTTTGATTGAAAACGACAAAGGAGCGACCGCTATGGCCCTCTTCCCCAAAAAGACCGATCCGGCCCAGACCGGGGCGGACCTCTCCCGTCTGCCCCGGCATATCGCCATCATCATGGACGGCAACGGCCGCTGGGCGAGACGGAGGGCACTGCCCCGGACCGCCGGCCACGCCGCTGGAGCGGAGACCTTCCGCACCATCGCCACCTACTGCCGGGACATCGGCCTGGACTACCTCACCGTCTACGCCTTCTCCTCCGAGAACTGGAAGCGGCCGGAGGAGGAGGTGGGGGCCATCATGGGCCTTTTGAAGAAGTACCTGCTGGAGGCCATCAGCCGGATGGAGCGGGACAGGGTGAGGATGGAGTTCTTCGGCGACCTCTCCCCCCTGACGCCCGAGCTGCGCCAGCTGTGTGAGCGCACCCGGGAGATCTCCCGCCGCTACCAGGGCTGTCAGGTGAACGTCTGCCTGAACTATGGGGGCCGGGACGAGATCCTCCAGGCGGCAAGGGCCTTCGCCCGAGACTGTTTCGAGGGGAAGGCCGACCCGGACCGCCTGAGCGCGGACCAGTTCGGGGGCTACCTCTATTCCAAAGGGGTCCCCGACCCGGACCTGGTGATCCGAACCAGCGGAGAGCTGCGGCTGTCCAACTTCCTGCTGTGGCAGTGCGCCTACTCGGAGTTCTATATCACCGACGTGCTCTGGCCCGACTTCTCTAAGGAGGAGCTCCACCGGGCCATCGCGGCGTATCAGAGCCGGGACCGCCGGTTTGGAGGTGTGTGAGTTGGCAACACGGATCGTCGTGGGCCTGGCCCTGGGCCCGGCCTTTTTGGCGGCGCTGTTCTTCCTGCCCCCCGTCTGGCTGGCGGCAGTGGTGGCCGGGATCGCCGCGATGGCCTCCTTCGAGCTGCTGCGGGCGGCGAAGGTGGCCCACCACAACGGCATGTATATCTCCACCGCCCTGGCTGCCGCCGCGATCCCCGTGGGGCACGCCCTGGGCTATGGCAGCTGGACCGCCCGGGCGGTGGCGATCCTCCTCATGGCGGCCCTGTTCCTCCCCGCCCTGGGCCGGTACGGCACCGAGAGAGAGATCCGGTTCGAGCACATCATCGTGTGCCTCTTCGGAGGGGTGGGAGTGCCCCTGTTCCTGTCCGCCCTGGTCCAGCTCAAACGGTTCGGCAACGGAGAGTATCTCGTCCTCCTCCCGGTGATCTGCGCCTTCACCACCGACATCGGGGCCTACTTCGCCGGCGTCTTTTTGGGGAGACACCGAGGGATCACCCAGGTGAGCCCCAACAAGTCACTGGAGGGCTACATCGGCGGGATCGCCTCGGGATGCCTGTTCATGCTGGTCTACGGCTGGCTGGTCCAGCGCTTCGGACAGATCCCGGTGGACCTGCCCATCATGGCCCTCTACGGCCTGCTGGGCAGCATCATCACCGAGATCGGTGACCTCTCCTTCTCCCTGATCAAACGCCAGTGCGGCGTGAAGGACTACGGCGCCCTCCTCCCCGGCCACGGAGGCATGATGGACCGCTTCGACTCCACCACCTTCGCCGCCCCCATGCTCCTCCTGCTGGTGGAGATCCTGCCGGCGTTTTGAGCCCCCCGTCCCGCCCGCAGGCGAAAAGCCTCCTTTTGAAAGGAGGTGCCCCAGTGCGCACACTGGGGCGGAGGATCGTATTTTGGCGGAGCCAAAATGTGCGAAGCAAACGAGGTCTCTGCATGGCTGATTTACTTCGTATGTTTTGTTTCACAAAATGCAATCCTCAGTCAGCCTTCGGCTGACAGCTCCTTTCAAAAGGAGCCTTTTGGGCGGGGACCTTGGGCGTTCCGCGTCTACCCCGCCTGCCCCAGGGCGGAAAGTACCTCTTGACGCAGGGACAGTCCGAAGAGATAATAGGTGTGGACATATCGGGCAAGATATCGGGAGAGGACCTCGTCGAAGGTATCGACCTCTGCCGCGCCCAGCCGGGCCCTCAGCCGGTCTGCAGTCTCCTCATAAGCCCGTTCCGCCTCCCGGAACTCCGGGAGCTGTTTGCAGAACGCACAGACCTGCTCGGGGATGTAAGGGTTATCGAGGAACAGTGTTTTGAGGATGTCATCCATGATAAGCAACTCCTTTGTGGTTTTTAACACCATAATTATATACGGTCTTAAAGGCCATGTCAAGAGCCGTGGAGGAATTATGGCAACTTTTGGTGAACGGATGAAAGAACTTCGGAAAGAGCGAGGATTAAAGCAGCGGGAAATGGCGGAGATCTGCGGTTTAAATATACGCAGTTATCAAAGCTATGAGTATGACGAAGGTTATCCCGAAGTCCCTGGCCTGGTCTTCCTAGCGGACTACTTTGGGGTCAGTCTGGACTACCTGATGGGCCGGAAGGACGAGCGGACGTAGGAGAAGGGCCCCCGTCCCGCCCGCAGGCGATGAGCCCCCCTGGCCGCCTGCGGGCGGAGGGGCCCTCTCAGTCAGCCTGACGGCTGACAGCTCCCCCAGAGGGGGAGCCAAGACCGTTGAAGCAGCAGCAACAAGATAGAGAGCACCATGAGCCTCCTTTTCCCCGCAAGGGGGACGCGATAGCCGTAAGCGGCAAAGCTGCTAACGGCTATCCAGTGAAAGGAGGTGCCCCAGTGCGCACACTGGGGCGGAGGATCGTGTTCGCGAAGCGAACATACGAAGTAAACGAGATCCAGGATCACTTCGTACATTTCGGCTTCGCCGAAATACGATCCTCAGTCAGCCTGCGGCTGACAGCGCCCCAAAGGGGGGAGCGAGAGCAGAAAGGAGCTCATCATGAGCCAAAAGATCGCAGTATTAGGGTCCACGGGTTCGATCGGGCGGCAGTCGCTGGAGGTGATCGCCGCCTGCGGCATGGAGGCGGTAGCTCTGGCGGCCAACTCCAGCGCGGAGCGGATGGAGGCGCAGGCCCGGCAGTTCAGGCCCCGGATCGCGGCCCTGGCGGACGAGAGGGCCGCCGCCGACCTGAGGGTCCGTCTGGCGGACACCGATACCCGGGTCCTGAGCGGGCTGGAGGGGGTCCTGGAGGCGGCCGCCTTCCCCGGCGCCGACACGGCCATCGCCGCCCTGGTGGGCATGGCGGGGCTGCGGCCTGCCCTGACCGCCGTCCGGGAGGGCAAGCGGGTGTGTCTGGCCAACAAGGAGGCCCTGGTCTGCGCCGGGCCCCTGGTGCTGGAGGAGGCCAAGGACTACGGGGCCAAGATCTATCCCGTGGATTCGGAGCACTCCGCCCTCTTCCAGTGTCTGGAGGCCAACCGGGACCGGGGGGAGGTCAAACGGCTGATCCTCACCTGTTCCGGCGGGCCCTTCTACGGCAAAAAGCGGGAGGAGCTGGAGCACATCACGGTGGAGGACGCCCTAAAACACCCCAACTGGTCCATGGGGGCCAAGATCACCGTAGATTCCGCCACCCTGATGAACAAGGGCCTGGAGGTGATCGAGGCCATGCACCTGTACCGGATGCCGGTGGAGAAGATCGCGGTGGCGATCCACCGGGAGAGCATCATCCACTCCCTTGTGGAATACTGTGATAATGCCATGCTGGCCCAGCTGGGGGCCCCGGACATGCGCCTGCCCATCCAATATGCCCTCACCTGGCCCAAGCGGACGCCCGGACCCTCCGCCCCTCTGGACCTGTGGAACTGCGGGCCCCTCACCTTCGGGGCCCCGGATCTGACGGCTTTCCCCTGCCTGGCCCTGGCTCTGGAGGCGGCCAAAACCGGCGGCACCGCCGGAGCCATCCTCAATGGGGCCAACGAGGCGGCGGTGGCCCAGTTCCTGGCGGGGAGGATCGGATTTTTGGATATCCCCGCCAAGGTGGAGCGTGCCCTGGCCCGGGTCAAGGCCGTCCAGGAGCCCACCATGCAGGACATCCTGGACGCCGACGCAGCGGCCCGAGAAGCGGCGGGATGACATCGCGCAGGACGAGGGCCCTGCCTTTGCCCTGCATCCCGGCCGTTCGCTGCAATATCGCACAGTTTGGAGGTCCCTATCTATGCTCTATATCATCATCGCGGTCCTGATCTTCGGCGTCCTGGTGGCCACCCACGAGCTGGGACACTTCGCCTCGGCCAAGCTGCTGGGGGTGAAGGTGAACGAATTCGCTGTGGGCATGGGCCCCGCCCTGTTCCAGTGGGAGAGGGGCGAGACCCTTTACAGCCTGCGGATCCTGCCGATCGGCGGCTTCTGCGCCATGGAGGGGGAGGATGACGACTCCCCGGATCCCCGGGCCTTCGGCAGGGCGGCGGGGTGGAAGCAGGCGGTCATCCTCTGTGCCGGGGCCGCGATGAACTTCCTCACCGGGCTGATCGTCATGGCGCTGCTCTACGCCCCAGCGGAGGGATTCGCCGCGGAGGTCTACGGAGGGCCGGTCGAGGGCTACGGCACCGAGGACTGCGGCCTGCTGCGGGGGGACCGGTTCCTGGAGGTGGACGGCCACAAGGTGCTGGTCTACGGCAACGCCCGCTTCTATTTGAATCGGGCGGGGGATGTGCTGGACTTCGTGGTGGAACGGGACGGCCAGCGGTTGGAGCTGGAGGACGTCCGCCTGCCCTATCAGGAGCGCACCGACGAGGCGGGGAACTACACCCGCCTGCGGGGGATGACCATGGGGGCGATCTGGGAGCCCGCCGGTCTCATGGATAAGCTGCGCTACGCCTGGGATACCTGTATGGACTTCGTCCGCACGGTGTGGATCAGCCTGGGGGACCTGGTCAGCGGGGCGGTGGGCCTGCGGGACCTGTCCGGACCGGTGGGGATCGTGGACATCATGGGCGAGGTGGGCAGCCGGGCCCCCACCCTCCTGGACGCGATGTGGGATCTGGGCTATCTGGCCGCCCTGATCGCCGTCAACCTGGCGGTGATGAACCTCCTCCCCCTCCCCGCCCTGGACGGAGGGAGAGTGTTCTTCCTGGCCCTCAACGCCATCCTCTATAAGCTGTTCAAGAAACGGATCGAGCCCCGGTATGAGGGCTACGTCCATCTGGCCGGTCTGGCGGCTCTGATGTGCCTGATGCTGATCGTCACCCTCAGCGACGTGGGCAAGCTGTTCGGGAGGTAATCATGACCAAACAGATCCATGTGGGCGGCGTCCCCATCGGCGGGGGCGCCCCCGTCACCATCCAGTCCATGACCAACACCCCCACCCAGGACGTGAAGGCCACGGTGGACCAGATCAAGAAGCTGGCCGCCGCCGGGTGTGAGATCGTCCGGGTGGCCGTCCCCGATATGGAGGCCGCCCGGGCGGTGGGCAAGATCAAGGAGGACAGCCCGATACCAGTGGTAGTGGACATCCACTTCGATCACAAGCTGGCATTGGAGGCCATCGCCGCCGGGGCGGACAAGGTGCGCATCAACCCGGGCAACATAGGCCGGTATTATGTGAAGCAGGTGGCCGACGCCTGCCGGCTGCGGGGTATCCCCATCCGGATCGGGGTGAACGGCGGCTCGCTGGAGAAGCCCATCCTGGCCAAGTACGGCCGAATCTGTCCCGAGGCCATGGTGGAGTCCGCCTTCCAGCACATCCGCCTGCTGGAGCAGTACGACTTTACGGACATCTGCGTCTCCCTGAAGTCCTCAAACGTGCAGACCGCCATGAGGGCCTACCAGCTGATGCACTGCCGCAGCGACTACCCCTTACATATCGGCGTCACCGAGGCGGGGACGGTGCGGATGGGCACCCTCAAGTCCGCTGTGGGCATCGGAGGACTGCTGGCCCTGGGGATCGGTGACACCATCCGGGTGTCCCTGTCCGCCGACCCGGTGGAGGAGATCTATGCCGCCCGGGAGATCCTGAAGGCGGCGGGGGCGCGCCGGGAGGGCCCGGAGCTGGTCTCCTGTCCCACCTGCGGCCGGACCAGGATCGACCTGATCGCCCTGGCCAACCAGGTGGAGGAGCGGCTGAAAACGGTGGACAAGCCCATCACCGTGGCCGTCATGGGCTGCGCCGTCAACGGCCCTGGAGAGGCCGCCGCCGCCGACTGCGGCATCGCCGGTGGTGTGGGTGAGGGCCTGCTCTTCCAAAAGGGGGAGATCGTGAAGAAGGTCCCCCAGGACCGGCTGGTGGACGAGCTGTTTGAGCTAATTGAGACGCTATGAAACGGGAGCTGCCCAAGGAGACCTTCGCTCGGCGGCTGGTGCGCCGGTTCCCAGAGTTTCAGAGGGCGTATCAGGACCACCTGAGAGGATACGGCGAGCTGGTGGGCCACGTTTTTTTCGGGGATACGCTGAACGCGCTCCTCTTTTCGCTACTGGAGGCCAGCGAGAATCCGGGAATGATCCGCCAATATATGGATTTTGTGGAGGATATGTACGCCAATGGCGACGGCGATGTGCAGAACATCGTCGAGGTCACCATTCTGGAGCGCCTGGGGGACGACGAGACGGTGCTGCGCAACGCCTTCACCTACTTCTCCGAGGAGCTGATGCTGGCCTCCCAGTCCATTGAGAAGGGCTGGGGCCGGCGGGATATCAAAATCTGGCACAGAGGGGGCCGGCCCATGTACGACTGGGCCTGGCCGCCAGAGCGGACGGACGCGTAGGGGCGCATATTATGCGCCCGCCAAATGATAAACCGAGAAATTACGGGCGGATGTTATCCGCCCCTACATAGGAGCGTTGGCCTTCACCAGGGGGGAGGCCTGAGACGAAAGAAACGAGGAAGCTTCATGTCCCAAAAAATACCATTTTTGCAGATGTTTGCCGCCCTGCGCCAGTGGACCGAGCTGTCCAATGGGGTGGAGGGCTGGCTGATCGCGTCCGCCGCCATCGACAAGGCCAGCCGAAGCGCCAAGATCGCGGTGGAGGGGGCCGCCGGGGCGGGGCCCAACCTCGTGGCTCAGGCGGAGGAGGCGGTCTGTCGGGCCTACGGCCTGAACAGCGTGAAGATCGAGGCGGCGGCCTTGGAGGATCCTGTAGGGCGCGACGACCCCGGCGCGCCGTCCGATACAGGTGCCGTTCCTGAAAAGCGGCGGGCCGAGGTCGTCCCGCCCTACACACAGCCGGAGGACGATCCCGACCCCTTCGCCCGCACCGAGGCCCTGCGCAGGGCGGCGATGAAGAGCGCCGCCCGCCCCGCCGCCCCTGGGAAGAAGGACAAGAAGCCCCAGGGCAGAGCCATCTTCGGCAAGGCGGTCTCCAAGGCCCCCGTCCCCATCGGAGAGCTGGAGCTGGACATGGGCATGGTGGTGGTGGAGGGGGACGTCTTCGCCATCGACAACCGGGAGCTGAAGAAGCGGGGGGCCTGGGTGGTGGCCTTCGACATGACCGATCACACCGGGTCCATCCGGGTGAACAAGTTCTTCCCCGGGGACGAGGGCAGGCCCCTGGTGGACGGGATCCGGAAGGGGATGCGGGTGCGGGTCCAGGGCCGGCTGAACATGGACCGGTTCTATGGCGACATGGTGCTGGAGCCGGTGGCCGTTACCACGGCGGAGAAAAAAATGAAGGAGGACACCGCCCCCGAGAAGCGGGTGGAGCTCCACCTCCACACCACCATGTCCGCCATGGACGCCCTCACCAGCGTGAGCCCCAAGCTGGGCCCGGACCGGAACGTGGTCAAGCGGGCGGAGGCCTGGGGACACCCGGCCATCGCCATCACTGACCACGGGGTGGCCCAGTCCTTCCCCGACGCCTGGCACTCGGCCAAGAAGATCAAGATCCTCTACGGGGTGGAGGCCTACTTCGTCAACGACGTGGACGACCGGGTGGTGGTCCACGGGGAGACGGACGCCCCGTTCGACAGCGAGATCGTCTGCTTCGACCTGGAGACCACGGGCCTGAACAAGAAGCATGAGGTCATCATCGAGATCGGGGCGGCAGTGCTGAAAAACGGGGAGATCGCCGGCACCTTCAACACCTTCGTCTCCCCGGGGCGGATCCTCTCTCCGGAGATCGTCCGCCTCACCGGGATCACCGACGAGATGCTGGCGGGGGCCCCCTCCCAGGAGGAGGCCCTGCGCGCCTTCCTGGACTTCGCGGGGGACCGGCCTCTGGCCGCCCACAACGCCGACTTCGACATGGGCTTCATCGCTGCGGGCTGCCGCAGGTATGGGATACCGTTCTCCAATCCTTCGGTGGACAGCCTGATCCTGGCCCAGAACCTGCTGCCCCAGCTGGGCAAGTATAAGCTGGACATCGTGGCCGAGCACCTCCGCCTGCCCGCCTTCAACCACCACAGGGCCAGCGACGACGCGGCCACCGTGGCCTATATGCTGCCCCACTTCTTCCGGATGCTGGAGGAGGCCGGGCTGCGCAGCCTGGCCGAGATCGATCCCTATATGCGCACCATCCGGGGGAAGGGGAAGGCCAAGCGCCAGCCCAAGCACCTGATCGTCCTGGCGAAGAACCAGACGGGGCTGCGCAACCTGTACAAGCTGATCTCCCTGTCCCACCTGGAGCACTTCAAGCGCTACCCCATCATGCCCAAGTCTTTGATCGACGCCAACCGGGAGGGCCTCATTTTGGGCTCCGCCTGCGAGGCGGGGGAGCTGTTCCGGGCTCTGGCTGACGGCAGGGAGTGGGAGGAGCTGAAGCGGATCGCCTCCTGGTATGACTACCTGGAGATCCAGCCCATCTGCAACAACATGTTCATGCTCCGCAAGGGGCTGGTCCGCGATCAGGAGGAACTGCGGGACTTCGACCGGGAGATCGTCCGCCTGGGGGAGGAGCTGGGCAAGCCGGTGTGCGCCACTGGCGATGTCCACTTCCTGGATCCGGAGGACGAGATCTACCGGCACATCCTCCTGGCCTCCAAGGGATTCGAGGACGCCGACGAGGACCTGCCCATCTACTTCAAGACCACCGCCGAGATGCTGGAGGAGTTCTCCTATCTGGGCCGGGAGAAGGCCTACGAGGTGGTAGTGACCAACACCAATCTGGTCGCCAGCTGGTGCGACCCCATCGAGCCCCTGCCCAAGGGCCTCTTCGCCCCCAAGCTGGAGGACTCCGACGGGGAGCTGAAGCGGCTGGTGTGGGGCAAGGCCCGTGAGCTCTACGGAGAGGACCCGCCCCAGATCGTGGTGGACCGGATCGAGGCCGAGCTGGGGGACATCATCCGCTGCAAGTACGACGTGATCTATATGTCCGCCCAGAAGCTGGTGCAGAACTCCCTGGAGCACGGCTATCTGGTGGGCTCCCGGGGGTCAGTGGGCTCGTCCCTGGTGGCCTTCATGTCGGGCATCACCGAGGTGAACTCCCTCCCCGCCCACTACCGCTGCCCCCAGTGCAAGCACACCGACTTCGACTACGCCCAGGACCCGGACCACCCCTACGGCTGCGGGGCGGACATGCCCGACGCGGTCTGTCCTGTCTGCGGCACCAAGTACGTCAAGGACGGCTTCAACATCCCCTTCGAGACCTTTTTGGGCTTCGGGGGCGACAAGGTGCCCGATATCGACCTGAATTTTTCCGGGGAGTACCAGTCCAGCGCCCACAGATACACCTTCGAGCTCTTCGGACAGACCCACGTGTTCCGGGCGGGGACCATCGGCACAGTGGCGGAGAAGACCGCCTTCGGCTATGTGAAGAAGTATCTGGAGGAAAAGGGGAAGGTGGCCTCCAAGGCGGAGGAGGAGCGGCTGGCCATCGGGTGCACCGGGGTGAAGCGGACCACCGGCCAGCACCCCGGAGGCATGGTGGTGATCCCCCAGGACAAGGAGATCTACGACTTCTGTCCCGTCCAGCACCCCGCCGACGACCCCAACAGCGATATCATCACCACCCACTTCGAATATCACTCCATGGAGTCCAACCTCCTCAAGCTGGACATGCTGGGCCACGACGATCCCACCATGATCCGGATGCTGGAGGACCTCACCGGGGTGAACGCCCGGGAGATCCCCTTGGACGACCCGGATACCATGTCCCTGTTCTCCTCCTCCAAGGCCCTGGGCTATGAGGATGACAAGGTCCTGGGCCCCACCGGGGGCACCGCCATCCCGGAGTTCGGCACCTCCTTCGTCCGGGGGATGCTGGAGGAGACCCAGCCAGACCAGTTCGACATCCTGGTGCGGCTGTCCGGCTTCTCCCACGGCACCGACGTGTGGCTGGGCAACGCCCGGGACCTGATCCTCCAGCAGGGCATCCCCGTGGGCCAGGCCATCGGCTGCCGGGACGACATCATGCTCTTCCTCATCTCCAAGGGGATGGACCCCAAGCGGTCCTTCAAGATCATGGAGGCGGTCCGGAAGGGCCGCGGCCTGCCCGAGGGGGCGGAGGAGGAGATGAAAGCCGCCGGGGTCCCGGACTGGTACATCGGCTCCTGCAAGAAGATCGCCTACCTCTTCCCCAAGGCCCACGCCGTGGCCTATGTGATGATGGCCTTCCGCATCGCCTGGTTCAAGGTCCACCGCCCCCTGGCCTTCTATGCCGCCTACTTCTCCATCCGGGCCAAGGCCTTCGACGAAGCCTATATGTGCCGGGGGATGGACGTGTGCCGGAAGAAGATGCGGGAGATCGTGGCCAAGGACAAGGAGGCCACCGCCGTGGAGGAGGACATGCTCACCACTTTGGAGGTGTGCTACGAGTTCTACCTCCGGGGCTTCCAGTTCGACCGGATGGACGTCTATCAGTCGGAGGCCCTCCGCTTCACTGTGGACGAGGAGCGGGGCACCCTGCGGCCCCCCTTCGTCTCGGTGGCCGGACTGGGGGAGACCGCTGCCGTCTCCCTGGCGGAGCAGCGGGAGGGCAAGCAGTTCATCTCTATCGAGGAGGTATCCGCCGCCTGTCCCAAGGTGTCCAAGACCCATATCCAGCTGCTCAAGGACGCCGGAGCCTTCGGCGATATGCCTGAGACCAGCCAGATGGACCTGTTCTCTATGTTTGGATAAAACGAGCCGCCGCCACATATTCGTGGCGGCGGTCATGTCGCTATCTTTTAAAATCTTTATAGGAAAAAGGAGCCCAATAGGTGCGGGCGCAGTCCTCGCAGAGCGTCATGGTTTGTGTATAGTCATAGTATCCAGCCCCCCAAAAGGACTTTCCGTATTCATCGCAAGGACCAGAGTTTTCCATGACCATTGAGAGGATCGAGAGGATCAAGGCTAGTACGAAAATAGAAAGACCTAATTTTTCCCACAAGGTAAGAGGATCCTCTTTGAGGTGTTTTACCATTCTAAATCTCTCCTTTACAGCTTTTGTTTTATGCCCCAGGGGCATCACTGCCCCTGGGGCCAGGATAAAAAACCAAAACGCCGTGCAGGTGCAAAGCCTACACAGCAAAGGAGATCTTTGGCAGCACGGCCGCGCGGACAATACAACAGACCAGGCCCTTTACAAAAAGAGCCTCCTGTCGTATAATATCCATGCGGTGCGGCCATTGGCCGTTGTGTAGGTGGATGCGTCACCTATGCAGGCTTTGCGGGTGTTGGTAGCACCCATAAAGCTGCCGCATTTTTGTTTTCAGGAGCATTATAACAGAAAGCGGCAGTTTTTGCAAGCATTATCGCAGAGGGCCTCGTCCCGCCTCCGGAGGGCGGCAGACGGGGATCTCCTCTTGGTCCCGGACCATATCGTTCGGACGTCCGGACATCCTGCCCGGCGAAAAACATGCCTTGACAACCTGGGGGGATACCTTTATGATAAGTAGGAATCTGGAGGGGGGCGGCCTGCTGTGGAACATATCACCAGCCGGAACAACCAGCTGATCAAGCACATCCGCAAGCTGACGGCGGACCGGCGGTACCGCCGGAGCAGCGGGCTCTTCTTCGGCGAGGGGCCCAAGCTGCTGGCCGAGGCCCTGCGTGCGGGGACCGCCATCGAAGCGGTGGTGACTGCCCAGGGGACGGGGCTGCCCGGGCTGGAGGGCCTGCGGCAGGTGCAGGTGCCAGCGGACCTGCTGGACAGCCTCTGCGATACCAGGAGCCCCCAGGGGGTGTTGTTCCTGGCCAAGATGCCCGAGCTGGCGCCGCCGGAGCGGCTGGGGGGGGACCGCTGGCTCATCCTGGACGGCCTCCAGGACCCGGGCAACGTGGGCACCATCTGGCGCGCCGCCGACGCCCTGGGGGCGGACGGCCTGATTCTGGTGGGGCCCTGCGCCGACCCCTTCTCCCCCAAGACGGTGCGGGCCACGATGGGGGCCTGCTTCCGCCTGCCGGTGTATGAGGCGGAGGCGTTCCAGCTGCCTGGACTGCTGGAGCGGTCGGGACTGCCCCTGTACGCCGCCGCCCTGCGGGAGGACACCGCCGATCTCCGGGAGGCGGATCTCAGCCGCTGTGCCGTGGCGATCGGGAGCGAGGGGCGGGGGCTCTCCCCCCAGGTGCTGGAGATGAGCGAAAAGACGCTGAAGATCCCCATGCGGGACCGGTGCGAGTCGCTGAACGCGGCGGTGGCCGCGGCGGTGATCCTTTGGGAGATGGCCCGCTAGGTGCGCCGGTAGAGCCCGTGTACCAGGGCGAAGGCGGCGGCCATCAGCAGAAGGAAGAGGGCATAGGCGGGGACATAGCTCCCCAGCCAGCCGGCCAGCAGGCCGGGTATGGGGCCGAAGACCAGCATCCCGGCGGTGGAGGCCACCGTGATGGTGCGCACCCCGCTCTCATACCCCGCCGGGCCGCACAGGTCGGAGGCCCACCGGGCCGGAGAGACGGCGGTGATGGACATCCCAAGGCCGAAAGCGGTGATGGCCAGGACGGGGAGGACCGCCCCGCCCGCAGGGGCCAGACAGCACAGAGCCAGGGAGAGGAGGAGGAGCCCGAAGGTGAAAAGGTTGCCGCCCCTCCAGCCCAGCCGGTCATAGACCTGACCGCAGAGGACCTTGCCCAGGCCGATCATGGCACCCAGATAGGACAGCAGGCCGGCGATGAAGAGGCTGTCGTACCCTGCGGAGGTGTAGAGCATGGTCAGGTGGGAGAACCCGGGCCCGCCGGTGGCCCCCACGAAGAGGGCAGCCAGGAGGAGCAGGGCCGTCTGTCCGTGGGAGAGCCCGGCGCCCTCCCTCCGGACGGGGGCAGGCTGTCCGGCGTCGGGGCCCTCCTGGCAATAGGGCTCCAGGCCCAGCCGGGCGGGGTCGTCCCGGACCAGGCACCACACCAGGAGGGCGCACAGGAGGATGACGCCCCCCTCCCAGAGGAAGGCGGCCCGCATCCCGGAACGGGCCATGATCCGGGTGAGGAGGACGGGGGCGAAGACGGTGGACACGCCGCTCCCCGCCGAGGCCAGGCCCAGGGCCAGCCCCCGGCGATGGCGGAACCAGCGGCCCACGGCCAGGGAGAGGGGGACCATCCCTGCCCAGCAGTAGCCCACCCCGGTGAGGGCGGCGGCGGCGCAGTACATAAAAAAACTGCCCGCATAGGCGAAGCAGATGCAGGAGATGCTCACGAGGAGCACACCGGAGGTCATGATGAGGCGGAAGCCGAACCTGGCGCAGAGCTGGTTGACGCCCAGGAGAGCGCCCAGGATGAACAGACTGCGGACGGTGGTGATCCAGGAGCCCTGGGCGTCTGTGAAGCCGTTGAGGCGGATGATCTCAGGCTGGAAGACGGAGAAGACGTTCACCCCCAGGCCCATGACCGCGAACAGGGCCAGCGCTCCGCCCAGGCAGAGCAGCCAGGCGCGGTGGAGAGGGCAGCGGAGAGACATAAGGACCGCTCCTTTTGGATATATTTGCAGGGATCCCCTGCGGTATCAGTATACCGGAGGACGGGGGATCTGTAAAGGATCATTTTGGCCCCGGGACGGCAGGGAGGGATCGAAGGATGGCAGATCTGGAATACTGGCTGTGGCTGACCACCCGGAAGGGACTGGGCTCCGTGGGAGCGCTGACGGTGCTGGACCACTTCGGCACCCCGGAGCGGGCCTATTACGCCGGCAGGGAGGACTATGGGCTCCTGCCCATCCCGCCCTTTGCCCAAAACTCCCTGCTGGACAAGAGCATGGAGGAGCCCGACCGGATCCTGGGGGAGTGCGACCGGTTGTCCATGCGGATCATGACCTTCCAGGATGCGGACTACCCCCAGCGCCTGCGGCAGATCGGCGATCCGCCGGCGGTGCTCTATATCAAGGGGAAGACCTTCCGCTTCGACGAGGAGGCGGCCATCGCCGTGGTGGGGGCCCGAAGGCCCTCCCAGGTGAGCCGGGCCAGGGCGGAGCGGTTCGGGATGGAGCTGGCCGCGGCGGGGGCGCTGGTGATGTCTGGGATCGCCGAGGGGATCGACTCCTGCGCGGTGATCGGGGCGCTGAAGGCGGGGAAGCCGGTGGTGTCGCTGCTGGCCGGAGGAGCGGACAGGATCTTCCCCAGAGAGAGCCGGTATCTCTATGAGGACGTGGCCGCCGCCGGGGCGCTGATCTCCGAGCATCCGCCGGGCACCCCCCACAAGGGGGAGCACTTCGCCCCCCGGAACCGGATCTTGAGCGGGCTGTCTCTGGGGGTGCTGGCGGTGGAGTGCGCCGCCACAGGAGGCACCATGCTCACCGTCGGCCACGCTCTGGAGCAGGGGCGGGAGGTGTACGCTGTCCCCATCGGCCTGGACGAGAGGTGCGCCCGGGGGACCAACGCCCTGATCCGGGACCGCAGGGCCAAGCTGGTGGAGGATGCCCGGGACATCCTGGAGGACCTGGTGGACCTCTTCCCCGCCAAGCTGGCCGCCGCCGCTCCCCTGCCCCGGGCGGTGGCAGAGGCCCGGTCGTCCCCGGCGCCGGACAAGCCCCGGGAGGAGCCTCGGGCCCGGCGGGGGCCCGGAGGAGCCGCGCAGCCGGAGCTCCCACGGCGGGAGCTGGTCCCCAGAGACCGGCAGAAGTCCCGGTTCACCGATGACGAGCTGGCCATCCTGGCCGCCGCCGCACAGAGCGCCCTCACCGCCGACGAGATCGTGGAGCGGACCCAGATCCCTGCCAAGCGGGTGCTGTCCGCCCTCACCATGCTCCAGGTCCAGGGGGCCGCGGAGGAACGGCCCGGCCGCAGATACTATGCCCTGGTGGAGCTAGAGCCCTGACAGGCCCGTCCCGCTCCACCCCATCAGCCCCATGCCCAGATGGGCCCCCTGGGAGAAGGCGGCCCGGCCGGAGAAATAGGCCAGATCGAAACAGAGGCTGTAGAGCTGTTCGCACTGCCTGTGGTCTCCGGCCTGCCAGATCAGCTCGTACTGCTGGCCGAAGCGGGACAGCGCGTCCCGGTAGCCGGGGTCGTCCTCGAAGACCAGCCGGCCGCTCATCAATGCGTGCTGATAGAGTTCATGGATGTAGTCGATCATAGCGAGCACCTCAAAATCTGTATGATATATACAGATTATATCGCGTATATACTATACGTGTCAAGGGGGTAGATCATAATTTGTACGGAGAACGGATGAGAAGATTGCGCCGAGAGCGCAAGATACCATTAAAAGAACTGTGCAAGTATCTGGATATCAGTATCCGAGGCTATCAGTTCTATGAGAGTGAAGACAATGAACCAAATATCAAAACGCTGATCGCGCTGGCTGATTTTTATGGTGTCACCATCGACTATCTGGTGGGACGCACCGATGAGCGGAGCTAGCCCCCCGTCCCGCCCTGCGGGGAAAAGGAGCATTGCCTGCTGCGGCGGGGACGAGAGTTTTTGACACGTTGAGCCAGACTATGGCTGACAGCTCCCCCAAAGGGGGAACGCCCTCTCAGTCTGGCCTGCGGCCAGCCAGCTCCCCCAGAGGGGGAGCCAAGACGCAGCAGATAAGGCTTTTGGATATTTGAGCGCGCCCCTGTCGAGCGGGGGCAAAAATGAAGTGATCGATCTCTGGAGGTAGACCAAATTGGCGACGAAAACAGACTTAGTGATCGTAGAGTCCCCGTCCAAGGCCAAGACCATCGGCAAGTATCTTGGACCGGGGTATGAGGTGAAGGCGTCCATGGGCCATGTCCGGGACCTGCCCAAGAGCAAGCTGAGCGTAGACATCGAGGGCGGGTTCATCCCCGACTACCAGCCGATCAAGGGCAAGGAGGACGTGATCCGCGACCTGCGGAAGGCGGCCAAGCGGTCGGGGAAGGTCTATCTGGCCACCGACCCTGACCGGGAGGGGGAGGCGATCTCCTGGCACCTGAAGGAGCTGCTGGACATCCCCGACGACAAGACCTACCGGGTGACCTTCAACGAGATCACCAAGAACGTGGTCCAGCAGTCCATCGCCGCCCCCCGGGCCATCGACCAGGACCTGGTGGACGCCCAGCAGGCCCGGCGCATCCTAGACCGGATCGTGGGCTATCAGCTCTCCCCGCTGCTGTGGAAGAAGATCCGCCGGGGCCTGTCCGCCGGGCGGGTCCAGTCGGTGGCCACCCGGCTGGTGGTGGAGCGGGAGCTGGAGATCCGGGCCTTCCAGCCCCAGGAGTACTGGTCCATCGAGGCCGAGCTGGAGCGGGTGGCCCCGGATATAGGGTCCTTCAAGGCCCAGTTCCACGGGAAGGACAAGAAGATGGAGCTCCACAGCCAGGAGGAGGCCCAGGCGGTGATCGACGCGGTGTCCCAGGGGGCCTGGTCGGTGGCCAAGGTGAAGCGGCAGGAGCGCCAGCGCCAACCCGCCCCCCCTTTCACCACCTCCACCCTCCAGCAGGAGGCCAGCCGCAAGCTGAACATGTCCCCCGCCCGGACCATGGCGGTGGCCCAGCAGCTCTACGAGGGCATCGATATCGCCGGTCAGGGGGCCGTGGGCCTGATCACCTATATGCGTACCGACTCCCTGCGCCTGTCTGACGAGGCGGTGGCCGCCGCCCGGGCCTTCATCGGCCAGCGGTACGGCGGGAGCTACTGCCCCCCTCAGCCCAAACACTACAAGACCAAGGGCGGCGCCCAGGATGCCCACGAGGCCATCCGCCCCTCCGACGTGGCCCTGGTCCCCGAGGACATCAAGAAGGACCTGACGGCGGAGCAGTTCAAGCTGTACAAGCTGATCTGGTCCCGGTTCCTGGCCTGCCAGATGGCCAACGCCGTCTATGACAGCCTGTCCATCGACGCGGCCAACTCCGGCTATATCTTCCGGGCCAGCCACTCCTCCCTGAAGTTCTCCGGCTTCACCGCCGTCTACGAGGAGGGGAAGGACGACGACGAGGAGGAGAAGACCTCCCCTCTCCCCGACCTGAAGGAGGGGGAGCCCCTCACCCACAAAAAGCTGGCCCCCGGCCAGCACTTCACCCAGCCCCCCGCCCGATACTCCGAGGCCAGCCTCATCCGGGCGCTGGAGGAGCAGGGCATCGGCCGGCCCTCCACCTACGCCCCCACCATCTCCACCATCCTGAACCGGGAATATGTGGTGAAGGAGAACGGCAAGGCTCTGCGGCCCACCCCCCTGGGGGAGGTGGTCACCGGCCTGATGAAGGACAAGTTCCACGACATCGTGGACTACGACTTCACCGCCCAGATGGAACAGCGGCTGGATAAGGTGGAGGAGGGGGAGGCCAACTGGAAGGCCCTCCTGACCGACTTCTACAAGGGGTTCGACGCCGAGCTGAAGCAGGCGGAGCAGGACCTGGACGGGGAGCGCATCAAAGTGCCCGACGAGGTGTCGGAGGAGCTGTGTCCCCAGTGCGGCAAGAACCTGGTGATCAAGTCGGGCCGGTTCGGCCGGTTCCTGGCCTGCCCCGGCTGGCCCGAGTGCGACTTCACCATGCCCCTGGTGGTGGAGATGCCGGGCAAGTGCCCCCTGTGCGGCGGGCGGCTGTTCAAGCGCACCGGCAAGTCCAAGAAGACGGGCAAGCAGTATACCTACTACTGCTGCGAGCGCCGGAGCAGCAGAGACGAGGCCCAGCGGTGCGAGTTCGTCACCTTCGACGTGCCCGTGAAGGATCTTTGTCCGGTCTGCGGCCAGACCATGTTCAAAAAGTCGGGCCGCGGGGCCAAAAAGCCCTTCTGCATCAACGAGGATTGCGCTAACTTCACCCCCGAGGAGAAGCGGGGCGGCTGGCAGAAGAAGCCGGCTCCCGCCGAGGGGGAGGCCGCCCCCGCCGCCGAGGCGGAGGAGGAGCCGAAGAAGCCCGCCGCCAAAAAGCCCGCGGCCAAGAAGACCGCCGCCAAAACGGCAGCTTCTAAGACGGCGGCGAAGACGACTGGGGCAAAAAAGAAGACCGCAGCGAAGGAGACGGCTACAGCGGAGAAAAAGGCCGCGACCAAGAAAACAACTGCAAAGAAGACTGGGGCAAAAAAGACGACAGCCGGCAAAAAGGCGGAGTGAGCCCATCATTTCCTTTGACACGAGCGGGCATTTATTGTATAATATCACTATACTGATACAAGGAGGACTGGAACATGGGACAGACAGATAAGCAGTTCAATGGCTTCCTGAGAGTCATTATCCGGGATCTGAAGGATTCGATCGCTGAGCCTGACCCAGATAAGAAGCAAAAGATGCTGGAAGCCCTTCTGAGCGATCTGCAAACCACACTAGAGGATTGAAGCTGTGGGGCGGCGGCCAGCCGTCCCACCCATTTTTCTGAAAGAGGAGCAGCCATGGACAAAGTGATCGTCATCGGGGCCGGTCTTGCGGGGAGCGAGGCGGTGTGGCAGCTGGCCCGGCGGGGGATCGCCGTGGAGCTGCGGGAGATGAAGCCCGGGAAGATGACCCCTGCACACCACACGGAGCATTTTGGGGAGCTGGTGTGCTCCAACTCCCTGCGCTCCGACCAGCTGGAGAACGCGGTGGGCCTGCTGAAGGAGGAGCTGCGCCGGTGCGGCTCTCTCATCATGGCCTGCGCCGACGCCCACCGGGTGGAGGCGGGGGGCGCCCTGGCGGTGGACCGCCACGCCTTCGCCGCCGCCGTCACGGAGAAGATCCGGAGCCATCCCGGCATCACGGTGGTGGAGGGGGAGGTCACCCAGATCCCCCCCGAGGGGGAGGTGATCGTGGCCACCGGGCCCCTGACCAGCGAGGCCCTGTCGGAGGAGATCGCCAAACTGTTTCCCGGCAGTGAGTACCTGAACTTCTTCGATGCCGCCGCCCCGCTGGTGGCCTTCGACAGCATCGACATGGACCGGGCCTGGTTCGCTTCCCGGTACGACCGGGGGACGCCGGACTATATCAACTGTCCCCTCACCCAGGAGGAGTACGACGCCTTCTGGACCGAGCTGACCCAGGCCCAGGAGGCGGAGGTCCACGGCTTTGAGGACGCCGGGGTCTTCGAGGGCTGCATGCCCGTGGAGGTGATGGCCCGCCGGGGCCATGACACCCTGTGCTACGGCCCGCTGAAGCCGGTGGGGCTGCGGGACCCGAAGACGGGCAAGGAGCCCTTTGCCGTGGTCCAGCTCCGGAAGGACAACGCCCAGGGGACCATCTACAATATGGTGGGCTTCCAGACCCACCTGAGGTTCCCGGAGCAGAAGCGGGTCTTCTCTATGATCCCCGCCCTGGAGCACGCGGAATATCTCCGCTATGGGGTGATGCACCGGAACACCTTTCTGGACTCCCCCCGGCTGCTGGACCGGTACTACCGGGTGCGGGGACAGGAGCGGATCGTGTTCGCCGGACAGATCACCGGGGTGGAGGGCTATGTGGAGTCCGCCGCCTCCGGGTGCTTGGCGGCTATAGAGCTGGCCCGCCGCCTGGAGGGCAGGGCCCCGGCCGACTTCCCCCGGGAGACCGCCATGGGCGCATTGGCCCTTTACATCAGCGACCCAAGTGTGGTAAACTTCCAACCGATGAACATCAATTTTGGCCTCATCCCCCAGTTGGGCTATCGGGTCAAGGGCAAGCGGAACAAGAACGCCGAGATCTCCAAACGGGCTCTGGCGGCGCTGGACGGGCTGGAGCTGGAGTAGGAGGCCCCCTCCTGCCGAGGGGGAGCGGGCCTGCGGACCGCCGCAAAACAGGAAAGAGGGAAAGCTATGAAGATCATCGTAGACGCCATGGGCGGAGACAACGCCCCCCAGGCTCCGGTCATGGGGGCCATCCAGGCCAACAAGGAGTACGGGGTGGACATCATCCTGGTGGGCAGGGGGGAGGACATCCTGAAGACCCTGGCCGACAACGGGATCAGCGACCTGCCCGCCGGGGTGGCGGTGGCCCATGCCAGCCAGGTGGTGGAGATGTGCGACGACCCGGCCACCGCCTTCCGGAAAAAGAAGGACTCCTCTCTCACTGTGGGGCTGACCCTGCTGAAGGAGGGGGAGGGGGATGCCTTCGTCTCCGCCGGCTCCACCGGGGCCCTGCTGTCCGGGGCCACCCTGGTGGTGAAGCGCATCAAGGGCATCCGCCGGGCGGCTCTGGCCCCCGTGGTGCCCACAGGGAACGGGGGCGCGGTGCTGATCGACTGCGGGGCCAACGCCGAGTGCCCGCCGGAGTACTTGCTGCAGTTCGCCTACATGGGCTCCTACTACGCAGAGAAGGTGCTGGGCCGCCCCAATCCCAAGGTGGGGCTTTTGAACATCGGGGTGGAGCCCTCTAAGGGCACCACCCTCCAGACCACTGTCTACCCTATGCTGGAGGCGGCCAGAGACGCCGGCCGGATCGATTTCGTGGGCAATGTGGAGGCCCGGGAGGCGGTAGAGGGGGCGGTGGACGTGATCGTCGCCGACGGCTACTCGGGGAACATCTTCCTCAAGACCATGGAGGGCACCGGCCTGTTCCTGGTCAAGGAGCTGAAGGGGATCTTCAAGAAGGATCTGATCTCCAAGCTGGCCGCAGTGATGGTGTCCGGCGGGCTGAAGGGCCTGAAGAAGATCATGAGCTCCAGCGAGGTGGGGGGCACCGCCCTGCTGGGCATCTCCAAGCCCGTCATCAAGGCCCACGGCTCCTCCGACGCCTATGCGGTCCAGAACGCCGTCCGTCAGGCCAAGCAGTACATCGAGTCGGGGATGATCGACAGCGTGGCGGAACATATCGATCTGATGCGGCTGGAGGCCCCGATGGCCGCGGAGAAGGAATGAATCGAGCCGCCTCCCCATGGGGGAGGCGGCTGTTTCATGTCTTGGGCTTCGGCTTGCAGACCAGGGCCACCAGGAAGCCGAAGAAGATCGCGGCGGTGATGCCCCCGGCGGCGGCGGTGGAGCCGCCGGTGAGGGCGCCGATCAGGCCGTCCTGCTCCACGGCCTTCCTGACCCCTTTGGCCAGCAGGTGGCCGAAGCCGGTGAGGGGCACTGTGGCCCCCGCGCCGCCCCAGTCCGCCAGGTATCGATACAGCCCCGCGCCGCTGAGGATCACGCCGGCGGTGACATAGGTCACCAGGATCTTGGCGGGGGTGAGGGGGGTCTTGTCGATGAGGAGCTGTCCGATGACGCACAGGATGCCCCCGCAGAGGAACGCGTTGAGATATTCCATAAGATCACCTTCGTCCTTTCGTGGGCCGTCACGCCCTGAATGAGCCTATCGGGAGGCGGAGATAGCGACCGCGTGGCAGATCCCGGGGATGGACTCGCCCTGGAAGGAGGAGGTGGGGGAGTGGAGGGCCCCGGTGGGGCAAAAGAGGATGTCCTTCCACTTCCCCGCCTTCATGCCGTTGAGGAGGTGGCCGGTGAGCACCGAGGCGCAGCACCCGCAGCCCGAGCCGCCGCAGTGGACGTCCTGGCCCTTGATGTCGAAGAGCATGGCGCCGCAGTCGGCGTGGGCCTTCAGGCTGATCCCGTCCCGGCGGAGGAGCTCGATCAGCAGCTCGCTGCCTAGCACCCCCAGGTCGCCGGTGACGATCAGGTCGTAGCTGCTGGGGGAGCGGCCGGTGTCCTGGAAGTGGGCGGTGATGGTGGCGTGGGCCGCTGGGGCCATGGCCGCCCCCATGTTGTTGGTGTCGGCGATCCCCTTGTCCACGATCTTGCCGACGGTGACATGGGTGATATAGGGTCCCAGGCCCTCCCGGGCCAGGATGGCCGCCCCGGCGGCGGTGGCGGTCCACTGGGACGTGGGGGTCCTCTGTCCGCCGTACTCCAGAGGGGTGCGGTACTGCCGCTCCGCGGAGCAGAAGTGGGAGGAGGCGGTCACCGCCGCCAGCTCCCCAAAGCCTCCGTCCAGGACCATAGAGGCCAGGACGAGCCCCTCGCCCATGGTGGAGCAGGCGCCGTAGAGGCCGAAGAAGGGGATATCCTGCCCCCGGGCGGCGAAGGAGGAGCTGATGCACTGGTTGAGCAGGTCCCCGGCAAAGAGCCAGTCCAGGCTGGACGCCGCCTGTCCCGCCTTGTCCAGGGCCAGGCCCAGGGCCTGCTTCTGCATGGTGCTCTCCGCCTTTTCCCAGGTAGATTCGCCAAAGGTGTCGTCCTTGTCGATATAGTCGAAGGTGGAGGCCAAGGGTCCCTCCCCCTCCTTTTTGCCCGCCACGTTGGCCCAGCCGGCGAAGGAGGGGGGAGATGCCAGGGCCGCCGTCTGGGATCCGAGCTTTTTAGTCGTCATGTGTCCACTCCCCATCTGTGAAGTTTGCATTAGTTTTCCGCCGGAGGGCAAAAATATGTTTGACCTGCAAGATCTTTTTTCGTATAATATGGTCAGCACACTTGAAGATCGGCAAGACCGATCTTCGACCAGCGGCAGAGCCTGTGCGCTGACTATGAAGTCTGGCGCAGGCCGCTTTTCGACCACGCCAACTATAAAGAGATACCTGCGGGGACGGATGAGGTCCGCCGCATGGAGAGAGGAGGGACGGCCTGTGGAGCATGAAGTCTATCTCGACGCGGAAGTGGAGACGCCGCCCGAAGTGGCGGCCCAGATCCGCAGGGCGGTCCTGGCCGCGCTGGAGGGCGAGGGGGTCGATACGCCCTGCATCGTGGAGGTGTGCGTCACCGGCGACGAGGGCATCCATCAGACCAATCTGGAGACTCGGGGGGTGGACGCTCCCACCGATGTGCTCTCCTTCCCCATGTTCGAGCTGTCCCCCGGGGAAAAGCCCCAGGCGGACTGGGCCGACCCGGATACGGACAAGGTGTTTTTGGGGGACATGATGATCTCCCTGGAGCGGGCCCGGGCCCAGGCGGAGGAGTTCGGCCACTCCCCGGAGCGGGAGGTGTGCTACCTGGCCGTCCACTCGGTGCTCCACCTGCTGGGCTACGACCACCTGGACGAGGGCCCCATGAAGGCCCGGATGCGCCAGCGTGAGGAGGCAATCCTAGGTAAGCTGGGGATCACCCGGGAGGGCGTGTAGGGGCGGACATTGTCCGCCCGTTCCGGAGGTTTTCGTAATTTGCGGGCGGATGATATCTGCCCATACGGAGGGCCTGCGCAGTTTGCGGGCGGATGATATCCGCCCATACGGAGGGCCTGCGCAGTTTGCGGGCGGATAATATCCGCCCCTACAAGAAAGAGAGATTTTATGAACAAGAAAATTATCCCTTGGGCTCTGCTGTGCATCCTCCTGCTGGGCGGGTGCCAGAGGGGGGAGGAAGCGCCCGCCATATCCGCCTCGCCGCCAGAACCGACGCCCAAAACCGCCCAGGAGCTGCTGGAGGAACAGATCATCGACGACACCCACGACGCCTTCTTGGTGGACACCGGCGGGCGGATGGGCGCCCTGCTGGTGACCGTGGAGCAGTATCCGGATGGATATGAGGGGTATGGCCTGTTTGAGGTCTGGGATCCCCGGGACATGGCGCATCCCATCCAGCGGGAGATCAAGCCGCTGGATTCCGTTGGTCTGCACCAGACAGTGGACGCCGATTTCGACGGCTGGGGGGACTTTGGCTATCTCTATGCCATGGGGAACCAACCCAACTACTGGTATTTCTGGCTCTGGGACGAGGAACAGGGCCGATTTGCGGAGGAGCCCGCCTTTGCGGATATCTCCGACCCGGTGTTTGACCAGGAAAAGCAGCTGGTCCATGGCTGGGCCAGGAGCAGCGGAGCCTCTACCGGCTTGAGCACGACCCACCGATGGATCGATGGGGAATTGATCTGCGTTCGTCGGATCGAGGCGGAGATCGATGCGAACACCGGATTCGAGAGCATCTTCCTGTCTGTAGAGGACTGGATAGACGGTGCCCAGGTGGAGCTGTTTTACCAGACCTATGACTTTGAGGACGGCAGCTGGTTCGAGGAGCGGGAGAAGTGGGAGGCGGACCTGGACTACCACGGAGAGCCGGGAGGGGTCTACGACCGGATCTCCGGCTGGCTGGACGGCCGCTGGTCCCATGTCTTCACGGTGGACACCGGGGGGAGCCTGGGCACTCTGCTGGTGACGGTGGAACGGGAGCCCTCCGATGAGGGGACCGCCATCTGCGTTTGGGATATGTCCGACCTGTCCCAGCCCATGCAGACGATCCACGCCTATATCTGCCAGCCGGAGGGCGCCCTTGGCGGCTGGCGCCGCCGGGTGGACGCCGACTTTGACGGCTATGGGGACTTTGGCTACCTGTGGGCTTTCCAGAAAGATCATGCGGGCTTTTACGATTTCTGGCGCTGGGACGAGGGAGCGAGACAGTTTGTCAGGATGGATGGATTCGAGGACCTAAAGCTGATGTGGTCCGACCCGGATACGAAGACGGTATACGGCGATCTGGAAGGATATTTCCAGTGGGAAAATGGAAGATTTGCTCGATATGAGGAACAAGATCGATAAGGAGGATCATCATGAGTAAAAAGATCAGACTGACTGCCATCGAGGACGACTTCGACGATTTTGACGACTACGAGGAGCTGGGCCGCCGGGATGGGAGGCGCTGGGACCTCCAGTGCTGCCTGGCCTCTGTCGCGGCCGTCTGCGCCGCGGCCTGCGTCCTGATCTTCACGGTGCGCGCCATCTGGAAGCATGTTCGCGGCAGATGACAGGCCCTCTCCGCCGGAGCGGGGAGGATGAGCGGCCTCCGGGGAGATGCTCACGCCCGGAGAGAAAGTGAGGACCACCTATGATCAAAAGAAGCGGCATCATCACCATCTGCGGACGGCCCAACGTGGGCAAGTCAACCCTGACCAACGCCTTCGTGGGGGAGAAGGTGGCCATCGTCACCAACAAGCCCCAGACCACCCGGAACCGCATCTGCGGCATCAAGAACCGGGGGGAGAGCCAGTTCGTCTTCGTTGACACCCCCGGCTTCCACAGGGCCCGCACCCGCCTGGGGGACTACATGGTGAACGTGGTGAAGGAGTCCGTCTCCGATGTGGACGCCGTCCTCCTGCTGGCGGAACCGATCCCCAACGTGGGGGAGCCGGAAAAGCAGCTCATCGCCCGGATTCGGGCCCTGGGCTGTCCGGCGGTGCTGGCCATCAACAAGGCGGACGTTTTGGAACAGAAGGAGAGGCTGCTGGAGGTGATCCAGGTCTACAGCCAGGCCCACGAGTTCGACGCGGTGGTCCCCATCTCCGCCAAGACCGGCCAGGGGGTGGAGGAGCTGCTGGACGTGCTGGAGCGGTATCTGCCTGAAGGTCCCCAGCTCTTCCCCGAGGATATGACCTCCGACCAGCCCGAGCGGCAGATGATGGCCGAGATCATGCGGGAGAAGCTGCTCCTCCTGCTGGACAAGGAGATCCCCCATGGGACCGCCGTGGAGATCGGCCGCTTCGCGGAGCGGGACGACGAGGTGGTGGAGGTGGAGGCCACCATCTACTGCGAGAAGGACAGCCACAAGGGCATCATCATCGGAAAGGGCGGCGGGATGCTGAAAAAGGCCTCGACCCTGGCCCGCCAGGACATGGAGAAGTTCATGGGGACCAAGGTGTTTTTGAAGACCTGGGTGAAGGTGAAGGCCCACTGGCGGGACGACCCGGCGGCCATCCAGAACTTCGGCTATGTGAAGGAGTGACATGGAGCACACGAGGGAGGACCTGATGGAGGCCAGGCGTCAGATCGATTCCACCCTCCACAAGCTGCGGGAGACGGTGGAGACCCTTCGGGCGAAGGAGCGCCCGGAGCGGTATAAGTCCCAGATCACCCTGGCGGAGCGGCGGATCCGGGCCTTTGAGATCGCGGAGGATCTGATCCGGCGGGAGATCGGCGGCAGTTAGCCCCTGTCCGGTGGGAGGGGCCGCCCCATCGGCAAGATTTACCGCTCATACCGCCTGGAGAGACCGGCCAGCCTAATCCCAGAAAGGAAGGGAGGGCTGCGCCGTGGATGAGCAGGGACTTTGGATGCTGTTTTGCAGGACCGGACTGCCGGCGGCCTGGCTGGCGCTGGCCGGAGAGCGGGAAGAGCGGTCCCAGCAGCAGCGAGAGGAGCCGGCAAAGACGGCCTTCCGGCCCAAGATCGAACGAGCCTGACGGGAGGATCTCCCGTCTTACATAGGAGAGATGCCCATGCACGTCACCACCAAGGCCCTGGTCCTGCGGGGAGTGGATTACAAGGAGACGGATAAGATCCTCACCCTGTTCACCCGGGACCAGGGGAAGCTCACGGCCTCCGCCCGGGGGTGCCGGAAAAAGGGGAGCGCCATCGCCGCCGGATGCCAGCTGCTGGCCTGGTCGGAGATGGTGCTCTACGACTATCAGGGCCGCTGGACGGTGAAGGAGGCGTCTGCCGAGCGGCTGTTCCAAGGGGTGCGGGGGGACATCCAGCGGCTGGCCCTGGCCTGCTATCTCGCCGAGGTCTCCGCGCTGCTGGCGGTGGAGGGCCTGCCCAGCCCCGAGCTGCTGTCCCTCGCCCTGAACTGCCTCCACGTGTTGGACGAGCGGCCCGACAAGCCTCTGGCTCTGGTGAAAGCGGTCTTCGAATGGAAAGCTATGGCCCTGGCGGGGTATGAGCCCCTGATCGGCGGCTGCGCCGTCTGCGGGGCGGTCCCCCCGGAGGAGCCCCGGTTCCACCTGCGGGAGGGGGTGCTCCACTGTGCCGGATGCCGCGGCGGGGCGGGGGATGGGATCTCCATGCCCCTCTCCCCTCCGGCCCTGGCTGCCCTGGAGCGGATCGTCCACGGCGACCCCAAGCGGCTGTTCTCCTTCCGCCTGGGGGCGGCCCCCCTGGAGCAGCTGGCCGGAACGGCGGAGGCCTATGTCCACGCCCAGCTGGAACGGGGCTTCTCTACCCTGGACTACTACAAGAGCCTGGAGGGACTGCCCTGATACCGGCAGGGGATCGTCCTGGAGGAGCATGCCCCCGGCGCGGGCCCTATTGACTTTCCGCCGGGAACGGCATACAATAGCCGATACTGATTCTGTTGAGGGAGGCGGGCACCTTGTCCCACTACTTAGATAACGCCGCCACCACGCCGGTGCGGCCCGAGGCGGTCCAGGCGGCGGTGGAGGCCATGGTCCAGGTCTGGGGGAACCCCTCCTCTCAGTATCCTCTGGGGAGAGAGGCGGCGGACCGGCTGAAGGGCTGGCGGGGGGACGTGGCCGGGGCCCTGGGCTGCGGGCCGGAGGAGCTGTGGTTCACCTCCTGCGGGTCCGAGGGGGACAACTGGGCCATCCAGGGGGCGATGGAGCTGAATCGCCGGAAGGGGAGGCACATCGTCACCACCGCCATCGAGCACGCCGCCGTGACAGAGCCGGTGAAGGCCCTGGAGCGCCAGGGCTGCGAGGTCACCTGGCTCCAGCCCGGCCGGCAGGGGGAGATCGATCCCGGCCAGCTCGCCGCCGCCCTCCGGCCGGATACGGCGCTGGTGTCCATGATGTTGGTGAACAACGAGCTGGGGACCCTCCTGCCCGTCCGGGAGGCGGCCCGGGCCATCGGACAGGCGGGCTGTCCCGCTCTGCTCCACTGCGACGCCGTCCAGGGCTTTTTGAAGGTCCCCTTCACGCCCAAAGAGCTGGGGGCGGACCTGGTGACCGTCAGCGGACACAAGGTCCACGCCCCCAAGGGGATCGGGGCCCTGTATGTCCGGAAGGGCCTGAAGCTGCCCCCCCTCATCCGGGGCGGGGGCCAGGAGGGCGGCCTGCGCTCCGGTACCGAGGCCACCAGCCAGATCGCCGCCTTCGCCGCCGCCGCCCGTCTGGGGGCCGCTTCCTTCCAAAAGGACGCCGCCCATATGGCGGGACTGCGGGCCTATGCGGCGCAGAGGCTGGCCCAAGAGGTCCCGGAGGCCCTGGTCCTGGCCCCGGAGGGCGCCCCCCATATCCTGCCCATCTCCCTGCCCGGCTATAAGAGCGAGGTGGTGGTCCGATTCCTCGGCGACCGGGGGATCGCCCTCTCCTCTGGCTCCGCCTGCCACCGGGGAAAGCCCAGCCACGTCTTCGCCGCCCTCAAGCTGCCCAGACAGCAGCTGGACGGGGCCCTGCGGATCAGCTTTTCCTACGATACCGCCCAAGAGGACGTGGACGCCCTGATCGGCGGGCTGAAGGCGGCCAGGGAGCAGCTCTTCACGACCCTGTCATGATGGGCCCCGCCCCTGCTCAGCCGGGGGACGACACCAGATAAGGAGCATCATCCCATGTTCGCGTATATGAAGCAGAAGCCCGGATTCTACCGGCAGGTGACCGGGCTGGCAGCCCCGATCGTCCTGCAGAACCTGATCACCAGCGCCCTGGGCATGGCGGACACCTTCATGGTGGGGATGCTGGGGGTGGTCCCCATGGCGGCGCTGACCCTGGCCAACATCCCCCTCTTCGCGGTGCAGATGTTCATCTTCGGGGTGCAGAGCGGGGCCTCCGTCCTCTTCAGCCAGTACTGGGGCAAGCAGGACATGGAGGCGATCGGCCGGGTGCTGGGGGTGGCCCTGTGGGTGGTGCTGCTGGTGTCCTCCCTCTTCGCGGCGGTGCTGCTCATCTGCCCGGTGGCCTTTCTGAGCCTCTTCGGCAACGAGCCGGAGGTGATCCGGCTGGCCGCCCGATACGGTTCGATCGCCGGGCTGTCCTATGTGTGCAACGCCTTCACGATGATGTATGTGGCCGCCTATCGGAGCATGGAGCGGCCCCAGCTGGGGCTGTACATCCTGGTGACCTCTATGGCGGTGAACACTTTCCTCAACTGGGTGTTCATCTTCGGGAATCTGGGCGTGCGACCGATGGGGGTCCGGGGGGCGGCGGTGGCCACCCTCACCGCCCGCCTGCTGGAGGTGGCCATCGTGGCGGTCCACATGGCGCGCAGCCGCTTTTTCCGGGTGGAGCTGAGGCTGCTGTTCCGCCCTGGGGCGGAGATGGCCCGCCGGTTCCTGCGGTACGGCGGCCTGGTGGTGTGCAACGAGACCATGTGGGGGGTGGGGACCTCCATCTTCCCCACGATCATGGGCCATATGGCGGGCAGCACCGATATCCTGGCCGCCTATACCATCGCCGGCAACGTGGAGAAGATCGTGATGGTCATCTCCTTCGGCCTGTCCTCCACGGCGGCGATCGTCATCGGCCGGGAGATCGGCGCGGGCCGGTCGGACCGGGTGCTGGACGTGGGCAAGGCGCTGAACGCCCTGGCGGCGGTGGGGGGACTGGTCCTGGGGGCGGTGCTCCTCCTCTTCGTCTGGACCGCCGCGCCGGCCTGGGTCTACCCCTTGTTCGAGCTGTCCCCTGGGGCGGCTTCGGTGGCCTCGATGATGATGGTGGTGATGGCCCTGGGCATGCCCCTGAAGGACTTCAACACGGTGAATATCGTGGGGGTCCTCCGGGGCGGGGGAGACGTGAGGGCGGCCACCCTCATCGACATCGGCCCTCTGTGGCTGGCGGCGATCCCATATGCGGCCCTGTGCGGACTGGTCCTGAAGACCAGCGTCTTCTGGGTCTATCTGGCCTTCCCGCTGGAGCAGGCGGTGAAGTCCTTCGCGGGGGTCTGGCGTCTGCGCTCCGGACGGTGGGTCCGGGACCTGACCCGGGCCTGACCCTGCCCTCAGACGGATACGGCAGGATACTATGACGATCGGGAGAGTGCTTTAGATGGATGTGACAGTACTGATGGAGAACACTGCCCTGGAGGGCTGCGGCCTGGCCGTAGAGCACGGCCTGTCCCTGTACATCCGATACCGGGGACAGGAGCTGCTGCTGGATGCCGGCTCCTCCGGACATTTCGCGGACAACGCCCAGGCCCTGGGGGTGGATCTGTCCACCGTGGAGACGGCAGTGCTGTCCCACGGCCACTACGACCACGCCGACGGCCTGCGCCGGTTCTTCCAGATCAACAGCCGGGCCAAGGTATACATGCGGCCCGGCGCGGCGGGGGGCTACTTCGCCATGGACCCGGGCCGTCCCCGGTACATCGGGATCCACCGGGACATATTGGAGCAGTCCAGGGACCGGTTCGTTTCCGTGGAGGGGCCCTGCGCCCTGATGGAGGGGGCCTGGCTGATCCCGGACACCGTCCGGGACCCGGCCTTCGCCGGCCGGGCGGACAACTTGGCCTATCAGCGGGGGAAGGACGACTTCATCCCCGACGACTACCGCCACGAGCAGTCCCTGGTGCTGGAGGGGGAGCGGGGCCTGGCGGTCTTCAACTCGTGCAGCCACACAGGGATCGTGAACATCGTCCGGGGGGTGCTGGACCAGTTCCCCGGCCGGAAGGTGTACGCTGTGGTGGGGGGCTTCCACATGTTCAGCAAGGGGGAGACGGGCATGAACTGTCCCCCCGATCATGTGTACCAGGTGGCCGCCGCCCTGGAGGAGCTGGGGGTGGAGGAGGTCTATACCGGCCACTGCACCGGCGGGCCCGCGCTGGCCCTCCTCCAGGAGCGGTTCGGCCCCGGCTGCCGGGCCCTGTCCACCGGCCAGGTGCTGGAGCTGTGAGGGACCAGACCTGCGCCTGCAGAGCCTTGTGCGTCCCCTCCGCCTCCGGCGGGAGGGACAGAGACCTTCTGAGCGGGCTCTGGGCGTTTTTCGTATTTACATCAGGTCCGATCTGTGATACACTGGGGATTCGATGAGGCCCTTGGCCTAAAGACAGACAGATGAGCCGGCGGTCCCGGCGGCGCTGAGGAGCAGAGGATGCCATGATACGGCTGATAGATGTACAGAAAGAATATGACAACGGCACCAAGGCCCTGAAGGGGGCCAGCCTGCGGATCGACGACGGGGAGTTCGTCTTTTTGGTGGGGCCATCCGGCTCCGGCAAGTCCACGATGATCAAGCTGATCACGGCGGAGATCGCCCCCACCGGGGGCCGGGTGATGGTCAACGGCTTCGACCTGAACAACATCGCCCCCCGGCAGGTGCCCCACATGCGGCGCACCCTGGGGATCATCTTCCAGGACTTCCGGCTGATCGAGAAGAAGACGGTCTATGAGAACCTGGCTTTCGCCATGCGGGCCATCGGCGCCTCCAACCGGGAGCTGCGCCGGCGGATCCCCTATGTCCTCCAGCTGGTGGGGCTGGACAAGAAGGGGGACCGGTATCCCGGCCAGCTCTCCGGCGGCGAGCAGCAGCGGGTGGCCATCGCCCGGGCCCTGGTGAACAACCCCAGCATGATCATCGCCGACGAGCCCACCGGCAACCTGGATCCCCAGCGCTCTCTGGAGATCATGATGCTCCTGGAGCGGATCAACGAGCTGGGCACCACCGTCTTGGTGGTCACCCACGAGAAGAACTTGGTCAACCGCTTCACCAAGCGGGTGGTGGCCATCGAGAACGGCAGGATCATCAGCGACGAGACAGGTGGTTACTACAATGTCGAGAAGATTTGACGCGGGATATTACGTCAGCGAGGGGGTCCGCTCCATCTTCACCCACGGCTTCATGTCCTTTGCCGCGGTGTGTATGATCGTGGCCTGCCTGCTGATCATGGGCTCCTTCACCCTGCTGGCGGTGAACCTGGACAGTATGCTGGGGGACCTGGAGAACAAGAACGAGATGGTGGTCTTCGTGGACGACTCCCTCACAGTGGTGGAGGCCCGCGCCCTCCAGCCCGCCCTGGCGGCGGTGGACAACGTGTCAGAGCTGTCCTTCGTCACCAAGGAGGCCGCCCTGAAGGAGTTCAAGGCCAAGCGGGAGAACAGCGCCCTGCTGGCCGACCTGCCTGACGATACCCTCCGGGACCGGTACTATGTCCGGGTGGTGGACATCGAGCGGATGGCCGAGACCCAGGCCGCCCTGGAGCAGGTGGAGGGGGTGGGCAAGGGCAACGTCCGGGCCGCCATCGAGATCGCCGACGGCTTCGTCTTGGTGCGCAACATCGCCACCGGCGTGGCCATGGCCCTGGTGGGGGTGCTGCTGGTGGTGTCTCTGTTCATCATCGCCAACACCATCAAGCTGGCCACCTTCTACCGCCGGGAGGAGATCGCCATCATGAAGATGTGCGGCGCCACCAACGGATTCATCGAGTGGCCCTTCGTGGTGGAGGGGCTGATCCTGGGCCTGTCCGGCGCCCTGATCGCCTTCTTCGCCCAGTGGGGGCTGTATCAGATGGTGGCCAAGCTGGCCATCCAGGGCAACGGCCTGTCCCTGGTGACCATGCTCAGCTACAGCTCCATGTCCGGCACCATCCTGGCCGTCTTCTGCGCCGTGGGCGCGGTGATCGGGGTGGGCGGCTCCCTGGTGGCGATCCGGAAGTTCCTGCAGGTATGACGCGCACGAAGGAGGGCGCCGCGATATGAAACGACAGAAGAGACAACGACTGATGGTATCCATCCTGGCCGGATTTTTGGCCTTTTTGATGCTGCTCCCCATCCTGATGAACATCTTTGCCCATTGAAACGGGAGGACGCGATGAAGACTGGACGGAAACTGCTGCGCCGGGGACTGGGCCTGCTGCTGGCCGCGGCCCTGCTCCTCCCCCTCACCGGACCGGGGATGGTCCTGCCGGCCTCCGCCGTGACCCAGGCGGAGATTGACGCGCTGAAGGGGAATGCCAGCACCCTGGCCCAGCAGAAGAAGGAGATCCAGGATCAGCTGAAGGCGATCCAGTCGGACAAGAGCGCCGCGCTGAAGCAGAAGGAGCTGCTGGAGAGCCAGATCGGCGTGATCCGGGAGGAGATCGCCAACATCGACCAGCAGATCGCCATGTATGACCAGCTCATCGGCGAGAAGGCGGCGGAGCTGGCCCAGGCCGAGGCGGACGAAGCGGCGCAGTTCGACCTGTTCTGCCAGCGCATGCGGGCCATGGAGGAGCAGGGGGAGACCTCCTACTGGAGCATCCTGTTCTCCTCCAGCGACTTCTCCGAGCTGCTGGACAACTATATGTTCATCGAGGAGATCATCCAGTATGACAACCAGGTGATGGCCGAGCTGGAGGCCCTCCAGGCCAAGGTGGCCGCCGACAAGGCGGCCCTGGAGACCGCCCAGGCGGAGCAGGAGGAGGCCAAGGCCCAGCAGGTGGCCGCCCAGGACGAGCTGAAGGCCCAGGAGGACCAGGTAGACGCCCTGATCGAGAAGATCCGCGGCCAGGAGGACCTGCTCAAGTCTATGGAAGAGGAGCTGGACAAGGCCGCCAAGGCCCTGGATGCCCAGATCAAGGCGAAAGAGCGGGAGTATGCCGCCCAGATCGCCAAGGTGCCCAGCGAGTCGGGCTTCCTGTGGCCCCTGCCGGGCAGCTACAACGTGATCTCCTCCTTCGCCGGCGGGAGGGAGCATCCTGTCACCGGGGTGTACGGCAACCACGCGGGGATCGACATCCCCGCCCCCCGGAACACCAACATCTACGCCGCCAAGAGCGGGGTGGTCACCGTCTCGGAGAAGGGGACCGGCGGCAGCTGGTCCTACGGCGAGTATGTGGTGGTCTCCCACAGCGACGGCACCAGCACCCTCTACGCCCACATGAACAAGCGGGGGGTGCAGAAGGGCCAGGTGGTCACCCAGGGGGACGTGATCGGCTATGTGGGCACCACCGGCCGGTCTACCGGCAACCACCTCCACTTCGAGATCCGGGTGGGCTCCACCCGAAAGGACCCGGTAAACTATTTCAAGGACAAGGCCCTCTACGGCCGGGACAACGGCAAGACCATGCCAGTGTGGGACTGGATGAAATGACAGGGATACGTCCTCTCAGCAGGTCTGTATCCCCTCCGTTCCCGGCGGAAAAATAAAGATCGACAAATCGGGAAGGATATAGTACAATACCACTCGGATATCGCTCCGCCTCGGCGCGGAGCAAGGCCGCACTAGTCGGGGAGTTAGCGGTGCCCTGTACCCGCGATCCGCTACAGCGGGGATGAATCCCGGCCCCCGGACGTGTGGATGTGCCGTCTGCCCTGGATAAGCAGTGATGATAGACCGGTCCCGCGCAACGCGGCTCCGTGAACCGTGTCAGGCGGGGAACCGAGCAGCACTAAGCGGCCCGCCGCGTGTGCCGCGGGGGAACTGTTCTTGAGCCGGCTGTCCAGGTAACGGGCATATCCCGCGCTTCAAAGGCCGGTGTGCGGTCTTGCTCTGCGCCTCGTCGAAGCAAGATCCATTCCACTCGGGACCGCCGCCGAAGGCGGCGATCCCTCATTCCATTTTTTTGCTTCTCCTCTCCAAACGCGATTCGCTTGCCCGCAAGAGGCACGCCGCATCCGTAAGGCGGCAAAGCCGCCAACGGCTGCGCAGGCGCTGGGCTCGCGTTTGGGCGGCGGCTCCGCCGCCGTTTTTTTGACGGACCCTGAAAGCATGAGGTGAACCGATCATGTACCAGGCGCTATACCGCAAGTGGCGGCCCCAGACCTTCGACGATGTAGTAGGCCAGGAGCACATCACCGAGACGCTGAAGCGTCAGGTGGCCTCCGGCCGGCTGTCCCATGCCTATCTCTTCACCGGCACCCGGGGGACGGGCAAGACCACCTGTGCCAAGGTCCTGGCCCGGGCGGTGAACTGTGAGAGCCCCCGGGAGGGCAGTCCCTGCAACCAGTGCCCTGCGTGCAGGGGGATCGAGAACGGCTCCATCCTGGACGTGCTGGAGCTGGACGCCGCTTCCAACAACGGGGTGGATCAGGTCCGGGCCCTCCGGGACGAGGCGGTCTACACCCCCGCCGCCGTCCGGATGCGGGTGTACATCGTGGACGAGGTCCATATGCTGTCCACTGCCGCGTTCAACGCCCTGTTGAAGATCCTGGAGGAGCCTCCTCCCCATCTCCTCTTCATCCTGGCCACCACCGAGCTGCACAAGGTGCCTGCCACCATCAAGAGCCGGTGCCAGCAGTTCGCCTTCAAGCGGATCGCGCCCATGCAGATCGCCCAGCGCCTGGGCTATGTGGCGGAGCAGGAGGAGATCGGACTGACCGCCGGAGGGGCGGCGCTCCTGGCGCGTCTGGCCGACGGCGGGATGCGGGACGCCCTGTCCCTGCTGGACCAGTGTGCCGGAGGGGAGGCCGTGGTGGACGAACAGGCCATCCTGGACACCCTGGGCCTGGCGGGGAACGTGGAGACCGCCGCCCTCATGGGCCAGCTGGCCGCCCGTGACACCGGCGCCGCCTTGGAGACCCTGGGGCGGCTGTATGCCAACGGCAAGGACGTGGGGGCGGTGCTGGGGGAGCTGACCTCCCTGGCCCGGGACCTGCTCCTGCGGAAGACCGCCCCCCAGGGGGGCGCGGCCCTGATGGCCGGGGGGTATGACGAGGCCACCCTGCGGCGGCTGGGGGAACAGCTCTCCTCCCAGCGGCTGCTCCAGATGCTGGGCCAGCTCCAGTCCACCGCCGCCGGCCTGGCCCGCAGCGCCGACCGGCGCACCGACGGGGAGCTGTGTCTGATCCGCCTCAGCGACGAGGGGCTGGATGGATCCTTCGCCGGTCTGTCTGCCCGGATCGCCCGGCTGGAGGAGCGGCTGGCCCAGGGAGGGCCGCAGCCCCCTGCCCCGAGGGGGACAGAGCCTGTGGGGACCGGCCGGCCCGCCGCCCCTGCCAAGGGGAGGGCGGAGCCCGCCCCCTCCGCACCGGACGACCGCCCCCCCTGGGAGGAGGAGGGGCCCCCTCTGCCCGACGAGCCCCCGCCGGAGGAACGGGACTATGACTTCGGCGAGCCCTCGCCGGAGCCCCCGGGGAGACCTGCGGGGCCCGTCCTCCGGGAGCAGCCGGTCCCTGCCTCTCCTGCGCCCCTTGCAGAAGGGGAGCGGCCGGCTCCCAGCGCCCAGAGCAGCAGTGACAGGGCCTTTTGGCCCACCTTCGCGGCGGGGCTGAGGGGGAAGGTCCCGCCCACGGTGCTGCCTTACCTGAACAATCCGGCCAAGGTGACCGGGGTGCGGCGGAACGGCCAGCTCACCCTTTGGGTGGACAGCGAGTTCACCCGGTCCATGCTCAACAAGCCCGCAGTGGTGGAGAAGCTGGCTCAGGCGGCCTCCGCTGCCTTCGGAGAGCCGGTCCGGGTCAGCGTGGTGACGGGGACGCCCCCACCGCCCCAGACGGAGCAGTCCCCTGCCCCAGCGGAGGAGAAGGACCCCCTGGACGATCTGCTGTCCTTCGGCGGACAGTTCGACAATATCACCATACAGTAAAGGAGTTTTCGTCATGGCAAAGGGATTTGGCCGGGGGATGTCCGGCATGGGCGGCGGCATGAACATGAACATGATCAAGCAGGCGCAGAAGATGCAGCAGGACATGCTGCGGATGCAGCAGGAGCTCCAGGAGAAGGAGTATCAGGCCGCCTCCGGCGGCGGGATGGTGTCCGCCACCGTCAGCGGGAAGCATGAGCTGAGGGTCCTGACCATCGACCCAGAGGCGGTGGATCCGGAGGACGTGGAGATGCTCCAGGATATGATCGTGGCCGCCGTCAACGAGGCCATGCGCGCCGCCGACGCTGACGCCGCCAACACCATGCAGTCCCTCACCGGGGGGCTGAATCTGGGCGGCCTGGGACTTTGATCACCTTTTACGGGCGGCTGAAGGCTGCCCGTGCTTTTTTAGGGAGGGGCCTGGTGTGATGGACTACGACAGAGAACGATATGACAAAGTCAAGGAGAAGCTGCTGTGGATGGCGGAGCACTGTCCGGAGCTGATGCAGCTGGACCCGCCGGCGGACCGGGACGCGGTGGCCGCTCTGGAGCGGGAGCAGGGGATCGCCCTGCCTGGGGACTACAAGGCGATCATCACTGATGTGGCCGCCGGGGGCTTTCTCCCCGCCTTCCTGGAGCAGCGGTATTGGAGAGATCTGTGGCTCAGCGGCAAAAATATCCGGCTGGGCCAGCCCTACCCCCCGGCGGAACAGCTTACGTCCGGCGGGCGGCAGTCGGTGCCTGTGGAGGAGCCGGACAAGCTGCCGGGGCAGTTCCTGCTCATGGGGGACGGCAAGCTGGGCTGGTCCCTGGTCACCGCCGGGCCCTGCGCCGGAGAGGTGTGGACCATCGGGGAGTTCGGGGCGGTCCGGGTCCCCGGGTGTACCTTTGCCCAGTGGCTGGAGCTGGTGCTGGACGGTGCGCTGCCCGAGTACATCCGCTACTGCTTCACCGGGATGGAGGGGCCCGTCCCGGTGCTGAAGGTCCTGCTGGACCTGCTGTCCATCGGCCCCGTCTGGAAGGAGGAGCCCGCCAAAAAGTGCCAGCGCTGGCTGGACCGGCACCGCAGGCCCATCCCCAAGGAGGGGAGATCTCCCAAGGAGGAGCCGAAGGACGACTTCGTCTATGTGGGCCCCAGCCCGGACGTGTGGGCCGGGTGGGTGAAAAACCGGTTGGAGGGCGCCCTGCGCCCCCTGCCCCAGGAGCAGAGCGCGGCTCTGAAAAAGCTGCGGGCGGCCCAGGCCTCCCCCAGGTGGAAGTGGGGCAGGCCCCGGCCAGAGGCGGACAAGGATCTGCCCCGGGAGCTGCGGGAGGCCCTGGGCGGGGAGCTGGACCGGGTCTATTGGGAGGACCCGGAGGAGATGCGCCTGCTGGCCCGTCTGGTCCGGGAGTACGACACCCTGGACCGGAGCGCCCTGTCCGACCACGAGCAGTTCCTGCTCAAAACAGCCAAGGAGCTGCGGGGCAAGGAGTTCCAGGCTCGGGGCGTGGGCATCCGGGACCTGTCCTTCGTGGAGGGCCTCACCGGCCTGCGGAGGCTGGACCTGTGGGACAACGATATCGAGGACCTGTCCCCCCTGGCCTCGCTGACGGGGCTGAAGGAGCTGTCCGTCCCCTTCAACCTGATCTCCGACCTGTCCCCCCTGGCGGGGCTGAGCGGGCTGGCCAAGCTCCGGGCCACCGGCAATAAGATCTCCAGCCTGGAGCCCCTGCGGGGGCTGACCAGCCTGCACGACCTGGACCTGCGGGGCAACCCCCTGGAGCCGGGGGCCCTGGCCTGCCTGCGCAAGTGCAAGCGGCTGGGGATGGTGGATCTGAGCTATACCGGCCTGGGGGACATCAGCGGCCTGGAGTTCTGCAGGGCCCATATCCTGGAGCTGTACGGGAACCCGGACCTCACCGGGGTGGAGGTGATCTCCACCATGAAGCGGCTGTGCTGCCTGTACATCGACACCGAGGTGGCCCACCGGTATGACATCCAGGCCCTGGCCCCTCAGTTCATCGAATACGGCGAGCTGGGCGGGATCTCCATGTATACCTGGCCGGAGAAGTATTATAACTAAACGCCCCGCCCTTTCCCTTGACGATCGGGATCGGGTCTTGTAAAATAGCGGTAACAGGCGGAGGGCCCAGGGCCCGAGGCCGAACGTGTGGGAGGGATGGCAGAGATGAGGACAGCGCAGGAGATGGCGGATTTTGTTCTCAGACACGAGGCAGGTCCACGAGTGTCAGTGCTATTGATTAAAGACCGCGAAGATTCGAAACGTTTACAATACCTGAATGATTTGTTCCGTCCAATCGAGCAGCTGCTGGGGTCCGATACCGGCCTAGCGGCAGAGGGCGATGACGATGTCCTCTATGCGCTCACATCATGGCACCTAGACGGCGACCGCGAGTTAGTGCGCCTTTTAGCAGATCCCCCCAATCCACCCCCCATGCTCACTGACGGGAATTGTGGATATGGAAATATTGCGGTCGCTTTTATGGTCAACAGGTGCATCCTTGCGTATACGACCAAAGAAGGCAAGGAAGTTGTCTGGACGATCCCATATGAAGAGATCATTGGGATAATGCCAGTCGAAAGGAAAGAGAGAGGGAAAGGCATTTACTTTGGTGAGCTTATTCTCACCACGACCACTGGAAAATTGCATTTTGTTAGCTATATCTTAAAGAAAAAATATGCTCAGTTCGTTCCAGCTCAGGCTGTCGAGGTCGTGCTGACACTAGTCACGAAATATAAACAGGCGAAGTATGCGGCCCAGCAGGGAACGGCAGCGCCCCAGTACAGCCAGCAGACACCGCCCCCCAAGGCCCCCCAGGGGGAGGCTCCCCAAGAGCGATCCCAATGGTCGGCAGCTCAGCTGGACACGGCCCAGCGGACAGCGGCCCGATTGACGGCCGCGCTCCAGGCATCCCAGGCTCCCCAGCCCCCCAAAGCAGAGGCCCCCGCCGCGCCCCCGGCCGCAGCGGGCCTGTCGGCGGAGACCGTGGAAGCGCTGAAGCAGCTCAAGGACCTGCTGGACGCGGGGATCCTCACCCAGGAGGAGTTCGACGCGAAGAAGAAACAGCTGCTGGGGCTGTGATCCAGCCATACCATCCCCCTCCGGTCGAAGGCCGGAGGGGGCTTTTTTCGCTGACGGCCCCGGTCCTCCTCCCAAAGGCCCCCTTGTCAAAGGGGGCTGTCGCCGCCGAAGGCGGTGACTGGGGGATTCCACACGTGAAATGCTGTTGCCCTGGCGTTTCGTCCTCCGGCCCTTGCTTTTTTGGGGAAATAGGTCTAAAATAGGGACTAGCAGACCGTTATCCCAGGAAAGGAGGGGTGTAGATGCCCCATTTCCATCAGAGCCATCCCAAGGAGCGGCCCGACCAGCGGACGAGGATGCTGGAGACCCCCATCGACCGGCTGATCCTCTCTCTGGCGGCGCCCACCATCGTCAGTATGCTGGTGACCGCCATCTACAACACGGCGGACACCTATTTCGTCTCTCAGCTGAACACCAGCGCCTCGGGAGCAGTGGGGGTGGTGTTCTCCCTCATGTCCATCATCCAGGCGGTGGGCTTCACGGTGGGGATGGGCTCCGGGTCGATCGCCTCCCGGCTGCTGGGCCAGGACCGGCGGGAGGAGGCCCATGTCTTCGCCTCCACCGGGGCGGTCTCCGCCCTGGTGCTGGGGATCGGGCTGGCCGCCGGAGGGCTGGCCTTTCGAGGGGAGATCATGTGGCTGCTGGGCAGCACGAAGACCATCTACCCCTACGCCATGGACTACGCCCTCTACATCATGCTGGGCGCGCCGGTGATGATCTTGTCCTTCACCCTGAACAACCTGCTGCGCTGGCAGGGGAAGGCCAACTTGTCGGTGATGGGGCTGGCCACCGGCGGGATTCTGAACATCTTCCTGGACCCCCTGTTCATCGACGGCTTCCAAATGGGGATCGCCGGAGCGGGGGCGGCCACCCTCCTCAGCCAGTGCGTCAGCCTGTCGATCCTGGCCTCCTTCTTCCTCCGGGGGAAGAGCGACCTGCGGATCAGTCCCGCCAAGATCTCCCGTTCCCCCCGGACCTATCTGGCTATCCTGAAGCAGGGGATGCCCTCCTTCTTCCGCCAGGGGGTGCTGTCCCTGTCCGTCATGGCCCTGAACTACAACGCCCGGGTCTATGAGGACGCGGCGGTGGCCGCCCTGTCCATCGTCACCAAGGTGTTCAACCTGATCCAGTCGGTGGTCATCGGCTTCGGCCAGGGCTTCCAGCCCGTCCTGGGCTACAACTACGGCGCGGGCCGGCTGGACCGGGTGAAGGAGGCGGTGTGGTTCTCGGTGCGCACCTGCACGGTCATCCTCACCATAGCGGCGGTGACGGGCTATGTGCTGGCCCCCCATGTCATCGCCCTCTTCCGCCGGGACGACGCCCTGGTCATCGCCATCGGCACCCGGGCCTTCCGCCACCAGTGTCTCACCCTGCCCCTGGGGGCGGTGCTGGTCTTCGCCAACATGTTCTTCCAGTCCCTGGGCAAGTCCTGGCGGGCAGTGCTGCTGGCCATCTGCCGCCAGGGGCTGTATATCCCCCTGGTCTTCTTCATGGCGGGCCGGTTCGGGCTGGCCGGACTGGAGTGGACCCAGGCCGTCTGCGATCTGATGGCCTTCGCCTTCTCCGCCTCGGTCATCCTGCTGTACTTCAAACGGGAGTTCGGACGGGAGAGGGCGTGAGGACTTTTCCTTGATTTAGTGTAAGTACAGTCAACTATAATGAGCTAGGTGGTGAGAGAGATGTTGATATGGGATATCAGAGCCCTCCTCTCCTCCAGGAGGAGAGGAGAGGGAACGAAAGAGAGGAGGGAGCAGGAGAAAGAGAAGGAAAAGAGAGAGCAGAGGGCGAAGGCGCTCTTGTCACAGATCCAATACCTCCATAACGAAGAAGTATCTATCCAGAACAGTTTCCTTGCTATGATCTACATCCCTATCGCTTTTTTGGGAGTGCTGATCTACTACAGTTACAGCACAGGCAGGCCGCAGTTATTTTTGCTCCTGCCCTTCCTGTTTTGCTGGTGTATCTCCAATCTGATGAAATATACCATGAAGATACTGGGAATCGACGCATATATCCGATATATGGAAGAGGAACTGAACCAGATATATGGAGAGGAACTTTTCCTTTGGCAGAGCCAGTTAGTATATGCCAACGGTTATTCTATCTGGGGCGTTTTAGGACAAGCTCCATGTTTCCTCGCGGTATGTGCCTTTTTGAGCTACAAATTCTTCCAGACATTGGGGGAGATTGTCACAGATCTTTGGACCTATTGGGGGCTTGTGGCTATATTCATCCTTCAGGCGGGTGTCCTGATTATCATGGCGGTCTATACTGGGATGCATTATCATAAAGTAAAAGCGAAGATAGCGGTCCTGGCCCACACAAGAGGCCAGGATGGTGGGGGGAGCTGATTGAAAAGAGCTGCAGAAATGCAGCTCTTTTTCTGTCCTATTTAGAAAATTAAGGGCTTCTTAATATTTTCCCCCTTGCGATTTAAACTGTCTGTGGTATGCTAAGACCGGATGATGAGAAAAGGCGGGAGGGTCGCATATGTACAACATCCTGATCTGTGATGACGACCGAGATATCGTGTCGGCGCTGGACATCTACCTCACCAGCGAGGGCTACCAGACGATCAAGGCATACAACGGCCGGGAGGCCCTCCGGGCGGCGGAGGGACATGAGATCCACCTGATTCTGATGGACATCATGATGCCCGAGCTGGACGGGATCCGGGCCACGGCCAAACTGCGGGAGGGGAGCAACGTGCCCATCATCCTGCTGACGGCCAAGAGCGAGGACACCGACAAGATCCTGGGGCTGAACATCGGGGCGGACGACTACATCACCAAGCCCTTCAACCCGCTGGAGGTGATCGCCCGGGTGAAGAGCCAGCTGCGGCGGTACACTGCCCTGGGCGGGGCGGAGAAGGGCCCCGGCCTGATCACCGCCGGGCCCATCGCCATGGACGACGGGGCCAAGGTGGTCACGGTGGACGGGGAGCCCATCAGCCTCACCCCCATCGAGTACAACATCTTAAAGCTGCTGCTCTCCCACCCGGGACAGGTCTTCTCCTCGGCGCAGATCTATGAGCAGGTGTGGAACGACCCGGCCTACGGCTCGGAGAACACGGTGGCGGTCCACATCCGGCACCTGCGGGAGAAGATCGAGATCGACCCCGCTGAGCCCCGGTACCTCAAGGTGGTCTGGGGCCTGGGCTATAAGATCGAGAAGGGGGCGGGCGGATGAAAAGGCTGCAAAGCAATACCGCCGCCAAGGTGTGTGCGGTGCTGATCCTGCTGGCCGCCGCCTTCGGGACGGGGGTCTTCGGGGTGCGGGCGGTGCTCAGCTTCGGCTCGGTGGCCGACAGCAGCTGGCAGGATTCCTCCCGGTACTACAACGCCGTGGACGACCGCCAGTGGGAGCTGGTGGCGGGGATCAGGCTGTCGCAGCAGCTGGAGCAGTTGGAGAAGCAGATAGAGGAGGGGACTGTAGGCCCCCTGGCCTACGCTGATGTGGAGGCCATGCGGGAGGAGCGGGCCCTGGTGGAGGAGCGGTTTTCCCGGCAGAACACCTGGTTCCGCTTTCGGGTGCTCACCGACAACGGGCAGACCCTTCTGGGCACCAACCTCAACGACGACGAGGCCATGGCCCGGGCGGTCCAGAATGTGCGCTACTTCGCTTTCGAGCTCCCGGACGGGAGCATCGATGAAGATCATGATATGGATCTAAAGGAGGGATCCCCGCCCGCTGCGGGATCAGATCTGGAGACCGAAGCCGCGCCGCTGAAGCTGGTGCTGGAGTACGGGGTGCCTGAAACGATCGACGATTCGATCGAGGACGAGTTCAGCCAGATCTGGAGGATATGGAACATAGATCGAGTGGCCTTCGATCAGTACCTTACCGGCTTTTTGAGCTTGGGGGCGCTCACCCTGCTGGCCCTGGTCTGGGCACTCTGGACCGCCGGACACAGGGCGGGGACGGAAGGGACCGTCACCACCTGGCAGGAGCGGATATTCTTTGACCTGTACGCTGCGGCTATGATCGCTGCCGTGGTCTGTCTGGCTGCCTGCTTTATTTGGACGGCAGAGCAGCTGTACTGGGGGGCGGCAAATGTCTACTCCATCATGAATCAGGATCTCAACGCCTTTTACAAGTTGGGCGTGATGGGGGCCGGAGCCTTTTTTGCCGCCGGGGTGGGGTGCGCCGCCCTGCTGCTGCGCACCCTGGCCGTCCGGCTCAAGGCGGGCTGTCTGGGAAGGACCACCCTGCTGTGCAGGGTGGTCACATGGATGGTCCTTACCATCCATGACTTCCTTCGCTTCCTGCCCTTCACCTGGAAGCTGGTGCTGGGCTTCGGGGCGTATGTGATATTTTCCTTCTGGCTTATCTCGGTGGGGAGGTATGACGGTGTATTTATGCTGATGTATTTCTGTTTGCAGCTGGTCCTGCTTCTCTTCCTGTCCTGGTGGGCCTACGGCTACTACCGCCTGCGCCAGGGCACCAAGACCATTGCCGGGGGTGATCTGGAGCATCAGATCGACACCCGGCATATGCCCTACGACCTGCGCCTCCAGGCGGAGGACCTGAACAACATCTCGGTGGGCCTGGCCGGGGCGGTGGACGAGAAGATGAAGAGCGAGCGGTTCAAGGCGGAGCTCATCACCAATGTCTCTCACGATTTAAAGACCCCTCTCACCTCTATCATAAATTATGTCAACCTGCTCAGGTCCACCGAACAGACCGATCCCAAGGCGGTGGAGTATATCGAGGTGCTGGACCGGAAGTCCCAGCGGCTGAAGAAGCTCACCGAGGACCTAGTGGAGGCGTCGAAAGCGTCCACAGGGGTGCTGTCGGTGGTCCGGGAGAAGATCGGCATGGCCCAGCTCATCGACCAGGCCCTGGCCGAGTGGGAGGAGAAGCTGACCGACCGGGCGCTCACCCTGGTGACCGCTCTGCCCGAGGGGGAGACCTGGGTCTATGCCGACGGCCGGCACCTGTGGCGGGTGATCGACAACCTGCTGTCCAACTGCGCCAAATACGCCATGGAGGGCACCCGGGTCTATCTGGATCTGGAGCGGGGGAAGGGGCAGGTGGTCCTGTCGGTGAAGAACATCTCCCGGGAGCCCCTGAACGTCCCCGCGGAGCGGCTGATGGAGCGGTTCGTCCGGGGGGAGGAGTCCCGGACCACCGAGGGATCCGGCCTGGGGCTGTCCATCGCCCGGTCCCTCACCGAGCTGCAGGGGGGCGCCTTCAGTCTGGCCGTGGATGGAGATCTGTTCAAGGCCATCGTCACCCTGCCCCAGGCGAATTGAGGGGATCTGGCGTCCCCCGCAGGGCGGAGCCTCCCTGTGCGGAGGGGGCCGCTCCCTGCGGGGACGCAAGGCCCTGCTGTCCCGCCCTTTCCGGGCGGGACTTTGCTGTTCCAGGAAAAATTACAAAACCCTATGGCTTTTTTTCTGGTTTGTGGTATGATGATAGATACCCCAAGTATGGGACCTGATCGGAAGGGAGGGACAGATGCTGTGAAAAGGAGATGGACGGCCTTGGGGCTGGCTCTGGTGATGACGGTACTGCTCAGCGGCTGTCTGTTCCGCTCTCCAGACGACCTCTACCGCCAGCCGGAGCGGTCGGTGGGCTATGAGAAGCTCAACGCCGCCATCCGGGCGGTACGCACTGGGCTGGAGGGGGAGTTCGGCGTCCGGGTGGAGGACGTGACGATCATGGCCGGGGACAATACGGCCACCATCCAGCTCCAGGACCTGGACGGAGACGGGCTCCGGGAGAGCGCGGTCACCGTCCTCCGGGTGCCCGGGATCGAGAAGCCGATCAAGATCTATATCTTTACCCAGGTCGGAGAGGAGTATGTGGTCACCGGCGTGGTAGAGGGGGAGGGCACCGCCATCTATGCCATGGACTACGCCCAGCTCAACGGAGAGGGGCGGAAAGAGGTGGCGGTGAACTGGCAGATCAGCTCCGGTGCCTATCAGCTGGGGGTCTACACACTGGACGATATCGACCTGCCCGGCGAGGGGCTGAGCGAGGAGGAGGCTCTGACGGTCCTCCGCGGCCTGAGCCGGTCCGACCTGATGGGGACGGAACGGCTGCTCACCCGGTGCAGCGTGGCCAGCGACGGCTCCAGCGGCTGCCGCCTGCTGGACATGGACCGGGATACCCGCACCGAGCTGCTGGTCACCCGGATGGACGCCGGCGGCCTGAGCAGCCAGGTGGAGCTCTACGGCTGGAAGGACGGGGCCATGGTATCCCGGGGGCTCACTGAGCTGTCCGCCGGGATCACCGCCATGAGCCGGATCCGCAACAACTATCTGGGCGGGGAGTTCGATCAGCCGGCCCTCTATGTCTCCAGTACCTTGGCCGACGGCCGCCGGGCGATCGACGTGGTGTCCTATGTGGACGGGGCGCTGACCAACGTGTCCATGGGGGCCGAGGGGGTCAGCCGGGAGATCGTCCAGGGCTACACTGAGATCAACCCCACCGACATCAACCGGGATATGGTGGTGGAGCTGCCCAGCCCCACCCTGCTGCCCACCTATGGCGAGAGCACCTCCAGCAACTTCTGGCTCATCGACTGGGGCCAGTACGACCAGCAGGGCAACCGCAACCATGTGCTCACCACCTATCACAACATGAGCGACGGCTGGTATCTGGAGATCCCCGAGAACTGGCGGGACCAGATCACCATCTCCCGCAACGACCAGGTCACCGGCCGGCGGGAGGTGATCTTCTCCCATTGGCGGGGAGAGGACCAGGAGCCTCAGCCCTTTTTGAGCGTCTACCGCATGTCCAGCAGCCAGAGCTCCAGCCTGGAGGGGGACTGGACGGTCCTGCGGGAGGATGAGAACGTGATCTACGCCGCCCGGTTCTGGCCCGGCGGCTGGAACTGCGGACTGGACGGACTGGATCTGCTGAAGCGGTTCAACACCATCCAGGCCAGCTGGTATTATGAGTAGAAGGTCCTTCCGGCCGCCGGCCGGGAGAGGGTCTGGTAAGGAGCAGGACATCATATGCGAAAGGTACTGGTATTAGAGGACGAGGAGAACATCCGCAGCTTCGTGGTGATCAATCTGAAGCGGGCGGGGTATCAGACGGTGGAGGCGGGCACCGGTGAGGAGGCCCTGGCGGCAGTGCAGGACGACCCGGATATCAAGGTGGCCCTGCTGGATATCATGCTGCCGGGGATCGACGGCTTCGAGGTATGCCGCCGCCTGCGGGCCATGGACAACAAGATCGGCATCATCATGCTCACCGCCCGCACCCAGGAGATGGACAAGGTCACCGGCCTGATGACCGGGGCGGACGACTATGTGACCAAGCCCTTCTCCCCGGCGGAGCTGACGGCCCGGGTGGACGCCCTCTTCCGCCGCACCGGCGGGGACGAGGCCCCCCTCTCCCCGGACGAGGTCAGCGATCCTCCCTTCCTCCTCAACACCCGCAACCGCACTTTGGAGAAGAACGGCCAGCGGGTGAAGCTCACCCAGGTGGAGTATTCCATCGTCAAGCTCTTCATGGAGAACCCGGGCAAAGCCCTGTCTCGGGAAGAGATCCTGGACACGGTGTGGGGCAAGGACTATTTCGGCGAGCTGAAGATCGTGGACGTGAACATCCGCCGCCTGCGGATCAAGATCGAGGACAACGCTCAGAAGCCCACTTTCGTGAATACCGTGTGGGGCTACGGGTATAAGTGGGGGAGCTGAGGCTGATGTAGGGGCGGATATGATCCGCCTGCGGCTCAGCGGTGATCTTCCGGGCTGGGGCCGTGCAGATCTTATCTATTCCATATGTTTTGCTTCGCAAAACGCGATCCTCAGTCAGCTTCGCTGACAGCTCCTTTCAAAAGGAGCCCAGCCGCCTGCGGGCGGGATGAAAGGCCCTCTGTAAGGGCGGAGCAGGAAAGGCGGGTGGACATACGATGGCCAAGCCAACTAGGTCACAGGATCAGGTGAAGGTACGGGGGATCCGGCGGCGGTGGCTGCTGAACAGCGTTGCCATCGTGCTGCTGATCCTCACGCTGGCTGTGGGAGCCTTTGCGGCCATGCTGTGGAGCTACTACTACAGCGGGACAGAGGACGACCTGGTGCGGAAGGCCACCTCCTCGGCCAACGGGTTCCGGATGTACACCCGGTCGGACTATCGGGCGGCGGCCCAGCAGACGGTGAGCAGCTATGAGGACAAGGGCCGGCTGGAGCTGCAGTTTTTGGATACCTCCGGGGCGGTGCTGTACTCGGGCAACGACCTGACGGCGGGGAGCACCCCCAGCACGCCGGATATCCAGCAGGCGCTGGAGAGCCGGAACCCAAAGTCCTGGCGGGGCCGGGATCCAGATACTGGAGAGCGGATCCTGGCTGCCTCCAGTCCGGTGATCTACCAGGGGGAGGTGGTAGGGGTCATCCGCTATGTCACCTCTCTGACAAGGATCGACCGGCAGTTCACCTTCTCTATGACGGTGATCGCCGCCATCGCCCTGGGCATCTTCGCCATGGTCTACTTCTCGAATCTGTACTTCGTCCGCTCCATCGTAGAGCCCCTGGCGAAGATCACCGACATCGCTCAAGTCATCGCCGATGGCAGCTACGGGGTCCAGATCGAGAAGAAGTACGATGACGAGATCGGCGAGCTCACCGACGCCATCAACGACATGTCCCGAAAGATCGGTCAGGCGGAGAAGACCAAGAGCGAGTTCATCTCCTCGGTCTCCCACGAGCTGCGCACCCCCCTCACTGCCATCACCGGCTGGGCGGAGACGATCCAGAGCGGGAAGCTGAGCTCCGCTGCCGACATCCGAAAGGGGATGGCGATCATCGTCTCCGAGGCCAAGCGGCTGAGCAACATGGTGGAGGAGCTGCTGGAGTTCTCCCGGATGGAGGACGGCCGGTTCACCCTGTCGGTGGAGCCCCTGGATCTGAAAGAGGAGCTGGAGGACGCAGTGTATACCTATACGGAGTTCTTCCGCAAGGAGGGGATCGTCCTGGAGTATACCGACGGCCCGGAGGAGACGATCCCCATCTCCGGCGACCCGGAGCGCCTGCGCCAGGTGTTCTGCAACCTGCTGGACAACGCCGCCAAGCACGGCGGGAGCGGGAAGCATATCCTGGTGTCCATCTATCAGGAGGGGAGCGAGGCGGCGATCCAGATCCGGGACTACGGCCCGGGCGCCCCCGAGGAGGAGCTGCCCTTCCTGAAAAACAAATTCTACAAGGGCAGCTCAAAAGCCAGAGGCTCCGGGATCGGTCTGGCGGTCTGCGAGGAGATCGTCACCCGCCACGAGGGCACTTTGCAGGTCTCCAATGCGGAGGGGGGCGGATTTCAGGTCACCATCCGTCTGCCGGTTGAAAATCAGGACCGGGTCTGGTAGAATGTGCAGGGGCGGATATCATCCGCCCGCAGACTGGGACAGACGATATCTGGATCCCGCAGGACCAGATGAGATAAAACGATATCCAAAGGAGAAGCAGATGCCAAAGCAGACATTCAAGACCATGTGCGGCGGACAGGCCCTGATCGAGGGCATCATGATGCGCGGCCCTAAGAAGCAGGCCGTGGTGGTCCGCAAGCCCGACGGCGAGCTGGAGATCCAGGAGAAGGAGCTGAAGTTCATCAAGGACAGGTTCCCGATCCTGGGCTGGCCGCTGATCCGGGGGGTGGTCAACTTCGCCGATTCCATGTACAATGGGGTCACTGCCCTGATGTTCTCCGCCGAGTTCTTCCCCGAGGATGGGGAGGAAGAGGAGGAGCCCTCCCGATTCGAGAGCTGGCTCAACGACAAGCTGGGCAGTGAGAGGGCCACAGCCTTCTTCACCACCCTGGCGGTGATCCTGGGGCTGTGCATGTCTATCGGGCTGTTCTTCCTCCTGCCCACCCTGCTGGGGACGGCAGTCACCCTCCTCACCGACTCCATGCTGGCCCGGAATCTGGCGGAGAGCCTTTTGAAGATCCTCATCTTCGTGACCTATCTGGCGCTGTGCTCCCGTCTGGGGGAGATGAAGCGGGTCTTCTCTTACCACGGGGCGGAGCACAAGACCATCTTCTGCTACGAGGCCGGCCTTCCGCTGACGGTGGAGAACGTCCGGAAACAGCCCCGGCACCACCCCCGGTGCGGCACCAGCTTCCTGTTCATGGTCATCGCCATCTCTATCCTGGTGTCCACCGTGGTCTTCGCGGTCTGGCCGGTGTATCACCCCTTCCTGCGGTTCCTGGCCCACCTGGCCATGCTGCCCCTGATCGTGGGGGTGAGCTACGAGATCAACCGCTGGGCCGGCCGCCACGACGGCCCCATCACCCGGATCTTTATCGCGCCGGGGCTCTGGCTGCAGAATTTCACCACCTTCGAGCCCGACGACTCCATGATCGAGGTGGGCATCAAGGCCCTGGAGCTGGTGCTGCCGGAAAAACAGGGCGAGGATGCGTGGTAAAAAGTGTCTGTCACGTTTCGTGTGCAGAGCCCTTGCCCTGCATGACGTGCCCCCAATAAACATCAGGAAGGTGATCTCATGGCCACCACCTACAACAACCTATTCCTGGACACCCGTGCCCGGCTGAAGAAGGCGGGGGTGGAGTCGGCCCAGCTGGAGGCCCGGGAGATCATCTGCTTCGCGGCGGACAAGGGCCGGGAGCAGTTCTACCGGGATATGGCCCTCTACGTCTCCGGAGAGCTGGAGCGCCGGGTGGAGGAGCTGGTCAGGCGCCGCCTGGCAGGGGAGCCGGTGGCCTACATCATCGGGGAGTGGGAGTTCTACGGCCTCCCCCTGTACATCTCCCAGGAGGTGCTGATCCCCCGGCTGGATACCGAGCTTCTGGCGGAGCGGGGGATCCTGAAGGCCCGGGAGTCGGGCGAGGGGGCCCGGGTGCTGGACCTGTGCGCCGGCAGCGGCTGCGTGGGGCTGGCCGTCGCCGCCAACGCCCCGGAGAGCCGGGTGGTGCTGGCCGAGCTGTCGGAGGGGGCCCTGCGGGTGTGCAAGCAGAACGTCCGCCGCAACGAGCTCAACGCCCGGGTCACCTGTCTGTCAGTAGACGCCCTGGAGGCCCCCAGCTCCTCCCTGTGGGATTTCGACACGATCGTCTGCAACCCACCCTATATCCCCTCGGGAGACATCGGCAGCCTGGACGTGTCCGTCCGGGACTACGAGCCCCACATGGCCCTGGATGGCGGCGCCGATGGTCTGGACTATTACCGGGCCATCGCCGCCAAGTGGAAGCCCGCCCTGCGCCTGGGCGGGACCCTGATCTTCGAGGTGGGGATCGGGCAGGCAGCCGGGGTGGAGGAGATCCTGGCCCAGAACGGCTATGAGGACATCAAGAGCCTCCCAGACACTCAGAACATCCTCCGAGTGGTGGAGGGGACCATCAATAATTAGACTGGAGGTATGCGCAATGAGCAAGTGCATTGAACATAGAGAGTTTATCCCCGTGGCTGAGGTCCCAGCGGAGATTCCGGATGGCATCGCCGCGAAGTATTATGTGCGCTGGCCCGGAAGTTTTCATGAGATCACCCAGGACAATGTAAAACGAATCATGAAGAATCTGCGCAGCGGAAATTGGATGGACATTTATCTTTATCACGAGGAAGACGAGGAGGGCGACTACTTGGATCTGGAGACAGACGGGACCCTCTACGACCTGAGTTATGGGGAGGATATGGGACAGATCTGGTGGTCCACCTATGACCCGGACTATCTGGGTTCCGATGAAGAGACCGACATCGACGCTTCTGACGGACAGTCCATTATTTACCGGGAGACCACCACCGCCGACAAGGAGGCGGTGATGACCGCCATCGAGTACTTCATCCACACCGGCAAGCTGTGGGACGGGATCCCCTGGATGAAGAACTGGGATGAGTGGGTGGAGGAATAGTCCGTTTTATGGGACAGAGAAAAGTGTAATCTATGGGACAGAAAGAGACCGGAGGCTCCAGGCCGCCGGTGGGAAAGGATGAAGGAAATGGCACAGAAGAAACCCATGATCGAGTCGGCCGCTCCGGCTGCGGATAAGAAGAAAGCGCTGGAGACCTGTCTGGCCCAGCTGGACAAGACCTACGGCAAAGGCACCGTCATGCGTCTGGGCGAGAACACCGGCGTGGTGGTGGACTCGATCCCTACCGGCTCTCTGTCCCTGGACATCGCCCTGGGCATCGGCGGCGTGCCCAAGGGCCGTATCATCGAGGTATACGGCCCGGAATCCTCCGGCAAGACCACCCTGGCCCTGCACATCGTGGCCGAGGCCCAGAAGCGGGGGGGCGAGGTGGCCTTCATCGACGCAGAGCACGCCCTGGACCCCAGCTACGCCCGGGCCCTGGGGGTGGACATCGACTCTATGCTGATCTCCCAGCCCGACACCGGCGAGCAGGGCCTGGAGATCTGTGAGGCCCTGGTCCGCTCCGGCGCCCTGGACGTGGTGGTGGTGGACTCGGTCGCCGCCCTCACCCCCCGGGCCGAGATCGAGGGGGACATGGGGGACAGCCATGTGGGCCTCCTGGCCCGGCTGATGAGCCAAGCCCTGCGCAAGCTGGCCGGCTCCATCGCCAAGACCAACTGCATCGTCATCTTCATCAACCAGCTGCGGGAGAAGGTGGGGGTGATGTACGGCAACCCGGAGGTGACCACCGGCGGCCGGGCCCTGAAGTTCTATGCCTCCGTCCGGATCGACGTGCGCCGGATCGAGGGGATCAAGAACGGCTCTGAGATGATCGGCAACCGGACCCGGGCCAAGATCGTCAAAAACAAGGTGGCGCCCCCCTTCCGGGAGGCGGAGTTCGAGATCCTCTACGGCGAGGGCATCTCCAAGTGGGGGGAGATGGTGGATCTGGCGGTCAAGCTGGACATCATCCAAAAGTCGGGCTCCTGGTTCTCCATGGGGGAGACCAGGATCGGCCAGGGCCGGGACGCCGTCAAGCAGTATCTGAAGGACAACCCCGACGTGGCCGCCGATGTGGAGGCCCAGGTCCGGGCCAACGCCTTCAAGCTGATGGGCAAGCAGTCCCAGAGCGCCGCCAAGGCCGCCGGCCGGGCGGTGGACGTGTCCGCCGACGACTTCGAAGACGGCACCCCGGCGGAGGAGGCGTGATTTGTGTAGGGCGCGACGACCCGGCGCGCCGTCTTCAGGAAAGGACGGGCCGCTGGGGGCGTCTGCCCCTACAAAGATCTGAAGGACCGGAGTGCATCCCATGGTGATCGAAGAATTGAAGCCCTCCAAACGGGTGGAGGGCCGGTGGCTGGCAGTGCTGGAGGACGGATCTATCCTCCGGGTGGGGGGGGGCGAGGTGATCGACTTCGCCCTCTGCGCCGGGAAAGAGCTGTCGGAGGAGGAGGCGGAGCGCCTCCAGGCCGCCGCCCGCCGGAGCAGTCTGAAGGCCAAGGCCATCGATCTGCTGATGAAACGGCCCCAGTCCCGGAAGGAGCTGGGGCGGAAGCTGAAGGAGTGGGAGGCGGCTGACGGGGAGATCCAGCTCATCTGCGACCGGATGGAGGAGCTGGGCTACCTCGATGAGGAGGAGTACGCCGGGCGGATCGTCCGGCACTACGCCGCCAAGGGTTTTGGAGAGCGGAAGCTCCGGGACGAGCTCTACCGCCGGGGCATCCCCCGGGAGCTGTGGGACGAGGCCCTGGGCCAGATCCAGGAGGAGGACAGCGCCTGTGTCATCGACGCCTTCCTGGAGAAGAAGCTCAAGGGCAGCCACGACCCCAAGGACGTGAAAAAAGCCTCTGACGCCCTGGCCCGCCGGGGCTACCGCTGGCCCGAGATCAGCGACGCCCTGCGGCGCTACGGTATGGAGGTCTGGGATTAGCCCCTTAGGATCTCCAGTATGAATCGCGCGCCAAAGCGCAGCCCGCAGGAGAAGACCGCTGTATCTTCCCAGCCATATGCGATATGTTGGGCGCGCTGATATTGGGACAGGAGCTCCCATCCGATCTTTTCCTTGACTTGCGCCTCCAGTTCCATGTATGCTTGGACTGCCCGCTCATGCTCTGGATCCCCCGTGGGGACTTGGATGCCTTCGGTGAGCATATGATACAGATCGTGGATAAAGTCGTCCATAGAGAGGCCCCTTTCAGTATTTTCGATTACATCTAAATTATATAAGATTAGACCGAAAAAGTCAAGGGTGGATTTATGCTTGAACTAAATATTTTTGGAGAGCGTCTTCGTAAGTTGAGAAAAGAAAGAGGACTTGTGATGACGGACATCGCGGGATTACTGGATATCAGTACGACACAGGTGAACGATTTGGAGAAGGGAAAGACCGGGACCAGCCTCCAGCGTCTAGTCATACTGGCAGAGTTTTACCGCGTCTCCACCGACTACCTCCTGGGCATCACCGACGACCCCGCCTGGAGAGGAGAGCCTACAGGTCAGCACCCAAAAGCCTCCTTTTGAAAGGAGGTGGCATCCGCGGAGCGGATGACGGAGAGGGAAAAGGAGCCTTGCCTGCTGCGGCGGGGACGGGGACTGTCCTCCTTGAAAATATCTATAAAATCGGAGCGTTATCATGTCATACAAGATCGCATTCATCTCCCTTGGCTGTGCCAAGAACCTCGTGAACACCGAGCAGATGATGGCCCTCTGCCGGGCGGCGGGGCACACCGTCACCGGCGACCCGGAGGGGGCGGACGCGGCGGTGCTGAACACCTGCGGGTTCATCGAGTCGGCCAAGAGCGAGGCCATCGACAACATCATCCAGCTGGGAGAGCTGAAGCAGGCGGGGAAACTGAAGAAACTGCTGGTGGCAGGCTGCCTCAGCCAGCGGTATCCCGACGAGATCCGGGCCGAACTGCCTGAGGTGGACGGCCTGCTGGGCACGGGGAGCTACACCGACGTGGCCGCCGCCGTGGAGGCGCTGATGGCCGGGGAGCGGCCGGGATATTTTGGAGATATCCACCGTACCTATGAGGACGGGGAGCGGCTGGTGACCACCCCGCCCTGGACCGCTTATCTGAAGATCGCCGAGGGGTGCAGCAACGGCTGTGCCTTCTGCATCATCCCAAAGCTCCGGGGGAAGTACCGCAGCCGGTCGCCGGAGGCCCTGCTGGCCGAGGCGAAAAAGCTGGCGGATTCCGGGGTGGAGGAGCTGATCGTGATCGCCCAGGACATCACCCGCTACGGTCAGGACCTGGAGGAGGAGACCTCCCTGGCCCGGCTGCTGAGAGAGCTGTGCAGACTGGACTTCCGCTGGATCCGCCTCCACTACCTCTATCCCGAGGCCGTCACCGACGAGCTGATCGAGACGATCGCCTCCCAGCCGAAGATCCTCCACTATCTGGACATCCCGATCCAGCACTGCAATGACGCGATTCTGGCGCGGATGCGCCGCAGGAACACCAAGGCGGAGCTGAGCGCCCTCTTCGCCAAGCTGCGGGAGGCCATGCCGGACGTGGTCCTTCGCACCTCGCTGATCTGCGGCCTGCCCGGAGAGGGAGAGACGGAGTTCGAGGAGCTGTGCCAGTTCCTCCGGGAGCAGGCGCTCCAGCGGGTGGGGGTGTTCCAGTTCTCCCCGGAGGAGGGCACCCTGGCCGCCGCCATGGAGGACCAGGTGGACCCGGACACCGCCGCCCGGCGGGTGGAGCTGGTGGTGGACCTCCAGTCACGGATCATGGACAGCCATAACGAGGCCCGGCTGGGGAGCGTCATGGAGGTGCTCTGTGAGGGCTTCGACGCCGAGGAGGGCTGTTATGTGGGCCGTACCTACGCCGACTCGGTGGAGATCGACGGCCGGGTGCTGTTCACCGCCGCCGGACTGGTCCCCGCAGGGGCGTTCGTCGATGTGAGGATCACTGGGACCTGCGACGGAGACCTGACAGGAGAGATCGAGGAGTGAGATGACTATGATGAATACCGCGAACAAGCTGACCATCCTGCGGGTGGTGATGATCCCCGCTTTCCTGCTGGTGCTGTATCTGGACGTGCCTTTCGCCAACTACTGGGCCCTGGCCATCTTCGCCGCCGCCAGCATCACCGACACCCTGGACGGCTACATCGCCCGGCACTACGACCAGATCACCGACTTCGGCAAGTTCATGGACCCCCTGGCGGACAAGTGTCTGGTGTTCGCTGCCATGCTGTGGTTCGTGGAGGTGGGCCAGATGCCCGCCTGGGCCCTGCTCATCGTCGCCGTCCGGGAGTTCGGGGTCTCGGGGCTGCGGATGGTGGCCGCCGACAAGGGGCGGGTGATCGCCGCCGGCTGGTCGGGCAAGGTGAAGACCGCCGCCACCATGGTGTGCATCATCCTCATGCTCCTCCCCCTGCCCGAGATCGTGGACCAGATCTGCACCGCTGTCATCGTCCTGACCACCATCTACTCCGGGGTGGAATACTTCATGAAGAACGCGGACATCCTGGCTGAGGCCAAGTGAGGAGGGATCGGATGACCACTATCGACCAGCGGCCCCGGCTGAAGGAGGTCCTCACCCGTGTGCTGACGATCGCCCTGTCCTCCCTCATCGTGGCGGTCAACCTGAAGAGCTTCGTGGCGGCGGGGGACCTGTTCCCCGGCGGCTTCACCGGGATCACCCGCCTGATCCAGCGCTGCGCCCTGGAGTTCGGCGGGGTGGAGCTGCCCTTCGGGCCCATCAACCTGGCCCTGAACGCGGTCCCCGCCTTCATCAGCTTCAAGCTGGTGGGGAAGCGCTTCACCCTGTACTCCTGCCTGACCATCCTGTTCACCAGCATCTTCACCGACCTGGTGCCCGCCATGACCATCACTGAGGACAAACTGCTGATCTGTATCTTCGGCGGGATGATCAACGGGTTCGCCGGCTGTCTGTGTCTGTGGGTACGGGTGACCAGCGGGGGCACCGACTTCATCGCGATCGCCCTGTCAGAGCGGAAGAACGTGGATGCCTGGAACTATATCCTGTGCGGCAACGTGGTGCTGCTGATGATCGCCGGTCACCTCTTCGGCTGGGAGAAGGCGCTGTACTCCATCCTCTTCCAATACGCCACCACCCAGGTGATCAAGATGCTGGACCCGGACGGGCGGCGGGCCACCCTGCTGATCGTCACCGGCCGGGAGACCGCCGGCGGTGTCTGCGCCCAGATCCAGGAGACCAACCATACCGCTACCCTGATCGAGGGGGTGGGGCTGTACAACGGGGAACCCTGCGTCATGATCTATTCGGTGGTGAACGACGGGGAGGTCCGCTCCCTGGCCCGGAAGATCCGGATGTCCGACCCCAAAGCCTTCGTCAACGTCCTGCGCACCCAGCGGGTGGTGGGCAAGTTCTACCGGCGGCCAAGAGATTGAAAAAAGAGACGGGAGCTGTCCCGTCTCTTTTTTATCTCTGTTGGACAGAGGGCCTGTTCAGCTCAGCGCCTCGTAGGCCGTCAGGATATCTCGGATCGCGGCCTTATCACTGTCGAGGACGGTCAGGTCGTACCGATGGTCGTCTCCCTCGAAGCGGATGACGGTCTGGGTGGAGTTGACGATGGCCCAAAGGGTCTTGATATCGGTGTCGGTGGCCTCCAGATCGATGTACTCCCAAACCACACCATTGTCATTGTCATGCACGACATCGAAATAATTGACGGTCCGGGTGAAACGCTCATCATCCGCCGCGATAGTCAGCTTCTTCCAGAAGACCCAGTCGTCGCCAGTGTAGTTGTACATCAGCCTCAGCCAGACCCTGTCGTCCTGCTTGCCGATGTAGGGGAAGACGTAGGAGCGGGTGTCGATATATTGGGGCTGGGAGGGGGAGGAGTAGAAGGTACACTTCTGTACGATGTCTTCCTCTTTTTCGAAAGAAGACAGCAGGCGCTGGACCTCGGCGGCCTGGAGCTCATCCAGCCGCTCCTCCATCTCTGCCAGGATACCGGCGTTGAGCACCTGGCTCTTGGCCTCGGCGGGCAGAGCGTCCAGTGTCTCCCGGGCGTCAACGATGGCCTGGCGGCTGTCCAGGGTGACCTCGCCGATGGCGGCGATCTGAGCGGACACCTCATCCACCATCAGGGTGGTGAGGGCCTTCTCCGCGGCCTCCAGGTCGGCGTAGTTCCCAACATGTCCCTGCACATCGGCGCCGGCGCCGTCATATGCGGCCCGTGCGGCGGAGATATCGCTGCCGCTGTCCTTTGTCACGGTGCCGATGGCGGCGATGACCTCTTCCACATCGGCGGCCTTGTCCTTCAGGACCAGTTCGTCGTAGGCGGTGCGGGCGTCCGTGAGGTCCTTCTCTTTCTTCAGCTGGTCCTGGTCCTCTGCGGAGAGGGCTGATACGGCCTGCTCAGCGGCCAGGATCGCGCTCTCACTGTCTAAGGTGACCTCCCCGATCTCGGTGATGAGGTCGTCTGCGGCTTTTGCTGCTTCGCTCTGCTTACTGCCGCAGGCCGCTAGGGAGAGGGCAAGTGCGGCAGAAAGGGTGAGAACAAGTAGCCTTTTCATACTGTGGTCCTCCTGATTCTATAGATATTTGTGGGATATCTCCCGTTTTTAGGATATATCATGAGCATAGCATCAAAATCTTCCATTTGCAATATGCGGGCTGCATAGTGCCGGCTGTATTTTTTGAGGACGGAGGCGGAACGCTGCGGGCAGCCGTGCCGGGACGGTGAGGACGGCGAAAGGCCCTCCATGGGGAGGGCCTTTGGAGAAAATGCGCAGATCGGCCCTAAAAGAGCAGATCTGCGGATGTTGACATGGAGGACGGGACAGAGAACGGTGTGGGAGGGATCCCGGCGGCCGGTCACCGGCCGGCGTCCCCCTGGATCAGCACCTGGTCGCTGGACTGATACTCCTTGGCGTACTTGCCCGGGGTGACGCCGGTGAGGTGGCCGAAGGTGCGGATGAAGTGGGAGTTGTCAGAGAAACCGGACAGCTCCCCGGCCTGCTGGACGCTGATCCCCTCCTGGAGGAGCTGCCGGGCCCGGAGGACCCGGCTGTAGATGATATATTCCATCACGGAGAAGCCGGTGGCGGCCTTGAAGATGCGGCACAGATAGTGCTTGCTGATATAGAACTGCCCGGCGATCTGGTCCAGGGCAAGGGGCTGGTCCAGGTTGTCCCGGATATAGTCCAGGATGGGGGAGACCCGGAGGAAATCCTTGTTGTGGATGGACTCTCCGGCGGTGGCCATGTTCAGGATGGGGGCCAGACGGATCAGCAGGTTGAGCAGGGCCACCGTCTGCCGCACATCGCTGCCGAAGGAGCCGTCGTTCTTGTTGCGCTCCAGGGCCTGGAACAGCTCGATGATCTCGGTCATCTCCCCGCCGGACAGCTCCGCCTGGCGGAAGGGGGTCTGACACAGCTGGGTCAGGTCGGTCTGGGGGGTGGACAGCTGGACCAGGGCCTTTTTGCTGATGTGGAGCACATAGCGGGCGTGGAACCCCTCGGCCATGGTGCGGTGGAGGGTGCTCTCCCCGATGAGGTAGAGGGTCCCCCGGTGGAGGGGATAGACCTGGTCGCTGACGAAGATGTTGCCCGGACTGGTGAGGGGGAGGAGGAGCTCGCAGTGATCGTGGAAGTGGAGCCGGCTCATGTTCCAGGTCTCGTTGTGGTTCAGCTGCAGGTGGAATTCCACATTCGTCAAGGGGGACGCCTCCTTTGGAAGAAGGATGGGGCCGCCCCCTCCGGCGGAAGGCGCCCGGATCTGGGCTGGCGTGTCCGGAGGAGGGCCCTGTGAGGGATCTCGGGTCCATTATATCACGTCAGAACAAGATATGCAAATTTTATGCTAAATTACAGATAGACCGATCGTGGAAATTGTGGTAAGATAGGTGGCGTGAAATGGCGTGCAGTGGACCTTGACAACCAGAGAAAGAAACGCGAGACCAAAAATATTTTTGTAATGGGGGTTTTACCATGAACAAAGTATATTCCTTGCATGATGCCGTGGCGAAGTTCGTTGAGAGCGGGGACTGCGTCTCCTTCGGCGGCTTCACCACCAACCGGAAGCCCTACGCCGTGGTGAACGAGATCCTGCGCCAGGGGCAGAAGGACTTCACCGTCTGGGCGGGCCCCGCCGGCGGCGACTGGGACATGCTCATCGGTGAGGGCCGGGTCAAGGCCTACATCAACTGCTACACCGCCAACTCGGGCTACACCAACGTCTCCCGCCGGTTCCGCGCCGCCATCGAGAAGGGCCAGCTGGTCTATGAGGACTACTCTCAGGACGTGCTCATGCTCCAGCTCCACGCCGCCTCTCTGGGCCTGCCCTTCCTGCCTGTCCGGCTGATGCAGGGCTCCGGCCTGGTGAAGTATTGGGGCATCAGTGAGGAGCAGCGCAAGGCTCTGGATAAGGTGGACGATCTGAAGTGCGTGGAGATCGACAACCCCTTCTGCCCCGGTGAGAAGGTCGTCGCCGTCCCCACCCCCAAACTGGACCTGGCCGTGATCCACGTGCAGAAGGCCAGCCCCGACGGCACCTGCATCATCGAGGGCGACGAGTTCCACGACGTGGACATCGCTGTGGCCGCCCGCAAGGTGATCGTCACCTGCGAGGAGCTGGTGAGCGATGAGTACATCCGCCGCGATCCCACCCTGACCCGCATCTTCGGCGAGTGCGTCAGCGCAGTGGTCTGGGCCCCTTACGGCGCCTGGCCCTCCCAGTGCTACAACTACTATGACAACGACTCCCACGCCCTGAAGGAGTATGACAAGGCCAGCAAGTATCAGGACGCCGAGGACGCCAAGGCCCAGCTGGCCAAGGCCGCCGCCAAGGCCCAGAAGGCCGCCGAGGCCAAGCCCGACGACGACAAGCTGGCCGACGCCGCCGCCCGCGCCCAGAAGGCCGCTGACGATGCCGCCTCCGGCGCCGCCGTGCCCGAGACCTTTGCCGACTATGTCGAGAAGTGGGTCTACAGCGTGAAGGACCACGAGGAGCTGCTGGACAAGATCGGCGGTTCCCGCCTGATGCGGCTGAAGAACGAGCCCCACCTGGGCTACTCCACCCGCCACTAAGTAAAGGGAGGTACAGTAAAATGGCTGATTATACTAAGTATACCAAGCAGGAGATGCAGGCTTACGCCATCGCCAAGAACATCAAAGAGAATCAGATCGTCATCGTGGGCACCGGGCTCCCCCTGATCGGCGCCTCCCTGGCCAAGCGGGTGGTGTGCCCCTCCTGCCACCCCATCGTGGAGAGCGGCCTGATGGACTGCGCCCCCGTGGAGGTCCCCCGCTCCGTGGGCGATGACCGCTTCATGGCCCACTGCGCCGTGCAGTGGCCCAACGTCCGCTTCATCGGCTTTGAGGCCAACGAGTGGCTCCACGACGAGGACCGGCTGATCGCCTTCATCGGCGGCGCCCAGATCGACCCCTACGGCAACGTGAACTCCACCTGTATCTACGGCAAGGGCGACTATGTCAAGCCCATGACCCGCTTCACCGGCTCCGGCGGCGCCAACGGCATCGCCACCTACTGCAACACCATCATCATGATGCAGCACCAGAAGCGTCGCTTCATGGAGAAGATCGACTATATCACCTCCTGCGGCTGGATGGACGGCCCCGGCGGCCGTGAAAAAGTGGGCCTGCCCGGCAACCGCGGCCCCCAGATGGTGGTCACCGACCTGGGCATCATGAAGTTCGACGAGGAGACCAAGCGGATGTATCTGGCCTACTACTATCCGTTCTCCACTCCTGAGATGGTCCAGGAGAACACCGGCTTTGAGGTGGACGTGTCCCGCGCCCAGCTCTTCGAGGGCCCCTCCCCCGAGATCATCCGCATCATCCGCGAGGAGATCGACCCCGGCCAGGCGTTTATCAAGGTCCCCAAGGAGTAAGAAAACGCCGCAGGAGCGGGAAAAAACCTCCCCCTTTGGGGGCGGTGGCCCGAAGGGCCGGAGAGGGCCCTCTCAGTCAGCCTGCGGCTGACAGCTCCCCCAAAGGGGGAACCAAGAGGAGCGCGCCCCAGAGCCTCCCCCATGAAGGGGGAGGTGTCCGGCCTTCGGCCGGACGGAGGGGGCCTCTGGCCCCTGCACACGGAACCAACCAAACAATTAGGAGGAGTTTACATTGGGTAATTATTCCATGCCCCGATATTTCCAGAACATGCCCGTGGTGGGCAAGGCGGTCAAGGCCAACGCCGAGAACGTCAACGAGCTGCGGGCCATCGAGGACGACATCCACGCCCACATCGTGGACGCTCTGTCCTCCGGCAAGGCCGACGAGGACATGAACGCCAAGGGCCAGCTCACTGCCATGCAGCGGGTGGCTCTGCTGGTGGACGAGGGCACCTGGTGCCCCCTGAACAGCCTGTACAACCCCGAGCATAACAAAAACGGCTCCACCTCCATCGTCAAGGGCCTGGGCCGGGTGAACGGTAAGTGGTGCTGCATCATCGCCTCCGACAACAAGAAGCACGCCGGCACCTGGGTGCCCGGTCAGGCCGACAATCTGCTCCGGGGCAGCGACACCGCCAAGCGGCTGCGCATCCCCCTGATCTACCTGCTGGAGTGCGCCGGCGTGGAGCTGGATAAGCAGGAGAAGGTGTATCCCAACCGCCGGGGCGGCGGCACCCCCTTCTACCGCAACTCTGAGCTCAACCAGATGGGCATCCCCGTCATCGTGGGCATCCACGGCACCAACCCCGCCGGCGGCGGCTACCACTCCATCTCTCCCACCGTGCTGATCGCCCACCAGAAGGCCAACATGGCCGTGGGCGGCGCGGGCATCGTGGGCGGCATGAACCCCAAGCCCCATGTGGACATGGAGGCCGCTCTGGCCCAGATCGAGGCAACCAAGGGCCTGCGTGCCGATCCTCCCGGGTCCGTCTCTATCCACTACGGCGAGACCGGCTTCTTCCGTGAGGTGTACACCGAACAGGAGGGGGTCATCGCTGGGATCAAGAAGTATGTGGATATGCTGCCCACCTTCGACCTGGAGTTCTTCCGCGTGGACACCCCCCAGTCCCCCGCCATGTCCGACGTGGAGCTGTACGACCTGGTGCTCAACAACAAGAACCGCCCCTACGACATGTACTCCGTCCTGGGCCGCCTCTTCGACGGCAGCCAGTTCATGGAGTATAAGAAGGGCTACGGCCCTGAGATGATCACCGGCATCGCCAAAGTGGACGGGCTGCTGGTGGGCGTCGTCGCCAACCAGCAGGGCGTGTTCCCCAACTACCCCGAGTATAAGGTGGCCAAGTACGGCCAGTCCATGGGCGCGGGCGGCAAGCTGTACCGCCAGGGCCTGATCAAGATGAACGAGTTCGTCACTCTCTGCGCCCGTGACCGTCTGCCCATGGTGTGGATCCAGGACACCACCGGCATCGACGTGGGCGATGACGCCGAGGTCGCCGAGCTGCTGGGCCTGGGCCAGTCCCTGATCTACTCCATCCAGGCCTCCGGCCTGCCCATGATGGAGATCACCCTCCGCCGCGGCACCGCCGCTGCCCACTACGTCCTGGGCGGCCCCCAGGGCAACGACAACAACGCCTTCTCCCTGGGCACCGCGGCCACCGAGATCAATGTCATGAACGGCAAGACCGCCGCCAACGCCATGTACACCGGCCGTCTGGCCAAGGACCAGAAGGCGGGCAAGGATCTCCAGCCCACCATCGACAAGATGAACACCCTGATCGACGACTACAACGTAAAATCTCAGCCCCTGTTCTGCGCCCAGGCCGGCCTGGTGGACGAGGTGGTGGATATGCCCATGATGCGCAACTACATCGTGGCCTTCGCCGACTCCTGCTATCAGAACCCCGCCTCTATCTGCCCCTTCCATCAGATGCTCCTGCCCAGGACCATCAAGGACTACGAGGACGGGCACAAATAAGATACCGCCGTTGCCTCCCCCTTATATGGGGGAGGTGGCTGGCCGAAGGCCAGACGGAGGGGGTCGTTGACCTGAAAGCCCCCCTCAGTCGGCTTCGCCGACAGCTCCCCCACAAGGGGGGAGCCACAAATGCGAGACCATAGGAGAACGATTATATGAGTATCTACACCCTGGGAATCGACATCGGTTCCACCGCCTCCAAATGTATCATGCTCTCCGACGGGAAGGAGATCGTGGCCAAGTCCCTCATCGCGGTGGGGGCGGGCACCAGCGGGCCCCAGCGGGCCATCGACCAGGTACTGGAGGAGGCCGGCAAGGCCCGGGAGGACATGGCGTTCATCCTGGCCACCGGCTATGGCCGCAACTCCCTGGAGGAGTTCGCCGACAGCCAGATGAGCGAGCTGAGCTGCCACGCCAAGGGGGCAGGCTTCCTCTTCCCCGAGGTGCGCACCGTGATCGACATCGGCGGCCAGGACGTGAAGGTCATGCGGGTGGAGAACGGCGTGATGACCAACTTCCAGATGAATGACAAGTGCGCCGCCGGTACGGGCCGGTTCCTGGACGTGATGGCCCGGGTGCTGGAGGTGGACGTGGAGGACCTGGGTAAGTTGGGCGCCCAGTCCACCAAGTATGTGGGCATCAGCTCCACCTGCACCGTCTTCGCCGAGAGCGAGGTCATCAGCCAGCTGTCTATGGGCACCGATAAGTGTGACATCATCAACGGGATCCACAAGTCGGTGGCCAGCCGGGTGGCGGGCCTAGCCCACCGCATCGGAGTCCAGGACCAGGTGGTCATGACCGGCGGCGTAGCTCAGAACTCCGGGGTGGTCAACGCCCTCCAGGAGGCCCTGGGCCGGGAGATCCACACCTCGCCCCTCACCCAGTACAACGGCGCTCTGGGCGCCGCCCTGTTCGCCTATCAGAAGTACCAGAAGGCGCAGAAGTAAGGAGGAATCCCGATTGGACCGGTTCCAAAAGGTCTACAAGCAAGGCAGAGGTTTTACGTCTAAAACGGAGATCTGGGTGGATACCCAGACTGGTGTGAACTATCTTTGGCATCATGACGGGTATGCTGGAGGACTTACAGTCCTTCTGGACGAAAACGGGAAGCCCGTTGTAACGAAAATCTAGTGAAGGCACATAAGACATGAAAAAACTGCTGTTTGGCATCGCGTTGATTTTATTCGCTATTTTTCTCTTTTTAACGGATATGCAAGGGTTTCTTGGCGCGGATTGGTTTATCCTGATTGTCAGCCTGACGGGATTGGCCTTCGCCGGAATCGGTGCCTTTGCGAAAGACGAATGATGCACCCGCAGGGGCGGATATTATCCGCCCGTCGTAATGGTTTCGTATCGTTTTCGGGCGGATGATATCCGCCCCTGCAACCTGACACAATACAAATTTGGTTAGGAGGAATCTACCATGGCAAAAGAAGTGAGCCCCGGCGTACTGGCGCTGCGTAAGGTCGTGGAGGACGTCTACGCTGACGCCCGCGTGGCCAAGAAAGAGGGCAAGCTGGTGGGCTGGTCCAGCTCCAAGTTCCCCTGCGAGCTGGCCGAGGCCTTTGGCCTGAACGTGATGTATCCCGAGAACCAGGCCGCCGGAATCGCCGCCAACCGGGACGGCGAGATCATGTGCCAGGCCGCCGAGGACCTGGGCTTCGACAACGACATCTGCGGCTACGCCCGCATCTCCCTGGCCTACGCCGCCGGCAAGCGGGCCTCCCGCAAGTTCGACCCTGAGACTCTGGAGTATGTCATCGACCCCGCCAGCGGCCGTCCTCTGAAGGACGAGAACGGCAAGGTGGTCATCGACCCCGAGACCGGGAAGCCCAAGAAGGACCCCAAGACCATGCAGCCCTACACCGTGCTGGACGATATCCATGAGATCGAGGCCCTGCCCGAGACCACTGAGAAGGAGATCGCCTACAAGAACTTCCGCCGGGAGGCCATCAAGCCCTACCGCCAGATGCGGATGCCCCAGCCCGACTTCGTGCTGTGCTGCAACAACATCTGCAACTGCATGACCAAGTGGTATGAGAACATCGCCCGGATGTGCAACGTGCCCCTGATCATGATCGACATCCCCTACAACAACACCGTGGAGGTCCACGACACCAATGTGGCCTATGTCCGCGCCCAGTTCGACCACGCTATCAAGCAGCTGGAGGAGCTGACCGGCAAAAAGTTCGACGAGGAGAAGTTCAACGAGGCCTGCGCCAATGCCAACCGCACCGCCAGCGCCTGGCTGCGGGTGTGCGACTACCTCCAGTACAAGCCCGCCCCCTACTCCGGCTTCGATCTGTTCAACCACATGGCCGACGTGGTCACTGCCCGGGGCCGGGTCCAGGCCGCCGAGGCCTTCGAGCAGCTGGAGAAGGACCTGGCCGAGGCCGTGAAGGTGGGCAAGTCCACCACCCCCTTCCCCGAGAAGTACCGGGTCATGTTCGAGGGCATCCCCTGCTGGCCCAAGCTGCCCAACCTGTTCAAGCCTCTGAAGGAGCACGGCGTCAACGTCACCGCCGTGGTGTACGCCCCCGCTTTCGGATTCGTGTACAACAACATGGACGAGATGGTCCGCGCCTATTACAAGGCCCCCAACTCTGTGTGCATCGAGCAGGGCGTGTCCTGGCGTGAGGGCATCTGCAAGGACAACAAGGTGGACGGCGTGCTGGTCCACTACAACCGGTCCTGCAAGCCCTGGTCGGGCTATATGGCCGAGATGCAGCGCCGCTTCACCGAGGATCTGGGCATCCCCTGCGCCGGTTTCGACGGCGACCAGGCCGACCCCCGGAACTTCAACGAGGCCCAGTATGAGACCCGCGTCCAGGGCCTGGTGGAGGCCATGGAAGCCAACGCTGCGAAAGAGGAGGGCTGAACGATGAGCATCGAGGTATTTCTGAAAGAGTTCGCGGAGGTCTCTGAGCACCCCCGCCGCCAGATCAAGGAGTTCAAAGCCCAGGGCAAGAAGGTCATCGGCGTGCTGCCCTACTATGCCCCTGAGGAGCTGGTCTATGCCGCCGGCATGGTGCCCATGGGCATCTGGGGCAGCAACAAGAAGACCATCTCCATGGCCAAGGAGTACTGCGCCACCTTCTACTGCACCATCGCCCAGCTGGCCCTGGAGATGCTGCTGGACGGCACCCTGGACGACCTGGACGGCCTGATCACCCCCACCATCTGCGACACCCTGCGCCCCATGAGCCAGAACTTCCGCGTCGCCATGAAGGATAAGCTGCCCTGCATCTTCCTGGCCCATCCCCAGCAGCGCAAGCCCGCCTTCGGCATCCAGTTCACCATGGATCAGTACCAGCACGTGAAGAGCGAGCTGGAGAAGATCTCGGGCAATACCATCACCGACGAGGCCCTGCGGGAGGCCATCAAGGTCTATAACCGCAGCCGCGCCGCCCGCCGGGAGTTCGTCAAGCTGGCCGGCCAGCACCCCGACGTGATCTCTGCTGTCAGCCGCTCCGCCGTCCTCCGGGCCGCCTGGTTCATGATCAAGGACGACCACACCGCCAAGCTGGAGGCCCTCAACGCCGAGCTGCGCGCGCTGCCCCCCTGCGACTGGAAGGGCAAGAAGGTGCTCACCTCCGGGATCATCTGCGACAATCCCAAGCTGCTCCAGATCTTCGACGACAACCAGATCGCCATCGCCGCCGACGATGTGGCCCACGAGAGCCGTATGATCCGGGTGGACGCCGCCGAGTCCGGCGATCCCATGATGGCCCTGGCCCAGCAGTTCGCCGACCAGGACTACGACATCCTGCTCTACGATGAGAACTCCAACCAGAACCGCCGGGCGGATTTCGTGGTCAAGCAGATCCGCGACTCCGGCGCCCAGGGCCTGGTGCTGTTCATGCAGCAGTTCTGCGACCCTGAGGAGATGGAGTATCCCTATCTGAAGAAAGCTCTGGACGCCGCCGGGATCCCCCACATCAAGCTGGGCGTGGATCAGCAGATGCGGGACTTCGGTCAGGCCAGCACCGCCATCCAGGCCTTCGCCGACGTGCTGTAAGGTGTGTTCCCTGTGGCGTGACGGCTCGGCGCGCGGCCTGCGGTGTCCTGAAGGACGGGCCGTCGGCCCCTACAGCGTAGTGCTGTAAAAATACCGTTCAGTTCTAAGAAGCCTGTCTAAAGTCATATTGACACTTCTCACAGAAAAATGGTATAATGTTCCCGATCTCGTCCCCCTTCCGCCTGATCGGGCGGGAGGGGGACCGCAAAGCGCGTTCTGCCTGCGGATGTGCCGAGATGGCGCCAAGGGCCGTACGAAAATAATGTAAAGGGGAAAAGAAGTTATGAATTACAACGTGACCGTCAACGGCAAGGTCTACAGCGTCTCCGTGGAGAGGACCGGCGCCGCTGCTCCTGCCGCGGCCGCTCCGGCTCCTGTGGCTGCTGCCCCCGCCGCGCCTGTGGCCGCACCCGCTCCTGCCCCCGCCGCTGCGCCCGCTCCGGCTC
>RAYO01000023.1 GCA_003612335.1 bacterium 1xD42-67
TCGTCGCCGTTGTCCTCGGTGTCGGCATCGGCATCGTCGCCGTCCTCGGTATCGGCGTCGCCGCTGTTGTCGTCACTGGGACTGTTGGTCTCACTAGACTCGCCAGTGTTACCAGAAGCGTCAGTCTCACTGCTGCTCACATCAGAGCCGCCCACATCATCGCTCTCTGCGGCGAAGGCAGAGATCTGCATCATGCTCAAGCACATGATGAGGACCAGGAACATGGCGAGACCGCGCTTGCTCAGCTTTTGAAAAGTAGCCATATTTTTTTCCTTTCTTTGCAGATGTCGGATGCAAAGTATCCGGCGGCCGGGCTGGCTTGACGCACATCCGCGATCTTCTGTGCGTTTTAGCCCCCAATTAGCTTTGCGTCCTGCCGTTTCCGACAGTTTGCGCAGTGCGGCCCGGCGAACATAGCACAGGGGATCCAGGTCTTCCCCGGCGCCGTAGTTCCGTAGCTTTGCGTCCCACCGTTTCCGATGGTTTGCCCACGCATCTCCAGACCGCTGTGCGGTCTTCCGCCCGCCGCCGCCGATGCCCCTCGCCGGCGGGCTAAGCCCAGGGCGGAACAAGATCGGTCATAGAGCCCACTCCTTCCTGATCGACATTATATGGATCCGCCCCGCCCCCTGTGAGAGGCGATCGGCAAGTCCATCCACAGTCAGGCGCACATACGGTGCGCGCTCTTTGGCTGCAGGGCTGCAAAAAAGTGTACTTTTCTGCATTCTAATGATTCGCTATCAGTTTAGCAGTTCGCAGAGGAAAATTCAATAGGTCTGTGAAAAATTTTCCTCCTTTTCTTTTGCATAAAAAAGTACACTATTATGCTGCCATATCAAACAGAACGATCCCTGCGATACCGATCGGTACCGCAGGGATCTTCGTTTCGACGAAATTCTATCGTTGGCGCGGTCGAAAAGAAGTGAAACTTCTTTTCGGCCAGTGCGGCGATAACTCGCCGCACCGGCCACAAAGCGGCCTGCGCCAGACTTCATAGTCAGCGCACGGGCTTTGCCCCGCCAGCGTCTCTGCCGCTGGTCGAAGATCGGTCTTGCCGATCTTCAAGTGTGATGACTATATCAGATCTGCGTCAGCCGCCCCTTTTGGAGGAAGGGCTGCAGGGCAGGCACCTTAGGCAGGACGGAGAGCAGCAGCTCCCCCAGCACCACGCAGGCGATCAGCTCCCCCAGGCCCACGGTGAAGGCGTTGAAGGCGTAGGCCGTCCAGAAGCCGGGGCCGAAGCCTGTCTCGAACCAGGCGATCTCCGCTCCCACGATGACCATATTGCACAGCACCGGGGGCAGAGGGGCCAGCCACCGGTTGGGGGCCCGCTGGGTCATCAGGCAGGCCAGCAGGGTGGCCAAAGAGCCGCACAGGATATCCAGGGGATAGGGAGAGAACAGGTTGGCGATGAAGCAGCCCACGAACAGCCCCGGCGTGGCGGCGGGGAAGAGGAAGGGCAGCACCGTCATGGCCTCTGCCACCCGCAGCTGGACGCCGCTGTAGGCGGGGATGGGAAGGGCCAGGGTGAGCACGGCGTACACCGCCGCGATGAGGGCGGCCAGGGTCAGGTCTTGGACAGTGGATCTGTGCATAAAAAAACCTCCATTTTTTATTTAGAGAACGGCGGCGGACCGCCGAACGAACACAGAAGACGCACGACGGCTCGGGCGCTCCGCTGCTGTCACGCCTCGCCTGTTCGCGACGCGCCCCTTCCCTTCGTCTCGGGATACGGACAGGGACGCTTCGCGTCTCTTGGTCCGTATCCCTCGCTCCGGTCCAGGGCCGCTGCTCACGACGGCTCGGGCGCTCCTGTGCTTGGACGAGGTGTGGAAACTCGTCGGGGACATCTTAACACAAATGGAGGGATCTGTCCAGCGGAATTTGTCCGGCGGGACATCCTGCGGTCTGCGCGGGGACAGAGAAAGGCTGTGCTCCTCGGGAGAGGGCACAGCCTTTGGTCATCTCAGATCCAGGTCCAGGTCCACATCCCCCTCGATCCCCGCCACCCGGCCGGTGTGGGTGTACTGCCAGAGGTCGAAGTGGTAGTAGAAATCGGGAACGTCATCATACTCCGCCAGCCACAGGTCGTGATCCGTCAGCTCCCGCAGGTCGTAGCGCAGATAGCCCAGGCTCTGGTTGAAGTAGACCGCCGGACGCAGGCCCGCCTCCTGGATCCGCTGGCAGAAAGCAGCGGCGCAGCGGGTGAGGACATCGTTGTCCAGGCCATCGGTCCGTGCGTTGTTGCCGGGGGCGATGGGCTCCCAGTCGAAGGCCACCGGATAGCTGATCTCCCGGCCCCCCAGAGCCTCCAGGACATAGTCTGCTTCAGCCTCCGCCTCCTCAGGGGTGACGGCCTGGGAGAAGAAGTAGACCCCTACCTCCAGGCCGGCGTCCAGGGCTCCCTGGAGGTTTTGGTCGAAATACTGATCCAGGAACAGTCCGCCTTCGGTGTATCCCCGGTAGCCCAGGCGGAGGATCGCGAAATCGATCCCGTCCTCTGCCACGGCCTGCCAGTCGATCTCCTTCTGATAGACGGACACGTCTATCCCGGTCTTGGCCTGTTTGCCGCGGTGGGAATAGACCACCCGGCCCCGCTGATCCAGAGAGAACCCCTCCCGGTCGTAGGGGTTCAGGGGCATCCCCTCCAGGGGGGTCAGGGTCCTGTCGCCGAACCGGAAGGTGACCGGCTCCTCCGGAGGGGCGGGGGGCTCCTCCTCCGGCTCCGGGCGCAGGATCAGGAACAGGGTGACGCAGGAGAGGATCATAGACAGGCTGGAGAGGATGATCGCCAGCTTGCTCAGCCCGCTCCCACCGCTCTTCCGGCGGCTGGGGGGCTGCTGGCGGGACCGGGGCGGCTGAGGCTCCGGCTCCTGATATCGTGCCTCCGGCTCCTGATATCGTGCCTCTGGCTCGTTCCACTCGGATGGATGGTCGTTCATAGGCGGCTCCTCCAAACTTCGATCTTTTTCTCGGCGCCCCTATCATACCATGGATCGATCGGATTTGCAATCCATCACAGCCCTCGAGATCCAAAAGCTCTGCCGAATCTTAGGGACCGCGCTCAGGCCGGATCCCCGCCCTCTGCGGTCTGGTCCTCTCTGCCGAGCTGGTGCATCCAGCCCTTGTCGTTCTGGTACAGGCCCTGGAAGATAGGTTTCCGAGCCGCATAGATCTGGTGGGCCGCCTGATCGGGCTGGACGATCCGATCCGGCTGGACCACCTTCTCCAGCTCGGCCCAGCTCTCATATGCGCCGCCCCCCAGGGCGGCCATGATCGCGTCGCCATAGGCCGCGCCGAAGGTCACCTTGGCCGTACACACCGGCCGGCCCAACATATCCGCCACGACCTGGAGCCACACCGGATTTTTGGTGCCTCCGCCCACCACCATCACCTTGTTCACCGGCAGTCCGTTCTCCTCCAGGATATCGAAGTGCTGGGCGATGGTATAGCCGATCCCCTCCAGCGCCGCTTTATACAGGTGGGCCCGGGTATGGCGGACGTCCAGCCCGAAGAACATCCCCTTGGCGAAGGGATCGTTGATGGGGGTGCGCTCTCCTGCAAAATAGGGCAGGCAGATCAGCCCGTCGCTCCCGGCGGGGATGTCCGCCGCCGCTTTCGCCATCGCGGCATAGGCGTTCTCTCCCCCCGCCGCCTCCGCCGCGGCCAGGTCCCGGAAGATCTCATCCCGGAACCACTTGGTCAAAGTCCCGGCGGTGTTGGTGCCCGCACAGATGGACCAGACCCCCGGGATGATGAAGGTCCCGGGCCACAGGCGGCTCTCGGGGACCAGCCGGTCGGTCAGATACACGAAAAAGCAGCTGGAGCCCAGCTGGACCATGATGTCACCGGGCTGGAAGACCCCGGTGGACACCGCCTCCGCGCCGGAATCACCCGTGCCCACCAGCACCGGCGTCCCTGGACACAGGCCGGTCAGCGCCGCCGCCTGGGGGGTCACCGTGCCGGCGATGTCGGTGGCATGGCGCACCTGGGCCAGCTGGTCGGGACGGCAGAACAGGGCGCAGTGCTCCTCGTCCACCGTCTGATCCTCCAGGTGATACAGGGGCATGAAGTCCTCCGCCAGGTACTGGTCGATGGTATACTGCCCCGTCAGCTTAGCGCACAGATAGGAGGAGCCCGTCAAAAATTTGGCGGTCCTGGCATAGACCTCCGGCCGCTCGTTCTTCAGCCACAGGATCTTGGGCGCCACGTCTGAGGAGCAGATGGGGTGGCCGAACAGGGCCTCCGCCTGGGGGCCGTAGTGGTCGTTCAGCCAGGCGATCTCCCGGTGGCTGCGGGAGTCCACCCCATAGAGGATCGCATTGCACAGGGCGTTGCAGTCCCCGTCCACCGGGACGCAGTCACACCCCAGGGCGGACAGGCCCACACAGCCGATCTGGCCGGGGGCCACGCCGCTCTCGGCCAGGACCCTTCGGGACAGCCGGCAGAAGCTGCCCCACCAGTCCTCCTCCGCGTCGTGCTCGAACCAGCCCGGCTGAGGGTTCATGGTCTTGTGAGGCTCGCTGGCAAAGGCCACGAGACGGCAGGCCTCGTCGATGAGGGCCGCCTTGCTCTCGTTCGTCCCCACATCGATGCCTAAAAAATATCTTTTCAACTCTTTCGATCCTTTCTGACCTCTCGCACATGGTCCATGAACCGTTTGACCCGTGCGGCATCCACAGGCGCTTCGAACCTGCCCTCCCGCTTGAAGGTGGTGCCCACGAAGGCGCCGTTCCCTGCGGCCAGGATCTCCGCTGCGTTCTCCAGCCGGCAGCCGGTCCCGCATACGACGGGGACCTCCCCCACCGCCTGCTTCACCGTTCGGATCAGCTCGGGCCCCGGGGCATGTCCCGGGGCAGAGCCTCCTACCACCAGGCAGTCGGGCCGGCAGTTGAACAGCAGGGTCTTCGCGATCTCCACCGTGGGACGGTCGTTCAGGAAGACCTCACCCTCGCTGGTGACGAAATAGAACAGCTTCAGCCCGTCCAGGCCCAGGCTGCGCTTGAGCCGGAGGGTATGGGCCACGTCCCGGTCGATCAGCCCCAGGTCCCCCGCCCAGGCGCCGGTGAACAGGCAGCGGGTGAATCTGGCGCCGGTGGCGGCGCACAGCTCGATGGTGGCGTCGCCGTCATAGATGGCCTCGGCCCCGAAGGGGACCGTGAACAGGTGGGACAGCGCGCCGATCACCATGGCCATCGAGGCGGTGGTCACCGCCCCCACCTTCTTCTCATAGGGCAGACTGAACTCGTTGGTGATCAGGATCCCATCCACACCGCCCTCCTGGAGGGCCAGCAGGTCGGCGCGGGCGGCATCGATCACGGTCTGGATGGTGTCGCCGGGACCGAAGAAGGGGTCGCCGGGCAGGGGCCTCAGATGGAGCAGCCCGATGATGGGCCGCTCCGTGCCGAACATGTCGTGGAGCCAGGACATATCATCTCTCCTTTTTCTCGAATATGACGATACAGAACGAGTTATGACGTTATGATATGTGAGGATATCACGATCCTGCCCTCCCTGGCAAGAGACGCCGCATATTTTGTAGGTTTGTACAATTCCGTTTTCTTTTTTTAGGAAAAATGCACATCAAGGGAGGGAAATGCCGTAATACTTGCAAAAAATATTTATCTCTGATATAATCCTATCATAAAAACATCTCTTTAGGGAGGAGATCGGCTTGCGTCTGAACGAAGGGTCTTTGACCCCGCTCTACCAGCAGCTGATGGAGGATATCAAGTGTGCCATCGAGGAGGGCCGGTATCAGCCAGAGGAAAAGATCCCCTCAGAATCCGAGCTGAGCGAGCTGTATAGTGTGAGCCGCATCACGGTGCGCAGGGCGGTGGACGAGCTGTGTGCCCAGGGCTATCTGGTCAAGAAGCAGGGCAAGGGGACCTATGTGGGCCGGGCCAAGCTCCAGCGCAAGCTGCCGGGCAACAACACCATGAGCTTCACCGACGTGTGCCGTCTCAACGGCCAGGTCCACTCCTGCCAGGTGCTGACCTGCCGCCAGGTCCCCGCCCGGCAGGACGAGATCAAGTTCCTGGGCCTGGAGCCGGCGGCCACCCTGCTGTATATCCAGCGCCTGCACATGGCCGACGGGGTGCCCATCCAGCTGGAGAACAACTTCTATCCCCTGGACCGCTTCAGCTTCCTCAAGCAGGAGGACTTGGAGCACGATTCCCTCCTCCGCATCCTGCGGGAGCGGCACGGGATCAACACCTGCGACACCTCCGACACCACGGTGGAGATCGTGCGGGCATCGCCGGAATACGCCCAGATCCTGGACGTCCCGGTGGGAGAGCCCCTGTTCTACATGAATATCTATTTCCTGGACGACCACTGTCAGCCTCTGTTCGTCGGCCGGCAGTATATCGTGGGAAAGCGCTACATCCTCCATATCTGACCCCCTTCCGCCACATCTCAAAGACCCGCGCAGTCAGTCGACTGCGCGGGTCTTTTTGCGTTATCCACAGATCTCCACGTATACTTTTGTTTAATGATACAAAACATCCTAAGACATCTTGACAAATACTGTGACTCTGCTTATTATCTCTTATAACGATACATAACGATATATGACGTCTTTGAGCGAAGCCCCGGCATCCCCCACATCCGTGCCCAAGGGGACGGACGTCCCCAAAAATCATGTGACCTTATGAGGGAGGAAACATCTATGTCAGAGATCAAGCAAAAAAAGAGATTCCAGCTGCCCCATGTGTACACCATCGCCTTTATGCTGATCATCCTCTTCGCCGTCCTCACCTGGATCATCCCCAGCGGCCAGTTCGAGCGGCAGACCATCTCCACCGCAGCCGGCGAACGGGACGTGGCCGTGGCCGGGACCTATCAGGAGGTCTCCAAGGTGGATGAAGAGGGCGGCGACCTGCGCCAAGGCATCGCCTCTGTGCTGATGGCCCCCACCCGGGGCATCCAGGCCGCCGGCGACGTGGTGGCCTTCGTCCTGCTGATCGGCGGCACCTTCGCCATCGTCACCAAGACCAACGCGATCAACGCAGGCATGAGCCGGGTCATCCGCCGGCTGAAGAACAAGGACATCCTGATCATCCCCATCGTGATGCTCCTGCTGTCCATCGGCGGCACCACCTTCGGCATGTCTGAGGAGGCCCTCCCCTTCTACGCCATCTTCATGCCGATCATGATGGGCCTGGGCTACGACTCTATGACCGCCTTCATGATCTGCTTCATGGGCCCCCAGGTGGGCTACTGCGCCTCCACCGTGAACCCCTTCAACGTGCTGATCGCCCAGGGCATCGCCGGGATCGAGGGCAACCCCCAGCTGTGGTTCCGCTTCATCCAGTGGGGCATCTTCACCGTGCTGGGCATCGCCTGGGTCATGCTCTACGCCCGGAGGGTGAAGAAGTCCCCTGAATCCTCCATCACCTATCAGGACGATATCATCAAGCGCCAGGAGTTCTCTGTGAACGACAGCGACATCGACATCCCCTTCACCGGCCGTCAGAAGCTGGTCCTGCTCATCTTCGCCGCCGGCATGGGTCTGATCGTGTGGGGCCTGGTGACCAACGGCTGGTATATGGACGAGATCAGCATGGTGTTCCTGGCCATCGGCCTGCTGGCCGGTATCGTCGGCGGCCTGAGCGAGAAGGAGATGGCCGAGTCCTTCGTGGCTGGCATGCAGGACTTCGCTTACGCGGCGGTCATCATCGGGATCGCCCGGGGCATCCTGGTCGTGGCCGAGGGCGGCATGATCATCGACACCATCCTCAACAGCCTGGTCACTCTGCTGGCTGGCGTGCCCACCGCAGTGTTCACCTCCATGATGTATGTGGTCCAGTCTCTGCTGACCATCCTGATCCCCTCCTCCTCTGGCCTGGCCGCCCTGACCATCCCTGTGATGGCTCCCCTCACCGAGCTGATGGGCGTCAATCCCGAGGCCTCCGTCACCTGCCTGACCCTCGCCAACCAGATCATGAACACCGTCAGCCCCACCGCTGGTATGACCGTGGCCGGCCTGGCTGTGTGCAAGATCTCCTTCCCCCAGTGGTGGAAGACCTGCTGGAAGTTCGTGCTGCTCCTCACCGTGCTGGGCCTGGTCTTCACCGCGATCTCCGGCATGCTCCCCGTCTGATCTGAAAAGGAAAGAGGCTGATCCTTTATGGCTAAACGAGATACCAAACTGGTCCTGCTCTCCCAGAACATCTTCCCCGCCACAGGCGGAGCCCCCTTCGACGGCTTCGTGGCCGTGGAGGGCAGCCGGATCGCCGCCGTGGGCCCCAGGGCCGAGGCCGGAGCCTGGACGGAAGGCGCCCGGGTCCTGGACCTGGGGGACAAGGTAGTAGCTCCGGGCTTCACCGACGTGCATACCTTCTTCAGCGGCTGGGTCCTGCGCTCCATCGGCGTGGACTTCACCGGGGCGCGCTCCGACCAGGAGGGCGTGGAGAGGATCCGCGCCTATCGGGAGGGCCGCCCGGCAGACGCGCCGGTCTTCGGCCACTGCTGGGAGCCGGACCGCTTCACTGTGACCCAGGAGGGCCTGCTGGACAGCGCCTTCCCCGACGTCCCAGTGGTGATCTTCACCTTCGACCGGGACGATTGCTGGATGAACACCGCCGCCAAGGAGCGCTACGGCTTCACTCCCGAGGCCTGCTATGCGGAAAAGATCTGGAAGATGATGCCTGAATATCTGTCTCAGCCCGAGATGGCAGAGAAGTATCAGGAATATGCCCGGATGCTCAATCAGCGGGGGGTCACCACGATCAAGGAGATGACCTTCGACGACTACTACGGCTTCATGGACGTGATGGAGCGCCTGGAGCGGGAGGACGCCCTCACCGTTCGGGTGTCTATGATGAGCCAGCCCGTGGGCCGGGGGATCGACATCCCCCACGGCATCGCCATGCGGGAGCGCTTCCAGGGCGACTTCCTCCGTTTCACCGGCTACAACCGCATGACCGACCGGGGCATCCCCAGCTTCCTGGGAGAGCTGAACGAGCCCTATAAGTCCCGGCCCGACATCAAGTGCCTGGTTCCTGTGGAGTGGGAGCTGATCGAGGCGGAGACCTTGGAGGCGGACCGGAACGGCTTCCGGTACTCCCTCCACTGCCAGGGGGACGGCGCGGTCCGCCACACAGTGGACCTCTTCGACCGCTGCGAGAAGGTGGACGGCAGGCTGAAGAACCGCCACGCCATCACCGACCTGGAGTATACCGCCCCCGAGGATCTGGAGCGCTTTGGCGCCATGGGCGGCATCACCGAGGTATATGCTCAGATCCAGTCCCTGGACAAGAAGCAGGACGTGCTGGACATGATCGACCGCCAGCTGGGCGGCGACCGGGGCAGGAACTACTGGAACCGCCGGAAGATGTGGGACAGCGGCATCTGCGTCTCCTGCGGCACCGACCTCCCCCTGCTGATCCCCGACATCCCCGAGGCCATCACCTGCGGCTGCGGCGGCTATTTCGCTGACGGGGAGCCCTATAACGAGCAGAACATGCTCACCGTGGCAGAGATGCTCACCGCCTGGACCCGCAACGGCCAGTATAACTGCTATAATGAGGACCGCCTGGGCACGTTGGAGGCGGGCAAGCTGGCCGACATCGCCGTCCTGGACCGGAACGTGTTCGCCATGCCCCTGAAGGACGTGAAGCAGGCGAAGGTGTGCCTGACCATCTCAGACGGGCGCATCGTGTATGAAGATCTGTGATCTGTCGAAAAGGAGGCGCGGTATGGCACATCTGAAACGGGAACAGCTGGCGGGGATCGGCATCCACTACATCTACTACCCGCTGGACTACATGCTGGACGCCCAGCAGAAGGCCGGGTATCGGACCATCGAGCTGCTGGGCATGGCCCCCCACTACCTCATCGACTATGAGGGGTATCAGGACCCCGGGGAGGTCCGGAAAAAGGTGGAGGACCGGGGCATGACCATCGGCTGCTTCACCCCCGAGTGCGCCAGCTATCACTACACCATGTGCTGCGCCGACCCCGGATCCCACCGGCGCAGCATGGAGTACTTCAAGCGGGGGCTGGAGGCGGCAGAGCGTTTGGGCGCCTCCAAGCTGCTGACCAACTGCATCGGCGGCACCTGGGACGAGGCGTATGACCGGGTCTATGCCCGGGCGGTGGAGAGCTTGCAGGAGCTGGCCCCTGTGGCCGCCAGCCACGGCGTCACCATCGCGGTGGAGACGGTCCGGCCCGAGGAGAGCCGGGTGGTCATCACCCTGCCCGAGCTGGAGCGCCTGCTCCGCGACGTGGGCCACCCCAACGTGAAGGCGGGACTGGACACGGTGGCGATGGGCGTGGCCGGGGAGACCCCCCGCCAGTGGTTCGAGGCGTTGGGGAAGGATATCGTCCACACCCACTTCATCGACGGACGGCCTTACGCCCATCTGGTCTGGGGAGACGGGCTCTTCCCGCTGGAGCGCTACCTGGAGGTGCTCAACGAGTTCGGCTATGAGGGCCTGCTGGGACAGGAGATCACCGACGGCCGCTACTTCGACGACCCCGCTGAGGCCGACCGGCGGGCGGTGGCCGCGTTCGAGCCCTATTTTGTGGACTGAGGAGGGAAGCGCTATGGCAAAGCCGACCATCCGCCGCGAACAGGTGGCGGGCATGAACATCCACTATATCAACTATTCCCTGGACTACTTCCTGGACGCTCAGCAGCGGGCGGGCTTCAAGACCATCGAGCTGTGGTGCGCCGCTCCCCATGTGTGGCTGGACCATCTGGCCTATTTCGACGCCAAGGAGATCGCCCAGAAGATCCGGGCCCGGGATCTGACCGTCCAGGTCCTCACCCCCGAGAACTGCACTTACCCCTATCAGTTCGCCGCCAAAGAGCCTGAGCACATCCAGCGCAGCTTCGGCTACTTCTCCAACGGGATCCGGCTGGCCCAGGAACTGGGCTGCCGGTATATGGAGGTCAACTCCGGCTGGGGCTATTGGAACGAGGACCGGGAAGAGGCCTGGAAACGCAGCCGGGAGATGCTCTCCCGCCTGGCCGAGTTCGGCCGGGAACACGGGATCACCCTGGTGATGGAATCCATCCGCCCCGAGGAGAGCCAGCTGGTCATCACCGTGAAGGACGCCAAACGGATGCTGGACGAGGTGGGCCACCCCAACCTGAAGGTCATGGTGGACACCTGCGCCATGGGAGTGGCGGGCGAGACCCTGGAGGACTGGTTCCAGACCTTCGGCGAGGATGTGCGCCACATGCACTTCATCGACGGCGAGCCCTACGGCCACCTGATCTGGGGCGACGGCAAGCACCACCTGGGACAGTTCATCGAGACGCTGAACAAATACCACTACGAGGGCTTCCTGGGCCAGGAGATCACTGACAGCCGCTATTATGAGGACCCCGCCAAGCACGATCTGCGCAATATGCGCAACTTCGAGCGCTATATGGCCTGCTGATACCGAGACAACAAATTTGAAAGGAAGTAATGACGTATGAACGCAAAAGCTGTGATCGAGGGCATCCTGAAGGAGAAGGGCACTGTCAAGCAGGTCTACTGGGTGGCCTGCGGCGGATCGCTGATCGACCTGTATCCCGCCCACTTCATGCTCAATGCAGAGAGCGCCACCGTAGAGTCCGGCTGGTACACCAGCAAGGAGTTCGTCCTCTCCACCCCCAAGAAGCTGGGCAAGGACAGCATGGTGGTGGTGTGCAGCCACTCCGGCAACACTCAGGAGGCGGTGGACGCCGCCATCCTGGCCAAGGAGGCTGGGGCCGCAGTGATCACCCTCACCGACGGCAAGGGCTCCAAGTGTGACGACGAGCGCTTCATCGCCTGGGTCTACCCCTGGGGCGAGGGCGTGCCCACCGCCGAGGTCCCCAGCGGGATCACCCTGCTGCTGGCCGCTGAGCTGCTGAAGGCCCAGGAGGGCTTCGACAAATATGACGCGCTGTGCGACGGCATCCAAAAGATGGACGGCATCGTGGCCGCCGCCAAGGTGAAGGTCAATGCCGAGATGGGCGAAGCTTTCGCCAAGGCCTGCCAGGAGAACAACTTCTTCTATATCCTGGGCAGCGGCGCCACCTTCAGCCAGACCTATGGCTTCGCCATCTGCTCTCTGATGGAGATGCAGTGGCAGAACTGCGCCTATATCCACAGCGGCGAGTATTTCCACGGCCCCTTCGAGGTCACAGAGAACGGCGTGTTCTACTTCCTCCAGATGGGCAGCGGCGCATGCCGTCCCATGGACGAGCGGGCCCTCGCCTTCCTGAAGACCCACACCGACCGCCTGATGGTGCTGGACGCCCTGGATCACGGGATGGATGCGGTGGACGCCGGCGTGCGGGACTATCTGGACAGCGTGCTGTTCTATGCCATGAACGTGGAGCTGCGGGCCGCCCGGGGCCGTGTCTTCGACCACAGCCCTGATATCCGCCGCTATATGGGCATCGAGACATATTGATAGGGGGAGCATACGATGGCTAGATACGACGTCAGCGTTTTGGGCTTCGGCGACAACGTAGTGGACAAATATGAGCACATCAAGACCATGTATCCCGGCGGGAACGCGGTGAACTTCGCCGTTTTCGCCAAGCAGCTGGGCGCGGCCCGCAGCGCCTATATGGGCATCTTCGGCTCCGACCAGGAGGCCGAGCACGTGATCTCCTCTCTGACGGAGGAGGGCATTGAGCTGATCGAGTGCCGCCAGGTCATCGGCGAGAACGGGGCCGCCCGGGTCACCGTGGAGGCCGGCACCGGCGACCGGATCTTCCTGGGCTCCAACGAGGGCGGCGTCCGGGGCGACATGCTCTTCGCCCTGGACCGCTTCACCATGGAGTATGTGAGGGGCTTCGACCTGGTCCACTCCGGCAACTACTGCTTCACCGAGCGGGAGCTGCCCAAGATCAAGGCGGCAGGGGTGCCCATCAGCTTCGACTTCTCGGATGACTCCACCGACGAGTATTTCGAGCGCATTGCCCCCCTGGTGGACTTCGCCTTCATGTCCTGCGGCGACATGACCCTGGAAGAGACCAAGGCCAAGCTGCAGAAGGTGTCTCAGCTGGGCCCCCGGTTCGTCTGCGCCTCCCGGGGCTCCGAGGGCAGCATCGCCTATGATGGGAAGGAGTTCTATGTCCAGGGCATCAAGCCGGTGGAGAACATGGTGGACACCATGGCCGCGGGCGACAGTCTGCTGGCCGCCTTCCTGGTGAGCTATCTGTCCCTGGAGAAGCAGGGCAAGGGCGGTCCCGAGGCGATCCGCACCTGCCTGGACGAGGCCGCGGCCTTCGCCACCCACACCTGCGGCCTGGCGGGCAGCTGGGGCCACGGGAAGGAGTATGAGTGAGCCGTGCCTGCGGTGAGAACGATCCTATGCTTCGGAGACTCCAACACCTATGGCTACATCCCCGGCTCCGGCGGGCGGTATGAGGCCGGCCAGCGCTGGCCCCGCCGGCTGGGGATGCTGCTGGGGGAGGGGCATGAGGTCCTGGAGGAGGGGCTCAACGGCCGCACCATCGCCTTTGCCGACAATATCGAGCCCTACCGCTGCGGATCGGACCACATCCTGCCCTGTATACTGAGCCACGCCCCGGTGGACCTGCTGATCGTGATGCTGGGGACCAACGACACCAAGGACCGCTACCATGTGAAGGCGGAGGAGATCGGCTACGGTCTGGAGGAGCTGATCCTGAAGGTCCTCAGCTGCCGCCAGCTCCAGGACAGGCCGCCTCAGATCCTGATCCTGTCTCCGGTCCCCCTGGGCAGCATGGACGGCTGCATCGAGTTCAGCGAGGCGTCCCGGCAGAAGAGCCTGCGCCTGCCCGCTGTCTATGCGCAGACGGCCAAAGACCTGGGCTGTCACTTCTTCGAGGCCGGGAGCGTCATCCCCCAGCCGGGCTGTGACAACATCCATCTCGCTCCGGAGGCCCACGACGCGCTGGCCCGGGCCCTCGAGCCCCTGGTCCGGCAGATCTTGGACCAGTCCGGACGGTGAACCGCTTTTTCCATATGGGGCGGAGGCGCTGCCTCCGCCCCACCGATCTTTTGATATCAGGAGGGCAGATCTTATGGACAAGACCTTGGCCGCAGTGGGCTTTTGCTGCGCCGATGTATATGAGGAGCTGGGCAAATTCTATCCCACCGGGAACGGTGTGGATTGGGGGATCCACCTGGCGCGGATGGGGGTGCCCGTCAGCGTGGTCAGCGTGGTGGGGACGGACGACTACGGCGAGAAGATGAAGCAGGCCCTGGCGGCGGAGCACATCGACATCTCCCACCTGCGCACGGAGGAGGGAGACACCTGCAAGATGATGATGGCACTGAAAAATGGGACGGACCGGGTGCATCTGGAGGAGATCGAGGGGGTCATGGCCGGATATTCCCTGACCCAGGAGGAATTCGACTTCGTGGCCGGCCACTCCATGCTCCACACCGACCTGTTTGGGAACGTGCTGGACCGCCTCCCCGCCTGGAAGGCCGCCGGCGTGGAGGTCGTGATGGACTTCTCCGTGTTCAGCGAGGACCCAGCATACAGATGTGAGGCGCTCTTCCCCTATGTTGACTATGTGTTCCTGTCCTACGACGGGAAAAAGGACGAGCATATCAAGGAATGGGTGAAGAAGATCCACACCTACGGGCCCAAGCTGGTCACCGCCACCATGGGCGAGCTGGGCAGCATCTGTTGGGACGGCAGCACGCTCCATGAGTATGGGATCGTGCCCGCTCAGGTGGTGAACACGGTGGGGGCCGGCGACAGCTATATCGCCGGGTTCACCTACGGGATCCTCCAGGGCTGGGACGTCCCGGCCTGCATGGCCCACGGGGCAAAGGTCTCCAGCGCCGTAGTCTCTCGTTTCGAGCCCTATTAGACCACAGGGAGGACAGACCGATGCTGATCGATATGCACATCCACCCCATCTTTTATGAGCCGATCTGCGGCGACGCAGAGGAACTGGCTTTCCGTGGGGATACCTTCGGGGTATGGAAACAGGGCCCCATGTCCTTTGATGAGCTCTTCGCCGAGTGGGACATCTGCGGTCTGACCCAGGCCGCCCTCCTCCCTCTGGACCTGACCACCTCCGCCGGGGGCTGGGTGGTGACCAACGAGCAGGTGGAGCAGCTCTGCCGCCTCCATCCGGACAAGTTCATCGGCTTCGCCAGCGTGGATCCCCACCGGCCCGACGCCCCCGAGGTGCTGGAGCGGGCCTTTCGGGAGCAGGGGCTGCGGGGCCTGAAGCTGGATCCCGCCTCTCAGCGGTTCTATCCCGCCGATCCCATCGCGGAGCCCCTCTACCGCCTGTGCGAGGAATACGGCCGGCCAGTCATCTTCCACGCCGGCCTCAGCTGGGAGCCGGGGGCTCTGACCAAATACAGCCACCCCCTGGCCTTCGAGGAGGTGGCCCTCCATCACCCGGCCCTCCGGATGTGTCTGGCCCATTTCGCCTGGCCCTGGGTGCGGGAGATGGTCATGCTGATGATCAAATATCCCAACATCTACACCGACACCGCGCTGCTCTATGTGGATTCCCCGGAGGAGCAGATGATGGAGCTGTTCACCAGGGATATGGGGCCCATGTGGTTCGAGCGCTGCTTCCCGCGCCAGGTGATGTTCGGCTCCAACGGCCCCCGGTTCCGGGCCTTTAAGCTCAAGCGGGCCCTGGACAAGGTGCCCATGCGGGACTACGCCCGAGAGGGGCTGTATCATCAGAACGCGCTGCGCTTTTTGAACGGCGGGGAGGGATAAGAGATGGTCGTCGTGAAAACGATCCAGCACCTGAGCCGGCAGGTGGAGGAATATCACAACATCACCCGGCAGGTCCACCAGATCGTGGAGGAGAGCGGAGTGCGCGATGGCTTCGTTGCCGTCATCACCGCCCACACCACCACAGGGATCCTGGTCAACGAGGCGCTGCCCTGTGTGGAGACCGACATCTCCGACATGCTGGAGCGGACGGTCCCCCTGGAAGCGCCCTATGCCCACGCTCACTTCCTGCCCACCTACGGGGCCACCAGCAACAACTCCCAGGGGCACCTGAAGAGCGTGCTGACGGGCAACCACTGCCTCTTCCCCGTTTTGGAGGGGAAGATCGTCTGCGGCGGCGCCCAGGACATCTATCTGGTGGAGTTCGACGGGCCCCAGCTCCGCAAGGTGTTCGTGGAGGTCATGGGGGAGTAGATGGGAAAGCTGTTCTTCTTCGACGCGGACGGCACCCTGATCCCAGACGACGCCCAGTGCCGGCCCAGCGCGGCGGTGTGCGCCGCGCTGGAGGCGCTGCGCCGGAGCGGACACAAGGTATTTTTGTGTACCGGCCGCCCCATGTGTGAGATCGGCCCGGAGCTCATGAGCACCGGCTTCGATGGGATCGTGGCCGGGGCAGGCGCTTACATCAGTCTGGATGGGACCCGCATCTTCCACCAGACCATCCCCCTCCCTCTGCTGCGGGAGACCGTGGATCAGATCGTCCGATGCCGCGTCTCCTGCCTGCTGGACGGGACCCGCCAGCTCTACTATGCCGGCCGGGGGAGCCGCGTCCTGCCCTGGGACTTCCCCCGAATCGAGGGGCCGGAGGAGCTCACCGGAGAGGAGGACATCGAAAAGTTCACCGCCCGGGTGAGCCGGCCGGAGGAGCTCCTGCCCCTGCGGGCCTTCCTGGTGCGGCACTATGAGCTATACCCCTCTGACGACGGTCTGTTCTGCGAGGTGGTCCAGCAGGGCTGTGACAAGGCGGCGGCGATCCGCCGCCTGTGCGCCCACTGCGGTGCCGGTCTGGAGGACACCGTGGCCTTCGGCGACAGCCGCAACGACCTGACCATGCTGGAGACAGCTGGGATCGGGGCCGCCATGTCCAACGCGCCGGAGGAGGTGCGCAGGGCGGCGCAGCTCGTGACCGGCACCGTGGCGGAGGACGGGATCTGTCACGCTCTGCGGCGGCTCGGTTTCCTTCCATAAGGCTCCCCTCCGGGCTTCGGGCCCCTTGAGACATACGAGATCCCCCGCCGGAGCACCACGCTCCGGCGGGGGATCCTCATGACTGCCTGCCCAGCAGGCTCCGGGCCCGGCCCAGGCGCGGGAGCGCGTAGGCGAAGAAACCGGCATAGGCCCGGCAGTAGTAGTTCCTGCCCAGTCCCTCCTCCCCTGGCAGCCTGTCCCGGCGGCAGCCGTTGCGGCACAGGGGATACCACTGGCAGCGGGCGCACTCCTCCGGGACGTGCTGAGACGCCTGGATGAAGCCCAGCTCCTCCCTGGCCCGGTCCAGGTCCTCCCAGGAGCTGTGGAGGACATCCCCCAGCCGGTATCCATCCAGACCATAGAAATCGCAGGGGTAGACGCTCCCGTCCGCCTCCACCAGATACTGCAGGCCGCAGTGTCCCAGCATCGAGCACTGCTCCGGAGCGTGCCCCCCCAGCATCCACATCAGATTGTCGAAGTACCGGATGGACCAGTACCGGCCCTGCTCCAGCTCTCGATACCACAGGTCGAACAGGGTCTTCAAAAACCCCTCATACGCCTCGGGAGACAGGGACCAGCCCTGTCCCCCCCGCTCCCCCTCCAGGGGGTCCAGACAGGGGATATACTGCTGGAACCGAAAGCCCCCCCTGCACAGGGCGGAAAAGACGCTCTGGACGTGCCGGGCCAGATGACCGGTCACCACCGTGAGGACGTTATAGTCCACTCCGGCCCGCTCCAGCAGCCGGGCCGCCCGGACCACCCGGTCATAGGTGCCCTTCCCCGCCCCGTCCCGGCGGAACCGGTCGTGGCGCTCCCGGTCTCCGTCCAGAGAGAGGCCCACCAGGAATCGCTCCTCCTGAAACAAGCGGCACCACTCCTCATCCAGCCGCATCCCGTTGGTCTGGACAGCATACTGCACCGCCAGCCCCGGGGGGAACGTCCGCCGTACATGGGCGGTGAGATCCCGGTAGAACTCCAGCCCCGCCAAGGTGGGCTCTCCGCCCTGGAAGAGGAAGGTGACAGAGCCCTCCGCCGCCTCCGCCGCCTTCTCGATCAGGGCATGGCTCACCTCTTGGGACATCATGCCGTAGTTGGCCACGGCGCGGCTCCTGGCCTCGTCGGCGTAAAAACAGTAGGCACAGCGCAGATCGCAGGCGCTGGAGGCCGGTTTGATCAGGATGCTCAGCGGCGGCATCATGCTCCCCTCCTCATCCAATCATGATATGGTATGCGCGCCGCAGCCACAGGCCGCAGCGCGCGCTGTTCATCTCTTCTCCCGGACGGGGCCCACGGTCCGTCCCAGATAGATCTCAGGGGCCAGGACATAGGTGTATCCCAGATCGTCACAGTCCCGGCTGCGGATCATCCGCATCAGCCGGGAGGCCACCTCCCGGCCGATCCGATATCCCTGGTGGACGGAGCAGGTGACCCCCTCCGCCTCCCAGTCGTCCCGGGAATAGTCGAAGCACACCAGCGAACAGTCCTCCGGCACCCGCTTCCCCTGTTCCTCCAGCACCTGCCGCACCATCTGGTAGATCATGTAGTTGCAGCAGACCACCGCCGTACAGTGGGGCAGGCGTCTCAAAAACCGGTCGATGGACCGGACGAACCGGGGGTCGTGGGCCTCGTTGGAGACGCACCACTTGGTATAGTCGTCCTGATATTCCACCCCGTTCTCCTGGAGGGCGGCCGCCATCCCCTGGAACTTCTCGATGCTCTGATAGTTGTCTGAGACGAAGACCCCGGCGATGTTCCGGTGGCCCTCCCGGATGAGCAGGCCGATCAGCTCCTGGGCGCACCGCAGGTCGTTGACCACCACTCTGGGGCACTTGAGGTTCTTATAGTAATTGTTGTAAAAGATGACGGGGATCCGCTTCTGATAGATCCTCTGGTAGCAGTCCAGGTTGGGGTTGAGGAGGCTGGCCTTGACGCCGTCCACGATGAAGCCCTGAAAGCCCTGATCCACCACCGACTGGAGGCAGCGCCGCTCGTTGGCGAACTTGTTGTCCGTGAGGAAGGTGCGCAGATCCACCTGGTCAGGGGAGAGGACGCTGCGGATCCCCTCCATCAGGCTGGAATTGGCGTTGCCGTCCTGGCCCTGGAGGATCAGCCCGATCTTCAGCTTCCCGCCGCTCCCTCCCAGTTCCCAGGACAGGGCGGCCTCCTTATCGATGTAGGTGCCGCTCCCCCTCACCCTGCGGAGGAGGCCCTCCTCCGTCAGCCGGTCCAAGGCCCGGCGCACCGTCTCCCGGCTGACGGACAGCTTCCGGCTCAGGGTGTTCTCCGAGGGGATCTTCGTATTGCTGGAGAACTTGTTCTCCTCGATATAGGCCCTCACCCAGAGGTAGACCATCTCCGACTTCCCGTCCAGCCCTCTCATGGCACCCTCCCAGACACTGCGCAGCGCTCCTCAGTCCACGATCGCAGGCCGGGCCCCCTCCGCCCCCTGGATCCAGGCCAGCAGCCGCTCCCGCAGCTCCGCCTTCACCTGGGCGTAAGCAGGATCGGCCACCACGTTGTCCAGCTGGTGGGGGTCCCGCTCCATGTCATAGAGGAAGTCGTCGGCGTACACATCCGCCGCCGCCGCTTCGCCGCCGTTGACGCCCGGGGCATAGACCGAGTAGGTATACCGGGCCGTGCGGATGCACCGGCCCACCCGGCTCTCGGAGATCTGCGCGAAGATCTCATTGGGTCTATTATCGTCCTTTTTCTCCACCACGTCAAGGAGATCCTCTCCGATCATGGCGTCCCCCACATCCACCCCGGCCAGGGCCAGGATGGTCTTGGGCAGGCTGGCGGTGCTCACCAGCTCCTCCACCGCCACGCCCCCCCGGAAGGGCCCGCCGGCGATCACCAGGGGCACATGGAGGCAGGCGTCGTGGCAGGAGCGCTTATAGTCGTCGTAGCCGTTGAGATGGGCGTCCCGGTTGCGGGTGAGGAAGTGGGAGCCGTGGTCGGAGGCGAAGACGATCACCGTGTCCTCATACAGCCCCTCCTCCTTCAGCCTGGCCACCAGCCTGCCCAGATTCTCGTCCAGGCTGGCGCACTGGCCCAGGTAGTCGGGGTACTCCTCCGCCGCGTTGCCCCCCAGGACCTTCAGGTCCTCGGGCAGGACGAAGTCCTTGAACCGCTCCTTGGACCCCTCCGGGCCCTCGTAGTGCTTCCGGTCGTTCTGGTGGTGGGGCTCGATCTGGGAGATGGTCATGAAGAATGGCTTTTTCCTGTCGTATTGGTCGAAGAACTCCAGGGCCAGGTCGTTGATGCAGTCGGCCCGGTAGCCCTTGAAGTCGATCCGCCGGTCGTTCTCATCGAAGACGAAACCGTCGTAGCCGTGGGAGGTGAACTCCAGCACGTCGGCGGTGCGCCAAAAGCCGGTGTAGCCCCCCCGCAGCTCCCGGGGGATGGCGGTGACGGTGTGGTCGATCCTGGGGGGCTTCTCCAGCTCCCCGTCGCTGGCCAGGTGCCACTTGCCGATGTAGGCGGTCTCATAGCCCGCCTCCTCGATGTACTCGGCCAAGGTCTTGACGCCGGCGGGCAGCATGACGTTGTTGCGGAAGCAGCCCGTCTCGGTGGGCCACCTGCCTGTCTGGAACAGGGCCCGGCAGGGGCCGCACACCGGCTGGGGGGAGAAGGCGTTTTCGAACTTGACCCCCTCCCGGGCCAGCTGGTCCAGGTTGGGCGTGATGTCCAGGGGCTGGCCGAAGCAGCCGCAGGTGTCCCACCGCTGTTGGTCCGTAAAATAAAAGATGATGTTGTTGGGCATGGTCAGTCCTCCTTTTGTCCGCTGGCTCTCCGCTCCTTCATCTTGCCCCGGACGATGGTGCCCACCGCCGCCACGATCAGGACCAGGAAGATGATGCAGTAGATGCTGCTGAAAAAGATCTTGGGGCTCCCGTTGGAGATGAGCAGGGCCCGGCGGAAGTTGGTCTCGGTCATACTGCCCAGCACCAGTCCCAGCAGGATGGGCACCGGGGGCAGATCCAGCTTGCGCAGGATCCAGGCCAGAATCCCGAAGATCAGGGCCACGCCCACATCGAAGTAGTTCCCGTTCACCGAGTAGGCCCCCGCGAAGCAGAAGATGACGATGATGGGAGTGAGGATCTCCTGGGGGATGGATACCACCTTGGCGAAGAGGGTGGTGAGGAACTTGCCCTGGAGACACATGAAGATGTTGACCAGGATCAGGCCCAGCATGATGGCATACATGATGTCCCCCTGGGTGGTGAACAGGCTCAGGCCGGGATTCAGCCCGTTGATCATCAGGGCGGAGAGCATGATGGCCACCGTGCCGTCGCCGGGGATGCCCAGGGTGAGCAGGGGGATCAGGGTGGCGCCGGTGACGGCGTTGTTGGCCGACTCGGCGGCGGCAATCCCCTCCACAGAGCCGCGGCCGAACTCCTCCGGGTGCTTGGACATGTTCTTGGCGGTGTTGTAGCTGAACCAGGAGGCCTCCGAAGCCCCGGTACCAGGGATGATGCCCACCAGAACGCCGATGATGGAGGAGACCAGCACCGGCCGGGCCATGCGCCTGTACTCCGCCTTGGTGATGACCCCGTCGTCCTTGATCTGGGTGGTGTCCAGATCAAGCCGGTCCAGGCGCTTCTCCGCCTTGGCCATGATCTCCACCAGGGCGAAGAGGCCGATCAGGCAGATGGCCAGGTCCAGGCCCAAGTAGAGCCTGGGGATCCCAAAGGTGAAGCGGTCATAGCTGGTCATAGGGTCGGAGCCCACGCAGGAGATGAGCAGGCCCAGACAGGCGGAGATCAGGCCCTTGATCATGCTCTTGCCCGATACACCGGCGATGATGGTCAGACCGAAGACGCAGACCATGAAGTACTCCGCCGTGCCCAGCTGGGCGGCGATCCGGGCCACCTGGGGGCCCAGGAAGAGGAGCATCAGGGCGGAGAACACGCCGCCGAAGGTGGAGGCGTACAGGGCGATCTTCAGCGCCGCCTTGGTGCGCCCCTGCTCCGACAGGGGGTGTCCGTCCAGCATGGTGGCCGCCGCGTGGGGGGTGCCGGGGGTGTTGATGAGGATGGCGGACACGCTGCCGCCGTAGCCGCCGGCGCAGTAGATGCCCAGCAGGAACATCATGCCGGGGATGGCCGTCATGGAGTAGGTGACGGGCAGGAACAAGATCACGCACAGGATGACGCTCAGGCCGGGGATGGCCGCGAAGACCGAGCCGATGAACACGCCGACGTTGATCCACAAGATGTTCTCCAGCGTGAACAGCAGGCCGGTGGCCGGGATGATATGCTGCAGCATAAAACTTCCCCCTCCTTAAAAGTCCACGCCCAGGACGAAGCGGAAGGCCGCCCAGATAGCCACCGCCAGCACCAGGGTGATCGCGTAGTAGGACTTCTTCCGGCACCGGAAGTAGAGCAGGAAGCCCAGACAGCAGAAGACCGCGCCTACCACGAACAGGCCCGTGATCTTGCTCAGGGCCCAGGTGCCGATCAGGATGCCCAGGATCACCAGAGCTTTCATCTCCACCTGAACGTTGATGACCTTCCAGTTCAGGGGCTGCCTGGTGGCCAGCTTATACAGCTCCTTGGCCACCAGCATGGCGCAGCAGAGCATCATCACTGCCATCAGCATCGTGGGGAAGGCCCGACCGTTGACCACGTCCTTCTCCGAGACAGCCACCTGGTCGGGCATGACCAGCAGGATCACAAGGGCAACGAGGAAAAACACCACACCGGTGACCAGATCTATGGGAATCCGAATCTCTTTCTCATGCAGTTTGCGGCCCCAGGCATCCATGCGGCCGTTGAACTGCTCCACCCATCTGCTCATGGGGGACCTCCTTTCCAGATCCTCAGACTGGATCTCTGTGCCCCGTCACGCCCCCTCCGCCCCGGGACGAGGCAGGGAGGAGGATCTGAAGGGGCGAACAGGGGATGGGCGGGGCCTGTCTCCCGATCCCATCCCCTGCACGATGTATGCAGTGTCCTGATCAGCCGGCAACGATATCCTTGTACTCGTTGACGATGCTCTTCACGTTCTCCACATGGGCCTCCACGTCCTCCACGGACATGGTGTCCACCTCCAGCAGCATGGTGTCATGCAGCCAGTCGGCCACCTCCTGGTCGGCCAGGATCTTGCCGTAGAGCTCCTTCAGCTCCTCCACCTTCTTCTCATCGGTGCCGGCACGGGCCATGATGAAGCAGCGGTTGCGGAAGTAGGGGTAGCCGTGCTGGCCCACGCCCTCCACACCGGCGAAGTCGCCGTTTGTGATGTCGTTCTCATCGAAGGCGCACACCACGGTGACGCCCTTCTGCTGGTAGGTCTCCAGGATCTGGGACTGGTGGGACACGGCGAACTGGGTCTCGCCCCGGGCCACGGCCTGGGCGGCCTCAGCGGCGGACTGATAGGGGGTGAGCTTCAGTTTGTCGCCCGCGCCCATGGAGCCGAACAGGGCGGCGGCCAGGAAGGCCTCGGAGCTGGTGGCACCGTTGACAGCCACGCTGATCTCGTTGCCCTGCTGGACATAGGCCTCCAGATCGGCGATGCTGCCGATACCCAGCTTGGCGTCGGCGGAGAGGACGAAGATGGAGGAATACAGGTTCTCCACAAAGATAAAGTCCTCATAACCGAACTGCATCTTGTCCGGATCCAGGATCGAGGTGATGGACAGCAGGCCCTCGCCCACGAACACCAGCTCGGTGGCGTTGGCCTTGGTGTTGGCCACCCAGGTGTTCACGGTGGCGGCGTCGCCCTTGATGGCCTCGGGCACCAGGGTGATGGTGTCGGAATAGTCGGCGGACTTGGTGGCGGCCTGCTGGTTCACCATGGCGGCCACGCCGGAGGGGGCCCAGGGGCAGGTGACTTTCCAGGCAGCTTTCTTCTTCCCTCCGCAGGAGGCGAGCAGCGCCACGCACATGGCGCCTACGAGGGCAAGGCTGAGGATCCTCTTTTTCATGATCATGCTCCTTTTCCATTTGTTGTCAGATGCAGGCACCGTCGCTCCATCCTGCACCTGTGGTATCTTCAATCTACCATGATCCAAGACCCGATTCAACATCTCTTCTCCAAAATCGCACAAAGTTGTATGGTCATTGTCTCGATCGTGGAAACTTGTCTGAGATCTCTCCGGTTTCCCTGCGTTTTCCACAGATCCCACAGGCCCATGCCTTTTTCGCTCCCGCTGGTCCGCCTCTGTCCCACTTGCGTCAGCGGGGCTATCGATGTATAATGCCCCTATCCAAAATATAGAGACGGAGGACTGCCGGATGGAAGATCTGATGCAGCAGCTGGAACGATGGAACGACGCGGACGAGTTCACCAAGTGCATCCAGGCCCTTGAGGCCATCCCAAAGGAGGACTGGGACTACTCCATCGCCTATGCGATGGCCCGCGCCCTGGAGAATCACGCCATCATCGGCGACCACGCCCAGGGGACCCCTGTTTGCAAGGGGGACGAGGCGCTCCTCCGGGCCATCGACATCCTGGAGTCGGTCCGGGCAGAGGGCCAGGACCGGGCGGAGTGGAACATGCGCATGGCCTATGCCTATCAGTATCTCTCATGGCAGGAGGAGAAGGCGATCCCATACGCCCGGCGATGGGCAGAGCTGGACCCCAGCGACGAGAACGCCGAGATGGTGATCCAGGAGTGCAGGGAGGAGATCCAGGATCGGAACAAAAAGAAGATCAAGGATGACCACAGCAGCCGCCTCCCATGAGCGCTGACCAGGCACTGGAAAAGGCCCTGCCGGCCTGTATCACAGATCCCTTGGCCTACGACTTGAGCGAGATGTGTCCTGAGGCGGACATGCTGGAGATGGCAGAGATCTGCGAGCACCTGAGGAAAGAGCTGTATCGCCCAGAGGGACAGCTTCGGGACTGGATGGAGGATCGATATGAAGCTGACTGAATACCGCAAAAGCGACCTGTGGCACGGGACCGTCTTCCGCTTCCCCGCCGCGTATCCTTTCGAGCCGTCAGTGGATCTCATGCTGATGGACTATCCCAGCGAGAGCGGCTTCGCGCTGTACTGTATCTCCGGCTACCACGCTGGGTCGCTGGAGCTCGTCCTCCCCAAGGAAGCAGCAAGCCCTGCGAAATGCTCCATATCCGCCCAGTGGATGGCGGACAACTGGAGCAGCTGGGTCTATGCGGGATGTACGGCGGCGGATGTGGAGATCGTGGAAAAATAGCGCGGCTCACGATCCCTGAGACGATATCGACGGCAGCGGCCCGGAGCAGATCCCTCCGGGCCGCTGCCGTCCTCTTCTGGGATAGCTGGGAAATGGACAGGCAAAAAATTTCTGAAAAATTTAGAAACTGCCATTGGTCTATTCACGATCCAGTATTATGATAGGAACATATCGGCTCATGAGGAGGGGACCTTATGCGGATCAGGCGGCACCTCTTTTTTTACAACACTATCTCGGTGCTGGTGGCCCTGGTGGTGATGCTGGCGGTGAACAGCGCCGCCACCCACGCCATCGGCCGGCACTACCAGCGGCAGGCGGAGGAGATGTTCCGGGCCCTGCCCCCCGACCGCCGGCCCGAGGAGGGCACCCTCTGGATTCAGCTGGACGAGGGCATGATGGAGCTGTTGGGCACCGTCCCTCAGCCCCACCCCTGGAGAGATGCCTACCGCCGGCCTCAGTCGGACGCGCTGATGATCTCCCTCCTCCTCAGCGGAGTGACGGCCATCGTAGTCATCCTTCTGCTGAACACCCTGTTCACCCGGTATCAGCTGAAAAAGCTGCTCCAGCCGGTAGACGCCCTGACCCAGGCCGCCGGACGAATCGGGTCCGGCGATTTCACCCGGCCCATCGGCCATCCAGGCCAGGACGAGTTCGCCCCGGTGTGCGCCGCCTTCGACCGGATGCAGGAGCATCTGCTGGCAGAGCAGGAGAAGACCGCTGCCTATGAGCGGGCCCGCACCGATCTGGTGGCGGGGATCTCCCACGACCTGCGCACCCCCCTCACCAGTGTGAAGGGCTATATCAAGGGCCTGCGGGACGGGGTGGCCCAGACCCCGGAACGGCAGAGACAGTATCTGGACATCGCCTACCGCAAGGCCTGCGACATGGACGTCCTCCTCCAGCGGCTGTTCTACTTCTCCCGGCTGGAGACGGGGGATCTGCCCCTCTTCCTTCAGCCCGCCGACCTGGGTGAGTTTATCTCCCGTTTCGTGTCAGAGGCCGGACCGGAGCTGGAGCAGACGGGAGGGCGGATCGAGCTGACCGTCTCTCCCGGTCCCCACCCCGTCTCCATCGACCCGGAGCAGCTGTACCGGGTATTGAGCAACCTGAAAGACAATGCCCTGCGCTATGCCGGGGCCGAACCGCTGACCATCGCCCTGACTGTGGAGCGTCAAGAGGGCTGGGAGAGCCTTCGATTCGCGGACAACGGCCGGGGCGTCCCGGAGGAGGCCCTGCCCTGCCTGTTCGAGCAGTTCTGGCGGGAGGACCAGGCCCGGAGCGCCAAGAACGGCGAGGGGACCGGCCTGGGACTGTACATCGCCAGACACATCGTGGAGGCCCACGGCGGGGAGATCTGCGCGGAGAACGACGGCGGACTGTCCTTCACCATCCAGCTCCCCCGCCGCACAGGGACCGAGCTCCCTCCACAGGGGGGAGCTCCTCAAAACATCCTTCAGGAGGTACCGCCATGTCTAAGATCCTGATCGCCGAGGACGACCCGGAGATCGCCATGCTGGAGCGGGACTATCTGGAGATCCAGGGCCATACAGTGACCATCGTGGACAACGGCCAGCAGGCGGTGACCGAATCCCTGAACGGCGGCTACGATCTGATCCTCCTGGACCTGATGCTCCCGGGGTGCAGCGGCTATGACGTCTGCCGCCTGATCCGTGACAAGATCGACGTGCCCATCCTCATGGTCACCGCCCGCACTGAGTCAGTGGACAAGATCCGGGGCCTGGGCCTGGGCGCGGACGACTACATCCCAAAGCCCTTCGACCCAGCGGAGCTGGCAGCCCGGGTGAAGGCGCACCTCAGCCGGTATGCCCGGCTCACCGGCGGGGGACAGGGAGAGCCGGAGGTCATCAGCCTGGGCCGGATCCAGATCCTGCCACAGAGCTGGAAGGTGCTCAAGGATGGCCAGGAGATCAAGATGCCCAACCGGGAGTTCGCCCTGCTGAAGTTCCTGGCGGAGCACCCCAACACCGTCTTCTCCAAAGAGAAGCTCTTCGAGGCGATCTGGGGCTACGGATACATGGGGGACAGCGCCACTGTCACCGTCCACATCGGCCGGATCCGGGACAAGGTGGAGGAGGACCCCGCCCGCCCACAGCTCATCGAGACCGTCTGGGGAGCCGGCTACCGGCTGAACAGGGCGTGATGAACGGGGTCGGCCCTCTCGTCCCGCCCGCAGGCGGAAGAGGCTCCTTTGGAAAGGAGCTGGCAGCGGCGGAGCCGTTGCCTGAGGATCGTATTTCGCCGTAGGCGAAATGTATGAAATAATCAAGGTTTCAGACGCTTTGTTTCTTCGTATGTTTTGCTTCGCAAAACGCAATCCTCAGTCAGCCTGCGGCTGACAGCCCCTTTCAAAAGGGGCCTTTTTGCGCGTTCCTCCTCGCCGTTCCTGCGGCGGGGAGGCGTTTCTTTTTGTTTGCAGGCTGTTTAGGTTTTGTTTCGATTCCCTCCGCCGGCTGTTCAAATTTTCCTGCTAGGATGGATCCAGCTCGAAAAGGAAAGGACGATCTCAGCCATGAAATCCCCTGTATCGAACAAGGCCGCCCCGGACCGGAAGGGGTCCGGGAGACTGGCAGAAACGCTGCTGCGAAAAAAAGTGCTCCTCCCTGTTTTGGCCTGCCTGCTGGCGGGGGCCATAGCCCTGCGCTCCCTCGGGGGCGGACAGCCCGCCTCCGCCGCCGGTCTGACCTACACCACCGCCCCGGTGGAGCGGCGGGACATCACCGCCCAGATCACCGGCAGCGGCGCTCTGGAGGCGGCCAACTCCTACTCGGTCACCTCCCTGGCGGAGGGGAACATCCTCACCGCCGACTTCGAGGAGGGGGACCAGGTGGAGGAGGGGACGGTGCTCTACACCATCGACACCTCCGACCTGTCCAGCACCCTGGAACAGGCCCAGCTCTCCCTGGACCAGGCCCAGCGCAGCTACGACAGCCGGGTCAAGGACCTGGAAAAGCTGTCGGTCACCGCCCCAAAGGCGGGCCGGGTCCTCTCCCTGGAGGTGGAGGAGGGGGACGACGTGTCCGCCGGGCAGACCGTGGCCATCCTGCGCAACTCCGACGTGATGACGCTGAAGGTCCCCTTCCTCTCCGACGAGGCGGCGGGCTTCTACGTGGGCCAGAGGGCTTCGGTCACCCTGGAGAGCACCTTTGAGGCCCTGGAGGGGACCGTCTCCAAGATCGACCGGACGGACACTGTGCTGGAGGGGAACATGATCGTCCGCTATGTGACCGTGGAGGTGTCGAATCCCGGCGCGCTGGCCCTCGATCAGACCGGCTCCGTCACGATCGGCGGCTGCGCCAGCGCCGGCAGCGCTTCCTTCGCCTACGCGGCGGAGGAGACCGTCACAGCAGAGGTATCTGGCCAGGTGGCCTCTATCCGAGCCCAGGAGGGAGACTGGGTGGACAGGGCCGGCACGATCCTCACCCTCACCAGCGACAGCCTGGATGACAGTGTCCAGAGCGCCGCCGACTCCCTGCGCAACGCCCAGCTGTCCTTGGAGAGCCGGCAGGACCAGCTGGACAACTACACCATCACCTCCCCTATCCGGGGGACGGTCATCGACAAGAACTACAAGGCCGGCGAGACCAGTGAGGCGGGGAAGGTGCTCTGCTCCATCTATGACCTGAGCTATCTCACCATGACCCTCAGCGTGGATGAGCTGGATATCTCTGATATCGAGGTGGGCCAGAAGGTGAGCATCACCGCCGACGCGGTGGAGGGGAAGACCTACTCCGGCGTGGTCACCAAGGTGAGCGTGGCGGGCACCTCCTCCGGGGGGACCACCACCTACCCGGTCACCGTGCGCATCGACGAGACGGAGGGCCTGCTCCCCGGTATGAATGTGGACGCGGCCATCACCCTCCAGAGCGCCAGCGGCGTGCTGGCCATCCCTGCCGGGGCGCTGAACCGTGGGAACACCGTGCTGGTCACCGCCGATTCCCCCAGCGCCGCCAACGGCACGGCCACGGAGGGCGGGGAGTACTGCTCCGTCCCCGTGGAGATCGGCGCCAGCGACAGCAGCTACATCCAGATCCTCTCCGGCCTCCAGGAGGGAGACACAGTGGCCTACATCCCCACCACTTCCTCTGGTGGATTTGACGTGATGATGGGCGGAATGCCCGGCGGAATGGGCGGCGGAATGCCCGGCGGAATGCCATCGGGCGGCGGAGGCATGCCATCGGGCGGCGGGCCCGGCGGCGGACGGGGGGGCTTCTGATATGGCGGCATTGATCACCTTTCAGGATGTGTGCAAGTACTACCACATGGGGGACAGTACTGTCACCGCCGCCGACCACATCTCCTTCGAGATCGAGACCGGGGAGTTCACCGCCATCGTGGGCTCCTCCGGTTCGGGCAAGTCCACCTGCATGAACATCATCGGCTGCCTGGACGTGCCCTCGGAGGGGACCTACCTCCTCAATGGTCAGGACGTGGGCCGGATGGACAAAAACCAGCTGGCCGAGATCCGCAACGAGCTGCTGGGCTTCATCTTCCAGCAGTATAACCTGCTGCCCAAGCTGGATCTCTTGGAAAATGTGGAGGTCCCCCTGATGTATGCCGGCGTCCCCAAGGCGGAGCGCCGGGAGCGGGCCCGGGCCGCCCTGGAGCAGGTGGGGCTGGGGGACAAGTGGCGGCACAAGCCCATGGAGCTGTCCGGCGGCCAGCAGCAGCGGGTGTCCATCGCCCGGGCCCTGGTGGGACGGCCCTCGGTGATCCTGGCCGACGAGCCCACCGGCGCCCTGGACTCCCGCACCGGCCGGGAGGTGCTCTCCATGCTCCAGGACCTCCACGACCAGGGGCACACCGTGGTCCTCATCACCCACGACAACTCCATCGCCGTCCAGGCCCAGCGGATCATCCGTCTGGAGGACGGCCGGGTGGTGTATGACGGCCCCGCCAGCGCCCCCGAGGCGGTAGTCACCCCCAGAGCCGCAGGCATGAGAGGGGGTGAGGGGACGTGAGGATCGCCGAATCCCTCTCCCTGGCCCTGAAGAACATCGTCTCCAGCAAGGTCCGCACCCTGCTCACCATGCTGGGCATCATCATCGGCGTGGCGGCGGTGATCGTCATCGTGGGCCTGGGCAGCGGCCTGGAGAACTACATCGCTGACAGCTTCTCCTCCATGGGGACCAATACCCTCACCGTCTCCGTCCAGGCCCGGGGGGCCACCCGGACCATGGAGGTGGAGGATATGTATGAGATCGTGGCCGAGCACCCCGGCGAGCTGGAACTGTGCTCCCCCACCGTGTCCATGATGGGCGGGGTGAAGATCGGCAGCGAGACCACCTCCACCTCGGTGTCCGGGGTGAGCGAAGACTACAACAGCATCTATGGCTACACCATTTCCCAGGGCCGGGGGCTGCAGTACAGCGATATCGCAACTCGGGCCAAGGTGTGCGTGGTGGGGGCCTATGTGGATCGGGCCTGGTTCGGCGGGAACGCTGTGGGCCAGACCCTGCGGGTGGGGGGCCAGGCCCTGACCATCGTGGGGGTGCTGGACCAGCGGGAGGACACCATGGAGGAGGGGGGCAGCGACGACTGTCTCTACCTCCCCTACTCCACCGCCGCCCGGCTGGGGGGCAGCCGGGTGTCCAGCTATGTGGTCACCATGGTGGATGAGGACCGCATGGAGCAGAGCAAGGCCGCCCTGGAGCGGGCACTGACCCAGTTCTTCGGCAGCGACGACTACTTCACCATCATCACCATGTCCGAGCTGGTGGACACCATGACCGGGATGATCGACATCCTGGTGGGGGTGCTGGCGGGGATCGCCGCCATCTCCCTGGTGGTGGGGGGCATCGGGATCATGAACATCATGCTGGTGTCCGTCACCGAGCGCACCCGGGAGATCGGCGTGCGCAAGTCCCTGGGGGCCAAGGAGCGGACCATTATGGAGCAGTTCGTCATCGAGGCGGCGGTCACCAGCGCCCTGGGCGGGCTCATCGGCATCGGACTGGGTTACCTCCTGTCCGCCGCCGCCACCGTGGTGGTGGCACGGCTGATGGAGGAGGCCCTCACCGTCGCCCCTACCCCCTTCGCCGTCCTCATGGCCTTCGGTATCTCCGCGGGGATCGGCGTGCTCTTCGGTTACCTCCCCGCCAAAAAAGCGGCACGGCTCAACCCTATCGACGCACTGCATTATGATTGATCTTTGGATGTCGGCCCGTTTGGGTCCTCCATGACGGCGCGCCGGGTCGTCGCGCCCTGTATACCATCACGCCAAAAAGGAGTATCATTATGAAAATAAAACGCGTTATCTCCGCCGCTCTTGCCCTCTGCCTTGCCCTCTGCTTGTGCGTCGGGTCGCAGGCCGCCGGCGCCAGGCAGGAGGCCGTCCAGGCCCTGGGCATCCTCTCCGGCAGCGACAGCCTCAGCAGCCCGGTCACCCGGGCCCAGTTCGCCCAGATGCTGACCGCCGCCTCCCCCTACAAGGATTCGGCGGAGGGCTACGGCGTCTCCCTCTTCAAGGACCTGAAGGGGGATCACTGGGCCAGCGGCTATGTCCGGATCGCCATCGAGCAGGGCTGGATGAGCGGCTATGCCGACGGCACCTTCCGCCCCGACCAGACCATCACCCTGGAGGAGGGCTGCGCCGCCCTGCTGAAGGTGCTGGGCTACGACGCCAGCACCTTGAAGGGGGCCTATCCCGCCGCCCAGCTGGCCAAGGCCAGCTCCATCGGCCTGCTGGACGGCGTGTCCGCAGAGCAGGGGGACCCGCTGACCCGCCAGGACTGCGTGGATCTGTTCTACGATCTCCTCACCGTCAAGACCAGTGCCGGAGCGGTATACGGGACCACTCTGGGCTATACGATCTCCAACGGCCAGGTGGACTGGTCCGCCCTGGTCACCGCCGGCACCAAAGGCCCCTACGTGGCCGAGAGCGCCTCCCTGTCCCTGCCCTTCGTCCCCAGCGCCGTGTATTACGACGGGGCCGCCTCCTCCCTTTCTGCGGTCCGGCCCTACGACGTCTACTACTACAACGCCGATCTGTCCACAGTCTGGATCTGTCATGACCGGGCGACGGGCACCCTCACCGGCCTGTCCCCCAGCGCCGCCGCCCCCACCGCCGTCACCGTGGCCGGGGCGAGCTATCAGATCGGCACCTCCGAGGCCGCCTATCAGCTCTCCAGCCAGGGGACCTTCCAGGAGGGGGACATGGTCACCCTTCTCCTGGGCATGAACGGCGAGGTGGTCCGGGCGATCGGCGCTCTGGAGGACGAGGCCGTCTACTACGGCACAGTGGTCTCCAGCAGCAAGGCCGCCTCCACCCCCTCCACCACCAGCTCCGCCACCGCTTCCGCCCAGGCGGCCACCCAGATCGCCTGTACCGACGGGACCCTCCGCACCTTCTACCACAGCGGCAGCGCCCTGTCCGCCGGGCGGCTGGTCTCGGTCACCGCCACCCAGTCGGAGACGGCGGTGAAGAACCTGCCCATCAAAAAGCTGGAGGGGACAGTGAGCAAGGACGGGACCAGCTTCGCCGGCTATGACTTTGCCGCCGGGGCCCAGATCCTGGATACCGACGGCAGCGGCAGCTACCTCCGGATCTACCCCTCCCGGCTGGCGGGAGCCAAGCTGTCCGGATCGGACGTGCAGTACTACACCCTGGACGCCAACGGGGACATCGACCGCATGATCCTCCGCAACGTCACCGGCGACACCGGGGACTATGTCTACATCAGCGGCATAGACGGCGGCTCTGACGAGATGGGCGGCGCCGTCAGCTACACCTACATCCAGGAGGGGAAGGTCCAGACCGTCAGCAATGGGTCCCGATACGCCGTCAGGAACGGCGGAGCCATGCTGGTGTATGAGAAGGGCAGTCTGAAGTCCATGCGCCAGCTGGCCTCTGTACAGCTGGACAGCATCTCCGCCCTCAGCGCTATGGGCGGCGGCAGGGCGTATGACCTGGCGGAGGATGTCCAGGTCCTCCTCCGCGGAGATACCGGGAGCCAGGGCTACTACCTGACCGATCTCTCCCAGATCAACGGTGAGGACTACAAGCTCACCGGCTGGTACGACGATCTGGGCCACCCCGCCGGCGGACGGATCCGAATCGTCGTGGCGGTGCCCAGATGAGCGGCTACGGCCCCTCCAGGAGCGAGCTGGTCCGGCGCGGAGAAACGATGAATGGACTGAGGGACCGCCAGCATACGCTGAACATGCGCCTGCTGCTGGCGATACAAAACCACGACGCGGCACTGCAGACAGAGCTGGAGCTCCGCCTGGAAGAGCTCTTGTCCCAGATCCGCAGCCTAGGGTCGGATCTGCGGCGCGACCAGGCGAAGCTGACGGAAACGCCCGGGCAGGCCCGGGACAGAGATGTCCCGCCGGCAGGGGACGCCCCGGAACAGCTCCCCCTTGGATGAGACAGCGGGGACCGCTCCTCTCGGACCGGTCCCCGCTGTCCTGTTCCGGCTTGTCCGCCGCATCCCGGCCGGCATCTTGCGATCTTGCCGGGATCGCATTATAATGTGGGTGAGACGGCCCTCGTCCCACGTCCCCCCTCCCGGGGCGGCGATACCTGGGGCGGGCAGGACCGGAGCAGATCGGCGGGGACCGTTCCGTCATCCAAGGCAGTATCCCGCTTCCGGTCTGCGTCCAGGACCGATCGTGAGGAAGTGATCATATGGACCAACACCGGCGGATCAAGGCGGCCCTCTCGGCCCTGGCCATCGCCGCAGGGCTCACCCTCCTGGCGGGGCTGGGGACGCTGGCCCGGGCGGATCTGGCGGCCTGCGACGCGCTCTATCAGCGGCCCTCGGCCACAGACGGGAAGATCGTCATCATCGGGATCGACCAGAAGGCCCTGGCGGCCTATGGTCCCTATCAGGAGTGGTGCCGGGAGGGGATCGCCCGGACGCTGGATATCCTGAACGCCGACCCCGACAGCCGGCCGGCGGTCATCGGCATCGACGTGCTCTTCAGCGGCGAGACCGACCCCCAGACAGACCGGTCCCTGGCGGGATCGGCGGCGCGGGGCGGCAATGTCGTCACCGCCTGCGCCGCCGCCTTCGATTCGGGTTTCGTAGAGACCGACGGGGACTTCGTCCGCGACGACCTCCTGCTCACCGCCTTCGAAGAGCCCTTCCCGGCCCTGAAGGCCGCCTCGGCGCAGGGGCACATCAACGCCATGCTGGACCGCGACGGGATCCTGCGGCACCATCTTTTATCTCTCGACCTGCCCGGCGGAGAGCGCATCCCCTCCCTGGCCCTGGTCCTGGCCCAGCGCTGTCAGGAGGACCTGGTCCTCCCGCCGGTGGATCCCCACGGCTTCTGGTATCTGCCTTACAGCCAGATGCCCGGCGGGTTCGAGACCCGCTCCATCGTCGACGTGCTGGAGGGCGGGGACCCGGCCGGCTATTTCAAGGATAAGATCGTCCTGATCGGTCCCAGCGCCGCGGGCCTCCAGGACAGCTACTTCACCGCCATCGACCACGCCCGGCAGATGTACGGCGTGGAGCACCAGGCCAACGCCATCCAGGCCCTGCTGGACGGGGACCACAAGCGGGAGGCGGGAGACGGCGTCCAGCTGGCCGTCCTGTTCCTCCTCCTGCTGGCCGCCTTCGGGGCGTTCTGGCGGAGGAGGGTGGGACCCTCCACCGCCCTGTGGCTCGCCCTGTGCGGAGGCTGGGTGCTGCTGTGCAGGGGGATGTATGCGGCGGGCTGGATCCTCCATGTCCTCTGGGTGCCGACGGGGATCACACTGCTCTACGCCGGGTGTCTGGCGGCCAACTACATCCAGGCCGCCCTGGAGCGCCAGCAGGTGACCGTGGCCTTCCAGCGGTATGTGGCGCCGGAGATCGTCTCCGAGCTGATGGGCGCCGGCCCCGCCGCCCTGGAGCTGGGCGGGAAAAAATGCGATATCGCAGTGCTCTTCGTGGATATCCGGGGCTTCACCTCCATGTCGGAACATCTGGAGCCGGAGGAGGTGGTGGCGCTGCTGAACGAGTATCTGACCCTGACTACGAGATGTATCATGGACTTCCACGGCACACTGGACAAGTTCGTGGGAGACTGCACCATGGCCTTTTGGAACGCGCCGCTGCCCCAGGAGGACCACATCATGCTGGCCTGCCGGGCGGCCATGGCCATGGCAGAGGGGGCGAAGCCCCTGGCGCAGCGGCTGGCCCAGGAATACGGCCGCACGGTGTCCTTCGGGATCGGCGTCCATGCGGGCCCCGCCGTGGTGGGCAACATCGGCGCGCCCATGCGGATGGACTACACCGCCATCGGCGACACGGTGAACACCGCCGCCCGCCTGGAAGCCAACGCCCCCGCAGGCACGATCTATATCTCCCGCGCCGTGGCCGACGCCCTGGCAGGGCGGATCGCAGCCACGCCGCTGGAGGACCCGCCCCAGCTCAAGGGCAAGACGGCGGGCTTCGAGATCCTGACGCTGGACGCGGTCTTACCGGAAGGAGAGGATATCTCATGAACGAGGAGTGGCGCATCACGGTCTGGGGCGTCCGGGGCTCCGCCCCCAGGCCCTCGCCGGACTGTATGGAGCACGGCGGCAATACCGCCTGCATCTCCTTGGACCATGGGGACCACACCGTCATCCTGGACGCCGGGACGGGCCTGTCTCCCCTGGGGCAGGTCCTGTCGGCCCGGGGAGGCCCCAAGCGGCTGGATATCCTCCTCAGCCATCTCCATATCGACCATGTGCTGGGGCTGTATTCCTTCTCCCCGTTCTTCGATCCCGATACCGAGATCCATCTGTACGGCGGCGCGGGACTGGAGCGGTATCTGGAGACACTGATCGGCCCGCCCTTCTGGCCTCTGGGGATGCGCGACTTCCCGAGCAAGGTGGGCTATCACGAGATACGGCCCGGGGACAGCTTCGGCCTGGAGGGCCTGACGGTGTCCACCATGGCAGGTGACCACCCAGGGGGCAGCATCCTCTACCGGCTGGACGGAGATGGGAAGCGCCTGACCTACGCCCTAGACTGCGAGGCGGCCGGGCCGGTGCTCCCCGCCCTGACAGAGTTCGCCCGCGGGAGCGGGCTGCTGATCTGGGACGCCTCCTTCGCCCCCTCGGACCTGCGCCCCGGCTGGGGGCACTCCACCTGGGAGCAGGGGCTGGAGCTGGGCCGGGCCGCACAGGCCGCGCAGGTGCTGATGACCCATTACGGCTGGGACTGCTCTGACGGAGCTCTCCGCCGCCAGGAGCTGCTGGCCGGACAGGACGGCTCCTGCCGATTCGCGAAAGAAGGGATGGCGATCTCACTATGACACAGGAAGAGATCAGAAAGATCTTGCACGTGGGCGTACTGCTCTCTTCAGAGCGGGACCTGGACAGGCTCCTGGAGCGGATCTTGTCCTCGGTGATGGAGCTGGCCCACTGCGACGCGGGGACGCTGTATCTCCTGGACGGGGACGCCCTGCGGTTCCGCATCATGCGCAACGACACCCTCAAGGTCCGCTCCGGCGGAGACGGGACCCTCCCCGATCTGCCGCCCGTCCCCCTGTCGCCGGAGAACGTGTGCGCCCGGGCCCTGCTGGAGGGCCGGACCATCCACGTGGCCGACGTGACCCACAGCCCGGACTACGACTTTTCCGGCTCCGCCCGGTACGACGCCATGACCGGCTACCGCACCCGCTCCATGCTGGCCGTGCCCATGCGCAGCCGGACAGGAGAGGCCCTGGGGGCCCTTCAGCTCATCAACGCTGTGGACAGGGACGGGAACGTGGGGCCCTTTTCCCGGGAAATGGCCCTGGTGCTGGAGTCCGTCGCCTCCCAGGCGGCGATCACCCTCCAGAACGTCCGGTACATCCAGGAGATCCAGGAGCTGTTCCGCTCCTTCGTACGGGCGATGTCCTCTGCGATCGACGAGCGCAGCCCCTACAACGGCAGCCACACCCGACATATGGCCGCTTATGGGGAGAGATTTTTGGACTATCTGAACGCCCAGGCGGGGCGCTCAGAGCCGCCCTTCCCGCCCCGGCGGCGGGAGGAGCTGATCATGAGCGTGTGGCTCCATGACATCGGCAAGCTGGTCATCCCCCTGGAGGTCATGGACAAGCCCGCCCGGCTCCTGCCGGAGCAGCACAGTGCCTTCCTCCACCGCATGGAGAGGATCCGTCTGCTGGGCGAGATCGACGCCCTGTCCGGCAGGGATGTGGATCCGGACCGGCTGGCGCGGGAGACCCGGGAGGCCGAGGCCCTGGCAGAGGCGGCGGACACCGCGGGATTCGTGACCGACGAGATGCTGGCAGCACTGGAAAGGCTGGCCGGCCGGACCTACCGGGACCGGGACGGACAGGAACAGCCTTGGCTGACACCGGAGGAGCACGCCATGCTGTCCATCCGCAAAGGCACCCTGTCCGACAGAGAGCGGGAGACGATACAGTCCCATGCCGTCATGACGGACAAGCTGCTCTCCCAGATCCGCTTCTCCCCGGAACTGTCCCATGTACGGGAGTGGGCCGCCGGCCACCACGAATTTTTGGACGGCAGCGGCTACCCCAAACACCTGTCGGGGGAGGACGTCCCCATCGAGGTGCGGATCATCACCATCCTGGATATTTTTGACGCCCTCACCGCCGGCGACCGGCCATACAAGCCCGGGATGTCCCCGGAGCGGGCGCTGTCCATCCTGGACGCTATGGCGAACAAGGAGGGGAAGCTGGACCCGGATCTCGTCCGCCTGTTCGCGGAGAGCAGATGCTGGGAAACAGGGACATGATGGGAACAGACATCGTCACCTATGCCTGGTGCATGGGCCCGGCTGGGCAGACGCTATTGCCAGCGTGGGCAGTCCTATGCTATAATATCCTGGAACCGATCGAAAGGGTGATCGCTGATGAAAAAGATCCTATCTCTTTTGCTGTGCTCTTTGCTGCTGGTCCCACTGGCGGCCTGCGGCGGACAGGAGGCCCCCCCGGAACGCGGAGCAGGAGCTGAGACCATCGAGCTGACCGTGTGGGGCGCAGAGGAGGACGAGGCGCTGCTCCAGGAGATCTTCACCTCCTTCCGATCCCATTACGCCGATCAGGCCAGCTTCCAGATCACCTTCCAGCCCCAGAGCGAATCCAACTGCAAGGATGCGCTGCTGGCCGATCTGGAGGGGGGCGCGGACGTGTTCGCCTTTGCCGACGATCAGGTGTCCGCTCTGGCCGCCGCCGGAGGACTGGACCCCATCCAAGACAGCGCGGCGATCCAAAACGCCAGCCTTACCGCCGCAGTGGAGGCGGCCAGCGTGGGAGGCGCCCTCTACGCCTATCCCCTCACCGCGGACAACGGATACTTCCTATACTACAACAAGGCATACTTTTCTGATGAGGATATCCAGAGCCTGGAGCGGATGCTGGAGCTGGCCGCCCAGTCCGGGCGGCTGGTGGCGATGGATTGGTCCTCGGCATGGTATGTCTATGCCTTTTTTGGTAATACCGGACTGACCGTCGGCCTCAATCCAGACGGTCTGACCAACTACTGTACCTGGAACAGCACAGACGGAGACATACGGGGCGTGGACGTGGCAGAGTCCATGCTGGCCATCGCGGCCAGTCCCGGCTTTGCCGATATGACCGACCAGGAATTTTTGGCCGGTGTGCAGAACGGCTCTGTGATCGCCGGAGTGAGCGGCGTCTGGAACGCCGTCGCGGTCCAGGACGCCTGGGGCGAGGACACCGGGGCGGCCAAGCTCCCCTCTTACACCTGCGCGGGGAGACAGGTGCAGATGGCTTCCTTCTCCGGATGCAAACTGATCGGCGTGAACGCCTATTCCAAACATCCGGAGTGGGCGGCGCGGCTGGCCGAATGGATCACCAGCGAAGAGAACCAGCGCCTGCGCTTCGAGCAGCGGGGCCAGGGACCGGCCAATATCAACGCGGCCAATTCCCCACAGGTCCAATCTTCACCGGCGATCGCGGCCCTGCTGGCCCAGTCGGAGTTTTCCCAGCTCCAGCGGGTGGGCGGGAAGTTCTGGGACCCGGTATCTGAATTTGCCTTGAACATGGCGGCCGGGAATCCCTCCGGTGCCTCCCTTCAGACCCAGCTGGACAGGCTGGCAGAAGGTGTCGCCGCACGGTAGGCTCAGATACGATACTTGGGAGGAATTCGCATGAAAGGCAAACTGACATTGCAGCAGCGCTTGATCCTGCCCATCGCTCTGCTGGGGCTGGTGGCGTTCCTGTCCAACATCCTGGCGGTATTCAGCATCAACAACGTCCACTCCAACGCGGGGACCATCGTAGACGAGTATATGGTCAGCGAGGGGAAGCTGGAGGAGATCAGGCGCTCCATGATGGATATCCACCTCTTGGCCCTGTCCCACATCGTAGCCGCAGACCACGCCACCATGATCCGGCTCGTCCAGGAGATCAAAGCGGAGGAGGCCGCCCTGGACCAGATGCTGGCCGACTATGAGGGCTTCGTCGCCGAGGAGGACACCGCAGTCTACCAGTCCCTCCTCCAGGATCACGACGCCTTCAAACACGCCCTGGTCTATCTGGTGTGCGCCAGCGCTGACAGCAAGACCCAGGAGGCCTACGCGATGGCCAATGGGGACGTGGCCTACTGGAGCGAGGCCGCGAATCGGGACGTCGCCGCCCTCTACGCCGCGGTCAGCGGCCGGGCAGAGGCCGCGCAGGAGCATCTGTTCTTCGTATATATCAGCGCACTGGCGATCAGTGCGGCTGCGCTGGCCGCCGGGGTCCTCCTGGTGGCAGCAGCCTTCCGGATCATCCGGAAGCATGTGATCTCCCCGATCCACGACGCGATGGACACCCTTCAGGAGAGCTCCGAGCGTATCAGCGGCGTGGTGAGCGACGTCCGCCAGCGGACACAGACCTCCAGCGGCAGTGTCCGGGAGCTGTCCGGCCTGGCAGAGCAGCTCTCCGCCGCCCTGGAGGAGATCGCCGCCAACACCTCGGCCATCAGCCGCAGCGCGGCCGGCACCCAGGGAGACGCCCGGGATATGGCAGAGGAGTGCTCTGCCATCACGGCCTACTCCGCAGAGATGCGGGGGCGGGCCGAGGAGATGGAGCGCTCCGCCCAGAGGGAGATGGAGGAGGTGCGGGAAAAGACCGCTGAGATCATGTCCCTCTTGGGCCAGGCCATCGAAAAGAGCCGAAGCGTCGATCAGATCGGCACCCTGACCAAAGCGATCCTGGATATCTCCGCCTCCACCAACCTGATCGCCATCAACGCCTCTATCGAGGCCGCCCGTGCAGGGGCGGCAGGGGCCGGATTTTCCATCGTGGCACAGGAGATCCGCCAGCTGGCCGACTCCTGCTCTGAGACCGCCAACGATATCCGGGAGATCAGCGGCGTCGTCACAGGGGCGGTGGACCACCTCTCGGAAAGCGCCCAGGAGCTGGCCGGTTACCTCAGTCAAGCCATCATGGCTCAGCTGGAGCGGTCTGTCCAGGCTGGACAGCAGTACCGGGAGGATTCTGATTACATCGGACATGCCATGGAGGCATTCAACGACAGGACCGTGCGCCTGAAGACCGCGATGGATGATATCGCCGGTTCCATCTCCAGCATCTCCGGCGCGATCGACGGCGCGGTCTCCGACGTCACCGGCGTTGCCGGCAGCACCCGTGTCCTGGTGGACGATATGGCGGGCATCACTTCCGGCATGGGGACCAATCAGGAGATCGTAGGGGAGCTGCAGCGGCAGATGGATATCTTCTCCAGTCTGTAACGATGACACCATGAAAAACGGACAGTTCAGACTGTCCGTTTTGGGGGCTGTCGATATTTTCTCCTCTTTCCTGTGCGGTCCGCACGACTTGGGAGCGGTCCGCTTCTGTAACTCCAGGCTCTCTCCCTTGGCGGCGGCTGGATCACACAACATCCGGAGACGGCGGTCTCTTCGCAGCAGCCACAAAGTCCCGAAACAGCGGATGGGCCCGGTTGGGCCGTGACTTCAGTTCCGGATGGAACTGGACCCCCACGAACCAGGGGTGGTCGGGCAGCTCCACGATCTCCACCAGCTGTCCGTCGGGGGACAGCCCGGTCAGCGCCAGTCCCGCCCGGACCAGATCCTCCCGAAGATCGTTGTTGAGCTCATACCGGTGGCGGTGGCGCTCGCTGATCTCCCAGGCCCCGTAGGCAGCGAAGGCCCGGCTCTCCCGGCCGGTGAGCCGGCAGGGGAAGGCCCCCAGCCGCATGGTGCCCCCCTTGCCGGCGATCCCCCGCTGGCTGGGCATCAGGTCGATCACCGGGTGGGCAGTGGTCTGGGAGAACTCGCTGGACCAGGCGTCCTCCCACCCGCAGACGTGGCGGGCGAACTCCACCACTGCCATCTGCATCCCCAGGCAGATGCCCAAGAAGGGCACCCCTCGTTCCCGGGCGTACCGGATCGCGGAGATCTTGCCCTCGATCCCCCGGTCGCCAAAGCCGCCGGGCACCAGGATACCGTCTGCGCCGTCCAGGATCTGGGCGGCGTTTTTGTCGGTGACGGTCTCGCTGTCCACCCAGCGGATCTCCACCTTCACCTGATTCTCGATCCCCCCGTGGGTGAGGGCCTCGGCCACCGACAGATAGGCGTCGTGGAGGGCCACATATTTGCCCACCAGGGCGATGGTCACCTTCCCTTGGGGGCGTTTGGCCCGCTGGACCATGGCGGTCCACTCGCTGAGGTCGGGGGCATCGCAGCTCAGCCCCAGCCGGCGCACCACCGCCTCGCCCAGCCCCTCCCGCTCCAGCATCAGGGGGACCTCATAGAGCAGGTCCCCATCCAGGTCCGGGATGACATCCTCCCTGGAGATCCCGCAGAACAGCGAGATCTTGTCCAGGACCTCCCGGGGGACAGGCGCGCCGCTGCGGCAGACGATCACGTCGGGCTGGATCCCCAGGGAGAGCAGCTCCTTGGCGGAGTGCTGGGTGGGCTTGGACTTCAGCTCTCCGGTGCCGGGGACCGCGACGATCAGAGAGACATGGAGGAACATCACATGGCTCCGGCCCCGCTCCGCCGCCACCTGGCGGATGGCCTCTAAAAAGGGCTGGCTCTCGATGTCCCCCACCGTGCCCCCGATCTCCACGATGGCCGCATCGGTGTCGGGACCGTCCAGGGCATAGATATGGCGTTTGATCTCGTCGGTGATGTGGGGGATGATCTGGACGGTGCCCCCCAGATAGTCCCCCCGCCGCTCCCGGTCCAGCACGTCCCAGTATACCTTGCCGGAGGAGACAGAGGAATCCACCGTCAGGTCCTCGTCGATGAACCGCTCGTAGTGGCCCAGGTCCAGGTCGGTCTCCGCTCCGTCCTCGGTGACGAAGACCTCCCCGTGCTGATAGGGGCTCATGGTCCCCGGGTCCACGTTCAGGTAGGGGTCCAGCTTCTGGACCTTCACCTTCAGCCCCCTCTGCTTCAGCAGCCGGCCTAAGGAGGCCGCCGCGATCCCCTTTCCCAGGCCGGACACCACGCCGCCGGTCACGAAAATATACTTTGTCATCCCGTTCCCTCCTCCGCTCAGACGGTCACAGGCTCTTGGCCAGCCGTTCCATCACCTGGATATAGGCCGCTTCCACCCCGCCCAGATCCCGGCGGAAGCGGTCTTTGTCCAGCTTCTCCTGGGTCTCTGCATCCCACAGGCGGCAGGTGTCAGGACTGATCTCGTCGGCCAGCAGGATCCTCCCATCCTCCAGACGGCCAAACTCCACCTTGAAGTCCACCAGGGTGATGCCGCAGGCCCTCCAGATCTCCCCCAGCAGCCGGTCGATGGTCAGGGCATATCTTCGGATGAGCGCCAGCTCCTCCCGGCTGGCAAGCGCCAAGGCAACGGCGTGGTCATCGTTGAGCAGGGGGTCGCCCAAAGCGTCGTCCTTATAGGAGAATTCCAGGGTGGGGGCGTCGAATACCGTCCCCTCCTCCACGCCGTAGCGTTTGGAGAAGGAGCCGGCGGCAATGTTGCGCACGATGACCTCCAAAGGGATGATGGACACCTTTTTCACCAGCGTCTCCCGACTGTTCAGCTCCTCCACCAGATGGGTGGGGATGCCCTCCCGCTCCAGCCGGGCCATGAGCAGGTTGGTCATCCGGTTGTTGATGGCCCCCTTGCCCTGGATGGTGCCCCTTTTCCGGCCATCGAAGGCGGTGGCGTCGTCCTTATAAGCAACGATCAGAAGGCCGGGGTCCTGAGTGGCATATACCTGCTTCGCCTTGCCCTCATAGAGCAGCTCTTGTTTTTCCATCCTGTGCTCCTCCTTTTTCACTCCCACTCGATCGTGGCCGGGGGCTTACTGGTGATATCGTATACGATCCGGTCGATCCCCTCCACCTCGTTGACGATGCGGCCCGACACCTTGTCCAGCAGGTCGTAGGGGATGCGGGCCCAGTCGGCGGTCATGAAGTCGGAGGTGGTCACCGCCCGGAGGGCCAGGACGTGGTCATAGGTGCGGCCGTCCCCCATCACTCCCACTGACCGGGTGTTGGTGAAGACAGCGAAATACTGGCTGAGCCGCCGGTCCTCCCCGGCTCTGGCCAGCTCCTCCCGGAAGATGGAATCCGCCAGACGGAGGGCATCCGCCTTCTCCTTGGTGACCTCCCCAACGATCCGGATGGCCAGGCCAGGGCCTGGGAAGGGCTGACGGCTGACCAGATGCTCGGGCAGGCCAAGCTCCCGACCCAGCTGACGGACCTCGTCCTTGAAGAGCATCCGCAGGGGCTCTACGATCTCCTTGAAGTCCACATAGTCGGGCAGGCCCCCCACATTGTGGTGGCTCTTGATGACGGCGGCCTCCCCCGCCCCCGACTCGATCACGTCGGGGTAGATGGTGCCTTGGGCCAGGAAGTCCACCGCGCCGATCCTTTTGGCCTCCTCCTCGAAGACCCGGATGAACTCCTCCCCGACGATCTTCCGTTTCTCCTCGGGCTGGTCCACCCCGGCCAGCTTCGTCAGGAAGCGGTCCCCGGCGTCCACCCGCACAAAGTTGATGTCCCAAGGAGCGAAAGCGGCCTCCACCTCGTCCCCCTCGTTCAGGCGCATCAGGCCGTGGTCCACGAAGACGCAGGTGAGCTGGGGGCCCACCGCCTCGGCCAGCAGGGCGGCGCACACAGAGGAGTCCACCCCGCCGGACAGGGCCAGCAGCACCTTCCCCGTCCCGATCTTCTCCCGCAGCTGGGCGACGGCCGTGCGTTCATAGTCCTCCATGGTCCAGTCGCCCTTCGCCCCGCACACCTCATAGAGGAAATTTTGGATCATATCGGTCCCACGCTCTGTATGGCCCACCTCCGGATGGAACTGGACGCCGTAGAATCCCCGGTCCTCGTCGGCGATGGCCACGTTGGGACATGCGGCGGAGCGGGCGGTGAGGGCAAAGCCCTCCGGTATCTTCGCCATATAGTCCCCGTGGCTCATCCAGGACGCCCCCTCCTTCGGCAGGCCCCGGAAGAGCCTGCAGGAGGTGTCGTAGCAGGTGAGGGTCCTGCCGTACTCCCGGGCGGAGCCCTCCTGCGCGGGGACGACCTCGCCCCCCAGCAGGCGGGCCATGAGCTGACACCCATAGCAGATGCCCAGGATAGGCACCCCCCAGGTGAAGATCTGGGGATCCACAGTGGGGGATCCGTCCAGATAGACGGATCCCGGTCCGCCGGTGAAGATGATGCCGATGGGGTCGAAGGCCCTCAGTTCGGCCAGAGGCGTGGTCCAGGGGACCACCTCACAGTAGACATGGTGCTCCCGCACCCGCCGGGCGATGAGCTGGTCGTATTGACCGCCAAAGTCAAGGATCAAGATCTTCTGCATCTTTACACCCCGCTCTCTCCATAGTTGGCCAGCACCCGGGCGGAAGGGTCGTCCACGTCACAGCCCGCCCAGGACCGGTTCGGCATCCAAAAGTCCAAGACCATCCCGCTCTGGCCCGGATAGTGCTCCTCAAAGATCTCCCGATAGAGGAGAGACTCCTTGGTGAAGGGCCGGGCGTGGTCATACTGCCGGCACTTGGCCGCAAACTCCCCGTCGGTGTACCGGCTCTCGGCGTGTGCCTTCAGGTCGTCCACCAGGGAGTGGCCCACCGCGTCGGAGAAAGCGGCCTTCTCCCGCCACAGGATGCGCTCCGGAAGCCAGTCCCCCTCAAAGGCCCTGCGCAGCAGATACTTGCCCTTGCCATAGGTGTTCAGCTTCTTCGCCGGGTCGATGGACATGACGTACCTCACAAAGTCCAGGTCGCCGAAGGGCACCCGGGCCTCCAGGGAATTCACCGAGATGCACCGGTCGGCCCGGAGGACGTCGTACATGTGCAGCTCCCGCAGCCGCTTCTCCGCCTCCTCCTGGAAGGCCCGGGCCGAGGGGGCGAAATCGGTGTATTTGTAGCCGAAGAGCTCGTCCGAGATCTCCCCCGTGAGGAGGACCCGGATATCCGTCTGCTCGTGGATGGCTTTGCACAGCAGATACATCCCCATGCTGGCCCGGATGGTGGTGATGTCATAGGTGCCCAGCACCTCGATGACCCGCTCCAGGCTGGAGAGCACATCCTCCCGGGTGATGATGACCTCGGTGTGGTCGCTGCCGATGTGGTCCGCCGCTTCTCTGGCGTATCTCAGGTCGATGGCGTCGGTGTCCATGCCGATGGCGAAGGTCTTGATGGGGGCCCCGCTCCGGCGGGCGGCGATGGCGCACACCAAGGAGGAGTCCAGGCCCCCGGACAGGAGGAAGCCCACCTTGGCGTCAGCCACCAGCCGCTTCTCCACCCCGGCGATCAGCTTTTCCCGGATGTTGGCACAGACCGTCTCCAGGTCGTCCCAGCAGACCCGGTCCACCTTTGCAATATCCCGGTAGCAGACAAATTTGCCGTCCTGATAGTAGTGCCCAGGCGGGAAGGGCAGGATCTCGTCCGTCAGGCCCAGCAGGTTCTTGGGCTCGCTGGCGAAGAGGATCGTCCCCCGGCCATCGTACCCGTAGTAGAGGGGCCGGATGCCGATGGGGTCCCGGGCGGCGATGAACTGCTCCGTCTGCCCGTCGTAGAGGATACAGGCGAACTCCGCGTCCAGCATGGCGAACATATCTGTGCCATGCTCCCGGTACAGGGGCAGGAGGATCTCACAGTCAGAGCCGCTGCGGAAGGTATACCCCTTTCCCTCCAGCTCCCGCCTCCATTTCTCAAAGCCGTAGATCTCGCCGTTGCACACGGCCCAGCTCCCCTCCAGCCCGAAGGGCTGCATCCCCTCAGGGGCCAGGCCCATGATGGCCAGACGGTGGAAGCCCAGCAGGCCCTCCCCCGCCTTGACCATCCGGCTGTCGTCGGGCCCCCGGCTCCTGGTGCGGTCAAAGCCAGCCTGAACGGCGGCCACATCGGCCACCGGGCCGCAATATCCAATGATAGAACACATAACGTCTCCTCCGATCTGGGCGTAAATCCCCCCGTCCCCCGCAGGGCAAGGCTCCTTTTCCCCGCAAGGGGGACGCCGCATCCGTAAGGCGGCAGAGCCGCCAACGGCTGCACAGGGAAAGGAGGCTTTTCGTCACCGCACCCCAAAGAGCAGGTCGCCGTAGGTGGGGAAGGGCCAGTATTTTTTCGCGATGAGGGTCTCGGCCCGGTCGCAGGGCAGGCGCAGCCGGCCCATTTGGGGCAGCACCGTGTCCCGAATCATCTCCGCCTCCGCCCTGATATCCCCGGCGGAGGCCAGGGCCAGCACCGCCTCCTCCAGTGCGCCAGCCTCCCGATATATCTCGTCGGTGAGGGCAGACAGCTCCTCCACCAGTTCGGTCTCATACCCGCAGGGACAGCCGGGGATCAGATCCCGCTTGGCGGCCGCCCCCTTGGCGGTATCCAACGTGAACGCCTCCACCGCGGGCAGGATCTCAGTGCGGACCATGTCCGTCATAGTGTTGGCCTCGATGAGGATGGTCTTGCAGTAGTTCTCCAAAGTCACCTCATAGCGGGAGATCAGCTCCGCCTTGGTGAACACCTTGTGGGAGGTGAGCAGGGCCACGTTCTTCTCGTCCAGCAGGTGAGGGATGCAGTCGGGAGCAGAGGGGTAGTTGAGCAGGCCCCGCCGCTCTGTGGCCTCTCGGATCCAGGCGTCGTCGTAGCCGTTGCCGTTGAAGATGATCTTCTTGTGGTCCTGGATGGTCCTGCGGATCGCGGCCTGGAGGGTGGCCTCAAAGTCCTCTGCCCCCTCCAGTTGGTCTGCATAGACCTTCAAACTCTCGGCCACGGCGGTGTTGAGCATGATGTTGGCACAGGCGATGGAGTCGGCCGAGCCCACCATGCGGAACTCGAACTTGTTGCCGGTGAAGGCGAAGGGGGAGGTGCGGTTGCGGTCGGTGGTGTCCCGGCGGAATTTGGGGAGGACATCCACCCCCAGCCGGACCTTGCCGGTGTCGATGCTGGTGTAGGGGGCGTCGTGCTCGACGCAGCCCAGGATCGCCGCCAGCTCGTCCCCCAGGAAGATGGACACCACGGCGGGGGGCGCCTCGTTGGCCCCCAGGCGGTGGTCGTTGCCGGCGGTGGCCACCGAGATGCGCAGCAGGTCCTGGCAGTCGTCCACCGCCTGGATGACGGCGCACAGGAACAGCAGGAACTGTGCGTTCTCATAGGGGGTGTCCCCAGGAGAGAGGAGGTTCGCCCCGGTGTCGGTGGACAGCGACCAGTTGTTGTGCTTGCCCGAGCCGTTCACTCCCGCGAAGGGCTTCTCATGGAGCAGGCAGACCAGTCCATGCCGGGCGGCCACCTTCTGCATCAGCTCCATGGTCAGCTGGTTGTGGTCAGTGGCGACGTTGACGGTGGTGTAGATGGGGGCCAGCTCATGCTGGGCGGGGGCCACCTCGTTATGCTGGGTCTTGGCCAGAATGCCCAGCTTCCACAGCTCATCGTTCAGTTCCGCCATATAGGCGGCCACCCGGGGCTTGATGGTGCCAAAATAGTGGTCGTCCATCTCCTGCCCCTTGGGGGGCCTGGCCCCGAAGAGGGTGCGGCCGGTAAAGCGCAGGTCCCGGCGCTTGGCCCACATGTCCGCGTCCACCAAAAAATACTCCTGCTCCGGCCCCACGGCGGGCGTCACCCGCTTGGCCGAAGTGTTGCCAAAGAGCCGCAGGATCCGCAGGGCCTGCCGGTTCAGCGCCTCCATGGAGCGCAGGAGGGGGGTCTTTTTGTCCAGAGCCTCCCCGTTATAGCCGCAGAAAGCGGTGGGGATGCACAGGGTCTTATCCTTGAGGAAGGCGTAAGAGGTGGGGTCCCAGGCGGTGTAGCCCCGGGCCTCGAAGGTGGCCCGCAGCCCGCCGGAGGGGAAGGAGGAGGCGTCCGGCTCCCCCTGGATCAGCTCTCTGCCGGAGAACTCCATGATGACCCCTCCGTCGGGGGAGGGGGAGATGAAGCTGTCATGCTTCTCGGCGGTGACGCCGGTGAGGGGCTGGAACCAGTGGGTAAAATGGGTCGCCCCATGGGCCACGGCCCAGTCCTTCATGGCCGCCGCCACGGCGTTAGCCACCCTGATATCCAGCTTGGCCCCCTCGTCGATGGTCCTCCTCAGGGATCGGTAGACCTCAGCGGACAGATTCGCCTTCATCACCCTGTCGTCAAATACCATGCTGCCAAAATACTCCGGGACTGCTGCCATTTTTCTTCACCCTTTCTGTGTTCAAACGCATAAAAAGAGACAAAGACGCCTTTCAGTGATCGACTGAAAAGACGCCTTTGCCTTTATGGGCGCATTATACGCCCTAGACGGGGCGCTGTCAACCTGTTTTTTCGGTTTTTCACGATCCTGTTCACTGTGGTGGAAAATCGCTCCGGACTGTGGTATAATACCTGGGAATTTTGATGAAGAGGAGCGGGAGCGGTCATGAAATATACCAGGGAAGAAGTCCTCCAGTATGTCCAGGAGGAGGAAGTGGCCTTCATCCACCTGACCTTCTGCGATGTGTTCGGGCGGCAGAAGAATATCTCCATCGTGCCCACGGAGCTGTCCCGGGCCTTCGAGTACGGCATCGCCTTCGACGCCTCCGCCATCGCCGGCTTTGGGGACGAGGCCCGGTCCGACCTGCTGCTCCGCCCCGACCCGGACACCCTGATGCTGCTGCCCTGGCGGCCGGAGCACGGGCAGGTGGTGCGCATGTTCTGCTCCATCCACTACCCCGACGGGCGGCCCTTCCCCTGCGACACCCGGGCCCTGCTCCGCAGGGCCATCGATCAGGCGGAACAGCGGGGCTTCCGCTTCCTCTTTGGCGCGGAACAGGAATTTTACCTGTTCCAGCGGGACGACACCGGCGAGCCCACCAAGATCCCCTATGACAGGGCCGGGTATATGGACATCGCCCCCGACGACAAGGGGGAGAACATCCGCCGGGAGATCTGCCTGACTCTGGCCCGCATGGGCATCTCCCCCGAATGCTCCCACCATGAGGAGGGGCCGGGCCAGAATGAGATCGACTTCAAATACTCCGACCCCCTCACTGCGGCGGACAACGTGATGACCTTCCAGGCGATCGTCAAGTTCATCGCCCAGCGGAACGGACTGTGCGCCGACTTCTCCCCCAAGCCCCTGGCAGATGCGCCGGGGAGCGGCTTCCACATCAACATGTCGGTAAAGGCTGAGGACGGCCGGGACTGCCTGCCCCAGATCGTGGCCGGAGTGCTGGACAAGGTGGAGGAGATGACCGTGTTCCTTGACCCGCTGGAGGGATCCTATGCCCGATTCGGCGGCCACAAGGCCCCAAGATACATCTCGTGGTCCCATGAGAACCGGTCTCAGCTGGTGCGTATCCCCGCCGCCGCAGGGGAGCACCGCCGGGCGGAGCTGCGCTCCCCTGACCCCGCCGCCAACCCCTATCTGGCTTTCGCCCTGATGATCCAGGCGGGCCTGCGGGGCATCGAACAGGATATGGAACTGCCCCCCGCCGCCGACCTGAATCTCTACCAGGCGGACAGGGAGAGCCTGTCCAGGTTCCGGCCTCTGCCCCAGGACCGGGAAGCGGCGGTGACAGCGGCACGGTCCAGCGGATTCATCCAGTCCGCTGTCCCAGAGGCGGTGGCGAAGGAATATTTCAAGGGATGATGCCGATCTCAGAGCGAGGAGGGGATGTGTATGGAGTTACAGGAGCGGGTCTACAGCGTGCTGATCGTGTCGGCCTCGGAACGATCTCAAAACGCTCTGCGCTCCCTCCTGCCCGAGACCTCCTGCTCCCCCATCGTCACTGTGTCCAATGTAGGGGCAGCGGAACGCGCTAGGAACGACCAGGATCTCGACTTCGTCTTTGTCGATTCCCCCCTCCCCGACGACGCCGGCATCCGCTTCGCCATCGACTGCTGCCGCACCGGGGGGACGGTGGTGCTGCTCTTCGCGGCGGCGGCGCTGTACGATCAGATCCGGAGCCGGGTGGAGAAGCATGGGGTGTTCGTCCTGCCCAGGCCCGTTCCTCGAGACGCCATCCTCCGGGGACTGAATTGGATGACCGCCGCCCGGGAGCGGCTGCGGAGCTATGAGAAAAAGATCCAGCCCATCGAGGAGAGGATGGAGGAGATCCGTCTGGTCAACCGGGCCAAGTGGCTGCTCATCAGCGAGCTGAAGATGTCAGAGCCCGACGCCCACCACTTCATCACCCATCAGGCGATGGACCGATGCTGTTCCAAACGGACAGTGGCGGAGGAGATCGTCCGGCTGTACACCTGAGTGAAAAAAGAGATTCCGAAGAGAGCAGAGGCCATAGCAGACCGATCGGCCCACATCCGCAATTCGAGGCACGATGCCCCCATGCGTGGGGCGTCGCTGGACGGCGGCGGCTTCCTCCAGGGTGCCGCAATCTCGATCCGCGCCCCCCGTACGGGGGGCGATGCTGGACGACGGTGGCTTCCTCCAGGATGCCGCAATTTCGATCCGCGCCCCCCATACGGGGGGCGATGCTGGACGACGGTGGCGTCCTCCAGGGTGCCGCAATTTCGATCCGCGCCCCCCATACGGGGGGCGATGCTGGACGACGGTGGCTTCCTCCAGGGTGCCGCAATTTCGATCCGCGCCCCCCATACGGGGGGCGACCGGTTCCATGAGGCGGTCATCTACATCCCGCGGAAATTTCAATCCGCGCCCCCCATACGGGGGGCGACCCGGACTTATCGTATTATCTTCCTGTGATATATCATTTCAATCCGCGCCCCCCATACGGGGGGCGACATACTCCGCTCAGCTCCAGGAAGCGCAGGAGGCCATTTCAATCCGCGCCCCCCATACGGGGGGCGACGCCATGATCTGGACCAGGACGGGGTTGTCTTCGATATTTCAATCCGCGCCCCCCGTACGGGGGGCGATGCTGGACGACGGTGGCTTCCTCCAGGGTGCCGCAATTTCGATCCGCGCCCCCCATACGGGGGGCGACGCCATACTGTCAAAATCCTTGTACCAGAAGGAGGAATTTCAATCCGCGCCCCCCATACGGGGGGCGACCCTCCTGGATCTTATAATAGTCCGCTACGCTCCGGTTTCAATCCGCGCCCCCCATACGGGGGGCGACGGTGCTTCGTCGGGACAGATACCTGTGTCAGGAGTTTCAATCCGCGCCCCCCATACGGGGGGCGACTTGAGCTGGATGGCCTGCGGATCGTGGTCCCGGAGTTTCAATCCGCGCCCCCCATACGGGGGGCGACGCTTCAGTTGGTCCCCGATCATGCTGGCCGGGATGTTTCAATCCGCGCCCCCCATACGGGGGGCGACAGCTGCGGGAGAGCGGACAGATCGAGCAGGATGCGTTTCAATCCGCGCCCCCCATACGGGGGGCGACCATTTGATGTCTGTACTGTCCCGGATGACACCAGAGGTTTCAATCCGCGCCCCCCATACGGGGGGCGACGGGTGCTTCGTCGGGACAGATACCTGTGTCAGGAGTTTCAATCCGCGCCCCCCATACGGGGGGCGACCCTCCTGGATCTTATAATAGTCCGCTACGCTCCGGTTTCAATCCGCGCCCCCCATACGGGGGGGCGACTGGAGCGGTCTAAGTTCCGGTACTGCCAGATCCAGGTTTCAATCCGCGCCCCCCATACGGGGGGCGACCGTTCCTTCTTGGTCAACAGATCATCGACTTTGATGTTTCAATCCGCGCCCCCCATACGGGGGGCGACGGGCAGGTCACAAGATCGTTATGATGCCCCTTGAAGTTTCAATCCGCGCCCCCCATACGGGGGGCGACTGGCGATATCGCATTCTGTCAAACGATGCCTTGGCTGTTTCAATCCGCGCCCCCCATACGGGGGGCGACGCGCCGTGAATTATGCCAACGACAGGAGGTGGAAGTTTCAATCCGCGCCCCCCATACGGGGGGCGACGTCTGATCGCTTCTATCGTCAATAGCCTTTATAACGGTTTCAATCCGCGCCCCCCATACGGGGGGCGACCAGATACTCCATGAGGAGGGGATCCAGCACAAAGTGTTTCAATCCGCGCCCCCCATACGGGGGGCGACCATGATCAGCCTGGTATGGGTGGCGTGTCTGTCGCGTTTCAATCCGCGCCCCCCATACGGGGGGCGACGTTACATCGATCGTTGCGCCAAATGAGTTGGATTTGTTTCAATCCGCGCCCCCCATACGGGGGGCGACGGGCCTCTTACTACGCACAGGAACAGATCCTGTTGTTTCAATCCGCGCCCCCCATACGGGGGGCGACGAGCAGGATGCGAATGTGATCATGTTCGTGTGGCGGTTTCAATCCGCGCCCCCCATACGGGGGGCGACGCTGCCCGCCTGAGATATCCAGCCCCTCGTCCAGGTTTCAATCCGCGCCCCCCATACGGGGGGCGACTTTCCCATCTGAGGACCATGCAGATGGCCCAAGGGTTTCAATCCGCGCCCCCCATACGGGGGGCGACTTGGAAGTGCTGTTGCGCAGGGCAAGATGCAACAGTTTCAATCCGCGCCCCCCATACGGGGGGCGACCCGTCAACGAGATCGCCGCCCGGACGCTGCTCCGGTTTCAATCCGCGCCCCCCATACGGGGGGCGACGTACTCCACGTCTTCTGACAAAATGTCGAAGCCGTTTCAATCCGCGCCCCCCATACGGGGGGCGACAATTGCCAAGGGGGAGCGATTTTTGTCAGGATCGCGTTTCAATCCGCGCCCCCCATACGGGGGGCGACCCGAATTGATCGCCCGCAGCTGCTCCCGGAGCTGGATGTTTCAATCCGCGCCCCCCATACGGGGGGCGACGTTTTGCGGCGGCCACACTTGCTGTCTGGAGTGTCCGTTTCAATCCGCGCCCCCCATACGGGGGGCGACGATCACATCCACCTGCTTGTCCTGATACGCCTCCAGGTTTCAATCCGCGCCCCCCATACGGGGGGCGACGGAACGGCTGAATGCCCGCACGTCGTTCCAGAAACTGGTTTCAATCCGCGCCCCCCATACGGGGGGCGACCAAAATTCGCGGCCAATGTCCTTTCCAGTTTCTGGTTTCAATCCGCGCCCCCCATACGGGGGGCGACGGCGGCCAGTACCGAGGAGGTGTAGCCCATGGATGTTTCAATCCGCGCCCCCCATACGGGGGGCGACATGGTTCTTACAGCCCATGAGCGCCGGGACCGGCGTTTCAATCCGCGCCCCCCATACGGGGGGCGACTCGATAATTTGGACCCGTTGCCTCCAACGGTAGATGTTTCAATCCGCGCCCCCCATACGGGGGGCGACCCCTTACTCTTGGGAGAGGCCCTACTACGGATAGCGTTTCAATCCGCGCCCCCCATACGGGGGGCGACCCCTGTCATCGGCGGCCCAACAGCAGATGAACCTGTTTCAATCCGCGCCCCCCATACGGGGGGCGACCCCCGCCGCAATGTTCTCCCCCCGGCAGAACGATGTTTCAATCCGCGCCCCCCATACGGGGGGCGACCATACGCTGCGGCCACCAACGCTGCGAACATCATCCAGTTTCAATCCGCGCCCCCCATACGGGGGGCGACATTCCCTGTATTCCGACTATGATCCCGCACTAAAGTTTCAATCCGCGCCCCCCATACGGGGGGCGACAACATTTTTTGAGCACCTTGGCCCCTAAAAAGATCGTTTCAATCCGCGCCCCCCATACGGGGGGCGACCCGCAGCCCTGGCCGCAGCCCTGGTTCCAGCCAGTGTTTCAATCCGCGCCCCCCATACGGGGGGCGACGTCACCATCTTCGGCTGCTTTGGGGACCAGGATGTTTCAATCCGCGCCCCCCATACGGGGGGCGACGACATAGCGGACAAGTTGCCAGCCATAACCTAAGAGTTTCAATCCGCGCCCCCCATACGGGGGGCGACCTGGAACTGGACACCGCAGACATTGTCAACGAGTGGTTTCAATCCGCGCCCCCCATACGGGGGGCGACTCACCATCGAGATGTATGGAGCTGACCAGACGGGTTTCAATCCGCGCCCCCCATACGGGGGGCGACCGCCGCCCCGAAATCATCACCCGAATTTCGGGGAGTTTCAATCCGCGCCCCCCATACGGGGGGCGACCCGCCAAGCGGGTGTCGGTCCTGGTCTCTGACCTGGTTTCAATCCGCGCCCCCCATACGGGGGGCGACGCCGCTGAGCAGCTGTTCCATACCACCCAGGGGAAGGTTTCAATCCGCGCCCCCCATACGGGGGGCGACCGCCCAGCTCCTTGATCCACTGCTGTCCATCCATGTTTCAATCCGCGCCCCCCATACGGGGGGCGACGGTATTTTTGCGGAATACATTCTTTCCATGGGTGTTTCAATCCGCGCCCCCCATACGGGGGGCGACTGCAAAAACAGCCAAAACTCCAGGCTGCTTTTTCAGCAAAATAGACGTTTCTTTCAAATATCCCCTCCCGATCTCCATCCAATCCAAAAAACAGGGCAGTCTGCTCACTGAAAACACTGCGAGATCTGGTGCGAAGCTACAGCGATCTTCTGTGTGTTTGCACTTCGCACCTAAAGCATCAGCACATCTGTCGGGTCATAGGATGCCTTTGCCCCAAAATGCTCGATCTTGTTCTCGTAACGGTCCCCCAAGTAGTAAAAGCGCAGACTATCCTTTTCCGGGTCCATGATCTTACACAGCTTTGCCTGCAACATGCGGCACTGAGCCGTATCCAGCAGGCACTCAAAGACAGAATCCTGTACCCGCTGACCGTAGTTGACACACTGTTTCGCGATCTGCCGCAGGCGCTTACGGCCAGCGGCGTCTGTGGTATCCACATCGTAGGTGATCAAAACCAGCATACGATCACTTCCATAAAAATGGTGGGTAAGCATCCAGATCTTCCCGGAGATAACGGGCCAGCAGCAACGCCTGGATATAAGGGATCATCCCCCATGGGAGCTTTTCCCCTAAATAGGGGTGAGTCAGCGTCTCTTTTTTCTTCTCCTGCCAGTGCTTCAAAAACGTTTTTCTGCCGCTGTCTGTCAGCAGCACCGCGCCGCTCTCCATATATTGAAAGTCCCCCGCCTTGATCTGCCGGTTATTGATGAGGGTGAGCACAAAACGGTCCGCCATACAGGGGCGCAGCTCCTCCATCAGGTCCAGCGCCAAGGAAGTCCGGCCCGGGCGGTCACGATGCAAGAAGCCCACATAAGGATCCAGTCCCACGCTCTCCAGCGCGGAGGCACAGTCGTGGGCCAAAAGGCTGTAGGCGAAGGAGAGCATAGCGTTGACCGCGTCCAGCGGGGGGCGGCGGCTGCGGCTTCGAAACGCGAATGTCTCTTTATCTCCCAGGATCATCTCGTCAAAAACGCCGAAGTAGGCGGAGGCCCCCACCCCCTCCAAACCGCGCAGCTCCTCCGGAGAAGTCACCTCCTTGACTTGGGACAACAGTCCATAGATCTGCTTGGAGGCAGAAGACAGTTTTTCGCTGTCCACCCGCATACTGTGGTCCCGGCGGGTACGCTCGATGCTCCAGCGTGCGTTGAACAGCTTGCCAAAGATCATGGTACGGCTGATCAGACAGTATTGGCCGGGATCATCCGCGACCCGATATTGCGTCCGGCGGAGCAGAACATTTCCGTTCCCTTCCCCGCATACCCGAGCCAGAGATCTTCCTCTCGGGGTGTAAAAGGACAAACCGATCTGCCGCTTGGCGCAGGCCCCCATCAAAGCGGGGGACGCCCCGGCATAGGAGAAGGTGATGATGTTCTGTAAGGTATGCAGGGGGTAGCGGGCAATGGCCTGCTTGTCCCGGTTGGCCACCACATTTTCCCCATCCAGAGACAGGTAGATATCCTCCGAGAGGATATAAAGAGTGTTGAGCAGATGTTTCATTGCAGCTCCTCCAGGTTGGCCGCAAGGTAGTCCGCAACCTTTTTGCGGTCCATCAGCTTTGGAAGACACAAGTCTTTGAGGGAGCAGGCATTGCAGGCTTTGGACGCTCTCACCTTGGGCGTATAGCGCCGCTGGTACAGCTGGTGCATCTCTGCCAGACTGTCCCGGACCTGCCTGCGCAGTTCAGGTGTAAAGGATACTAAAGTGCGGCGGCGGGGCTCCCCATAGTAGAGCGCCCCCTCCAGAATGTCACAACAGAGCATCTCCTCCAGGCACATGGCCTGGGCGCAAAGCTGGAGCTCATCCGCGCGGTGCTCCTTGGGCCTGCCCCGCTTGTACTCCACCGGATAAGGCAGCCACAGGCCCTCACGATCTCGCAAAGTGATTCCGGCAGGATCTCTGTGAAATTCCACCGCGTCGCACTGTCCGGAGACGCCCAGCTCCGCCGAGTGGACAGCCAGCCCTCTGACGGTCAGACAGTCCCCACGGCTCTCCCGGAACGTCTGGTCATGGACGTGTTCGTGCATGAGCCGGCCGTCCACCGTGCGGTGATTCTCCGCCCACTGGTCCTCGATATGGATCAGCGCCCACTGGCGGCGGCAGAAGGCGAAGTGCTGCAGACCGGACATCTGGAGCCAGTCCTCTTCAGGGCGGCTCATCCCATGCGCCGACAGGTAACGCCGGCCGGCAGGGCAGACTCGTCCACGATGACCTGATAGTCCCCGTAGGAGCGGGCGGGAGTCGGGTCATCCTTGTCCGTCCGCTCCACCTTCACCGATTCAAAGAGCTTCCAGGCAGGTGCGCAGCCCAGTTCGCAGTCGTGTTTGAAGATGATCAGCTCCCGCACCGCCATCTTGCCCCGGGCGGCGGAGTGGTCGTGCTCAAACATATCGAGGATCGCCTGCCACAGCAGCTCCAGATCCTCCTCAGAAAATCCTGTGGTCTTGCGGGCCAGATTGGCGGAGACATAGCCCTCACAGCGGTAGAGCCCATAGGGGATGATGTACTTGCGGCCCATCTCGGTGCCCTTTTTCTCCGCGTCGGCCTCGGTGGTGATGGCCACGCGCGTGATGGTCACCTCCTGGGGCATCACCGGCTCCACACTGCGGGCAAAGCCCAGCTGCACCGGTCCCCGGACCTGTCCGCAATTCAGGGCAGCCTTGACAAAGGTGGTCATCACAGCGCCAAAGGTACGAATGTCGTAGAAATTGGCACACATCCAGTCCCGGACCTTTTCGTCCAGCTCGGGATCAGCCTTTTTCTTCTCCTTCACCGTCTTGTCCGTCACATCCAGTGCGGCATAGGCCTCAGCGTCGCTGCGGTTCAGGGGCACCCCGTCCTTGATGTAGATGCGGTAACCTTCGGCGTCCTCTTTGACGGTCTCCACATAGTTGCGGATCTTTCGCTTCAGGCACACGTCAGTGACCAGCCCCAGGCCGGTCTCCGGATCCACACGGGGCATATTGCCCGCGTCAGGGTCGCCGTTGGGGTTTCCGTTCTCCACATCGAACAGGATGACAAATTCATAGCGGTTTTTGATAGGCTCAGCCATTGTCGTTCTCCTCCTTCTTCTGATAACGGGCCTGTGTCTGGTGGTAGTATCCCAGCTGGAACGCCCCCTGCTGGGGCAGGCTCAGACGGTCGGGAAATGTCTCTCCCAGCTTGCCGGTCAGTTCGGTCAGCTGCTTATCGCAGAAAATGCGCTGTCCCTTTTCCAGCTTCCGCAGATGCTTCTGGGCCAGATCGATCAGCGTGGGGAATACACGGCTGGGAGCTGCGGAGGCGGAATTGAAGAATCTATCCTTGATCGTTGCGTTGATCCCGGGGTTGGCCGAGGACTGGATGGCTTCCAGTACAGAGAACAGCCGGCCCAGGGTGTAGGGGATATTGGTGCTGTCTGGGTTCAAAGACACAGTTAAGACCTCCTTTGGTATATCAGGATGGGGACCTTTCAGATAGTACGCTTTCAGTATGGCAGCTCTGCCCCTTGTGATCTCCCGCTCCGCCCGGATACGCAGGGAGACACCATTGAGCAGCGTGGCGGGATAAGGTGTATCGCTCAAAATGGCGCGGAGGGTCTCGCCGGCCATTCCGGGGACTGGGGACTTGTCCCTGGAATTCTGGTCCACGGTCTCGTTCAGCAGCTTCCAGAGGGGGATCGTCTCAAATTTGTCAAAGGAGGGACGGACGATCTCCAGCCGCTCCTGATGGGCTTGAATATTTTGGACGAAGGTCCCGAAGGTGTTTTTCAGAAAAAACCGCACCGACAGCCGGGCGGCGTTGGGTGACAGACCCAGGATATAAAATGTGGTCCCGGGGTCCAGCTGGGTCTCCTCAAATAGGACGGGCTTTCCCTGGCACAGGTCAAGGGTCATCTTTTGCAGGTCGGAGGACGAGTAAGCGGCAGGGGCACCAAACAGGCTGGCCACGGAAAAGCTCTGATAGGCCCGCTGGCCGCCAGAAGCCCAGAGCAAAACCGTGGTGTCCCCGATCCGCCCCACATAGTCCCGCTCCCCCAGCAGATGGTTCAGCGCACTGGTGTAGGCAAAGGCCGCATATTTGCTGGTGGGGGCGTTGAGGCTCTGCTCCCGGCCGTAGGAGCAGAAAGCGTCGCCATTGAAGGACACTAGGGCCGCGCCGCTGGACTGGGCTCCGGCCACTCCCTTGATGGCAGGGTGGACTGTTTCCGCCGTCCCCTTCTTTCCGGTGACTAGGCACACCAGTTCCGGACCGTCACCGGCGGCATCATAATAGTCCTGCCACGCCGAGCGGATCAGGGCATCATCCTGGAGAAATATTCCTGAATAACGAAATACCAGATTGGCTCCTGTAAGTATATCCTCCAGCTTGTCTGCCAGCGCGGGGTGCTCCTTGGCCTTTTCCGGGGCCCAGCGGTCGAAAAAGGCCAGCACCGCCCGGGCCGCGGGGCTGTCCACGCTGTCTAGAAGCTTGTGATGCAGCACTTTGCAGGCGGCAAAGCACTCCATGCTCCGCTGAGGCTTTCCCTTTCCGTCGATCCCCAGAATATAACTGGAGTTGTCCCACAAAAAGTTGGAGTTCACTCCGCTGGACCGCTTGACCGGGGCGGGAAGGGATATGGGCCTGGGCACCAATACCTTCTTCTTTCCGCGCTCCTCCTCCCGCTTGAGGGAAACCACCTGCTCCAGCTCTCCATCATCATTGATGTACAGCGCGCAGGAGATATTGGCGTCGCTCCAGCCAGGGCGGGCCAGCTTCCCCTGAGCAGCCAGGTCCTCATAGTGCTCCACGAGCGCCTGCAAGATCATCCGATCACCTCCCCGCTGTCCCGGGCCGGGACCTCCAGTACGCCGTCCCGAAGCGTTGCCCGGAAAAAGAGGGGGGCGATGTTTTCCGCGTTGGAATAGTCCAGGTCCCAGAGCATATAGCCCAAGTCCCGCGCCCCTTTTAGTTCCTCCGGACAGGGCGGCGGAGTTTCGCAGGCTTTGAAGTGGGCCGGGAATTCCCGGCACCCAAAATAGGGCTGGCTGTAAAACTGTCCCCGCTTGATCCGCCGCTTGATGATATCCTGGAATTTTCCATCGTTATCGCTGGCTGATGCCCGATCGGTCATGTCGAAATGGGCGTTGATAACATAGCGCACATCCCGCAGCAGCATGGCGGCCCGCTGTTGGATATCCTGGGAGGTTGCGATATACAGTTCTCCCTTCCCCCGCTCCATCGCCGTCCGGGCCGTCCGGGCGCTGACAGTGGACTTCACCTCATTGCGCCGCAGGTTGGTAAAGCGAATGGGGGCGCAGACATGGATGCGGTCGATCACCCAGCGCAGACCCGGGTGCCAGTAGATGCTTTCCAGCAGCCCCCGGGCAGCAGAGGGAGTCATCACATCATAGCTGACCCGCTCTGTCTTCATCTCCGGACGGGTGAAGCAGGCGTAGTCCCCCCAGACCTCCAATGAGATCGGCATGGCGTTCACTCCTCTTTTTTTGATATGTTACCACACGATTCGGTCCCGTAAATAGGACTAGGGCTTGTTTGAAACATGTCGATGCCCCCAAATAACGGTCCTTTCCCGCCATACTTCCCCAATTTTTCTTGAAATCCATCCAGGATTCCTGCGAAAGATCGTGTTTATCTGGCGAAAAGATCCCTCGCCATCGTGCATTGTTCCATTTTTCAAACGGCGCCTATTCTGGAAGACGGTCTTATATTCAGAGGAGCAGCTTACTGCTCCAAAAACAGGTAACGCTTTTGAGTATGGCAAAACGACCATACAGTTCACCTCCGATTTTAAAATGCAGCTATAGTATAGCACAGGCAAAGCCAAAAAGCAACCATTTCATTTATTCTTATCAATGAAATAATAAATTATTTTTACATAGAAATTGATTACTAAGGGCCTGCGTGGTATAATTAAATGCGCCATTAATCCTAATGCCAATACAATAATTAGGAATATAATGTGGATTGAAAAATTGATAAGAAAAAATGAGCTCGTACACTGTAGTAATAGCGGCAGATATCCTGCCGCTATTGCCATATTTTATAGAAATACACCTTTCCCGCTATCCGCTGCCAGCGACAAACCGGTGCTGTTATCATATAGCGTCAGGTTGGTCAAAACCGCGCTGCCATCCTCCAGCACTTCCAGGTCCCCAGCCAGGTCCAGGGCTTCAAAGTGCTGCGGGTAGATGGACACGCCATACTGGCCCAGTGCCCGGAACAACGCCCTGCTGTGCTCGCCGGAGCGGAGCCGCCGGACCAGCTCCCCTCCTTCCCCCAGGGGGATGTACACGGTCCTGGTCTCGCTGTCGATCAGATGGAACCGCTCCGCGACCTTCCGAAAGGGCATATAGTCCCGCTCCATCAGCGTAAGGATATCCTTCTGGTCCAGCGCCTCCGGCCCTTTCAAGTCCAGCAGCTCCTGGAAATAACACCGGATCGCCTCCGGGCTGTCCAACTGGTCATAGCGGTCCAGCGCCTGACGTCCCGCAGCCACAGGGATCTCAAACAGGGACGGCGGAGGGGCCTCGCTCTGGAATATAGTGACGATGCTCTCCCCGGCGGGACGCTTTCCCTCTCGGTTGCACCGGCCCGCCGCCTGAAGGACAGAATCAAGCCCCGCCTCTTCCCGAAATACCGCAGGAAAGTCCACATCCACCCCGGCCTCGATCAGCGAAGTGGACACCACCCGGCAGGGCAGACCGTCCTTCAGCCGGGCTCGGATCTCTGTCAATACCCCTTTCCGGTGAGCGGGATACATGAGGGTAGACAGATGGAAGGCCCCTTCTGGGTCCAACAGGCTGTAGATCTTTTGTGCGCTCTTTCGGCTGTTGACGATACACAGGGCTTGTTTTTGTCCGTTGATCCGTTCCGCCGCGGTCTCCCACGACAGCTTCCCTTCCCGGTGAAAGGTGACGCGCCGGAAGATCTCCTGACGAAATACCTCTGGGGGACACAGCTCCACAGCGGGCTTGTCCGGCAGAGATCCCTGGAATATCTCGTCCAGCGCGGGCTGTGTGGCGGTACAGAGCACGGCGGACACACCATAGCGCTCCACCAGCCGGGCAATGGCAAACACACAGGGCCGAAGATAGGGCACCGGCAGCATCTGTGCCTCGTCAAAAATGATGACGCTTTGAGCCAGATTGTGCAGCTTACGGCACTGGGAAGAACGGTTGGCAAAGAGAGACTCAAAAAACTGCACCGCCGTGGTCACCACCACCGGCATATCCCAGTTTTCGGTCGCTCTGGCCAGCCGGCCATTTTCCGGTCTGGCTTCGTCCTCGATGTCGTACAGGACACCGGAATGATGCTCCAGTACATTCTCCTCCCCAAGGATATCGCGAAAGACTTGGGCGTTCTGCTCGATAATGGAGGTATACGGGATCACATAGATGATCCGGCGCAGGCCGTGGGTCCGGGCGTGACGCAGGGCAAAGGCCAGAGAAGTCACCGTCTTGCCGCCTCCAGTGGGGATGGTGAGGGTGAACAGTCCCGGGGAGAGGGCCCTCCCCTGTTCCATGCAGCGCTCCAGCATCGCGCACCGTTCCCGGTCCAGCTCCGTTTTGGGCGGGAACCAGCCAGAGATATAGGATCGGAGCTTGCCCTCCAGCACCTCCATCGGGGCCCCACCGCCTCGGTCCTGTTCTTTCCCCGCCATAAAGGTCTCTGTGTCCAGAAAGTCCGCATCTACCAGACAAGAGTAAAGCATCCTGGTAAAAAACATCTCCTCCGACCGGCCGGAAAACGCTGGCTGTGGGACCAGGGGCAGCTCGATCTCATCCTGCCAGGCCTCGTAGGGCTCCAGCTTTCCAAGAGCGGCTCTCTTCATGCGGCCGCAGAAGGTCTTGTCTTCCCAGTGGTCCCCTTGACCTCCACCGTCGGGCAGGCCGCCATGGTGTCCCGCAACAGCAAAGGCGGCACTGCTTTGCCCCAGCCTGCAGCATTCCGCAGCCCCGGCAGTGGCATGATCCACATGCTCTGTGCTCCCCCTAAGCCGGCGCTGGAACGCAGCGGAATACTTTCCCAAGTCGTGGGCCAGCCCGGCAAGCCGCCCCTGGCCCTCCGCGCCAAAAGCCGCGGCAAAACCGGCGCACAGATCTGCTGTCCCATCCAGATGCTCCTGGATCGTCTGCTCTCTTTTGTCCTCCGACGTATGGGCAAGGAATCTTTCTCCCGCCACTTGACCTCTCTCCTCATCATATCATGTTGCAAAAAGGGGGGTGCGATGATCTGGAGACCCTTCAGGATCCCTTCAGCCGCCAGATCACAAAAGAGCTGATAGCCCCGCTCTGATCTCCCTCTGTTTTTTGTGATAACTTGGCAGACAGTTGGCGCAGTGTTACACTGCACATAAGAAAGACATATCATAAATATCTGTTTTATCCAGTCTACACTGTGTGAATCAGAAAGTCAAGCAAAGCTTGGAGGAGGATCAAAATGAAAGGGCCGGTCTGCAAGACCTATACGGAGCTGCCACTGTTCCTTAACGCAGATGGAGCGGCAAAGGTCTTGGGCATCGCATCATCCAGCAGCGCGAAGAAGATGGGGGATCTCATGGCGCAGGTCATATAGAGACAGAAAAAGCAGAAAAAAGCCAGGCAGGAAAGCGAGATCTCCTGTCTGGCGTTCTCTGTCCCTCCCCAAACATTTCGATGTGTGGGGCACGGCAGGGCCAGTGGCGGTACGCTTCTCTTCGTTACGCAGTCTGTGCTGACAAGGCTCGGAAGACGGCCCGGTTGTGTTCTACCGCCGGAGAGTCCGGCTTGAAGGAGGCGGCCAGCTCGTTGAAGGCCTCCGCCCTTTGGGGATCGCCCAGGCGGCTGTAGCAGACGCACAGCTGGATGCAGGGCAGGTAGCCGTAGCAGTCGGGGGAGACGAAGCTGCCCCGGCGGTCATCCCGGGCGCAGGTCAGGGCCAGGGTGTACCAGTAGGCGGCCTGCCTGTGCTGCTCCTTCTGGAAGAACCAGCGGCCGATCTCACAGCAGACCTCCGCCCGGGGCCAGTCATAGGTGAAGGTGCGCAGCAGCGCCTCCAATCCCGCCTTTTCATCGCCCAGTTCTCTATAACAGTAGGCGCAGTGACAGCAGGCGTCGATGTTGTTCTCCACCCAGCCCCGGCCCTCCTCCAAAAACGCCGCAAAGACGGCCAGGGCCTCCTCCCAGCGTTCGTGATAATAGAGCTCCCGGCCGTAGTAGAACTGCTGGCGGGGCTCCAGCTCCTGCCCCGCAGCCAGCTGGCCCTCATAGATCCGCAGGTTCCGGTCCGGGTCGGAGGGGCGGGTCTTTTTGTGGGTGACAGCGAAGTCCCCGTACAAAACAGTCCCGACCGGGGTGACCACCTCGTGGACGGCCCCGATCCAGCTCATACCGGCCCGGTTTTTGATGAGCCGCTCCCGGCAGTAAGAGAAGGTCACCCGGCCGCTCTCGTCGAAGCCGGTGTGATAGGGGGCCATGACCACCGAGACGCCGGGATCCAGCTCCTCCTTCAGGGCCAGGAATCTCTCCCGGTCCTCCTCTAAAAGCACGTCGTCGGCGTCCAGCCACAGACAGTAGTCCATGGCTGCGTGGGAAAAGGACTCGTTTCGGGCGGCGGCGAAGTCGTCCCGCCAGAGGAAATCGAAGATCTTGTCCGTGTAGCGGGCGGCGATCTCCTTTGTCCGGTCGGTGGAGCCGGTGTCTACGATGACGATCTCATCTACCAGATCCGCCGCGCTGTTCAGACAGCGCTCCAGCACATCCTCCTCATTTTTTACGATCATGCACAAGCTGACGCTAGCCATATCGCGGCCTCCTTTGATCGGATCGATTTGCTGAGGAGCTCCCGCCGGTAAAACCGGCGGGAGCCCTTTCTCTATCTGTTCGGAATGATGGCCGCGCTCAGTCGCCCAGCCGGACGACCAGCATGGAAGCGCCCGAGGCGCCGCTGGCCAGCTGGACACTGTCCAGGGCGGGGAGACCGCCCGTGCCGGGGATGCTGGGGGTCGTGGAGTATGCCTGAAGCTCGATCGTGGTACTCTTCGGCATGGTCAGCGTGAACGTGCATTCAAACTGTTGGGCACCCACCGTGGGGGCGATGACGCCCTCATAGTCGTCGGCGCTGGAGATCATCAGCCGGGTCCCCACCGGCCGGACGGAAGGGGCGCTGAGGGTCACACGGTAGGAGATCTGATAGGTGCCCGCCTTCTTCAGGTAGAACACCGAGTCTCCCCCGAGCATCGAGCTTGAGTCGCCCAGGAGGATCTCCGGGCAGAGGACCGACACATCCGGAAAGCCGATGAAATCATCGTTGCCGAGGCCGACGCTGCTGCCCCGGGTGTTGGCGGCGTAGGCTGCGATGGCCGTGGGGTTGGGGCCCGGGGCCCCGGTGGGGCCGGTGGGACCGGCGGGCCCTTCCGCTCCGTCGGGGCCGTCGGGACCGTCGGGACCGGCCTCACCCTCGGCAGGGCCCTCGGGACCTTCGGGGCCCTCGGCTCCCATGGGGCCCTCGGGGCCGGGGAGGGTGGGGGCCTTCAGCACCGCGCCCAGCTTGGAGGTCAGCGCCATCTGCTGCTCCATGATGCCGGACAGGGTGTCCTTCACACTTTTGTTGACCTGCATCACCTCGTCCAGGGAGGCCGCGCCGTCCAGACCGGGCATGGTGCCCAGGACGTATTGCAGCTTCTCGCCCTCGACGTTGAGAAGGTGGCTCAGGCTCAGCTCCTCGGCGGCGATAGAGGAAATGATCTCATTGAGGCTGCCCTCTCGGGTCAGCGGGGGATCATTCTTGGGGAATGTGGGCATTGACATAAAATACCCCCTCCTTAGCTCAGACGGACCATGGACAGGGAAGCCCCGATGGAGTTGGGCAGCAGGGTCACCAGGCCCGCGTAGCCGTACACCTGCAGGGAGACCTTGGCCCCCGCCGGCAGATCCACCAGGATATCGTTGGCGAGGCGGCTCAGAGGCGTTGTCTGGGGCATGACATTGGAGCCTGCGATCTCCGCGCCGTCGACCATCAGCCGGGCGCCGAGGGTCAGGGGCGTGACGGAGTTGATATTATAGGAAATCCGATACCGTCCGGCCTCCGCAACGGTGAAGGTGTCGTTTGTCCCGTTGACCGTGATGTCGGGGGACAGCGTCTGGGCGTCGGGCAGAGCCACGTTGGTTCCGGCCATGAGGACCGTGAACGCCGCGCCCTTGGTGCTGGCAGCATAGGCGTTGGTGGCGGTGACATTGGGGCCGGTGGGACCAGTGGGGCCGGTGGGGCCGGTGGGGCCGGTGGCGCCCGCGGCTCCAGTGGCCCCGGCAGGGCCGGCAGGACCGCCCGCAGGGCCGGCAGGGCCCTGGGGGCCGGTGGGGCCGGTGGGACCGGTGGGACCCCGCATGGGAGAGGCGTCCAGAGCGCCCTGCATCTTCCCTTTCAGGAAGATCTGGTTCTGAACAGCAGTCTCCAGCAGACCGCGAACGCTCTCATTGGCGTTCAGCACGTCTTCCACGGTTGCTGCGGGGCCGCTGAGGCCGGGCAGGGTTCCAAGAATATACTGCATCTTCTCGCCCTCGGCGTTGAGGATATGGCTCAGGCCGAGTTCCTCCATGGCGATGGAGGAAAGAATTTGATTGACCGCATCTTCCCGCTGGATCGGCGGGTCTACATTGGGAAAACTGGGCAGAGACATTCAGGGATCTCCTTTCAAATCAAGAAGTGCGCTACGAAAATACGTTGGAACGACGGCGGGAGAGCAGGCGCTCCAGCGCCGCGCCCGAGATACTCTATGCGTCTGCCCGCCGGCAGGTTCCAGCTGGAACCAAACCGCCTCCGCTGTCATAGGGTAGGGCGGCGGCATGGTTTCCCTGCCGCACATCTCAGTCCTGGCCCTGCCAGGACGCGCTATGGAGTTTTTGAATATGTCTATGCCTTCCTTTCCATCCGGCGGGGCGGACATGACTCGGGATGAAGCTCTGACTATGATCGTCGCATCCATCGCTATGGAAGAGCTCGCCCTGAGCCATATCCTCAACGCCGAGGGCGAGAAATTACAATATGTCCTTGGAACTCTGCCCGGCACAACTTCCCAGGATGTACTGGCGGTCAACAAAAGCGTCACCGCCCTTGTGGAGGTGGTCACCCAGAACCAGATGCTGCTGAAAAACAAGCTGGACCATGTGCTGGAGCTCTTACCCTCCCCTTCGCCGGGGGAAGACCCGGATTCGGAGTTCATCGAATCCCCTACCCCGACGCCAACACCAACCCCGACGCCAACACCAACCCCGACCCCGACGCCTACGCCTATGCCGATCCCAACCCCAACTCCCCACCCCGGCCATTTCCCCTATCCTCCGCAGGGCTGGTGGCAGTACCCCAGTATGCCCCCTCACCCGCCTCGATCCCCGTGGAGTCATCCTCGGCCCGCTCCATCGCCATATCAAGTGATCCCCTATCAAAAGAGCGCCCTTCAGCTGGTCGGCCAGCGGGAGAGCATGCTGTGGGAACCGGACCGCCGCCTGTTCTGGCGGCAGCGGAGCCGCTCGGGACGAAGCATCTGCTGGGACGGGCGCGCCCCCGGGCAGATCCAACTGGATCCGGGAAAGAGCTATGTGGTCCAGTACACATTGAATGTCTGTGCGGTCTCCCCAGCAGAAGGGACCGGCAGGATCCTGCTCAGCCGATCGCCCTGCGGCGCATTCTCGGATACGCCGCCTCTGCGCCTCCCCTTGCGGCGTCTGACACATGGGCCCCAGACCCTGCACCATGTCTCGGTGCTGCACCCCTGTGCAAGCTGCGGATGCGGGGCGTCGCTGTCTCTGGTGCTGGATTCGCAAACGCCCCTGTGCGTCGAACGGGCGTCGATGGATATCGTAGAACTTTAGCAAAAAACCCGAAAGCCTTGATACGTCAAGGCTTTCGGGCAAAGAACGCCCCGCCCGACGGAACCGGCTGACCGCAGCCTGCACCAGTCAGGCAGGTCATGCCGCTCGGGCGCGGGAAAGGAGGGCTGTACATGAAAGTGATCATTAGTGCGGACACATTGATCGCGCTGGCGGAGCTGGTGACCGCTTTGGGCGTGATCGGCGGCGTGGTGCTCTGGTGCATCAAGTTCGTTCAGCGGAGCAGGCGGCAGCATGAGGAGCTGAAGGCGATCCGCCGGGAGCAGACCCTGATCTGCTACGGGCTCCTGGCCTGTCTCCAGGGATTGAAGGAGCAGGGCTGCAACGGCCCGGTCACCGAAGCCATGAACAAGATAGAGGAGCATCTCAATCAGGCTGCACATGATGAGGAACCATGATCGACGGGAAGGGATGGTCACCATACCGATGACGTATAGCGGCCCCCTCCTTCAAAACAGAGTCTTTTCATTCTCAGAAAACAGCTTGTCGTTGATCTCTGTCAAGGGGGTGTGGTGGAGGATGCCGTGGCTGATGATGGCGTCCCGCTTCAGCTTGGGGTAGATGGGAGCGCAGCCCACCCGCCTCAGCAGCTGCTGGACTTCCTCCAAGGTGGCCTCCATACCGATACACAGGCACAGCAGCCGGTCCCGGGAGGGCCTGCGACGCCTGGCAAAGACCTGGTGGAGATAGACCTCGCTCATCCCTGACCGCCGGGCCAGCTCCGCCTTGGACAGGCCGCACTTCTCATAATGCTTCGCCAAGAACTCGGATATGTCCGCATCTGCGAAATATGTCTCGTTTTCTGTGATATACTGGTCCAGGTTGGGCTGGCTCATCAGCTCCTGGCTCAGATCATCGGTGGATTTCTCTCTCATATCCTGCCATCCTCTCTTTACTTTCCTTTGGAAAACAGATATAATATTGATACGATTGTACAGAACCATTCTGCGAAATACAATATGCTGGCTGCATAGTGTTTTAAATTTTGGAGTGATCGTCATGTATTCCTGGCTGTCAGAACAACTGCGGAGCGAATTTGAGGAGGTCCGGCTCTTGAAGGAAAGTCCCCGGGGCAGCGTGCGGCTGATCCGGCACGATGCCACAGGAAAGCAGTTCATCCTCCGCCGCTTCCAGGGGAACGGGGAGGTATACCACCGGCTGCTGGGCTGCTCCTGCCCCCACCTGCCTCTGATCTACGAGGCCGCGGAGCGGGAGGGGGAGAATCTGGTCATCGAGGAGTTCGTCCAGGGGGACACCCTGGACTTTTTGCTGGCGGACGCCCTGTTCACCCCCCAGGAGACCAGAAAGATCGTGAAGCAGCTGTGCCAGGGGCTCTGGGTGCTCCACTCCATGGCCGCCGTCCACCGGGATATCAAACCGGAGAACGTGATCCTCCGCGGGGGCGACGCGGTGCTCATCGACTTCGACGCCGCCCGCCTCCACAAGCCCCAGGCCGAGGCGGACACTCAGATCCTGGGCACCACCGGCTTCGCCGCCCCGGAGCAGTACGGCCTGGGCCAGTCCGACACCCGGACGGATATCTACTCCCTGGGCGTGCTGATGAACGTGCTGCTCACCGGCCAGCACCCCTCCAAAAGGCTGACGGAAGGGCGGCTGGGCCGGGTGATCCAGCGGTGTACCCAGGTCAACCCGGCCAAGCGGTATAAGGACGTCATGTATCTGATGGAGGCGCTGTCATGAGCCAGCAAAAACCCTGTCCCCACTGCGGAGCCCAGCTGCCAGATACGGCCTCCTTCTGCCCCCACTGCGCCCGGAGCGTCAACCAGCGCAAAGAGATCCACCCGCCCAGGCGGCTCCCCAGACGGGTGATAAGAGGCGCTCTGCTGGCCCTGGCCCTTGCGGCGCTGGCCCTGACGGCCTGGCACTATACCCGGCCCAGGGTCTATGACAACGGCACCGCCGAGGTGATCTACACTGACGGCGGCGGCTCCTACCAGCTGCTCCTCAACCACTTCGGAGACCGCTTCCAGCCCATGACCGACTACGCCGAGGAGGTGGAGGAAGGGACCACCTCCAACAAGCCCTCCCGGCTGTTCATCAACCACATGGACACCGGCGTCAACGCCAAGGAGGTCTTTCTGCGCAAGGTGGAGACCATTACGGTGGAGCTTCTCCAGGGCGGCGACAGCCCGGAGCCCTGGCAGTACACCGAGCCCCAGGCCACAGACTACGACCCGGAGGCCGCCTCCCGAAGCATCCTGACCTACACCGACCGCAGCGGCGATATGGAACTGCGGTGGACCATCGCCATGAAAAACGGCGACACCATCCGTCTGTACCAGCGGATGGCGCTGGGGGTGGTCCCCACCCGGCACTTCTACCCGGAGGACGTGCCCATGGACACGGTGGATGACCTCCAGGCCCTGGTGGACGAGGTCAACGAGACCATCACCTCCGACGTGATCGTCTACATCCATCTGCCCGCTGTCACCTATGAGGGCAGTCTGCTGCTGGAACAGCGGTCTATGAACCTCATCGGCAGCGAGGGTCCTGATGGGACACGCACCACCTTCACCGGCACCCTCCAGGCCACCGCTCAGAAGGGCTACATCTGCCAATTTCAAAACCTGCGCTTTGCGGGAGACGGCGAGGGGGTGGGGGTCTCCGCCTCCGCCCGGATCAATTTCTCCGACTGCCAGTTTGCCGGGTGGCGCACCGGTGTGCTGTGCTACGGCAACTCCTGGGTGAACATCAAAAACAGCGTCTTTGAGGACAACACCGTGGGCTTCCATTTCAACTCCACCAGCAACAACCGAAACGACCACATGTACAACGGCAACCTGTTCCGGCGCAACGGCACCGCCGTCCTGCTGGAGCGCGTCCCCGGTGACCAGGCATTGTACTTCGAGGGCACCCGCTTCTCCCGCAACGGTGCGGACATCGACAACCGCTGCGGCCACGAGGTGAGCATCGCGGACGCCATCTTTGAGTAGAGAGGAAACATAAGCCATGAACGAGGAGATAAGATCCTGCCCCCACTGCGGGGCCCAGCTCCCAGAGGTGGCGTCCTTCTGTCCCCATTGCGCGCAGGATATCAGTCAGCGTAAAGAGGTATCCCCACCTCGGCACATGCCGAGGTGGGCGCTGTACAGCGCCCTGATGGTCCTCGCCGCCCTGCTGCTGGCCGGAGGGCTCTACCTCCGCAGCCGTCCGCAGGTCTACGACAACGGCGCCGCCGAGGTCCTCTATACCGACGGCGGCGTGACCTATCAGGTGCTGGCCGGCTGGATAAACGACCGTTTTGATTCGGCCCAGGAGATCTCCCAGCAGGTGGATGTGAGAGACGAGTTGTACACCTTCCCCCAGTGTCTGTATATCAACCACCCGGAGAGCGGCGCCAATGCCAAGGACGAATTTATGGAGAAGGTGGAGCGGGTCACCGCCGCCTTTGTTGAGACGGACAGCGAGGAGCTGCCCTGGACCTGCGACGAGCCGGTCCCCCGACCGGATTACGCCCCCGAGGCCGCTTTGGTCTCCTCTATCCATTATTACTCCGGCAGCGGTCAGGGGACCCTCCAGTGGACCATCGAAATGAAGAACGGGGACTTTATCCACCTCTATCAGGCCATGGAAGCCCACCCGTTGGAGGTCTACCGCTTTACCCCGGAGGACACGCCCTTGAACACGGTGGAAGAGGTACAGGCCCTGCTGGACAGCCTAAATGAGATCACAGGGGGCAGACAGAACACCGTGGATATCCATCTGCCCCCTGTGACCTACGACGGAGGCATCACCATCCCCCGGGATATCGATCTCTACGGCGCCGAGGAGGGTGGACGCACCGTTTTTACCGGCCCCATCCGCATACCGACCCCAATCAAAAGACACTCTTGGATCTATGACATCGACCTTGTGGGGGACGGAAGTAGCGTAGGCCTGTCCGCCTCCTCCAGCGCATTCCTTTTAGGCTGTCGTATCTCAGGCTGGCGCACCGGCGTGCTGGTGCAGGACGCTTGGGTCAGCGCCTTTGAGTGCACCTTTGAGGACAACGGCATCGGACTCCATTACAACGCCGACACCGCGATCCCAATGAGCTCCCACTACAGAGGGGACATCTTCCGAAACAACGACACCGGCATCCTTTTTGAACGGGTGCCCAACCGGATGGCCCTGAGCTTCCCCGAGGTAGTGTTCTCCGGCAACGGCACCGACATCGACAACCGCTGCGGCCAGGAGCTGGATCTGAGCGAGGCAGTCTTTGAACCGCTGAATCAGACAGAAAGAATAGCAGGATAAAAGCTGGGGGCATTTTTACCCCCCTAGAGTAATTCGAGAATCTGTTTTCCATGTGTCCTACGTCTGTCTGTGGCTGGTCATGTAGTCAGAAACCCTTGCAGCACTTGAGTTTCCAGCCCTGAAGCAACATTGTTCCAGGCCAAGAAAGTGGTCAAATTTGAATCAGACTGCCTTAAACCGGCTGTCAACTCAGAGGAAGTATCAAGCGATGAATCGCACCTCTGTCTACAATGATAAGCAGATCTCCTAAAGTCCTGTCGCACAAAGATATAAGTATAATTTGCAAAGCAGTTTCGATATACTGCCGTGTTTCCTCTGGTTTGAGCCTTTCCTCTGTAATGATAGCCGCCAGTTCCCGCTCCTTCTGCCGCATCACAAAATCTCGCCACTCCAGGAAAACATCTTCAACCTCGTTGATACCGGAAATAAAGTTCTCGATCAGGGCTTTCTTGCTCCGCAGCTCCGGGCTGGCGTCCACGGCTTTTCGGATAGTGATCAAAATTTCCTTGTCCTCGCTGTGGGAGTCATGATACTTTTTCACCAGCAACAAAATGTAGTCGATATTGATCTCTACCTGGCGGATCAGCTCCATTTCAAAGACAATATCATCGTCGATATCGGAGCTGGCTCCTTTCTTTCTCCGTTCGGCCCACTCGTCTTTCAAATCCTGATACCGTCCCAGGTAGTCCTGCAAATCCCGCTCAGACAGGACATCACAGCCCTGGAACTCATCGAAGGAGGTCAAAAGATTCCGCAGCCGCAGTATCGCGCCGAAAAGAGAAATGAAATCTTTCTCGTTCTGTTCTCCAATGATCTGAGGCTCAGACAGCGGAAATTTTTCCGTCAGCTTCTGTATGAGGCTTTTATAGCCGGGGTGTTCAGTGTTGTCATCATCCGTATAGCCGCTGAAATAGTCCTGAAAACTCCGCAACAGCACGATGCCGCCCGCTTGCTTGTCCCCAAAGAGCGCGATGGCATCGTCCACCCGTTTTTGCAGATTGCGGAAGCAGACGATATTGCCGAAGGTCTTGATGGAGTTAAGGATACGGTTCGTGCGGGAAAATGCCTGAATGAGTCCATGCATTTTGAGGTTTTTGTCCACCCACAGGGTATTCAGCGTGGTGGCGTCAAAGCCAGTGAGGAACATATTGACGACAATCAACAGATCAATTTCCCGGTTTTTCATACGCAGGGACACATCTTTATAATAATTCTGAAATTTATCGCTGGATGTGTCGTATTTGGTGTGGAACATCCCGTTATAGTCCACAATAGCCAGCTCCAGAAAATCACGGGAGCTTTTATCCAGGGCGGAAGTATCCTCTGGGTTTTCCTCGTCCAGAATACCGTCCGTTTCCGCCTCGTTGGCCCCATAGCTATAAATGATGGCGACCCGCAGCCGTTTGCTGGGGGCAGCGTCCATCTGCCGCTTAAACTCCGCGTAGTAGAGCTTCGCCATATCCACAGAGGCCACTGCAAAAATGGAATTGAAGCCGCTAAGGCGCTGTTTTTTCTTAATCTCCTCCACCTAGGACCTTCCGGCGGAAGCGACTTCCGAGATATTCGTCAGAGCGTTGAAAACATAAGTCTTATCCCCGCGATAGGTCTTTGTGTCGAAATGCTCCAGAATGTACCGAGTAACAAGCTCGATTCGCTGGGGGGCCATATACGCCTTTTCCCGGTCGATGTCCCACACCTGTTCGTCGATCATCTCCTCATTCATGCCCATGGTCTTATAGTAGTCCACATGGAAGGGCAGGACGTTCTTATCGTTGATCGCGTCCACGATGGTGTAGGTATGGAGCTGGTCGCCGAAGGTCTGCTCGGTGGTGCGGAACTGGGGATTGCCGCTCTTGTTGGCGTTGACCGCGAAAATCGGCGTGCCGGTAAAGCCAAATAGATGATACTTCTTGAAATTCTTAACGATAGCCGTGTGCATATCCCCGAACTGACTGCGGTGGCACTCGTCGAAGATAATCACAACATGCTTGTCATAGACCATGTGCCCCTTGTTCTTCGCCACAAAGGTGGAGAGCTTTTGGATGGTGGTGATGATGATCTTGGCGTTGGGGTCCTCCAGCTGTTTTTTCAGAATGGCGGTGGAGGTGTTGGAGTTGGCCGCGCCCTTCTCAAAACGGTCGTACTCCTTCATGGTCTGATAGTCCAGGTCCTTCCGGTCTACTACAAACAACACTTTATCTATGTAGGGCAGCAGGGAAGCCAGCCGGGCAGTCTTAAAGCTGGTGAGAGTCTTGCCGGAGCCGGTGGTGTGCCAGATGTACCCGCCTCCGGCGATGGAGCCATATTTTTTGTAGTTGTTGGCGATCTCGATACGGTTCAGAATACGCTCAGTAGCGATGATCTGGTAGGGCCGCATGACCATCAGCATTTGTTCAGAGGTGAAAATACAATACTTGCGCCGGAGATATTTCTCCATCATCTCTACTGTCCTGCTCCCGTTGACAGCCTCCCGCACATCCGCCCGGTAGACGTTGTAGCGGGTGGGCTTGCCGCTCTGCTCGTCCATCCAGACCGGGCGGCTGGGGGCCTTGCGCCCATGCTCAATGACGGACAGGCCATATTCCAGGCAGAGCCAGTCTGAGGTATCCCGGAAACGCTGCTGCTCGGCCTTGGAGTAGTTGTACTTTTTGCCGTCCTTGAAAGATACTGAGTTGAAGCAAAAATGATTGTGCAGATGGCCTTTGTCCAGGTGGGTGGTGACGATGACTTGAAACCTGTCGCCCCACATCTCCTGTGCCAGCTTCACGCCGATCTCATGGCACCGCTCCGGGGTCACCTCTCCCGGTTTGAAACTTTGATAGCCATGCCACGCGATGTACTTGTCCTCCTTGCCGTACCGCTGCTTGGTCAGGATCATCTGACGGAGCGCCGTCTGCTTCAGACAGTTGATTGAGGTGACAAAGGAGCCGTCCGCGGTTTTCTGTGGGTTCTGGATGTACGAAAATACGTTGAAGAAGTCCTCGGTGCCCTTGGGGCTGGTTTTCTCAGGGTTTTCCACATAGGCGATCAGGTCTCCAAGATCGCCCTTGATGTGCCATAGGCTGGTGGCCGCCATCACGCCACCTCCTGCAAGAACAGGACAAGTTACTCAAGCCGTGAACATTCTTCTGTCATCTCCGGGCAGTAGACCGCCAGCCGTTCCAGCTTATCATGGATTTCGTACAGGGCATCCAGCAGTTCCCAAAACTTGGGCGGCTACTTGGGGCGGGGGGTTCGGCCCAGACAAATCTGCCGGAAATACTCTGCTTGGGACAGGCCGCACAGGGCGGCGTCATGTTCCAGCTTGGCTTTTTCTTCGACCGACAGCCTGATTTTCAGCCGTACTTTTTTGTCGTTGGTACTCAAAATAATTCCTCCATTCTGTCAAATTTCCGCCGTGGGAGGGGGTATTCAGGGGTCTCCCCTGGGAATGGATTTTGCCCCCTGGGGGGCGAAATCCGATGCTCGCTATCCCTGTGGACAGGGTAACAGCGGGTAACGGCGTTCTGCCGTCACGCAGAATTTTTATCCCATCTCCTACTACAACTTTCGGTGCCCAAAACGGAACTTTTCCTTGAGCCATTTTCAAAAATTTTGTTCCCCTCGGGCAAATAAAGAAACCGACTACATACACAACCGCACCAGCAGAACGGCCCTTGCCCCGCTGGTGTCTGTTTTGGTTTGTGTATGTAACCGGCTGAAAAGCCGTATTCAGTTGGCCCATTAATGTGGGACTTTTATCTTAGCATAAAAAACAAAAAATTGTCAATATGGTTTTTATAATATTCAGATTTTTCTGCTGAAAACATATCATTTACGTTTTTCCATATAAATCCGCCAGAGTGAATTGCGCCAAATAGTCAGAGATAACCTTATCCAGCCCCTGCCATAGTGGGAGCGTTCGGCAGCTATTGCTCCGTGGACAGACGTTTTGCCCCGATTCCAGGCAGGCAACGGGGGCCAGCGGCCCCTCCATCAGTTCAAGGATAGACTTCACATTGTACTCATCTGGGGCGCGTTTCAGCCGGTAGCCTCCGCCTTTTCCCCGCAGGGCTGTCAGCAGTCCGCCTTTTACCAGCTCTTTTACCACGATTTCCAGATACTTTTCTGAAATCTCTTGCCGGACGGCCACATCCTTCAATGGCACAAAACCATCTCTCTGATGCTCCGCAACATCCGCCAAAAACCGCAGCGCATATCTGCCCTTTGTGGAAATCATCATAAAGCTTCCCTCCATTTTTCCTATTATACCACAAGGTTGATAGGATTTCAAGTGACGTCAATATACCCATTGACAAAGTAGGTTAGTAGGCATATAATGGGGCCAATTCAAAGAGAGGGGGATTTTCCCATGAGCTATAAATTTGAGACTTTGCAGCTCCATGTGGGCCAGGAGCAGCCCGACCCCGCCACTGACGCCCGGGCGGTCCCCATTTACCAAACCACTTCCTACGTGTTCCGAAACTCCGCCCACGCCGCCGCCCGCTTCGGGCTGGCCGACGCCGGGAACATTTACGGGCGTTTGACCAACTCCACCCAGGATGTGCTGGAAAAGCGTCTCGCGGCCCTGGAGGGCGGTGTGGCAGCTCTGGCGCTGTCTTCCGGCGCGGCGGCGATCACTTACACTATCCAGGCTCTGGCCCAGGCGGGGGATCACATCGTGGCGCAAAAGACCATCTACGGCGGCAGCTACAATTTGCTGGCCCACACCCTGCCCCAGTTCGGTGTATCTACCACTTTTGTGGACGCCCACGATCTGAACGCTGTCACTGCCGCAATCCGGCCCAATACCAAGGCTATCTACCTGGAGACCTTGGGCAACCCCAACAGCGATATTCCTGACATCGATGCCATTGCCAAAATCGCCCACGCCCACGGCCTTCCTTTGGTCATTGACAACACGTTTGGGACACCCTATTTGATTCGCCCCATTGAGCATGGCGCGGACATTGTAGTCCATTCCGCCACCAAGTTCATCGGCGGTCACGGCACCACTTTGGGCGGCATCATCGTGGACAGCGGCAAATTTGACTGGAAAGCATCCGGCAAATATGCTCCCATTGCCGCGCCCAACCCCAGCTACCACGGAGTCAGCTTTGTGGACGCCGTCGGCCCCGCCGCCTTTGTCACCTACATCCGGGCTATCCTCCTGCGGGACACCGGAGCGGCGATTTCACCCTTCAATGCCTTTCTGCTTCTCCAGGGAGTGGAGACCCTGTCCCTTCGAGTAGAACGCCACACTGAAAACACCAAAAAAGTGGTAGAGTATCTGGCCAACCATCCCCAGGTGGAAAAGGTCAACCACCCCAGCCTGCCTGAGCATCCTGACCACGCCCTGTATGAGAAGTATTTCCCCAACGGCGGCGCATCCATCTTTACCTTTGAGATCAAAGGCGGGCAGGGGTCGGCCCACAAGTTTATAGACGATCTGGAAATTTTCTCCTTGCTGGCCAACGTGGCGGACGTAAAGTCCCTTGTCATCCACCCGGCCACCACCACCCACTCACAGCTTTCCCCCGAGGAGCTGCTGGATCAGGGCATCAAGCCCAACACCATCCGACTGTCCATCGGTACGGAACATATCGACGACATCATCGCTGACCTGGAAAACGGCTTCGCCGCCGCAGCGCAGAAATAAGAGGAGGAATCCGTTATGCCCAGCATCTACACATCCGCCGACCAGTTGATCGGCAAGACGCCCTTGCTGAAGCTGAGCCGCATTGAGAAGGAGGCGGGGCTGAAAGCCCGCATTCTGGCTAAGCTGGAGTATTTCAATCCCGCCGGGTCTGTGAAGGACCGCGTTGCCAAGGCCATGCTCGACGAGGCGGAGGCCAGCGGCAAGCTGAAACCCGGCTCCACCATCATCGAGCCCACCTCCGGCAACACCGGGATCGGCCTGGCCTCCGTGGCGGCGGCCCGGGGTTA
>RAYO01000024.1 GCA_003612335.1 bacterium 1xD42-67
TGAACCAGTGGGCGGCGGGGGACAAGGTCCAGCGCATCGACTTCAACGCCGACAACGCCAAGATCGACGCCGCGATCGCGGCAGTATCGGCGAGGGCAGACGCCTTGGGGACCGGCAAGGCTGACAAGACCGCTCTGTCGGCTCTCCAGGCCGACTTGGACGCCGTCAGAGCCGCGATCCCCAAGATCGCCGCAGGGAGCTACGCCGGGGACGGCGCGGCCAGCAGGACGATCCATCTGGGGTTCACTCCCAGGGCGGTGCTGGTGATCACGGACAGGGGGCGGATCCAGTACAACTACTCGTCCTCGTCCTACTACACCTATGGCGGGCTGGCGGTGACTGGGTCTCCGGCCACCGGCTCCTACGGGGATCCGATCGTGACCATCCAGTCCGGGGGCTTCCAGGTGGCGGACATCACCATGCAGGACAGCTCCCGTGTCAACCATTACACCCACGGCAACCACAGCGGCCAGACCTACCACTATATCGCCATCGGATGACAGAAAGGGCAAAAGCACCCCCGGACCGTGATGGTCCGGGGGCTGCTCATACGTCACGAGACGCGGGATCGATCAGTCAGGGGAGACAGGGGTGGCAGGAGCGGTGGGGAGCTTCAGGCCAGAAGCATTGATGGTCACGCCCTTAGACTTCCAGTAGTACTCGGACAGGAAGGTGACCTCATGAGTAGCGCTATTACGGACGACGATGCCCTTGCCATGGGAAGAGACGGTGTCGTTGGGCCGGTCTTTGTCGGCGTCATCCCAGCTATGCTGAGGAGTATCCTTGCGCTCGCCGACCAGCATGATCATGGCGCTGCCGTCGATATTTACGACCACAAAGCCCCAGGTGCCGGTCTTCAGGTCGTAGAGCTCTTCGAACTTACTAAAAGTGTTATTGTCCGAATTGGCAAAAGCGCCCAAAACAGCCTTCTCCGCATCGCTCTCGCTACTACCAGCCTTCTCAACAGCCTTCACATCGCCCTTCATGGAGAGGGTCATGGTCTCGCCGTCGAAGGTCTGGGTGGGATAGCTCATAAAGGTCTTGTACTCGCTGTTTTGGGGCAGGTCGCTGTCGCCAGCGGGAGGAGTGATGCAGTCGGCCTTGAGGACGAACGTCACCTCATCCTCACCGTCCATAGCGGTGACCTTGGTGATCTTGCCGTCGGCGGTGGTGATCTTCACGTCAGTGTAGCCCGCATCCTCCAGCAGCTCGCGGATAGCGGTACGGACAGCGGAAGTCTCGCTCTCGGCGTAGGTAAAGGTCAGGGTCTCGCCCTTGATGGTCAGGCCGAACGCGGGGGTCTCGCTGTCGCTGCCGCCGTTGTTCTCGTCTTCCTCGCCGTCCTTGACCTCCCAGACGAACACAGCGGTGACCTTGCCGTCATCGGTGATGACCCAAGCCTTATCGTTGCGGTCGTTGTGCAGGGACTCCAGGGACAGGTCGCTGCCGTCGTAGTAGACGATCATCGCGTCGTCATTGGCGGCGGGCCGGACGGTGTACTCCTTCTCGGTGCTGTCCCAGCCGAATCCCAGCAGGCCGTCGGTGGTGGCACGGTGGGTGCCGATGTAAGCCTTTGCAGTCCAGTTGCCGCCCTTCTCGGGAGTACTATCGTTCTGAGCGGTCAGATCGTTGACAGCGATGTCCTTGGGCAGCTTGGTGGTCAGCTTAGTGACATAGTCGCTGCTGTTCTGGGTCATGCCAAAGAAGATACCGATCTCATTCTTCTCGACGCTGCTCAGAGTGCTTGCGGCGTCACTGCCGGACTTGACGCGGATAGAGGTGATCTCACCGTTCACCACGGCGTCATAGACATAGTACTTGTTGGAGCCGGTGCCGTTCTCCTTGGGACTGTTGGCGCCGATGACGAAGATCACCTCGTCACTGCCGGTGACCTCAGCCTCGCTGATGAACACGGCCTTGACGATGCCGTCCTTCACATAGGCCACCAGGCGGGAGGCATTAGTCACGTCCACAGAGGGGGCATTGTTGTAACCCACGTAGGCGTCGAACTCGTCATTGTCCTCAGTGCTGGGATTGACCAGGATGGCGCTGTTCTTGTCGGTGTAGATCGTGCTGTCCTTCAGCTTGATCCGGGAGTTGCCGTTCTTGACGACGCCCTCGGTGCTGCTGTCGTAAGCAGAGTAGTCAGTGGTCTTGACATCCAGGCTGTAGATGCCGCCGTCCTCCGTGTAGGACACGATCTGGCCCACCAGAGGAGCCTTCTTGGTCTTGGTGTCATCAACAACGACAGAGACCTTGCTATTGTCCTCTGCGGCGCTCCAGCTCGTGCTCTTGGTAGCGCCGTTGCGGAGAGCTTTCAGCGCGCTGTCGCCGGTAAGGCCCAGGTCCTTGGTCCAGGCGTCGGTGTCGTCGCTGTCGATGTCTACGTTCTTGACAGAACCGTCAGTGAGAATCAGCTTGGCGCCGTACTCGGCGTCGTCGCCGTACTTGCTGTTGGCGTTGCCCACAGAGTAGACGTAGGCGTAGTCGTTGGACTCCACAGCGTCGGCCAGCAGGATGATGTTGCCCTGCTTGTCGATGTAGAAGGCCACGTTCTCGTCCACGGAATCCACGCCCAGCTTGCTGCCCTCAGCATCGTTATAGCGGGAGCTGTAGCGATAGGTGGTGTCGCCGATGACCACGCGGTCCTTGTCGCGGATGGTGTCGGCCTCGCCCTCCACCAGCTCGGCCTTGCCCAGGATGGTCTCCACGGTCCAGGCGCCGCTGCTGGTCACGGACTTGTTGTAAAGGACCACGTCCTCCTCAGCATAGCCGTTGATGTCGAACTCCAGGCCGGACTCGTCCATGTCGTCCAGGGTGATGGTCTCGCCGGAGACCTTGGTGATCTCAGCGGCGTAGGTGTTCACGATGCACACAGTGGCGGTGTCCTTGCTGTCGTTCAGGTACACATAGGTGGTGGTGCCCCGGCCAGTGCCGTCCAGGTCGTCCTTGTCGTTGTCCTCCACGTCCTTGCGGGTGAAGAACTTCATGTCGCTGGCGATATACTTCTTGGCGTTGGCCTCGGTGGCGCCGTCCATCTTGACGGTCCAGGTGTAGTCCTCGGCCACGGTCTTGCCCACAGCGTCATACATGGCGCTGCTCTTCACAGTGCCCTCGAAGACGTAGTCGGCCTCGTCGGCGTAGTTGCCCACTTCGCTGTTCTTATAGGTCCAGCGGACAGAGGGAGCGCCAAAATCGTCGGTGGTGGCGGTGCGCTTCAGGTCGCCGTTGTACAGCTGCTCGCCCAGCTCCACCACGGAGCCGTTGACGCCGGTCAGGGTGCTGGCGTTGGTCTCGGTGGTGTTGATGGTGTTGGCGAACTTCTGGGTGCTGGAGCGGTACACATAGTTGACCTTGCCCTTGGAGATCTGGCTCCCGTCGGGCAGGGTGACGGACAGAGTGTCGTCATCGGGATCCACCATGCCGCTCTCCAGGGCGTTCAGGGCCAGACGGGCCACCTGATCGCGGGTCAGGGGGGAGTCCTGGTTGGCGTTGATGCCGTCGAACAGGCGGATCTTGCTGGCCTGCTTCACGGTGGACAGCACGAAGTTGTCCTCATAGTCGCTCTGATACTGGAAGTAGCCCAGAGCGCGCATCATCATGGAAGCGGCCTGCACGGCGGTCACGGTATCAGCGCCGCCGAAGGTGGTGGCGTTGTAGCCGGACACGATGCCGTTGGCATAGCAGGCGGCCACATAGGGCTTGGCGTAGTCGGGCACGTCCCAGAAGGGGCAGGTGTCCTTGTAATAGTTGTAGTCCAGGTTCAGCAGCTTCGCCATCACGATCGCCATCTCGTTGCGGGAGACGGAACGGTCGGGATCGAAGTTGCCCTTGTCGTCGCCCTGCATGACCTTGACCGCCTGCAGGACCTCGATCGCCTCGACGTTGTTGTCCTTGTCAACGTCGGGATAGGCCACAGCAGCGCTGGTCCCGATCACCATCATGCCCAGGAGCATGACAGAGGCCAGGGTCAGACTGAGAGCCCGCTTCAGGTTTCTCATTCGGATCTTCCTCCTTGTAATTTTTTCAGCCATGAGAGAGGCTGTTTTTTCGGCCGTCACGCTGTCCTCCGTACGCAAATGGTAGACCTTGAGGATCTAACATTTTCGTAACAAAAATCAGCGTTTTTACCGAAAATTTCGAGGTATTTCGACTTTTTCGCCCTGACACGGCCGTGTCACGCCCCTTGCAGGCATTCTGAGATCACAAAAAATGGGGCAAAACTGGTGAAAACAGGATCTTTCGATGTAAAAAAGTTAGATCGGTAGACATCTGGTAGACATCCTAAAAAATGTCAGGAAACGAACTCCTTGTCCCCCATGGCTTTGACGCCCCTTTTTGGTAGACATTTGGTAGACCTGGGTATGACTTACCTGAAAACAGAAAAAGGGCCGTCCGAAAGGACGGCCCCTGGGGGGATGGATATTCGACCGGTCTGCTGGGCCCTTTGGGTATGGCCGGCACCGCTGTGCTGGATCTGGATGGGGCGCCGGTATCTGATCCGATCCCGATGCGGGGGATCGGATCTCCCTCGTGATATGGGGCTGATATACCGCTGGGGCCGAGGATCCTGCTCATATCGGGATCCGTTCCCCTGCCAGCTCGAGGGCGACGACGTCCTCCAGATCGATCGGGCTCTCGAAACTCCAGGTGTTGAAGGTCTCCCAGATGGTCTCGCCGGTACCTATCCCTGCGTTGGCGTAACGGCCTATACCAGGTTGGGCGGCGACCTTGGAGCCGTCCTTTTTGACGGCATACAACACCATATTGTGGAATCCGCCTGGGTCGTTGCTGTGCATCGTGACCGACAGGGGGGAGACCGTCATCTGCTGCACCTGCCTGCCGGCCAGCTCACCGACCTGATCCAAGACGAGAGAGCGGTAGTGTTCCATCTGGAAGTCCAGCGTCCAGGAGCCCTCGATGGTCCTCCCATTCCGTGCGTAGGCGCCATAGGGCCGGAACTTACAGCTCTGGAGCAGCTCCAGATCCTCCTTATGGAACAGGGGGAAGAGGATGTCCATGCCGCCTTCCACAAGGGTCTGCTGATAGATATAGATCCTCTCGTCCGCCCCGGGAAGGAACAGGGAGGTGAAAAAGCCCCCTCCTCCCTTCGGCCTGACCCCCTCCGCAAGGCCCAGGCGGATATGGAAGCAGCCGTCGCTGGCAAAGCCCATGGAGGAGATCCATATGTCCTCAGTCTCCTCGAAAGACATGGGGTTCTGTTCCGGGGCCAGCACCACCGCCTGGCGGGGGAGCATGGCGTCGAACTTCCTGGGGTCGTCCTCACCTCCGGACCGTAAGATGACCTCGGCCTCCTCTTCCACTGGGAGGGACTCCAGTGTCTCCCCAGTGACCGACCCACAGGAGACCTCTGCGTGCAGATCCCCCTCCCGGGTGCTCATCCCTGTGACAGACAGCTGGGCATCCCGGCTGGGCTGGGCCGTATCTCCATAGAAAACGCTGGCGGAGAGCAACGCGGTCCTGGTGTCCGGATCGTAGGAGAGGAGGGAGAAGCTCCCGGTCCCGACGATGTTGACGGCGGGAGCCGGCTTCCCGTCGTCTGGGGCCCTTTTCGTACCTGTCGTCAGCCGGCCTTTCAAGGTCAGACACTCGTCCAGCCGGTCCCCGTCCACATCCCGCACAGCGAGATAGACATAGCCCTCCAGGTCGTCGGCCAGGGCGCCGAGCACCTGGATCTCGATCCCCTGGTCTCTGCACACTGCCCCCTCGATGGTCCGGATATAGGGGGCGAAGATGCCCAGCCGGTCCAGGAGGACCTCCCGTACAGTGGGCACCGCTGCGGTCACCACTGTGACCATCAGGACCGCACATACCAGAACAGCGGCCATCCGCCGGCGAATCCGTCTTCTGTGTCTCATCTCAGATCCCTCCTCCAATATCGTGCAGAGCCGGTCCAGCGCCTCCTGGCTGGGCCCCAGCCGCTCCATCTCACACCTGTATCTGTCCTGCATGGTCCTCCTCCTCCAGCCGGCTCCGCAGCAGGCCCCGGGCCCGGAACAGACGTGACTTGATCGTTCCCTCGCTTTTTCCCAGGATCCGGGCGATCTCTGCTATGGGATAGCCCTCATAATAATATAGGTGGACAGGGATCCGGTAGCGGGAGGGCAGGGAGAGCACAGCCTCTGTGACCCTTCCCGCCTCCGAAGCCTCTGGTGCAGGCAGATCCTCTGTCAATGGCTCCTCCCGCCTGCGCCGGTATAGACGGAACAGGTCGTTGGAGCAGTTGGACGCCACCCGCAGCAGCCACGCTTTGGCATGGGCCTCGCTGTCGAAGACCGGCTCCGCTTTGAGGAGACGGAGGAACACCTCCTGCATCACATCCTCTGCATCTGCCCGGCAGCCTGTTCGGGCGTAGGCCAGACGGTACACTGCGGGGGCATATCGCCTCGCCAGAAGACCTGGGCTGTCCCACGATCCTTCCATGTCCTCACCCCCTGCTATTGATGATACGGAAATGAGGCCCGTTTGGTTGCAGTCTTTGAAAATTTTGTCGGTCCGCGGCAGAGCCACCAACAGCTGCACAGTGGTCGCGGTGATGTACCCGCTTGACCCAACAGTGTACATCCGCTTGGAGAAATTTTGATAAAATAAGACAGACCGCCTCTTGGCGGTCTGTCTTATAAATGGCGCAGTAGGAGGGATTCGAACCCTCGAGCCCTTATCAGGCTACACGATTTCCAGTCGTGCTCGTTATGACCACTTCGATACTACTGCATCGTTGGGAAGAACCCCTGGTCAGGGGGACAACGATGATATTATACCAGCTTTTTTCAGATAGTCAACCCCTTTTTCAGAAAAATTCTGACCGAGCATGCCGGAGCAGCGGACGGGGGGCCGGGAGGGCGTGGCGCAGATTGTCGAGGGGGAGGGAAGGAGACGGAGGATCTAGCACTCGGCCGGTCCTTTTGTGAACGAAATGTAAATCCTTTTCGGTATAGCCCAGTTTTTTGCAAATTGGGGGTTGATTTTTTGGCCAGGAAAGGGTATCATCTTAGGCAGACTTAGCACTCGAGATAAACAAGTGCTAAACCTGATCTGCTGATCCTAAAACATGGAACGATATAAGGAGGAACTGATCATGAAACTCAAACCCCTGGCTGACCGCGTCATCGTGAAACTGGTGGAGGCGGAGGAGACCACGAAGGGCGGCATCATCCTCACCGGTGCTGCTAAGGAGAAACCCGAGGTGGCCGAAGTGATCGCCGTCGGCCCCGGCGGCATGGTGGACGGCAAGGAGGTCGTCATGACCGTGAAGGTGGGCGACAAGGTCATCACCAGCAAGTATTCCGGCACCCAGGTCAAGGTGGACGGCGAGGAGGTCACCATCGTCCGTCAGAACGATATCCTGGCGGTCGTGGAGTAAAAAAGCCTCCCCCTTTATGGGGGAGGTGGCGCCGCCGCAGGCGGTGACGGAGGGGGTCCCCCTCAGCCGGCTTTGCCGGCAGCTCCCCCACAAGGGGGGAGCCTTGATAATAATATTTGGAGGTAATGCTTTATGGCTAAGATCATCTGCTACGGCGAAGAGGCCCGCAAGGCTCTGGAGAAGGGCGTGGACCAGCTGGCCGATACTGTGAAGATCACCCTGGGCCCCAAGGGCCGCAACGTGGTGCTGGACAAGAAGTTCGGCGCTCCCCTGATCACCAACGACGGCGTGACCATCGCCAAGGAGATCGAGCTGGAGGACCCCTTTGAGAACATGGGCGCTCAGCTGGTGAAGGAGGTCTCCACCAAGACCAACGACGTGGCCGGCGACGGCACCACCACCGCCACCCTGCTGGCCCAGGCCATCGTCCACGAGGGCCTGAAGAACCTGGCCGCCGGCGCCAACCCCATGGTCATGAAGAAGGGCATCGCCAAGGCCGCCGCCGCCGCCATCGAGGCCATGAAGGCCAACAGCCAGAAGGTCAACGGCTCTGACGACATCGCCCGGGTGGGCACCGTCTCCTCCGGCGACGAGACCATCGGAAAGCTGATCGCCGAGGCCATGGAGAAGGTGGGCCACGACGGCGTGATCACCATCGAGGAGTCCAAGACCGCCGAGACCTCCTCCGATGTGGTGGAGGGCATGCAGTTCGACCGGGGCTACATCACCCCCTATATGGTCACTGACACCGAGAAGATGGAGGCCGTCCTGGACGACGCCCTCGTCCTCATCACCGACAAGAAGATCTCCAACATCCAGGAGCTCCTGCCCATCCTGGAGCAGGTGGTCCAGTCCGGCAAGAAGCTGCTGATCATCGCCGAGGACGTGGAGGGCGACGCCCTGTCCACCCTGATCGTCAACCGTCTCCGCGGCACCCTGAACGTGGTGTGCGTCAAGGCCCCCGGCTTCGGCGACCGCCGCAAGGAGATGCTCCAGGACATCGCCATCCTCACCGGCGGCGAGGTCATCTCCGCCGACGTGGGCCTGGAGCTGAAGGAGGCCCAGATGGATATGCTGGGCCAGGCCCGCCAGATCAAGGTGACCAAGGAGAACACCACCATCGTCAACGGCGCCGGCTCCTCTGAGGACATCAAGGCCCGGATCGGCCAGATCAAGAGCCAGATCGAGGTCACCACCTCTGACTACGACAAGGAGAAGCTCCAGGAGCGGCTGGCCAAGCTGGCCGGCGGCGTGGCCGTCATCAAGGTGGGCGCCGCCACCGAGGTGGAGATGAAGGAGAAGAAGCTGCGCATCGAGGATGCCCTGAACGCCACCCGCGCCGCTGTGGAGGAGGGCATCGTGGCCGGCGGCGGCACCGCCTACCTCAACGCCATCCCCGCTGTGGAGGGGCTGCTGGCCGAGACCGAGGGCGACGAGAAGACCGGTGTGCTGATCGTTGCCCGGGCCCTCACCGCTCCTGTGAAGCAGATCGCCGCCAACGCCGGCATCGACGGCGCCGTGGTCCTGGCCAAGATCCAGGAGTCCGGCAAGGTGGGCTATGGCTTCGATGCCTACAAGGAGGAGTACTGCGACATGATCCCCGCCGGGATCGTGGACCCCACCAAGGTCACCCGCTCCGCCCTGGAGAACGCCGCCTCCATCGCCTCCGTCCTGCTGACCACCGAGTCCCTGGTGGCCGACAAGCCCCAGCCCCCCGCACCTGCTGCCCCCGCACCCGATATGGGCGGCATGTACTAAGAGACACGAGAGCCCGGAGCGTATGCTCCGGGCTTTTCTCATGGCGGGGCTGGGATGCGGGCCGGGAGCTGCATCCCCCGGAGGCAGAAAAATGGAGGACGGTCCTAGGACCGTCCTCCGTCCTGTCATCGGGCGAGCAGGCCCAGGTTCTGGTCAGAGAGGAAGTTGGGGAGGGAGTAGAGCACCACCACTGCGTCGATCTCCTGATCCTCCACATAGCGCTGGATGCTGTTCAGGTTGTAGCGCAGGTCGAAGAGGTGGATCTGAGAGAAGCGCTCTGTCAGGAAGGGGGCCAGGGAATCGGAGTAGGAATCCCGGACCACCAGCACCCGGGGAGCATCGGTATGTTCCGTCTCGATCACGCACAGGGCCTGGTTGCCCCCCAGGAAGTAGGAGTATTTGTCCTTCTCCTCCAGATAGCTGTCCACATAGAGACTGCCCTCCTCGGGCATCCCCTTGAAGTAGGAGGTCACCTTGACGCCCTGGTCGGGGACATAGGTGTCGATCCGATCCGGGGGGAGCCAGCGCACCCCGGAGGTGGAGAATCCAGTGCCGTAGAACTGGTCGGTGACGGTGGTCTTCTGATAGCTGTCCAGTTCCAGCGGCTCCAGTCCCATGGCCTGGAAGAGGGCGTTGGCCCCGTAGAAGGCCCCCAGGCTGGTCCAGTGGTGGTCGGTGCGGTAGTAGAGGTCCTCGCCGCTGTGAGGGGCCAGAGCTCCGTACAGATCGATGGTGGAGGCCCCGGCGGAGAAGTAGAGCTGATGGATGAGGTCCTTCTCGTCCAGAGTGGGAGCTCCCGCCGGCAGGCGGTCCTTCCAGATCTCGGCGGCGGAGGGGATCAGTCCGAAGTACACCGGGACGGACAGGTTGCCCACCAGGGCGTCCAGCGCGGCCATGTCCTTGTCCAGCTTGGACTGGTCGGGGGCGTCCACCCGGGTGATCAGGGTGTCCTGGGCCCCGAAGTAGACCCCATTGTTCTCCTTTTTGCCGGACAGCCGCTCGCTCCAGGCCTTGGCGGCCACCCAGAAGTCCCGGCCCACGATGTGGTCGGAGACATAGTCCTCCGCGTCCTTCATAAACTTCCCGCTGTTCAGGGTCTCCAGAGACAGTTTGGGGGGCTTTTGCAGATAGCGGTTCTCCAGAGGGGAGAAGGCTTTGTCGGGCAGGAGCAGGCTGATGACGGCCGCCCCGCCGATGAAGGCACAGAACAGGGCGGTGAGAAATACGCTGAATTTTTTCGACATGCTCTTGCCTCCTTAAAAGTTGAAGTAGAGGAAGGGGTTATAGGTGCTGGCTACCAGATAGGCGGTGCAGATCAGCAGTCCCCCGGCTACCAGGACGGTACACATCGCGTACTGGGCCTTTTGGCCCATACTGCGGTAAACTGTCCGGCCCAGAGGGGTGGAGGACACGGCGGCCAGGCACAGGATGGGCAGGTAACTGCTCAGAAAATAGCGGAAGGTCCCATCCGCAAGGGGGACGCCCCCCAGGCCGAACATGACCTTGAGGTAGCCGCCCAGGTGGGACAGATCCTCAATGGCGAAGATGGTCCAGCTCACCATCACCAGCGCCAGGGTGTACACATGCCCCACCACGGCCGGGGCTTTCTCCAGGGGCTTGAGGAGGACGAATTTTTCCAGCATCAGCAGAGCAAAGAAGTACAGCCCCCAGAACAGGAAGGTCCAGTTGGCCCCGTGCCAGATGCCTGTGGCGGCCCACACCACGAAAAGATTGAACATCCACCGGGACTTGGAACAGCGGTTGCCCCCAAGGGGGATATAGAGGTACTCCCGGAACCAGGTGCTCAGGGAGATGTGCCACCGCCGCCAGAACTCGGTGATGCTTTTGGAGATATAGGGGTAGTTGAAGTTGGGCAGAAATTCAAAGCCCAGGATCCGTCCCAGGCCTACGGCCATGTCGGAGTAGCCGGAGAAGTCGAAATAGATCTGGAAGGTGAAAGCCAGTACGCCCAGCCAGGCTCCGGCCACGGTCAGGTCGGACAGGGCCATTGCCTTATAACTGTCCCACAGCGCGCCGACATTGTTGGCAATGAGCAGCTTTTTGGCCAGACCCACCATGAAGATCTGCACGCCAGAGGCGAATTTCTCAGTGGAGCAGGTCCGCTCGTTGATCTGGTCCCCCAGGTCCTTATATTTGATGATGGGGCCGGCGATGAGCTGAGGGAAGAGGGTGACGAAGGTGCCGAAGTTGAGGATGGACCGCTGGGCCCGGGCATCCCCGCGATAGACGTCGATGGTGTAGCTCATCGTCTGGAAGGTGTAGAAGGAGATGCCGATGGGCAGGTGGAAGGGGATGGGGTCCATAAAAGGCAGGCGGATATACTCGATCGTTGGCAGAAACTCCAGCCCTGCGTCGGCAAGACTGCCGGCAATGAAATTCCAGTACTTGAAGAAGCACAGAAGGGCCAGATTGAAGATGATGGAGGAGACTACAGCCATCCGCGCCCCTCTGTGGTTCCCCCTGGCCTTGCACCGCTCCACCAGCAGGCCGTGGGTAAAATCGATCGCAGTGGACAGGAACATTATCACCACATAGATCTGCTCCCCCCAGTAGTAGAAGAGCAGGGAGGAGATCAGCAGCACCACGTTGCGCCCCTTCCGGGGGACGATGTAGTACACCAGAAGGGTGAGCACCAGAAAATAGAACATGAAGATGGGGGTGGAAAAGACCATAGCGGACACCTCCGGAAGTTAAGAGACCGAAGGGGCGGCCTGGGCCGCCCCTCGATCATGATGCCTTAAAACAGGGCGTTGAATTCGTTGACGATATCGTCGCAGTTGGGGTGGACGATCAGCATCACGTAGTCGCCGTTGGAGACGATCCGGGACTGGTTCTCCCACATGTCGGTGGGGCCGGGGTAGTGAGCGCCGCCGGGGCCGTTGCCGTCGCCCACCATGTAGTCGATGCGGGCCTGGAAGATGTCCTTCACGGTCTCCACGTCCTTGGCGTCAGACACCTGGACCAGGGCGAAGTCGCCCACAGGGGAGGGGCTCATCCCGCACAGATAGATGACTCGCTGGGCCAAAGTCAGGTCGCTGAGACCGGCGAAGAAGGAGGACAGGGCGGTGTCGTCCGCCTCCATCATAAAGGAGAAGTCATGATTGCCGAGGGTGGTCTCATAGAACGACAGGAGATCCACGCTGGTGTCGGAGGGGGAGGAGCTGCTGGAGCCGCCGGAAGAGCTGCCGTTGGAGGAGCTGCCGTTGGAGGAGCTGCCGTTGGAGGAGCTGCCGCCGCTGGGCTTGGAGGTGTCGGGGGCGGGATCCGTTTCTGTCTTCCAGTCGCAGGTGACGTTGGCGGAAGCAGAAGCGCCGTCATAGGTCACAGTGATGACGGCCTTGCCGGGAGCCACGGCCTTGACCGTGCCGTCCTCCGCCACCGTGGCGACCTTCTCGTCGCTGGAGGTGAAGGCGGCGGTGCCGTCAGTGTCGGGCTCGGCGGTATAGCGCAGCTGGAAGGTGGCCCCCGCCTTGTTCAGTGTGATGTCGGTGCGGTTCAGGGTGAGGGCAACGCCGCCGGACTGGAATCCGTCAGAGGAGGAGGCGCTGCCGCCGGCGGAGCCGCTGGCGCCGGGCTGAGAAGAGTCGGTCTGGCTGGAACTGGAGCCGCCGCCGGAGCTCCCGCCGGGGTCGGAGGAGGAGGCGCCGCCGTTCTTGCCGCCGCAGGCGGCCAGGGACAGGACCATGGCGGCGGCCAGGACCGCCGTGAAGATACGTCTTTTCATAGTAAGTAAACTCCTTTTTCATGATGGTCGAAACGGGCCCTCGATCGGGTCCTGTGGGGTTTGACGCAGGAACGGGAAAAAGGTTCCCAAGGCGGAGGATCTTTTTTGAGCGGAGATATCATACTGTTTTTTCCGGTGCTGACAGGGGCGGCAAAAAATTTTTCCTGCCCTCTTGACAAAGGGAGCAGGAGGGAATATCATATCATCAACATATGAACAAGTGCTCATATGTTGATGATGAAAGGAGGAGACGATGGACATCGAGACGATCCCCTGCTGTGAGGAGCTCTGCGTCCACGGGGACGCGGTGGCCCAGGTCCGGGCCCAGCTCCCCCCTGACGAACAGCTCTACGACCTGGCGGAACTGTTCCGGATCTTTGGGGACAGCACCCGGGTGAAGATCCTGTACGCCCTGCTGGAATCGGAGCTGTGCGTCTGCGACATCGCCAAGCTGATGGAGATCACCCAGTCCGCTGTGTCCCACCAGCTGCGGGTGCTGAAGAACAGCAAGCTGGTGAGATCCCGCCGGGAGGGCAAGACAGTGTACTACTCCCTGGCCGACGACCACGTGATCCACATCCTGGCCCAGGGGATGGAGCACGTTGTGGAGTAGGGGCAGACAGCATCCGGCCGCGCCCCGCGGACCGGCCCCAAGATCGGGGCGGCTGACGGCCGCCCGACAAAATAACAGATCGAGAAAGGATGTATCATGATGAAAAAGACCTTCAAGCTCATCGACCTGGACTGTGCCAACTGCGCCGCCAAGATGGAGAACGCCATCAAAAAGATTGACGGAGTGGCGGACGCCTCCGTCTCCTTCATGACCCAAAAGATGACTGTGGAGGCCGACGACGCCCGGTTTGACGACATTATGAAGCAGATCGTAAAGGCCTGTAAAAAGGTGGAGCCCGACTGCCAGATCGTGCTGTGAGCACCTTCTGGGATCGGGTGGCCTGGCTGTACGACCTGGTGGAGCGGAGCAACCGGGCGGTAAACGCCGCAGCGGCGGCCCGGGTGGCCGGGCTGGTTCCCAAGGGGGCCCGTGTGTTGGACTGCGCCGCCGGGACGGGGGAATTTTCCTTGGCGGCGGCGGAGAGGGCGGAGACGGTGCTGTGTACCGACCTGTCCCTGCCCATGCTGGACCGGGCCAGGAAGAAGGCGAAAAAGCGGGGGCTGACCAATATCTCCTTTGCCCAGCGGGACATCACCGCTCTGCCCGATCGGGACGGAACTTTTGAGGCGGTAATTGCCGCCAATGTGCTGCATCTGCTCCAGAAACCGGAAAATGCGGTGCGGGAGCTGTGGCGGGTCACCGCCCCCGGCGGGCGGCTGATCTTGCCGACCTACCTCCAGGGGCGGGTGGGGACGGCCTACGGGACCATGATCAAAATTTATCAGGGGGTGGGCTTTCACTATGAGCACGCCTTCACCTCGGAGACCTACCAGATGCTGCTGGAGAGCCTGAACCTGGCTCCGGTGTTGGTGGAGGTAATACCAGGCCGTGTCCCCGAGGGAATTGCCGTGCTGGAAAAGTCCATATAAAGAGGTGTTTTGCATGACAAGGAAACAAAAAAAGATGCTCTGGCGTATCCTGATCTCGTTCCTCCTGTTCATTGCCGCCGTCCTTCTGCCAACTGTCTGGCTGTCAGGGCCCATCCCGCTGCTGTCGGCGGTCCAGGACCGGAACGGCTGCGGGGCTTACGCCCTGGCCCGGTGGCCGCTGTTTCTGATTCCTTATCTGGTGATCGGCTGGGACGTGCTCTGGAAAGCCATCCGCAACATCCTCAACGGCCAGGTCTTCGACGAAAACTTTCTCATGTCGGTGGCCACTATCGGGGCGCTGCTGATCGGCGAGTACCCCGAGGCGGTGGCGGTGATGCTCTTCTACCAGGTGGGGGAGCTGTTCCAGAACGTGGCCGTCTCCCGGTCCCGGCAGTCCATCTCGGCCCTGATGGACATCCGCCCCGACTATGCCAATGTGGAGCGGGACGGCCAACTGGTCCAGGTGGACCCGGAGGAGGTAGCGGTGGGGGACGTGATCGTCATCAAGGCGGGGGAGCGGGTGCCCCTGGACGGGACCGTGCTGGAGGGGACCTCCGCTCTGGACACCGCCGCCCTCACCGGCGAGTCCCTGCCCCGGGACGTGGAGGCGGGGGACGAGGTGATCTCAGGCTGCGTCAACCTGTCCGGGCTGCTCCATGTGCGGGTATCCAAGCCTTTTGGCCAGTCCACCGTGGCCCGGATCCTGGACCTGGTGGAGAACTCCAGTGAGAAAAAGGCCCAGGCGGAGCACTTTATCACCAAATTCGCCCGGTACTACACCCCCGCCGTGGTCTTTGCCGCCCTGGCCCTGGCGGCGGTCCCCTCCCTGATGACCGGCCAGTGGGGGGTCTGGGTCCCACGGGCGCTGAACTTCCTGGTGGTGTCCTGCCCCTGCGCCCTGGTGATCTCCATCCCCCTGAGCTTCTTCGGAGGGATCGGCGGGGCCTCCAAGCAGGGCATCCTGGTGAAGGGGAGCAACTACCTGGAGGCCCTGGCCCAGGCGGGGATCGTGGTCTTCGACAAGACAGGCACCCTGACCCAGGGCAGATTTTCAGTCGCCGCCGTCTGCCCCGAGGGGATGGAGGAGGGAGAGCTGCTGGAGCTGGCCGCTCTGGCGGAGCAGTTCTCCTCCCACCCTATCTCCAGATCCATCGTCAGCGCCTGGGGGGGCGTCCCCGACCAGAGCCGGGCCGCTGAGGTGGAGGAGATCGCTGGCCACGGCGTCCGGGCAGCGATCGACGGCCGCAAAGTGCTGGCGGGCAATCGGAAGCTGATGGACCGGGAGGGGATCTCCGTCACCTCCGGCCGCGACTGCCCCGGCACCATCATCCATGTGGCGGTGGATGGCCGGTACGCGGGCTATCTGGCGGTGGCCGACCAGCCCAAGGAGACCTCCGCCCTGGCCCTGCGGGAGCTGAAGGCGGCGGGGGTGCGCCGGACCGTCATGCTCACCGGCGATTCCCAAGGGACCGCCCAGGCGGTGGCGGAGGGACTGGGCCTGGACCAGTTCTGCGCCCAGCTCCTCCCGGCGGACAAGGTGGAACGGGTAGAGGCTCTGCTGGAGGAGAAGCGCCCCAGGGAGAAGCTGGTCTTTGTGGGGGACGGCATCAACGATGCTCCCGTCCTCTCCCGGGCGGACATCGGGGTGGCGATGGGGGCGTTGGGCTCCGACGCGGCCATCGAGGCGGCGGACATCGTCCTCATGGACGACGATCTGCGCAAGCTCCCCGTGGCAGTGCGGATCGCCCGGAAGACCCTGGCCATCGTGCGGCAGAACGTGGTCCTTGCCCTGGGGGTGAAGCTGCTGGTGCTGATACTGTCCGCCGTGGGCTTGGCCGATATGTGGGCCGCCGTCTTCGCCGACGTGGGGGTGTCCGTCCTGGCCATCCTCAACGCCAGCAGGATGCTGAAGGCGGGATAGATGATCCTTCGCTCAGCCCCCCTTGGGAAAGGAGGGCTGAGCGGATGGGTCTGCGGTGCTCTGCGGGCCCTCTACGCCGCAGCTGGGCTGCGGTCTCTCGGAATGGACAGATCCTTCCTGGGAGACCGCGCCTTTTTTGACGAAAGATCCCTCTTGCCGATCTGATCGGTCCGCCCCTTTCTTTTTCTCAAAAGCTGTGATATACTATCTGTCATCCACAAGAGGACTGACAGGAGGGGACCCATTTGTCACAGGCACACAGGAGCGAGGAGGCGCTGGCCAGCGCCCCGATCGGTCCGCTGATGGTCAAGCTGGCCCTGCCCGCAGTGGCGGCCCAGCTGATCAATATGCTGTACAATATCGTGGACCGGATCTACATCGGCCACATCGAGGAGGTGGGACGAGCCGCCCTCACCGGTCTGGGGGTCACCTTCCCCATCCTCATGCTCATCTCCGCCTTCACCGCCTTCGCGGGCATGGGAGGCGCGCCGCTCGCCTCCATCCGCTTGGGGGCGGGGGACCGGGAGGGGGCGGAGCGGATCCTGGGCAATTCGGCTGCCCTGCTGCTGATCTTGGCCGCCGTGCTGACGGTGGTGTTCTCGATCTTCAAGGAGCCGCTGCTCATGGCCTTCGGCGCCTCGGAGGAGACCATCGGCTATGCCCTGGACTATATCTCCATCTATCTGATGGGCACCGTCTTCGTCCAGCTGGCCCTGGGCCTCAACGCCTATATCACCGCCCAGGGCCAGGCCCTGGTGGCGATGGCCTCGGTGCTGATCGGGGCGGTGCTGAACATCCTCCTGGACCCGCTGTTCATCTTCGTCCTCCGGAGGGGGGTGCAGGGGGCGGCCATCGCCACCGTCATCTCCCAGGGGGCGAGCGCCTGCTGGGTGGTGGGCTTCCTGTGCTCCGAGCGGTCCGGCCTGCGGATCCGCGCCCGGAATATGCGTCTGGAGAGGAAGGTGGTGGGCAGGATCGCCTCTCTGGGGATCGCCCCCTTCATCATGCAGTCCACCGAGAGCCTGGTGACGGTGGTCCTCAACTCCGGGCTCCAGCACTACGGGGGGGACCTGTATGTGGGCACGGTCACCGTGATGCAGAGCGTGATGCAGATGGTGGTCATGCCCGTCCAGGGGATCACCCAGGGGGTCCAGCCCATCATGAGCTATAATTTCGGGGCCAGGAACTACGACCGGGTGCGGGAGGTCTTCCGCCTGCTGCTGCGTACCACCCTCACCGTCACGGTCACGGCCTTCCTGGTGGTCTTCCTCTTCCCCGAGCCCTTGGCCCTCATCTTCAACGACGACCGGGAGCTGGTGGCCCTGGTGGGGAAGGTGATGCCCATCTTTTTCGCCGGGATCTGGGCCTTTGGAGCGCAGATGGCCTGTCAGGTGGCCTTCATGGCCATGGGCCAGGCCAGGACCAGTCTGTTCCTGGCCCTGCTGCGGAAGGTCATCCTGCTGGTCCCCCTGGCGATCCTGCTGCCCATGATCGCCCAAGACGTGATGGGCATCTATGTGGCTGAGCCGGTGGCCGATATCCTGGCCTCCGCCACCACTCTGACCCTGTTCCTGCACCGGCGGAAGACCCTGCTCCCCCAAGGGGGGCCGGGCCGAAAGGAGGATATATGAAGAAAAAGGATCTGTTCCCCCTGCTGGCGGCGCTGGTGTGTGCGGCGGGCCTGCTGTGGATGAGGGGCGGGGACCGTCCCGTCCTGCTGGACGATCCGGCCCTCCCCGGAGGAGGGACCTCCGCCCCCGCGGTGGACATCGGCGACCAGGAGGTCCCCCTGGCGGAGGCTCCCGGAGCGGAGGACCCCCAGCCGGACCAGAGCGGAGCGGAGGACCCCTTCGGCCAGTTCACCCAGGACCAGCGGGACGCCATGGAGGAGGTGCTGGAGCTGGTGAACCAGGCCCGGGAGGAGGCCGGACTGGCCCCTCTGGAGCTGGATCCCGCCCTGTGCGGCGCGGCCCAGGTCCGGGCCAGGGAGTGTGTGGGGACCTTCAGCCACACCCGTCCCGACGGCACCAGCTATAAGACCGCCATCGCCCAGGCGGAGGTGGAGTCCAGCTACACCGGGGAGAACGTGGCCACCGGCCACTCCAGCGCCAAACAGGTGGTGGCCGCCTGGATGAAGTCTGAGGGCCATCGGGCCAATATCCTCAACGAGAAGTTCACCAAACTGGGGGTGGGCCTGGAGAAGAACACAGGGAATAGATATCAGGGCTATGCCTGGGCCCAGCTCTTCGTCAAATAGAAGGGGAGATGGATAAAAGGGCGCCTTTTGGGCAACACTGTCATCAGACCGATCTTGATCGAAAGGGTGATCTTCCATGCAGGTGAAGGATCTGATGAGCCCCAGCGCGGTGACCGTGGAGCCCGCCGCCTCCGCGGCCCTGGCGGCCCGGCTGATCAGCCGGCACAATGTGGGGGCCCTGCCGGTGTGCGGTCCGGACCGCCGCCTGCGGGGGATGGTCACGGACCGGGACATCGTCCTGCGGTGCGTGGCCGCCGAGGAGGACCCAGCCCAGACCCCGGTGCGGGACATCATGACCCGCTCCTGCGCCGCAGTGGCCCCCGAGGCCGACTGCCGGGAGGCGACCCGCCTCATGGCCCTGCACCAGGTCCGCCGCCTGCCCGTGGTGGACGGCGGGAAGCTGGTGGGGGTGATCTCCCTGTCCGACCTGGTCCGGAGCGGCCGGTTCGATATGGAGGCCGCCCAGGCCCTGAGCGAGATCTCAGAGAATATCATCGTCCGGTGAGGAGAGGGGGCCGCGGCCCCCTCTCATTTTTCCTCCTTATCCTCCTGCTCATAGTACTCCCGGTTGCGGATGAGGTCTTTCAGGGCGCAGTAGCAAGCAATCCATATTTGCCCGCCTCAATTTTGGCGCTTCGGTGGACAAAGACGGATCTTTGGCCTATAATAGAGCCGGAGGGATCTTTTATGGACATTCAGCCCATTGCACATATTTGCAGCGACTTCTCGGAAAAGTTCGGCATCCCCCGGCAGAGCGGCCTGGTGGAGGAACTGTCCGCCACAGTGGTCTTCCAGCCGGAACACCGCGATCCCAGCGCTTTCCGGGGACTGGAAGGTTTCTCTCACATCTGGCTGATCTGGGAGTTCTCCAAGGCCCGGCGGGAGAAGTGGTCCCCCACCGTCCGCCCGCCCCGGCTGGGAGGGAACCGGCGGCTGGGGGTGTTCGCCACCCGGTCCCCCTTCCGGCCCAACCCCATCGGCCTGTCCTGCGTGCGGCTGCTGGAGGTGAGGCAGGACCGGGCGCTGGGGCCCGTCCTGACCGTGGCTGGGGCCGACCTGATGGACGGCACCCCGATCTATGACGTGAAGCCCTATCTGCCCTACGCCGACTGCAGGCCCGAGGCCGTGGGGGGCTTCGCCGCCCAGCCCAAGGGCGCGGATCTGAGGGTGGACTGTCCGGCGGACCTCCTGGCCCTCGTCCCGGAGGAGAAGCGGGCTGCCCTGCTGGCCGTCCTGGCCCAGGACCCCCGGCCCCAGTACCAGGACGACCCGGAACGGATCTACGGTATGGCCTTCGCCGGTCTGGAGGTGAAGTTCCAGGTGGTGGGGGAGCGGCTGACAGTGACAGAAATTTCGTAGGGACGGCCGCAGGCTGCCCCTTCCCCCCACTGGAAACTTAAAAAATGTTCAAAAAACCCTTGACCTTCCCCTTTCTGGATGGTGTACCATGTTTCAGAAAGGAGCTGAAGAACATGGAACATGATCTGATGGTGGCCCAAGCCACGATGATAGCCATGGCATTGGTCGGGATATTTACAGTGGTCCTTTCTCTGGGACTGGGGATTTTCTTTTGTAAGAGGACTGGGGGGCACTGGCGGTTTTTCTTCCTGGGCTGCGTGATATTCCCTGTGTTTGCCATGGTGCTGGAGCAGCAGTCGCATAGACTGCTGCTTGGAGGTCCGCTGGGCTCGGCACTGCAGAGAGATCTCTGGCTGTATGCCCTGTACGCCGGTCTGATGGCCGGGGTATTTGAGGAGTGCGGGCGGTGGCTGGCCCTCAAATTGACCCTGCGGTGGAGCCGGGGACCGGAAGATGCCTTGATGTATGGCGCGGGCCACGGTGGAATTGAGGCGGTGCTGCTGGCCGGGATGACCATGCTGAACAACATTATCATCTCCCTGGCGCTGAACCGGGGCGGACTGGCAGCTGTGGAGGCTTTCATGGGACCCATCCCGGAGGCAGGTATGGCGGCGATCCAGGGTATGGCCGCTGCTCCGGCGGGCCTCTACTTTTGGACGGCCTTTGAACGGCTGTCAGCGGTGGGCCTGCACATCGCCCTGTCGGTACTGGTGTATACCGCCGTCCGCAGGCGGGGGGCGTGGTATTGGTTCCCTGCGGCTATCCTGATCCATGCCCTGGTGGATATGGCGGCCGTCTTGACCAACGCCCTTTTCCCTGTTGCCGTCACAGAGGGGACGATTGCCCTGCTCACCCTGGGGGTAATATTCCTCGCCCGAAAAATTTATTTGGATGAAAAGCAGAAAACCTATTGACTTTCCCCCTTGTGGAAGGTGTAGAGTGATGGTCAGAAAGGGGGCAGGCCCATGAAGATCAACGAGGTGGAGGCCCAAGTGGGCATCACCAAGAAGAACATCCGCTTTTATGAGGAGCAGGGACTGCTGTCTCCCCGGCGCAACAGCGAGAACGGCTACCGGGACTACGGCGAGGGAGAGGTGGCCATCCTGCGGCAGATCAAGCTGATGCGCAAGCTGGGCGTGCCCCTGGAGGAGATCCGCCGGATGCAGGCGGGGGGCACGGTGGCAGACGGGATGCGCCGCCACCTGGTGGCCTTGGAGCGGGAGCGCCGGGATCTGGAACAGTCCATCCAGCTGTGCCAGTCTCTGAAGGACCGGGAGGTGCGGCTGGATACGCTGGACGCCGCCGTCCTGCTGGAGGAGATGGAGCGGCTGGAGGAGGGAGGGACCACCTTCCAGGACAAGCAGAAGAACGACACCAGGCCCATCCGGTATGCCGGGGCAGTGGTCATGGCCCTGCTGATGACCGCGCTGATGGCGGGGATCATCGTCCTGATGGTCTGGGGCTTCACCGCCGCCCCGGAAGACGCCCCGCCCCTGCCCCTGATGGGGGTGCTGATAGCGATCCCCGGCGTCATCATCCTGGGGGTGCTGCTGGCCCTGTATCAGCGGATCCGCGAGATCCAGAAGGGAGAGGAAGACGATGCGAGGAACTATTAGCCCCGGCGCCCTGGCCGGGGCGGCCGTGGCCGTCCTTGCCGGCGGCGTGCTGCTCCTGCCCCTGGGGCTGGCCCTGTTCTGGGTCCTGGTCCAGAGGCAGGAGGAACTGAGGAGAGGAGAGCTGGAAGATGCGAAGAACTACTGACAAAAAAGGCCACGGCCTGTTGGGCAGTGTGATCGTGACAGTGCTGGTGGTGAGCCTCGTCCTGATGGTCCTGGCCATGGCGATTCAGGGGCTCGGTCCGGTGTTCCCCCTTCTGAGGGAGCTGGGCGTGGTGCCCGGCATCATCCTGTTCTATATCGGAACGATCCTGGCCGTGGGGATCGGCGTCGTCGTGGCGCTGTATCAGCGGTGGAAAGAGGTCCGGGGAGGGGAAGAGGATGAAGCCAAAAAGTACTGACCAGGAGAAGCGCTCGGCGGTGAGGTCTGTGGTCCTCAGCACGCTGTTCCAGCTGCTGTCCGCCGGAGCGATGCTCTGTCTCCGGGCCATGACGGACACCGGCTGGCTGCGGGGGCTGCTGCTGATCCTGGCCGCCGGCGGCCTGATCACCATCCCATTCTCTTTCGCGGTGCTGCGGCAGCGGCTGCGGGAGATCGAAGGAGGGGAACTGGATGAGGCGCGGAAGTATTGAGGAGAAGCGGGGGGCGGTGCTGGGGGTCGTCCTGTTCGTCCTGTTCCAGCTGGCCTGTGTCATCGGCTTCGGGGCCCTGTGCCTGATCCCCGGCCTGCCCCGGTGGCTGGCCATCCTGTTCGCGGCCTTCGCGGTATCCTGCGCCGCCCTGATGGCCCCCGCCCTGTGGGCGCTGAAAAAACGCTTCCAGGAGATCGACGCTCTGGAGGATAACGACAGTCTTACATCAAATAAGGAGGAAAACATTATGATCTTGGTAAATATCGATCACATCCCCGGGAAGGAATTCGAGGTGCTGGGCATGGCCAAGGGCGCCGTGGTCCAGTCCAAGAACTTCGGCAAGGATTTCATGGCCGGCATGAAGACCCTGGTGGGCGGTGAGATCACCAGCTACACCGAGATGCTCAACGAGGCCCGGCAGATCGCGGTCAAGCGCATGGTGGACGAGGCCGAGGGCCTCGGGGCCGACGCTGTGGTCAATGTCCGCTACGGCTCCTCCGCCGTGATGCAGGGGGCCGCTGAGGTGATCGCCTACGGCACCGCCGTGCGGTTCAAATGAGGAGAGGGGCCCGCCGGGAGGCGGGCCCCCTTCTGTCCAAGATCGGTACTTGACAAATCCCGCTCAGGGGGCTTAGAATAGGAAAGGACCGTGATATGACCGAACACAGGGGTGCTGGGACCAAAGTTCCCGGCTGAGATGCGAGAGGGCCTGGCCTCTCCGATCCCTCAGACCTGATCCGGGTAATGCCGGCGTAGGGAGTGTGGAAAGAGAGGACTGCCGCCGTCGTCTCCTGCTGCCGCACTACACCCGACCGGATGTATTGCGGTATCTTCACTTTCAGGAGGAAACGACGTTGGAAAAGAGCAAAACGACCCGCATGGTGGCGGAGGCAGGGATCCTGATCGCCCTGGCCCTGGTGCTGGGGCTGATCAAGCCCTATGAGTTCCCCCAGGGGGGCTCCATCTCCCTGGAGATGCTGCCCCTGTTCCTGTTCTGTGTCCGCTGGGGAGCGGGGCCGGGGCTGATCGCCTGCACCGCCTTCGGGGTGCTCCAGGTCTTCGTCCAGGGGGCGGTGAGCTACGGCTGGGCCTCTATCCTGCTGGACTATGTCGTCGCCTTCTTCCCGCTGGCTCTGGCGGGACTGGGCAGGGGCAGGCCGGGAGGGATCTATTGGGGGAGCGCCGTCGGGGCCCTGGGCCGCTTCGTGGTCCACTTCATCAGCGGGATCACCATCTACCGTATCCTGGCCCCCACGGCGGTGCTGGGCACTGTCTTCGACGACCCATACCTCTATTCCGCCGTCTACAACGGCAGCTACATCGCGGTGGATCTGATCTTGTGCATCGCGGTCTTCGCCTTGGCGCATAAGCCCCTGGAGAAGTATTATCTGGGCGAGGATCTGAGATAAGTCCCCCAAGGGGGCAGAAAGAGAGGCCCCATGGGAAGATTTGACGGCCTGCTGCTGGCCAGCGATTTCGACGACACCCTATACGGCCTGGACCTGCGGATCCCGGAGCGGAATCTGGAGGCGATCCGGTATTTCATCCGGGAGGGGGGGCGCTTCACGGTGGCCACCGGCCGGGCCCACCGTACCTTCGCGCCTTACGCGCCCCTGGTACCTATGAACGCCCCGGCAGTGCTGTCCAACGGGGCGGCGATCTATGATTTCCAGCGGGAGGAGGTGCTGGAGCAGACCCTCCTCCCCCTCTCCGCCCCCCAGGACCTGGCCCGGATCATGGAGGACTGGCCCTCTCTGTCTCTGGAGGTGTACCACGGGGAGGACATCTATGTGTGCAACCCCAATGAGATCACCTATGCCCACCTGAAGAAGGTGGGGTGCGGCTACACCGCCCGTCCCATCCCGGAGATGCCGGTGCCCTGGGTGAAGGCCATCCTCCACCAGGAGCAGGAGGTGCTGCTCCCCGTCCAGACCCGGTTGCTGGAGGAGTTCGGGGACCGGTATGAGGCCATCTTCTCCAACCCCCGCTACCTGGAGCTCACCCGGAAGGGGAGCAATAAGGGCGGGATGATCGCCCGCCTGGCCCAACTGCTGGGGATCGCCCCCGGCTGCGTCTACTGTGTGGGGGACAACCAGAACGATATCCCCATGCTGGCCCGGTCCGCCATCCCCTTCGCTCCGGCCAACTGCGCCCAGGAGGTGAAGGACTGGGGGGCCCGGATCCTCTGCCACTGCAACGACGGGGTGATCGGAGATATCGTGGAGATCCTGGACGGGATGTATGGATAAAGCGTTGGATAGAGGCCCCCGGCATCGATGCCGGGGGCCTCGTCATGCTCACATGTCCATGGCGTCGGCCAGGCGGTCCACCACCTGGTCTACCCGCCGGACGGCCTTGTGGGCGGCCCGCTTGACCTGGCGGCTGGACGGCGCCATCACCGCCCCGACCGCCGCGCCCAGGGCCATCCCCGCGGCCGCGCCCATGAAGAAGGACCCGCTGCTGTGGCATCCGCAGGAGCTCCCGTGCATCATCATCGTTTCTCCCTCCTTTGATCCGAAGGAGCTCACAGTCTCCTCCGTCTGTGATAGGTTGCCCCGAAAATTTGAAAAACTCGTTGCTAAATCCTGCCCGTTCCGCTATAATTTAAAATCAGAAAAGTGTGCGCCTGCACACCAAAGGATCTCATGGACCAAACTGAGCCCTGTGGAGGGAACATATGAAACTTTTGATCAAAAATGGCCGGGTGGTCCACCCGGTGACTGGGGCGGTGCTGCTCCAGGACATCTTGGTGGAGGACGGCCGGATCGCCGTCCTGGAGCGGGGGCTGCCGGCGGAGGCCGGAGAGACCATCGACGCCTCCGGGCTCGCGGTGGCCCCGGGCCTGGTGGATATGCATGTCCACCTTCGAGACCCGGGGCTGACCTATAAGGAGGACATCCTCACCGGCTGTGCCGCCGCCGCCCGGGGGGGCGTCACCTCCATGGCCTGTATGGCCGACACCAGCCCGGCGATAGATCGTCCCGAGCAGGTGGCCTACATACGGGCCCGAGCCAGACAGGCCAACGGGGTGGAGGTCTATCCCGTCGCCGCCCTCTCCCTGGGGCTGCGGGGGGAGGAGCCCACCGACGCCGAGGCCCTGAAAGCGGCAGGGGCCGTGGCCCTGTCGGACGACGGGAACAATGTAGACAATGCCAACCTGATGCGGGACGTGCTCATCCGCACCCGCCAGCTGGGCCTGCCGGTGCTCTGCCACTGTGAGGACACCTCTATGGTCTCCGGCCGGGCGGTGAACGAGGGGAGCGTCTCCCGAAAACTGTGGCTGGAGGGCCGGCCTGCCATCGCGGAGGAGATCATGGTCATGCGGGACGCCATGCTGGCGGAGGAGACCGGCTCCGGCGTGCATATCTGCCATGTGTCCACGGCCCGCAGCGTGGATATCATCCGGAAGATGAAGAAGAAGGGAGCGCCCATCACCTGTGAGACCTGTCCCCAGTATTTCACCCTCACCGAGGACGAGGTCCTCACCCAGGGGGCCCTGGCCCGGGTGGATCCGCCCCTGCGCACCCGGAAGGACATCCAGGCCGTCGTCGCCGGCCTGAAGGACGGCACCATAGACGCGATCGCCTCCGATCACGCCCCCCATTCCCCAGAGGAGAAGGCCCGGCCCCTCAGCCGGGCCCCCAGCGGGATGATCGGCCTGGAGACCAGCCTGGCCGTCGCCCTCACCCAGCTGTACCACACCAAAAAGATGGACCTGCCCGCCATCATCCGCCGCATGTCCACCACCCCCGCCGATATCCTGGGCCTGGCCCGGGGGCATATGTCCCTGGGGGCGATGGCCGACCTGGTGATCTTCGACCCGGATGAGGTCTGGACCGTGGATCCGGACCAGTTCGCCTCCAAGGCCCGCAACACCCCCTTCGCCGGACGGAAGCTGCGGGGGAAGGTGAAATATACCATCGCCAAGGGCAAGATCATCTATCGGGACGGGGGATAGCGCCAAGCGCCCCCGCAAAGGAAAGGGGAGGCCCCAGTCAGGTGCGCTGGCCGCCCCCTGGAAGAGAGAGGCCAAGAGAGGAGCAGCACCTGGAACAGATCATAATAGAGAGAGGAAACGATAGTATGTCATTCGATATTTTACAGGACAAGATCCGCGCGATGAAGAACCCTACCGTGGCCGGGCTGGACGCCAGGATCGAGTATGTGCCCGAGCACATCCGCAAGGCCGCCTATGAGGCCCACGGCGTGGGACTGGAGGGGGCCGTGGAGGCCATCTGGCAGTTCAACGTGGGGCTGATCGATGCACTGTGCGACGTCGTCCCCTCGGTGAAGCCCCAGACCGCCTACTATGAGAACATGGGCTGGCGGGGGATGGAGATGCTGGAGCGCACCATCGCATATGCCAAGAGCAAGGGCCTCTATGTCATCGCCGACATCAAGCGGGGGGACATCGGCTCCACCGCCGCCGCCTACTCCGAGGGCTGGCTCACCGGAGCCAAGATCGAGGGACAGACCTTCAAGTCCTTCGACCCGGACTGTATCACCATCAGCGGCTATATGGGCTCCGACTCCATCCGTCCCTTCCTGGACGCCGCCGTGTCGGAGGACAAGTGCGTCTTCGTGCTGGTGAAGACCTCCAATCCCGGCTCCGGCGAGCTCCAGGACATCGTGGCCGGCGACCGGCAGGTCTATGAGGTGATCGGCGATCTGAACGAACGGGTGGCCCAGGGCACCGAGGGCAGATACGGCTACACCATGGCAGGGGCGGTGGTGGGGGCCACCTACCCCTCCGACATCCGGGCCCTGCGCAAACGGCTGGAGAAGACCTTCTTCCTGGTCCCCGGCTACGGGGCCCAGGGAGGCACCGCTGACGACGTGAAGTACGCCTTCGACAGATACGGCCACGGGGCCATCGTCAACTCCTCCCGGGGGATCATGTGCGCCTGGAAGAAGACGGGGAAGGACGGGCTGGACTTCGCCCAGGCCGCCCGGGACGCAGCCATTGCCATGCGGGAGGATATCCGGCAGTTCGTGACCATCGTGTGATCGTTATGGCGGCTGCCAAGATCCACTGCGCCTGGTCAGGGCGGATATCATCCGCCTGAAGGATCGGGCGGCGCATGCTGCTGGAGCGGGCGGGCGCCCCCCTGCAGGATCAGTCTCAAGGAAGGAGGCCGCTATGATCCCAAAGCGGAGCGGGGCCCGGCTCCCGGGGAGGGGCCGAAGGAGCCCGGCCCCAAGTCCCATGAAGAGCCGCCCGGAAAGAGGCAGTGCCATGATACGGGCGGCGGACAGTCCCCCCGGGACCTATTCCACCGCCGCCGCCCTCCGGACGGGGCTGATGGTGAAGTGTCCGGCCTGCGGCGGGCCAGGGGCAGTGACGGCGGACGAGGAGCGATTCTATTTCAGGTGTGAGAGGTGCCGCAAGGTGATGGAAAAGCCCCGGGCCGTATCCCGGCGGAAGGTGGAGGGGCTGTGTGAGGGGTGCGGGCGCTTTTACCGGGTCCACCTGCCCGAGGAGACGGGGGGCTTCCCAGTGCTCCGGGCGGCCTGCCCCTACTGCGGGCATGAGATGCCGGGCCGGGTGCAGAAGGTCCCCGGCGGCTGGTATACCGTCTGGGGGGACATCCGGAACGGCCGGGAACCCTGGTTCGGGCTGGAGCTGTGGTTCCTGTCCAGCTATCGGGGGAAGCAGGTCTGGGCGCTGGACCGGGCGCACCTGGCCTGGCTGATCGGCTACCTCGGCGCCGGCCTGCGGGAGCGGCCCGCCGTGGGCTACCTGGGCAGGATGGAGTCGGACCATCTGCCCGCCTTTATGAAGACGGCCAAGGACCGGGCCGGGATCTTGAAATGTTTGAAGCGGATGCAGGAGAAATAGAAAGCGGTGAAACGATGAAAATAGAGCGCAGATGCAGGATCCTTGAAAAAACGCAGATGGGAGACGCCATCTATATGGTGTTGGCCGTGGGGGACATGGTCCGCACGTCTGGCGTGCGCCCCGGACAGTTCGTCCACATCAAGTGCGGGGAGGGGACCCTCCTCCGCCGCCCCATCTCCATCTGTGAGTGGACGGAGAGCAGGGAGGGAGATACCCTTACCATCGTCTTCGAGGTCCGGGGCGAGGGCACGGCCTGGCTGGCCCGCCGTCCCGCAGGCCACACAGCGGATGTGCTGGGCCCTCTGGGCAACGGCTTTGCCATAGACCGGGAGGGCCGGTATCTGTTGGTAGGGGGCGGAATCGGCGTGCCCCCCATGCTGGGCTGTGCCCGGTACACCGGCGGGACATCCACCGCTATCCTGGGCTTCCGCTCCAAGGACAAGACCATCCTGCTGGACGAGTTCGGCGGCGACTGCAATGATGTGCAGATCGCCACCGATGACGGCTCTCTGGGCTACCACGGCTTTGTAGACGCCCTGGTCCGGCAGGAGCTGGGCCGGGATCGGTCCTATGACGCCGTCCTGGCCTGCGGGCCCAAGCCCATGTTGAAGAGCGTGGCCAAGGTGGCGGCCGAATCCAACGTGCCCTGCCAGGTGTCCATGGAGGAACGGATGGGCTGCGGGGTGGGGGCGTGCCTGGTGTGCGCCACGCCTATGAGAGATGGGACGGTCAAGCATGTGTGCAAGGACGGTCCGGTGTTCGATGCGGAGGAGGTGGACTGGGATGCTTGATATGACTGTCAAGCTGGCGGGGGTGGCCCTGAAAGATCCGGTGGTGGTGGCCTCGGGCACCTTCGGCTTCGGCCGGGAGTACAGCCAGTTCTATGACCTGGGGGAGCTGGGGGGGATCTGCGCCAAGGGCCTCACCCTCCATCCCCGGAACGGCAACCCCGCCCCCCGGATCGCCGAGACACCCATGGGGATCCTCAATTCGGTGGGGCTGGAGAATCCCGGCGTGGACGCCTTCATCGCCGAAGAGCTGCCCTTCCTGCGGCAGTTCGACACTAAGGTGATCGCCAACATCTCCGGCAATACCCCGGAGGAGTATGGGATCATGTGCGAGAAGCTCTCCGCAGCCGGGGTGGACATGATCGAGGTGAACATCTCCTGCCCCAATGTGAAGGCGGGCGGGATGGCCTACGGCACCCGGCCGGATCTGGCCGCAGAGGTCACTGAAACAGCCAAAAAGAACGCCGGGAACGTGCCGGTGATGGTGAAGCTGTCACCCAATGTCACCGACATCACCGAGATCGCCAAGGCGGCGGAGGGAGCCGGGGCGGACGCCCTGTCTCTCATCAACACCATCCGGGGGATGCGGATCGACGTGGACACCCGCCGGCCCGTTTTGAAGATGAACACGGGAGGGCTGTCCGGCCCCGCCGTGCTGCCGGTGGCGGTGCGGATGGTGTGGGAGGTCTCTCAGGCGGTCTCCCTGCCTATCCTGGGCATGGGAGGGGTGGCCAAGGGAGAGGACGCCGCCCAGCTGATGCTGGCTGGGGCCACGGCTGTGGCGGTGGGCACCGCCATGTTCGCCGACCCATACGCCCCCCTCAAGGTCCGGGACGGTCTGGCCGATATCGCCGAACGGCAGGGGCTGTCCGCTGTGTCGGAGCTCACCGGAGGAGCAAAGCCCTGGTGACGCCGTGACGCCGGACCAACGTCCTGATCGGAGGAGGCCGAGCCCTTGCCCTGCAGACAGACCGTGAAAAAGGAAAGGAGGGCGTCTCTATGCTGGAACGCCTCATCGAGCAGTGTCTGCCCACCATCATCTCCGCCTGTGAGCTGATGGGGATCTTCGTGGTGGCGGTCACCGCCCTCCGTGCCTTCTGGCTGTACTGTGCCGGGCTGGTGTCCCGCCGGCCCCGGAACATCAAGTTCTATCTGGCCGACGGCCTTGCCACCAGCCTGGAGTTCAAGATGGCTGCCGAGATTCTGAAGACCGTCCTGGTCCGGGATCTGAACGAGCTGATGGTATTGGGGGCGGTGATCCTGCTGCGGGCACTGCTGTCCCTGCTGATCCACATCGAGATGAAGGGGGAGCACCGCGCCGCCCAGGGGAATGAGGACAAGGAGGAGCCATGACATGACCACCATCTATCTCATCCGCCACGCCGAGGCGGAGGGGAACCTGTACCGCCGGGTCCACGGCTGGTATGACTCCCTCATCACCGAAAACGGCTACCGGCAGATCGCCGCCCTGGAAGAGCGGTTCCGGGATATCCACATCGACGCGGTGTGGTCCAGCGACCTGTTCCGGACCCGTACCACCGCCCGGGCGGTCTACCGCCCCAAAAACCTCCCCCTCCACACCTGCGCCGGCCTGCGGGAGCTGGACCTGGGGGAGTGGGAGGACCGGACCTTTGGAGCTGTGCGCCACAGCGACCCCCAGCAGATGGACCTGTTCGACCGCACCGACCCGGCCTGGGAGGTGGAGAAGGCGGAGAACTTTTTCCAGCTGGGGGACCGGATCGATGAGACGGTGCGCCGCCTGGCCCGGCGGTATCCGGACCAGACCGTGGCCATGTTCAGCCACGGCATGGCCATCCGCCAGTTCCTGGGCAAGGTGAAAAATATCCCGCCGGAGGAGTGGCACGCCATGCCCCACGGGGACAACACGGCGGTGTCCTGCCTCACCTTCGACGGGGAGCGGTTTGCGATCCAGTATGAGATGGACAACTCCCACCTGCCGGAGGACATCTCCACCCTGGCCCGCCAGGCCTGGTGGCGGAAGGACAAGAAGGCGGCGGCCGACGTGAACCTGTGGAACGATATACCATTTATCCACCAATGCTGGGACCGGGAGCTCTACCTGAAGCTGCGCCGGGAGGTCTGCCCCGGCGTGGAGGATCCGATCCTCCTGGCCGAGGCGGAAGACCTGTGGGATCGCTCCATGTGGAACCTCCACATATTCCACGCGGGGGAGCGGCCAATGGGCGTGATCCTGTATGACGACCGGTACAAGACGAAAAAGGCGGGATACATCAAATTTCTCTCCATCCTTCCGGAGGACCGGGGCAGGGGGCTGGGGGTCCAGCTCATCGGACAGGCGGTGTCCCTGTGGCGCAACAGCGGCCGGGACCGCCTGCGGCTCCACTGCCCGCCTGATAACGAGAGAGCCCGGCGCTTCTTTGAGAGGTACGGCTTTAAGTTGATCAGGCGGGAGAAGGGGCAGGACCTGCTGGAGAAGTACATCGGCTCCAAGGGGCGGCGGGCCCCGTGATGAGAGAGGGACCAGACCGTTCGGTCTGGTCCCTTCATCATATCGGATCAATCCACTGGAGGGACAGGCTCCCGCATGGGGGCCACCTTCTTCCGGTAGACCCGGAGGAGGAAGAGGATGGTGAGAGAGGTGGAGAACAGCTCTGCGAAGGGGAAGGCCCACCACACAGCGTCCAGAGATCCGGTGCGGGAGAGGAGGTAGGCCACAGGGAGGAGGACCACCAGCTGCCGGACCACCGATACCGTCAGAGACAGCACCCCGTGGCCCAGGGCCTGGAACACGGAACCGCTGACGATGCAGAACCCGGCCAGCAGGAAGCTGCACGAGATGATCCTCAGGGCGGGGACGCCGATGGACAGCAGGTCGCCGGCGCCCTCTGCCGCCGGGAAGATACCGGGGAGGAGCTGAGCCAGTCCGGACCGGACGGCGGGGGCCCCCACGGCCAGCAGCGCCCCGGACAGGTCCAACTGCTCGCGGAACAGACCGAGGAAGACGGCGGGGAAGATCTGGAAGAGCGCGAAGCCCAGGGCCATGATCCCCGAGGCGTAGCCGATGGCCAGCTTCACCGTCTTCACGATCCGGTCGGGCTTCCGGGCGCCGTAGTTATAGGCCACGATGGGCACCATGCCGTTGTTCAGGCCGAAGACGGGCATGAAGATGAAGGACTGGAGCTTGAAGTAGATCCCGAACACGGCGGTGGCGGTGGCGGTGAAGGCGATGAGGATCTGGTTCATGCCGAAGACCATCACCGACCCGATGGACTGCATGACGATGGAGGGCAGGCCCACGCTGTAGATGCCCTTCACCACCTCTTTGCTGGGCCGCAGGCCCCGGAAGGACATGTGGATCTCTGGATTGTGGGTGAGGGAGAGCCACAGGCCCACCAGCCCGCCGATGATCTGGCCGGCCACGGTGGCCACGGCGGCCCCCGCCACCTTCAGCTCGGGGAAGCCGAAGAGGCCGAAGATCAGGATGGGGTCCAGGACCAGGTTGACGATCGATCCCACCCCCTGGATCACCATGGCGTACACCGTCCGGCCGGTGGCCTGGACCAGCCGCTCGCAGGCCACTGACAGGAAGATGCCCACACTGGCCCCGCAGACGATGGTGAGATAGTCGGTGCCGTAGTCCACGATCCCGGGGATGTCGGTCTGGACCGTGTAATACAGCCGGGCGCAGGTGAGGCCCAGAACGGTGAACACCAGACAGCTCAGTCCCTCCAGCAGCAGGCCGTTCATAGCGGTGCGGTCCGCCCGCGCCTGGTCCTTCTGGCCCAGGCTGCGGGAGAGCAGGGCGTTGATGCCCACGCCGGTGCCCACCGCCACCGCGATCATCAGGTTCTGCACCGGGAAGGCCAGGGACACCGCGTTCAGCGCATCTTCGCTGAGCTTGGCGACGAAATAGCTGTCTACCACATTATACAGTGCCTGGATCAGCATGGACAAGATCATGGGCACGGCCATGTTCAGCAGCAGCCTGTTCTCCGGCATGATCCCCATTTTATTCTCTTTCTTGGGAGATTCCACTGGGATCCCTCCTTTTTCTTCTCTTTTCGTTCAGAGGACCATTATAGAGGGATCGTATTTTTATGTCAATAGCCGTTTGATACAGATCCGGCAGGCCCGGTCCGGCCCTATCTCCGTCTTTACGAAATGTCCTGTTTGTGGTATACTATCCCAGATCGGGAACATGATCTTGGAAAGGAGATGCATCCCATGGACTTGAAGGAAGAGATGGTGAGCAGCCAGACGATCTTCGAGGGGAAGATCATCAAGGTGACGCTGGACCAGGCCCGGCTGCCCGACGGCGCCCTGGCGGCCAGAGAGGTGGTCTACCACCCGGGCGGTGTGGCGGTGCTGGCCCTGGACGAGGACCAGACCGTCTACCTGGTCAAGCAGTTCCGCTACCCCATCCAGCAGCTGCTGCTGGAGCTGCCTGCGGGCAAGCTGGACCACGGGGCGGAGGAGGACCGGCTCCTGGGGGCCCAGCGGGAGCTGAGCGAGGAGACGGGCCTGGAGGCGGCGGAGTGGACCTATCTGGGCTATACCTTGGCCTCTCCCGGCTTCTGTGACGAGGCCCTCCATATGTATCTGGCCCGGGGGCTGTCCCGGAAGGAACAGCACCTGGACGAGGACGAGTTTTTGGATGTGGTCACTATGCCCTTCAGCCAGCTGGTGGAGCAGGTGATGGACGGCACCATCACCGACGGCAAGACGGTGTCTGCCACGCTGAAGGTGAAGGTCCTGCTGGGCCTGTGAGCCCCCTGCCCAAGATGGGGCCGAAGTGATGAGGAATGGAGGTCACCTATGGGAAAGACCATTTTGATCGTAGAGGATGAGCAGAGCATCGTGGATATCCTGTCCTTCAACCTGATGAAGGAGGGGTATGACACTGTGGAGGCCCTGGACGGAGCCGCCGGCCTCCAACTGGCCCTGGAACAGGACCCGGACCTGGTGCTGCTGGACCTGATGCTCCCCGGGATGGACGGCTTCGAGGTGTGCGAGCGGATCCGGAAGGCCGGATCCTCGGTGCCCATCGTCATGCTCACCGCCCGTGAGGAGGAGGACGACAAGGTCCGGGGCCTGGAGCTGGGCGCCGACGACTATATCACGAAGCCCTTCAAGAACCGGGAGCTGATCGCCCGGGTGAAGGCGAACATCCGCCGTGCGGACATGTCCGCCCCGCCCCCTCCCGCCTCTGCGGCGGAGGAGCCCCTGGGCGCCCGGATGGACGTGGACGAGGAGCGGGCCACCATCTTCAAAGACGGCGTCCCCCTGGACTTGACCCAGCGGGAGTACGATCTGATCCGCTTTTTGGCCTCCCGGCCGGGGAAGATCTTCTCTCGGGAGGCCCTGATGGAGCATGTTTGGAACTATGAGGGCTATGTGGGCGACGTGCGGGCGGTGGACGTGGCCATCCGCCGCCTGCGGGAGAAGATCGAGGACGACCCCGCCTCTCCCGCCTTCATCAAGACCAAACGGGGGATGGGATACTACTTTGGAGAGTGATCCACCGGCTCGCCCGCAGGCGGAAAGCCTCCTGATCCGCCTGGGGGCGGGGAGGCCCTCTCAGTCTGGCCTGCGGCCAGCCAGCTCCCCCAGAGGGGGAGCCAAGACGCAGACCTTACCGCATCCGCCCTTGCCTCCCCCTTTGGGGGAGGTGGCATCCGCGCAGCGGATGACGGAGAGGGCAAAAGGAGCCTTATCCGCTGCGGCGGGGACGGGAGCTAGAAGGACAGCGAATGCATCAGCTCTTCCCGCAGGCCCAGACCGAGAGAGTAGTAAGCTCGGATCTCATAGGCGGAGCATTCTGCCAGGCGGGTACAGAGCTGGTCATAGAGCTCGTAGCCCAGGATGTTCTGGACCTGCGCTGCGGTCTCTTCATATCGCTGTGCTGATTCCTGATAGCCGGGGATGCTTTGACAGATCTGATCGGCGGCGCTGTGGATCTCATCGGAGTTCCAGAACAGCTCTTTCAATAGGTCTTGCATTTTGAGATCACCTCGTTTAATCTCTTAAAGTGAGTGTATTATACACTCTCTTAAAGTGGCTGTCAAGGCTCTGGAGGTATTATGATGGCAAAATTTTGCGAACGAATCAGGGAATTGCGAATCGAGCGCGGACTGAAGCAACGGGAAATGGCAGAACAGTTTGGTTTGGCAGTGAATTCCTATCAGGCTTATGAATACGCGACCCGATATCCGGAGTTCCCCGGCCTGATCGCCATCGCCGACTTTTTCGATGTCAGCCTGGACTATCTGGTGGGGCGGTCCGACGTGCGGGAGCGGCGGTGACCCTCCGTCCCGCCCGCGGGCGAAAAACCAAAGCGGACTTTGTTCCGAGGAGAGGAGGTCCCGGCCATGCTGCGCAGTCTGCGGATGAAGCTGGTGATGATCATGGTGCTGCTGATCCTGTCGCTGATGATGGTGGTGGGGGCGTTCCTGATCAACTCGGTGGCGGCGTTCTATCTGAAGGATTTTTATGGCCAGATGGCGGACGTGTTCCAGGACCCTTTGCTCTACCACGACCTGACCACCCCGGCGGAGGAGCAGGAGAACGGGGCGGACCAGATGGCCCTGGTGCTGGATGCCTACGCCGGCGAGCTGGGCGTGGACGGCCGGAACCGCAAGCTGTATATCCTGGACAGCAGCGGCGCCTGTCTGATCTCCCCCGACGGGGAGGACCTGCGGTTGGAGTACAGCGAGAACCTGGTCCACGCCCTGAGCACCCGGCAGACCGGGGACGAGAGCGACCCGGCCCTGGACTATATGGACGTGGCCATCCCCATCGCCCGGGGCGGGACGGACTATGTGATCTATATCTTGGACAACAAGGCTACCTCTAACGACCTGACCAGTCAGATGTTCCTGCTGATCGTGGAGTCGCTGGTCTTCGGGCTGGTGATCTCCATCCTGCTGTCCATCCTGCTGTCCAAGACCATGGTCACGCCCATCCAGAAGCTGACCGAGGGGGCCATGCGGGTGGCGGAGCGGGACTTCTCCCGCAAGATCGAGGTGCTCTCCCAGGACGAGATCGGCGTGCTCACCGACACCTTCAACGACATGGCCGGACAGCTCCAGGACACCCTGCGCCAGGTGGAGAACGAACGCAACAAGCTGGACACTCTCTTCCTCCACATGACCGACGGGGTGGTGGCCTTCTCCCGGGCGGGACAGGTGATCCACTCCAACCCAGCTGCCGCCCGGATGCTGCGGCAGAAGATCGGGCCTGACACCACCTATGAGGCCCTCTTCCCCGACGGGGCGGCCCTGGAACAGGTCCTCTCCGCCGACGACCACCTGGAGGAGGAGCGCCAGGTCCGGGACAGCTTCCTCCAGCTGCTCATGGCCCCCTTCGACCGGGGCCGGGCGGGAGGGGGCGTGCTGGTGGTCCTTCACGATGTCACCGAGCAGCGGAAGAATGAGGAGCTGCGCCGGGAGTTCGTGGCCAACGTGTCCCACGAGCTGCGCACCCCCCTGACCAACATCCGTTCCTATGCCGAGACCCTCAACGACAGCGCCGGGGAGATCCCGCCGGCCATGGAGAAGAAGTTCCTGGGGGTCATCCTCAACGAGAGCGACCGGATGACCCATATCGTCCAGGACCTGCTCACCCTGTCCCGGTTCGACTCCCAGCGGGACGAGCTGAAGCTGGCCCGCTTCCCCTTTGGGGAGGCAGTAAAGGACATCTACAACGCCGTCTATATGGAGGCCCAGCGGCACAGCCATGTCCTGACCCTGGACCTGGAGCCGGACCTGCCCCAGATCCTGGCCGACCGGGAGAGGATCGTCCAAGTGATGATGAACATCGTGTCCAACTCCATCAAATATACCCCAGACGGGGGCCACATCGACATCTATGCCGGCCAGCGCCGGGGCCGGGTATGGATGATCGTGGACGACGACGGCATCGGGATCCCGGAGGAGGACCGCCCCCGGATCTTCGAGCGGTTCTACCGGGTGGACAAGGCCCGGTCCCGCCAGTCGGGGGGGACCGGCCTGGGGCTGTCCATCGCCAAGGAGATCGTAGACCGGCACCAGGGCCGGCTCACCCTTCTGGACAAGGAGGGCCCGGGCCTGGCCGTCCGGCTGGAGCTGGAGATCGAGGGACCTGACGATGGGAAGGGATAAAAAAGTGCGGGCGGTGGAGCTGGGGAAGGACGTGCTGATCCTGCTCCTCACCGCCTTGGGGGCATGGCTCCTCCTCCAGACCCCGCTGGCCGCCCCCCTCCACAGTCTGCTGAGGGAGGAGGGCCGTCAGACTGCCTCGGGACAGGCCCAGGGGGTGGACCGGGTGGAGGGCGCTCTGCCCCTGACGATGGTGGTCGGCCTGCCCGCTCCCTCCGGCCTGCCGGAGGGGATGGGCGGGCCTGAGGGGACCGAGGGGATGCGCTGTGCCGTCCAATACGATCAGGAGGGCTGTCAGGTCCTGTTCCAGCAGGTGGCCGGCCCCCTGGCCGAGGCCCTGTCCAACGCCGGACAGCCAGAGCCGGTGAGCCGAGCCGCCTGGGAGGCGGCCCTCACCGGGATGACCAGTGTGTATATGGACTTCCAGGGGGAAATCCCCCTGCCCGTCCTGGTGGGCTGGCTGACCGGGGAGCCCACCCAGCTCACCGCCACGGTCCGGCGGCTGGTCCTCACCGTCCAGGACGGCTGGACAGCACTGTATTACCAGGACGCGGACAGCGGGGAGTGCTTCCGGTGCCGGACCACGGCGGCCAGCTCCTCCACGCTGAAGGAGATGCTGGCCGGACTGACCGGGAACGGGGCCTTCTACGCCTTCGAATCCGAGCTGTATGAGGGGCTGGACCCGGATACCCTCCTCCTCCCCGCAGCCCCGATCCCAACGGTATATACCGCCGCCGACCCAGTGAGCGGCGGTCAGGCGGCCCTGGAGGCCCTGGTCCAGGATCTGGGCTTCTCCCTCAACTCCACCAGCTTCTACTCCACCGACGAACAGGTGGCCCGCAGCGGGGACGACAGCGTCCGTCTGTCCGACCGGGGGGTGGCCCAATATCAGTATGAGGGGAGCGGGTCCGGCGGCCTCTTCCCCGTCTTGCGCCAGGGGGAGGCGGGCCCCCTCTTCGACAGCGTGGAGACCTGCCGCCAGGTGGCCTTGTCCGCCCTGGGCCCCCGGTGCGGCGAGGCCAGGCTCTACCTCATGTCGGTGACGGAGGAGGAGGGCGGCTGGGAGATCCAGTTCGGCTATAGCCTGGATGGGATCCCCGTCCTGCTGGACCAGGGCTGCGCTGCCCGCTTCCAGGTGAGGGAGGGGCAGATCGTCCAGTTCACTCTGTGCCTGCGCAGCTATACCGCCGCCGCTGGCTCCTCTCTGGTGCTGCCCCCCCGTCAGGCGGCGGCGGCGCTGGCCGCCCAGGGCCTGGAAGGGGAGGAGCTGCTGCTCACCTATGCCGACAGCGGCGGCGACGCAGTGTCAGTGTCCGCCGGCTGGTCGGCCCGGGATACCGGGAGAGGGGAGGGGTGAAGCCGTGCCGTGGACCAAGCTGAAGAACATCATCCTGATCGTCCTGGCCGTCACGGATCTGTGCCTGCTGATCCTGGTGGGCAGTCAGACCGTCCAGAGCAACCGGCTGCGCAGCCGGGCCCGGGAGGATTCGATCCAGTTCCTCCGGAACCGTGGGGTGGAGGTGGACGAGCGGCTGATCCCTCAGTCCATCGACCTGCTCCCCCAGACGGCGGAGCGGGATCTGGAGGGAGAGGAGCGGGCCGCCGCCGCCCTGCTCCAGGGAGCGGTGACTGCCGAGTCCCGGGGGGGAGAGGTATATCGCTATCTCAATGACAACGGAGCCGTCCAGTTCCACAGTGACGGCACCTTCTCCGCCCAGCTGGATCCTGCCGCCTTCCCTTTGGGGGAGGACCGGGCAGCGGGCTGTCTGGCCCTGCTGGAGGGGATGGGCCTGGAAGGGACCATCCTGGAGGAGGGGGAGGAACTGCTCTTCCGCCAGACCTGGAAGGGGGCGCCTCTGTTCACCCAGCAGGTGGTCCTGGTGTGCCAGGGGGACGCTCTGGCCGGGATCGATCCCGGCAGGCTGCTGGTGGGCAGGCCCCAGGAGGACCCAGGCCGCCAGGCCATCTCGGTGTCCACTGCCCTGATCCAGCTCCTCAACGGCGTCAGCGCCCTGGGGGACGTGTGCAACCGGATCGACGCGATCCAGCCGGGCTATGTCACCGCCGTCTCACTGTCGGGCACCGCCGTCCTCACGCCGGTGTGGCGGGTCACCACCGGCACTGGTTCCTACCAGCTGGACGCCGTCACCGGAGCGGTGAGCCGGGTGTCCTGATCGGGAAAGGCGCCGCATAGAGTGTACAGGGGCGGATATCGTCCGCCCCTATGGACCGGAAACGATCTTTGGGCGGACGGACGGATGGGATCCGTCCCTGTATCCGCGTATCCGCAATTTTGGAGGGACCCTATGTCACATCCAAACAGCCCCGTCGGGATCCTGGACTCGGGGATCGGGGGCTTCAGCGTGGTCAAACAGGTGCAGCGCCTGCTGCCGGAGGAGGAGCTGCTCTACTTCGGTGACGGGGCCCACATCCCCTATGGCAACCACCCAGAGGAGCGGATCGCCGCCCTGGCCCGGTATATGTTCCGCTTCATGGAGGAGCGGGAGGTGAAGGCCCTGCTGGTGGCCTGCAATACCATCTCCTGCCTTTTGGATCGGTGGGAGGACACAGCCGCCTGCCCCGTGTTCAGTGCCGTCCAGGCGGGGGCGGACGCGGTGTCCGGCCTGGAGGTGGACAAAGTGGGGGTCATCTCCACCGTCTTTACCCACCGGGCCGGGATCTATCCCCAAAAGATCCTGGCCCAGAGCCCTCGGAAGCTGGTGGTCCTCAGCTGCGGCTGTCCCGACCTGGCCCGGCTGGTGGAGCACAGCCTGGGGGATCCGGCGAGGATGGTCCGGGTGGAGGAGGAACTGCGCCGGGAGCTGGGCCCCATGGTCCTGGAGGACGAGGTGGACTGCTGTGTCCTGGGCTGCACCCACTATCCCCTGGTGGCGGACAGGATCCGCAGGCTGTATCCCGATCTGCTCCTCATCGACCCGGCGGAGGAGATGGCCCGGGCCCTGGAGGCCCATCTGGACCGGGAGGGGCTGCGGGCCGCCAGGGAGGGCCCCGGCTCTCTGACCGTGTACACCACCGGCGATGTGGCCGAGTATGCCCTCCGGGCCCGGCAGGTGGGGCTGGAGCGGGTGGCCGGCGTGGAGCATTACCCGCCGATGGCACTGTAGGACAGGCCGCGAAAGACTGCCCGCCCAGGGGGCGGGCCCCACGAAAGAGAAATGAGGGACCCTATGTCAGAACTGCGATTTGCGATCCCCACCCTCTTCGGGCTGGAGGGGATCTGTGCCGATGAGGTCCGGCGGCTGGAGCTGCCCCAGGTGAAGGCGGAGAACGGCCGGGTGCTGTGTACCGGGACGGAGAAGGATCTGCCCCGGCTCAACCTGGGCCTGCGCACCGGGGAGCGGGTGCTGCTGGTGCTGGGGACCTTCCCCGCTGGGGACTTCGACGCCCTCTTCCAGGGGACGAAGGCCCTGCCCTGGGAGGAATACATCCCCCGGGACGGCCAGTTCCCAGTGAAGGGCCACAGCCTGGATTCCGCCCTGCGGTCGGTGCCCGCCTGCCAATCCATCATCAAAAAAGCGATCGCCGCCCGTCTGGGCGGCAAGTACGGGCTGGAGACCCTCCCCGAGACGGGGGCGCTGTATCAGGTCCAGTTCTCTGTCATGAGAGACGAGGCGGTCCTCATGCTGGACACCTCCGGCCCCGGCCTCCACAAGCGGGGCTACCGGGCCCAGGGGGTGGCGGCGCCTCTGCGGGAGACCCTGGCGGCCGGATTGGTCCTCCTGTCCCGATACAGGGGCCGCGACCCTCTGTGCGACCCCTTCTGCGGCTCCGGGACCATCCCGATCGAAGCTGCCCTGATCGCCAGGAACCGGGCCCCGGGGCTGGATCGGTCCTTTTCCGCCCAAAAATGGAGCTGGCTGGACAAAAAGTGCTGGCTAGAGGCGGCCAGCGAGGCCATGGACAAGGAGTTCGATGGGGACTATGAGATCTGGGGCGGGGACATCGATCCAGAGGCGGTGGCCTTGGCCAGACACAACGCCGCCCTGGCTGAGGTGGAGGACATCGTCCGATTCGAGGTGGCTGACGCCACCCGTTTCCACTGGGGCGGGCTGTATGGCCGGGTGGTCACCAATCCGCCCTACGGCGAGCGGGTGATGGAGCGGAAAGAGGCCGAGGAGCTCTACCGGGCCTTCGGGAAAGCGTGGGACAAGTTCCCTGAGAGCTGGAAGCTCTATCTCCTCTCCTCCCATACCGAGTTCGAGCGCACCTTTGGCAGACGGGCGGATAAGAAACGCAAGCTGTACAACGGGATGCTCAAGTGCGATCTGTTCATGTATCTATAGAAGGAGGGCCGTCCAACTGGACGGCCCTGTCGTTATGTCCTGTCGAGACAGGCGGTGAGCTGTGTCTGGAGCGTTTGTTCCGCTTCGGAGAGATAGCAGTAGACTGCGTGCAGTGCGCCTGCATACCGACTGCCTGCCCCCTCCAGACCGAGGACCATGATCTGGACTGCGCTCAGTCCATCGGCGATACGCTGTACTGCGGCCTCTAACTCTAGCAGATGGCTCTGGATATCCATAGTTTCCTCCTTGCTTTTCGCCTGGAAGGGTGATATAATAAATTTACCATCCCTCCGGGCGTGGTATTTATAGAGTGTTGGTTGCTTGTGAGGCGGGCCGACACTCTATTTTTTGTCCAACTCAGCCTTTACCAGCTGTACGCCTTTGAGGATGACTTGAGCTTTCGTAGTCTCCAGTCTGTCTGCGCACTCCTGCACCAGGGCCAATTCACTAGGAGCCAGACGTATCTCCAGACGCTCTGTTTTTTTGTTGCTGGTCGGACGCCCTGTTCTCGGCGACAAGATCCTTCACCTCACTTCTGCCCGGACTTAATATAACATAAGTACGGACAAATACCAAGCGTTTTTAAGGAGGGACGGCCTTTTTAAAAGAAAAAGACAGACACAAGATGTGTCTGTCTTTTTTCCTTGGACCGGTCCGAGATCAGCCGTCGATGTCCACCAAGATATTGTCGGTGCCGTGCTCCTCGAACTCGGCGATATAGGCGTCGATCCGGCTGGTGAGCTCTGCGTAGTTGCTCTCATCGATGGGGGCGTCGTCCATGTCCCGGCGGGCCAGGTCCTCGGCCAGGATCTCGAAGAACACGTTGTTCTCATACTCCACGATGGCCTCATGGATGCCCCCCTCCACGAAGGCCCGGGAGGGGATGATCTCCCCCTGATACAGCTCTGCCAGCTGGGGCATCCCCTCCAGCGCTGCCCGGCCGAAGAGCAGGCTCTCCACCTCATCATAGTCGGCGAAGCGCTGGTCCCCCCGGGTGGAGTTCAAGATCCAGTTCCCGATATACACCAGGTCCAGCAGCCGGCGAAATTGTTTCCGCTCCAATTTCAGATCCATGACAGGTCCTCCTCCCCTGGGATAACAGTCATCATATAGCAATTATAGCGTCCATTCCTGATTTGTCAAATGGAGAAACACGGTAAAATGACTTGTTTTTTCGGGTAAAATGACATACAATGGTCCAGAGCCTTTACACAGGGGCCTAAACTGTGTATAATACCACCGTTCGTCTCCAGATGGACCAAGTAAAATGACACAGGGAGGCCCCTATGGAAAAGGAAGTGGTCATCTCCGTCAAGGGGATACAGACTTACGAGGGGACGGCTCCGGACGCGGTGGAGCTGGTCACCAAGGGCCGCATGGCCCAAGAGGGAGAGAGCTACACCCTCTCCTACCAAGAGAGTGAGCTGACCGGCCTGGAGGGCACCTTGACCACCATCCAGGTGGATGGTGACCAGGTCACACTAATGCGGGTGGGGGAGTTCAACTCCCAGATGGTGTTCCAGGAGGGGCGCCGCCACCTGTCCATGTATAATACACCATATGGCACCATGGCCATCGGGGTGCATACCCTGCACCTGCTGGCCGACCTGGATGGTCAGGGGGGCCGGATCGAAGTGGACTACACCATCGAGGTGGACCACGCCATGGCTGGCCGGAACGTCTTCCAGATCAGCGTGAAGGAGGCGGAGACCGGCCTGGAGAGCCTGAAGCAGTGACGGACGGATGGGGCCCGCCGTCCCCGGGCCCAAGATCTCGGGCGGGTGAGATCCGCCCCGATACACAGAAAAAGAGGTGCGAGATATGATGAACATGATCCAGTCTGCGAAGGACCAGGTGGCGGCCCTGACGCTGGCGGCCTATGAGAGGGCCGCGGCGGCGGGGGCCCTGCCCGCCGGAGGGGAGGACGTGAAAGCCACCATCGAGATCCCCAAGGATACCGGACATGGGGATTACGCCTCCTCCTTCGCTATGGCGGGGGCCAAAGCCCTCCGCAAGGCCCCGCGGCAGATCGCCCAGGCCGTCGTGGACCACATGGACCTGGAGGGCAGCTACTTCCAGAAGGTGGAGATCGCCGGCCCCGGCTTCCTCAACTTCACCCTGGGCCCCAAGTGGTACGGCGATGTGCTCTCCGCTGTGGAGGACGAAGGCCCGGACTACGGCTCCAGCGACGAGGGGGGCGGCAGAACGGTGATGGTGGAGTTCGTCTCCGCCAACCCCACCGGCCCCATGCACATGGGCAACGCCCGGGGGGGCGTGCTGGGGGACACCCTGGCCAACGTCCTGGCCCGGGACGGCTGGAAGGTGTGGAAGGAGTTCTATGTCAACGATGCGGGCAACCAGATCGACAAGTTCGCCCGGTCCATCTATGCCCGGTACATGCAGCTGATCCTGGGCGAGGAGGGCTATCCCTTCCCCGAGGACGGCTACCACGGGGAGGACATCAAGGAGCTGGCCCGGGCTTTCTATGAGGAGAGCGGCTCCGATCACAAAAATGAGCCGGAGGAGGATGCGCTGTTTACCATGGCCCAGTTTGGCCTGGAGCGGAACATCCCCAAGATGGAAGAGGATCTGAAAAAGTACGGCATCGAGTACGACCAGTGGTTTCTGGAGTCCTCCCTCCACAGCAGCGGCTACGTGGTCGAGACCGTGCAGCTCCTCACCGACAAGGGCTGGACCTATGAGAAGGACGGGGCCCTATGGCTGAAGACCGCCGAGCTCTTGAAGCAGAAATACCTGGCCGAAGGCAAGAGCCAGGAGCAGGTGGACAAGCTGGACCTGAAGGACGACGTCCTCCGCCGGGCCAACGGCTTTTACACCTACTTCGCCGCCGACATCGCCTACCACCGGAACAAGCTGGAGGAGCGGAAGTTCGACTTGGTCATCAACATCTGGGGGGCCGACCACCACGGCCATGTGGCCCGGCTCCAGGCCGCCCTGGACGGGCTGGGCCTGGACGGCTCCCACCGGCTGGTGATCGTGCTGATGCAGCTGGTCAACCTCCTCCAGGACGGCAAGCCGGTGAAGATGTCCAAGCGGACGGGGAAGGCCATCGCCCTCCACGACCTGCTGGACGAGATCTCGGTGGACGCCGCCCGGTATTATTTCAACAACCGCACCCCCTCCAGTCCCCTGGACTTCGACCTGGACCTGGCCGTCCGCCAGGACAGCGAGAACCCGGTGTACTATGTCCAGTATGCCCACGCCCGAATCTGCTCCCTGCTGGCCCGGCTGGCCGAGGAGGACGGGGCCGCCGTCCCCGCCGCCGGAGAGGTGGACGCCGCCCTGCTCGTGACGGCGGAGGAGAAGGCCCTGGTGAAGTCCCTGGCCCAGTACCCGGAGGAGATCCACCTGGCCGCCCGGGACTACGACCCCAGCCGCATCGACCGCTACCTCACCGCCCTGGCCGGCGACTTCCACCGCTTCTATAACGCCTGCCGCCTGAAGGGGGAGGAGCCCGGGACCCTGGCCGCCCGGCTCAAGCTGGCGGATACCGTCCGGGCCGTGCTGGAGAACGGATTGGGCCTGCTGGGCGTCACCGCTCCGGAGAAGATGTGACATCTCCCTTCCACAAGGGAGATCTGAGGAGAAGGATATGAGATCTGATCTGACCTCCCTGGAACATGCCCTCAAGGTCCGCGTCCCCGGGCTGATGGATTCCCGTCGCTCCTATGGGGTGCTGGTGCCCCTGGTGGAGCGGGATGGGGAGCTCCACCTGCTCTACGAGGTCCGGGCGAAGACCCTCCGCCGTCAGCCGGGGGAGGTGTGCTTCCCCGGGGGACGGATGGAGGGGGGAGAGACACCGGAGGAGTGTGCCCTGCGGGAGACCTTCGAGGAGCTGTCCATCCCGCCGGAGCACGTGCGCCTGCTGGGCCGGCTGGATTTCATCGCCCACCGGGCCAACTTCCTCATGCAGCCCGTCCTGGGGCTGGTGGACGGTCTGGGGCTGGCCGGGATGCGGCCCAGCCCCGCCGAGGTGGAGGAGGTCTTTTTCGTACCCCTGTCCCACCTGCTGGAGGCGGAGCCCATCGAGTATGACTACGACCTGATCCCTGCCCCGGCGGAGGGCTTCCCCTATGAGCTCATCGGCATCCCCAGAGACTACAAGTGGCAGCTGGGACACGAGAACGTCCCCGTCTACCCCTGGCAGGGGCGGGCCATCTGGGGCCTCACCGGGCGGATCACCCGGGAACTGATACGGATATGCAAGGCCCCCGGCTGAAGCCGGGGGCCTCGTGTCACTGTGCTTCGGCGGCCTCTTTGGCCTCCTTCTCCTTGAGCGCCTTGATGGCGTAGTCCAGGGCAGGGATGCTCTTGGCAGTGCAGTACTGCTTCATGTCCTGGAGCTGGCGGATGGCTTCCTTGGTGGTCATATCCTTCAGACGCACGGCGATCACGCTCCTTTACACCGTCATTTTACCACGATATCGGGGTGGAAATCAAGAGGGGATCAGGTATTTTTGACGGGGAGAGCGGAGAAAAAGTGGTTGAGTTTTTCGACGATCTGTGCTATCATCATACTAATACCCACTGGGCAGGGCCCGGTCACGGCCTGGGAGAGCAGGCCACGAGCTTGAAGGAGAGAGTATGAGGTTCCACATCGTCAGCGACAGCTCCTGTGATCTGGGCCGGGCGGAGGCGGAGCGCCTGGGGGTCACGATGGTGTCTTTTTACGCCGCGTTCCAGGATGAGGTCTACTATCGGGAGGAGAAGGACATCTCCACCCACCAGTTCTATCAGATGATGGCCGACCGCCCCGGTGTGTTCCCCAAGACATCTATGCCCACCATGGAGGACTATCTGGCGGCGTTCCGCCCGGCGGCGGAACAGGGGATGCCCATCCTGTGCATCTGCCTCAACGCCAGCTTCAGCGGCTCCTATCAGGCGGCTCTGAATGCGGCGGCGGAGCTGCGGGAGGAGCGCCCCGGAGCCCGGATCCATGTGATGGACTCTGCTCTGGCCACAGTGCTCCAGGGCCTGCTGGTGGAGGAGGCCGCCGCCCTGCGGGACTTGGACCTTTCCCTGGAGGAGGCGGTGGCCGCCCTGGAGGCCCTGCCCGCCACCGGGCGGATCTTTTTCACCACCAACGATCTGGAGTATCTGCGTCACGGGGGCCGGATCGGAAGGGCCGCCGCCGCCACTGGGACGCTGCTGAAGGTGAAGCCCCTCATCGGCTATCAGGATGCCGGTCTGGTCTCTGATGGGATCGCACAGGGGCGCCGGCGGTCCATGGCCCGGGTGCGGGAGCTGTTCTACCGCCACCTGGAGCGGGAAGGGATCGACCTGAGGGCCTACCGCCTGGCCACCGGCTTCGGTCTGGACAGGGAGGAGCACCGGGAGTTCGCTCAGGCGGTCTATGAGGGCCTGCTGGAGCGGGGCCAGGACCGCCCCGACGTGAAGAAGCCCTATCAGATCGGTGTGACCATTGGGGTCCACACCGGGCCCAGCCCCATCGGCGTGGGCCTGCTCCGCCGGGCTTCCCTGGGGAGCTAGACCGGCAACCGCCCCCGGAACGCTGAGGACCGGGGGCTTTTTCAGCGTCCGGGAAAAAATGTAACGGTTTTGTCACTTGAAATTTAGGTGGAATGTTGTTATCCTGATTAGGAGCGATCGTGACAGGATCTGACAAGACCGTCCACCGGGAGGTGTCTTCATATGTCTGAGAATTATAAGGGGAAGCACGTGGCGGGCTCTGGCAGGCGGAGCGTGCTGCTGGCGGCGGCCCTGGCAGTGATAGGTCTGGGAGCCTTCGCCCTGTGGTCCCTCCACCCCTGGGACAGGGGCCAGGAGCCGCCGGCCCAGAGCCAGAGCGGTGGGCCCGGCGGGAGCGGATCGGTGGGGAGCGCGGACGTCTCCCAGGTGCCGCCGGAGGTCCAGGTCCCCAGACCGGACCCCTATGATTTCAGTCAGCCCGCCCCGGAGCGGGAGGAAGTGGACAACAGCTACTTTGACGACGCCGCCTTCATCGGGGACTCCCGCACCAATGGATTCATGCTGTACAGCGGGGTGGACACCGGCGAGGATCTGTCGGCCAATGGGGTCTCTATGTTCAAGCTGGAGGAACGCAAGTCCCTCACCATCGACGGTGAGGCGCTCACTCCCCTGGAGGCCCTGGCCCTGAAGGAGTATGGGAAGGTCTATATCTCCCTGGGGATCAACGAGCTGGGCTATAACAACGACAAGGGCTTCTATGAGGCGTACTGCACCGCCATCGACCACATACGGCGGATCCAGCCCAAGGCCGTCATCTACATCCAGGCCCTCATCCCGGTGAACATCGCCCAGGTGGAGCAGTCCAACGGCAACAAGTATCGGCTGAGCAACGACCATCTGCGGGTGTATAACGACCTGATGCGCCAGGTGGCGGAGGAGAAACAGGTGGTCTATCTGGATCTGTACGCCGACTTCGCCGGGGAGGACGGGGAACTGCCTGCGGAGTACAGCCGGGACGGGGTCCACATGGTGAAGGAGGCCTGCCAGAAGTGGCTGGCCTACCTCAAGACCCACACGGTGAGCTTCGAGGAGCTCTATCCCGACGGGCCGCCCGCCGTGCCGGAGGAGGGGCCCACGGAGGGGGCCCCGGGGGAGGTCTCGGGAGAGGGAGCGGCCTCTGCGGCGGGAGACGGCGCCGCGATGACTGAGGATGGGAGCACATAAGGATGAAAAAGATAAGTATCCTGTTGGCCCTGATGCTGAGCCTGACTGCCTGCGGAGGCGGAGGGGGCCAGTATGAGATCGGAGACGTCCAGGCTATGGCCGACGCCGGCGCTTTCTCTGAGGAGCTGGAGGAGCTGGACGGAGATGTGGCCTTCTCCGCGCTGTACCGCCTGGGGGACTACGGCCTGGAGCGGGAGGACCTGACCGGCTGCGCGGTGCTTCGTTCTGCGGGAGGCACCTGCGAGGAGGGGGCCGTCCTGATCCTGGACAGCGAGGAGGACGCCAAGACCGCCAAGGAGGCCCTGGAGGACTATGTCCAAAAGCAGATCGACCAGAATGAGAGCTATGGCTACCGTCTGGCCGAGATCCCCAAGCTGAAGGATGCCTACATCGACGTGCGGGGCAGCACTGTGCTGCTGGTAGTGGCCAGCGATCTGGACGCAGCCAAGAGCGCGGTGGAGTGAACATAACAGGAGCGGCCTCCCGCGGGAGGCCGCTCCTGTTTCCTCAGGCCAGCTCTGGCCCTTTGGAGATGGACAGCTTGAGGAGCACCGGGGTGAGCAGGGCGGAGGCGATGACTGCCAGGATGATGGCGGGGAGGATCGACGGGTCGATCATCCCGGCGTTGATTCCCCGCTGGGCCACCATCAGGGCCACCTCGCTCCGGGCCACCATGCCGATGCCCACGACCAGGGACTGGTGGCGGCTCATGCGGCACATCAGGCCCCCCAGACCGCAGCCCACGACCTTGGACAGGACGGCGGCGGCCACCAGCAGCAGGGCGAAGAGCAGGATGCTGGAGCTCATCTGCCGCAGGTCGGTCTTCATGCCCACGCTGGCAAAAAACACCGGTGTGAATACCATGTAAGAGGTGACGGTGAACTTCTTGGCCACGAACTTCCGAGCCTTGGTCACATTGCAGAGGATCAGGCCGGCGAAGTAGGCCCCGGTGATATCAGCCACGCCGAACCACTCCTCGGCGCAGTAGGCCATGAGCAGGCAGAAGGCCAGGGACCATACCGCGACCCGGCGGCTGTGCCAGTGCTCCTCTGCCACATAGGTGAAGATCCGGCGGACCACCAGTCCCACCACCAGCACGAAGACGAAGAACATCACGATATGGAGCAGTACCATCACCGGGTCGGAGTCCCCGGAGCTGAAGGCGCTGAGGATGGAGAGGACCACGATGCCGATGATGTCGTCGATCAGGGCGGCGCTGAGGAGGGTGGTGCCTGTCTTGGTCTTCAGCTTGCCCATCTCGTTCAGCGTCTCCACAGTGATGGACACGGAGGTGGCGGAGAACACCGACCCCATGAACGCAGATTTGAGCAGGTTATAGGCGGTGAGCTCCCCGCCGCAGAAGAAGAGGAAGTACAGCCCGCCGCACAGGAACAGGGGGACGAACACCCCCAGCACAGCGATGACGCTGGCCTGGAGGCCGGTCTCCTTCAGCTCCTTCATGTCGGTGTCGATCCCGGCGGTGAACATGAGCATGATCACGCCGATCTCTGCCGCCTTCACCAAAAAGTCGGTGCTCTGGAGGACGCCGAAGCCGCTGGGGCCCATGACGATGCCCGCCAGCAGCGCCCCCACCACCTGGGGCAGGTGGACGTGTTCGGTGAGCAGGCCGAACACCTTGGTGGACAGCAGGATGATAGCCAGCAGGAGCAGATAAGTATAAGATCCCATGATCCTTCCTCCCAAAAAAAGGTCGTACCGGCGTCTGCCGGGCGTCCCTGTATTATAGCATCCGTTTTTGGGAAGTCAATGGTCAAACTGTCAGGAAAGTACCCGTTCCGCCGGTGCTTTTTCAGGGAGAAAGCCGGGACAGACCGGGACACCGGGAGACGGATGCCGGAGAGTTGGATGGAAAAGAGGGGAAGGTTGAGCGTTTCGACGATTTTTCCCCAGAGTATGGACCGCCCGGGACTTTTGTAGTAAGATAGGTGGGCCCTGATCGGCACGATCATATATAAAGGAGGTTCGGAGAAGGTGAAAAAGGGACGCAGCATCGATATGTGCAACGGATCGCTGGCGGATAAGATCCTGTTGTTCGCACTGCCCCTCATGGCCTCCAGCCTGCTCCAGCTGCTGTTCAATGCGGCGGATGTGGTGGTGGTGGGCCGGTGGGCCGGCAAAGAGGCCCTGGGGGCGGTGGGCTCCAACACCTCCCTGATCAATCTGATGATCAACCTGTTCGTGGGCCTGTCGGTGGGCACCAACGTGGTGGTGGCCCGAGACCTGGGGGCGGGCCGGCACGACAATGTGGCGCGCAGCGTCCACACCGCCATGGCCCTGGCCCTGACCAGCGGGATCGCTATGATGCTCTTCGGCGTGGTGATGGTCCGGCAGCTGCTGGAGTGGATGTCCTCCCCCACGGATGTGATCGGTCTGGCCACCGTCTATCTGCGGATCTACTTCATCGGGATGCCCGCCAATCTGGTGTATAACTTTGGGGCGGCCATCCTCCGGGCCCAGGGGGACACCCAGCGGCCCCTGTATTACCTCACCTTCGCCGGTGTGGTCAATGTGGTCCTCAACCTGATCTTCGTCACCCAGTTCGATATGGATGTGGCCGGGGTGGCCCTGGCCACCATCATCGCCCAGTATATCTCCGCCATCCTGGTGGTGCGGTGCCTGATCCTGGAGCAGGGCCCCCTCCATCTGGACGTGAAGCAGCTGGGCCTGCGGTGGCAGGTGGTCAAGCGGATCCTCCAGGTGGGCCTGCCCGCCGGGTTCCAGGGGGTCGTCTTCGCCCTGTCCAATGTGGTGATCCAGTCCTCCCTCAATTCCTTCGACGATTCGGTGTTGGTAGCCGGCTCCTCCGCTGCCGCCAATATCGAGGGTTTCGTCTACGCAGGGATGAACGCCTTCTATCAGACCGCCATCACCTTTGTGGGCCAGAACTACGGCGCAGCCAAATGCGACCGGGTGGACCGGGTGGCCAGGCTGTGCGTGGGCTTCTCGGTGATCACTGGGCTGGTGCTGGGCAACCTGGCCTATCTCCTGGGAGCGCCCCTGGCGGGGATCTACGCCCCTGGTAAGCCCGACGTCATCCAGCAGGCCCTGGTCCGGATGCTGATCCTCTGCTGTCCCTACTTCATCTGCGGGGTCATGGACACCCTGGTGGGGGTCCTTCGGGGGCTGGGCAGCTCAGTGATCCCCATGATCACCTCCATCGTAGGGGCCTGCGGCCTGCGGCTGGTGTGGGTCGCCGTGATCTTCCCAGAGCACCGCACCCCTGCCTGCCTCTACCTGTCCTATCCCGTCACCTGGGTGATCACCGGCCTGTGTCACTTCCTCTTCCTGATGCTGGTGGTCCGGAAACGGGCCTTCGCCAAGGTGCGGAGCAGCGGCCCGGCCTATCTGGCCACCGAGGGCCGGCACCCCGAGGCGGAGCCCGGACAGGACCGCGCCTCTGCGGCGGGGGAGCGCTGACGATCCAGATGCTTCGAAGGAGCAGGATCTTTTTGGATATGTTGATAAAGGAACGGTGCATGGTATGATACCATGCACCGTTCCTGTCGTTCTAGGGAGGCGGTCCTGATCGGAGGGGAGCGGGCCCGTCATGCGGATGCCTTGTCGCCCTCCTCGCCCAGGACCTCGTGACACAGGTCCAGGGCCAGCTGGAGCTGGCCGTAGCAGTTCTTGTCGATGAGCTCGCTGGTCCCCGCCTCGTAGCTGGCGATGGCCTGGTGGACGTCCACCAGGTGGCGGCGCTCTCCCACCGGTCTGTTGTTCCGGTGGACCATATAATAGGGGGTATACCGCACATCGGTGAGGGAGGTGTTCCCCTCCGGGTCCTTGGTCAGCTCCAGGTCCAGGATCACGGTGGTCTTGGTGGCCAGGTCCTTCTTCCGGTCCTCGAAGTTCTGGTTGGAGATGAAGTTGCCCAGGGAGTAGATCACGAAGCCCTGGCGCTCTGTGCCGTCCTCCCCAGTGACGGTGACAGTGTCGTAGGGCTGAAGGACGTGGGGGTGTCCCCCTAGGACCAGGTCGGCCCCATGCTCCACCAGGAACTGGGTCAGTCCCTCCTGGTGGCCGTTCTGCTTGGTGTGGTACTCCCAGCCCCAGTGGGTGATCACGGCGATCAGGTCGGTATCCAGGGCCTGGGCGGCAGCCAGGTCGGCGGCCAGCAGGTCGTAGTCAGGGTCAGACACCGAGGTGTAGTAGTCGGTGTTGAAGATGTTGGCGGCGAAGGGCTGGTCGTCGGGGAGGCGATGGCCGTTGAGCCCGTAAGTGTAAGCCAGGAAGGCCACCGAGATCCCTCCCACATCGGCCACATAGATCCCACTGTTGGCGTCCCGCTCCTCCTGGGAGCGGTAGGTGCCCACATGGGGGATCCCGGCCTGGTCCAGCACGTCCAGGGTGCGGTAGATGCCGTCCATCCCCTTGTCCAAAGTGTGGTTGTTGGTGGTACACAGCAGATCGAAGCCTGCATCCTTGATGTTGTAGGCCAGCTCGTCGGGGGAGTTGAAGCGGGGGTATCCGGAGTAGTTGGGCCCTCCGGCCAGGGTGGTCTCCAGATTGGCCACGGCGAAGTCGGCCAGCTGGAGCTGCTGGGCCGCCTCCTGGAGCACGTGGCTGTAGTCATAGGAATCCGTCTCAGCCACATAGCAGTCGTCGGTGAGGGGCATATGGCTCATGATGTCCCCCGCCACCATCAGGTGGGAGACGATGGGCTCCGGCTCCGGTTCGGGCTCGGGCTCCAGCACAGGGAGCTGGGACTGGACGGGGGGCTGGGGGATCTCGACGGACTGGTCCGCCGGCTGGGCTGGGGCGCAGCCGGCCAGCAGGACCAGGCTCAGGGCGAGGGAAAGGATCCGTTTCATACGCGGTCAGCCTCCATCTTGGCATAAAGTATGTCCATCAGGTCGTAGCAGAGGGAATACATCCCGTGCTCGTTCATATTTCGGGAGGCCCCGGTGGTGATCACCACGATGCCGTCCCGGGTCTCGGGGTCATAGGTCATCAGGGAGAACACCCCGTAGGCGCTGCCGGTGTGGTAGTAGATCACGTCCCGGCCCAGCACGTCCTCCTGGCGGCGGAGGATCAGGCACTGGTCGAAGGGGGCGGTGTCGCCCGGACTGACGGTGAAGCGGGGCGTCTCCATATCGGCCACCGACTCCTCCGACAGCAGGCGGGTCTCCTGATACGTGGGCACGACGATGGAATACTGCACGTTCGGCTCGCCGATCGGGGGACTGACCTCGATATACCGGTCTTGCCGCTCCTGATAGACCCCGTCGTTGGCCAGCACAGACACCAGCTTGACCATATCCACCGCACTGACGGTGAAGCCTCCGGGGAAGTAGGAGGCCCCCTGTCCGATCTGGGTGGGGATGGACTGGCCGGCATGCTCCGCCGCAGAGCGGCCTACGCCGCCGGTGGTGTACAGGGTGGCCAGCTCGCTCTGTTCCATCCGTCCCCCGAAAAAGGAGGCTTTGGCCCCGATGGGCTCCAGAAAATGCTGCTGGAGGTAGTCGTCCAACAGGCCGTCATAGGCCAGTTCCAGGGTGGTGCCCAGGATGCACATGCCGAAGTTGCTGTAGCTCCAGTAGCCCCCATTTCCCGGCTCCATGGCCCGCCAGGAGGACCGGCTCTGGAGGATCCCCCGGAGGGTGGACAGGCCCCGGGTGGTGTCCAGGTTCTTGATGGAGGAGGTGTGGGTCATGAATGTACGGACGGTGGGCTGGCCCTTGCTGTAGGGGTTCACCGCCCCGGATCCCCAGTAGTCGCTGATGGGGGCGTCCAGGGACACGATCCCCTCCTCCGCCATAGCCATGGCGCACATGGCGATCACCACCTTGCTGATCGAGGCGATCCGCACCTTGGTGTCCGGGGACATCTCCCGTTCGTTCTTGACGGCCCAGCCCCAGGCGCCGGACTGGCTGAGCGCTCCGTGTTCTATCGTGGCCACTGATACCGCTGTGGCCCGATAGTTCGCCATCACCTGGGCCAGGGCGTCGTCGATATCCTCCTGGGTGAGGACGGGGGCCTCGGCCGGCGCCGTCTCCTCTTGGGACGGGCCGTCAGGGGAATCGGGGACCGTGCCGGGCTGGGGAGGCCGAGGGTCGGGCTGGAGGACGGTCACCGCGTCCAGGCTCTGGCTGGGCGCACCGCTGGCAGAGCCCTGGGGAGCGGGACCACAGGAGGTGAGGATCAGAGCCAGGGCTGTCATCAGTGCTCCCAGACGGGAGATAGGGTGGAGCATGGCAGGATCTCCTTTCTCGAATGGGGAGTTTCGTCTCTTCTTGTCGTATCCTAATCATAAGGGCCAGGGGGAGAAAAGTCAAGGGGGAGGACCGCCGCCGTCCCGTTCTCTCCAAATGAAGCCCAGATCTTTTTGCAGAGCCCCCTTGACAAATGAGGAAAAGGTGCTATACTGTGTATATAGTATATATACGCTAAACCTGATATAACGGCGGGGAAGGGCGCAGGACCAGCGCGCAGGCCGGCAGCCCAGATCCCTTTACAGCTGTTGAAAGGCGGGACAGATTGGATATCATATTGAGCAATGCCAGCGGAAAGCCCATCTATGAGCAGATCGCTGACCAGGTGAAGGAGCAGATCATGGCCGGTGCGCTGTCGGCGGGGGACGCCCTGCCGTCCATGCGGCTGCTGGCCAAAGAGCTGCGGATATCTGTCATTACCACCAAGCGGGCCTACGAGGAGCTGGAGCGGGACGGTTTTCTGGAAAATGTCCCGGGCAAAGGCTGTTTTGTGGCCCCTCAAAACCGGGAGCTGCTGCGGGAGGCCCAGCTGCGCAAGGTAGAGGAGCGGCTGGCCCAGGCGGTGGAGGAGGCCCGAAAGGGGGCCTTCCCCCTGGAGGAGCTCCACGAAATGCTGGACATCCTGTATAAAGGAGAAGAATTATGACAAATTGTATCGAGATCAAGGGGCTGTCCAAGTCCTACGGCGACTTCGCCCTGAAAAATATCGACCTGACCCTCCCCGGCGGCTCCATCCTGGGGCTGATCGGGGAGAACGGGGCAGGCAAGACCACCACCATCAAGTGCATCCTGAACCTGATCCGCCGGGACGCGGGGGAGATCACCGTTCTGGGCTATGATAACATCCGGGAGGAGAAGCTGGCCAAGCAGGACATCGGGCTGGTGCTGGACGAGTGCTTTTTCCACGACACCCTCCGCCCTCTGGACGTAGGCAGGGTCCTGGCCCCCGCCTATAAAGATTGGGACGGGGAGCTGTTCCGGTCCTATCTGAAAAAATTCGGGCTGCCGGAGAAGAAGCTGATCAAGGAGTTCTCCCGGGGCATGAAGATGAAGCTGTCCCTGTCCGCCGCCCTGGCCCACCGCCCCAAGCTGCTCATCCTGGACGAGGCCACCGCCGGCCTGGACCCGGTGGTCCGGGACGAGATCCTGGACGAATTTCTGGGTTTCATCAGCGACGAGGACCACGCCATTTTGATGTCCAGCCACATCACCTCCGACCTGGAGAAGGTGGCCGACTACATCGCCTACATCCACCAGGGGGAGGTAGTGCTGTCCGACGCCAAGGACGCCATCCTGGACTCCTACGGCCGGGTGGGCTGCACCGCCGCCCAGCTGGAGGCCATCGACCCCCGGGATATCCTGCACACCCGACGGGGGGCCTTCGGCTGCGAGGCCCTGGTGGCCGACCGCTCCGCCTTCGCCCGGAAGTACCCCATGCTCCTGGTGGAGCGGACCACCCTGGAGGACATCATGCTCTTTGTCGCGAAAGGAGAAACAAAATGACCGGACTGATTTGGAAAGATTTCATGGTGAGCAAACGCACTGTGAAGGCCTATCTGGGTATTATGATTTTCTACGCCGCCCTGACCGTTATGGGCATGTTCAGTGTCACCTTTGTCACCGCCTTTGTCTCTGTCATGCTGATCATGCTTCCCATCTCCGCCTTTGCCTACGACGAACAGGCCAAGTGGGACCGGTACGCCATGTCCCTCCCCATGGGCCGGAGCAGAGTGGTGGGGGCCCGGTATCTGTTTACCCTGTTGATCGTCCTGGGTTCCCTGGCTTTCGCCCTGCTGGCCGGGGCAACGGTGGCGGTGACAGGCAAGGGAGATCTGATGGAGGTCCTGGTCTCCGCCCTGACCACTCTGGCGGCGGGCCTGCTGATCGCCGATGTCCTGCTCCCCCTGTGCTATAAGGTTGGCCCCGAGCGGGCCCGGCCCTACCTGTACGCTCTGGTCTTCATTCCTGCACTGGGCCTCTTCCTGGCCTACCGCATGGGTATCCACATCGACACCTCCTGGCTGGACCGGCTGGCCCGATCCAGCCCCGCCGCCGTGCTGGGCCTGTTCTCCCTGCCCCTGCTGGCCGCGCTGGCGCTGACATTCGTCTCCTACCTCATCTCCTGCCGGGTGGCGGCAGGCAAGGAGTACTGAGATGAGAGCTGCCGTCCTTCTCCTCTGGGCCGGCTGTCTGTGGTCCATCGTCTGGGCGCTCCTCTCCCTGATCTGGGCGGCCAGCCCCTGGCGGCGGATCCTGGTGCTGGCCGTGCTGGCCCTGACGCTCCTCTGCGCCCATCCGCCGCGGGAACGGGGAGCTCCCTAGGGGGAGCGCTTGGACAGATCGGAACGGTCCGGAGGCCTGTGGGCCTCCGGACCGTTTTGGTCATATCTTGGCGGACTGGCGCTGTCCCCGCCGCGCGGCCGCGATCCAGCACCACAGGGGGAGCAGATAGATGTAGAAGGCCAGGGGGAGGATCTCCGGGCCCGCCTCCATGGTGGCCAGGGGGACGCTGGCAGCCACCGCCCAGGGCACCAGAGCGGGGAGGTTGATGGTGGAGTTGCCGATGTTCACCGCCAGCTCCATAGGCGGGAGCTCCCGGCGGCGGTACTCCTCCCCCAGGAGCTGACCGCTCATGACGATGCCCACCGCCTGGTTGCAGAACAGGGCGGCGCAGCCCAGGCTCACCAGGATGTGGGCGGTGAACAGGCCGGACCGGCGGGCCAGCGTCCCCGTCTTGTCGGTCACCGGCTTGAGCAGGCCGGTGCCGTCGAAGATCCCGGAGTAGGACCAGGACAGCAGCATGATCAGCACCACGTTCAGCATAGAGATCAGGCCGCCTCCCGACATGATCTCCGCCAGCTCAGGAAGGGCGGGGCGGTAGCCCAGGACGCAGGCCCGGAGCAGCTCTCCTGCGGGGATGTCCTGGGCCAGGAGGGCGTATCCCCCGGCCAGGACGCAGCTCACCGCGATGGAGGTCAGCGCCTTCACCTTCAGCCAGGGGAGGATCAGCAGGGCCGCTGCGGGCAGGATGGTGGGCCAGGAGAGGTCGAAGCCCTCTTCCAGGGCGGCTACGATCTGGGCGTCCACCCGCTGGATCGGGCAGAGGAAGGACAGGACGCCGTAAAGGAGGACGCACACCATCAAAGGGATGGGGGTGGAACGCCACATCCGCACCTGGAACTCGTGCTGGTCTACGCCGGCCACCGCCGCTGTCAGCGCGGCGGAGGAGGAGGCCGGGGAGAGCCGCTCCCCAAAGTAGATCCCCGACATGACTGCCCCGGCCGTCGCCGCCAGATCGGCCCCGCCTCCCCGGGCGATGGCCATCAGGATGACCCCCGCTGTCCCTGCCACGCCGAAGGAGCTGCCAAAGGCCAGACTGAACAGGGCGGACAGGAGGAAGGCCACCAGGATGAAGGTCCGGGGGGTGATCAGCTGGGTCCCGGCCCAGACGAAAAAGGCCACCGTCCCGCTGGCCCGCCACAGGGCGGTGAGCAGGCCCAGCAGCAGCATGATCCGCATCACCGGCAGACTGGCCGCGACCCCCTTCCCCGCCATGCGCATCAGGGTCCCGGCCGGCGTCCCACGGCGCAGCCCCACCGTGAAAAAGCAGACGAAGCCCACCGCCAGGGCCCAGAACAGGGAGATGCCCTTTGCCATGCACCCGGCCACGCAGGCCAGGAACACCCCGAAGGCGATCAGCAGATCCATCCCGTCTCTCTCCTCTCAGAACGATCTTTTGATACGAAAGATATCATATCATCTTCCCGTCCCTTTGTCACTTCCTTTATCTTATCGTTTTTCCCCCAACTTTTCTGATGATGCCAGGGCGCGATTCCCTCTTTTCTTTTTCTTCCGCCTGTGGTATACTATAGGATGAGTCTGTATGTAAAGGGCGGGAAGGATTTGGACGATATCATCCTCATCGGTATGCCGGGCTCGGGGAAGAGCACCGTTGGCGTACTGCTGGCGAAGCTGCTGGGCTATCAGTTTTTGGATGTGGACCTGCTCATCCAGGAGCGGGAGGGGGCGCTGCTCCAGGAGATCCTGGACAGCCGGGGGACCCGGGCCTTCCTGGACGCGGAGGAGGCCGCAGTGCGCAGCCTGGACTGCCGCCGCCACGTCATCGCCCCTGGGGGCAGTGCCGTGTGCCGGGAGGGGGCGGCCCTCCACCTGAAGTCCCTGGGGCCGGTGGTCTATCTCCGGGTCTCTCTGGAGGAGCTGTCCCGGCGGATCCAGAACCTGTCCACCCGGGGGATCGCCATGGAGCCGGGCCAGACCCTGGCCGACGTGATGGCATACCGCGCCCCCCTCTATGACAGATATGCCGACCTGACCATCGACTGTCCCCCAGGGCAGGAGCTGGCCCAGACCGCTCTGGCCGTCCGGGAACGGCTGAGGGCGTTCGGCAGATGACGCCCCAGCCCGCAGGGAAAAACGCGGGCCGCGCCGGAGGATATCCCCGCCGCGAATGAAAAGAAGGAAGTTTTTGATGCGATTTCGTGACTTGGGGCTGGATGCCCCCATCCTGAGAGCCCTGGAGGAACAGGGCTATGTAAGGCCCTCTCCCATCCAGGAGAAGGCCATCCCTCCCGCCCTGGCCGGGCGGGACGTGCTGGGCTGCGCCCAGACGGGCACAGGCAAGACCTGTGCCTTCGCCGCCCCGATCTTACAGCGCCTGGAGGCGCGGACCGGCCTCAAACGGCCGATTCGTGCCCTGATCCTCACCCCCACCCGGGAGCTGGCCATCCAGATCGGCGAGAGCTTCGACGCTTATGGCAGATATCTGGAGCTGCGTCACACCGTCATCTTCGGCGGGGTGGGCCAGAACCCCCAGGTGGAGGCCCTGAAAAAGGGGACAGACATCCTGGTCGCCACCCCCGGGCGGCTGATGGACCTCCACGACCAGGGCTTCATCTCTCTGGACGCCCTGGAGATCTTCGTCCTGGACGAGGCCGACCGGATGCTGGATATGGGCTTCATCCATGACGTGAAGAAGATCCTCAAGTGGCTCCCCCGGAAGAAGCAGACCCTCTTCTTCTCCGCCACCATGCCCCCGGAGATCGCCGACTTGGTGGACTCCCTGCTGAAGGATCCGGTGAAGGTGGCGGTAGATCCTATCTCCTCCCCGGTGGAGGTGATCCGCCAGTCCGTCTATCTGGTGGACAAGGGGAACAAGACCGCCCTGCTGGCCTACCTGGTGGATCGGAAGCGGGTGAAGAACGCCCTGGTCTTCACCCGGACCAAACACGGGGCCAACAAAGTGGCCCGGGACCTGGGCAAGGCGGGGATCTCCGCCGCCGCCATCCACGGCAACAAGAGCCAGACCGCCCGGCAGCAGGCCCTGTCCGACTTCAAGGCGGGGAAGATCCGCTGTCTGGTGGCCACCGATATCGCGGCCCGGGGGCTGGATATCGAGGAGCTGTCCCACGTGTTCAACTACAACCTGCCCGAGGTGCCCGAGACCTATGTCCACCGCATCGGCCGCACCGGCCGGGCGGGCCGGGGAGGGGAGGCCATCGCCTTCTGCGACTTTGGGGAGAAGCCTCTGCTCAAGGACATCGAGAAGCTGATCGGGAAAAAGGTCCCCTTGGTGGAGGATCACCCCTGGCCTATGCAGGTCTTCGAGGCCCCCAAGCGGGACAAGAACGGCAAGATCGTCAACGAGGAGGACGCCGAGGCCCGTCAGGCCGCCCGGGAGCTGCGCCGCCAGCGGGAGGAGTCCCGCAGGGCCGCTCAGGCAGAGAAAGAGGCCAAGGCGGTCAAGCTCCAGGTCCAGGAGACCGTCCAGGCCGAGCCCGCGCCCAAAAAGAAGCGCCGCCGGAAAAAGAAGAGCGGCGTCCCCACAGAGGAGACCATCACCCTCCGCCCCGCCCGGGCGGAGGAGGAAGAGGACGCCTTCGACTATCTGCCCACGCCCCCTGCTCCCCCCAGGCGCGGGGTGCGGCCCGGTACCCTGATGGACACCGGCGACGCGATGCCCAATACAGAGTTCCAGCGGCCCGACCCCCTGGACAGCGACGTGATCATGGACGCCACCGCCCGGCTCCTGGCCCCCCGGCGGTCCCTGCTGTCCAGCATCCTGCCCAAGGGCGGGGAGAAGGACCGGAAGAAGGGGACGAAAAAGACCAAGCAGCCCAAGGCCGAGGAGAAAAAAGCCCAGCAGCCCAAGGAGGAGAAGAAGGGGAAGCAGGTCCAGAAGGCCGCTAAGGTCAAGCAGGAGCCCCCCAAAAAGACCGCGCCGGCCTCCCAGCAGAAAAAGAAGGGGAGCGGCAAGCCCCCCCGCCGGGACCGGCCCCGGGGGATGCCCCCTGAGCCCCCGCGGAAGGACCGGCCCAAGGACTCTACCGAGCAGGCCAGTCTGATGAAGCCCTATTATCTGGATATGGGGCGGTGATACGTCACGGCATGCAGGGGCGGATATCATCCGCCTCCCGACCACAGGCCCTTCATTTGAAACGGGCGGGCATTGCCCGCCTCTACATCAAAGATATGTCGACAGGAGGAAAACATCATGGATCATCGAGCCCTTTACCAGCAGAAGCTGACCACCCCGGAGCAGGCCGTCAAGGCGGTCAAGTCGGGGGACTGGGTGGACTACGGCTGGTGCACCAACCACCCTGTGGCCCTGGACCGCGCCCTGGCCGCCCGGAAGGATGAGCTCAGCGACGTGAAGGTCCGCGGCGGCGTCACCATGTGGATGCCCGAGATCGCCAAGGCGGAGGACGCTGGGGACCACTTCACCTGGAACTCCTGGCACTGCTCCGGGATCGACCGGAAGATCATCGGCAAGGGCATGGGCTTCTTCGCCCCCATGCGGTACTCCGAGCTGCCCCGGTTCTACCGGGAGAACGTCACTGTGGACGTGGCCATGATCCAGGTCGCCCCCATGGACAGCCACGGCAATTTCAGCTACGCCCTGGCCGCCTCCCACTTGGCCGACATGCTGGATAAGGCTAAGATCGTCATCGTGGAGGTCAACAAGAACATGCCCTGGGTCTATGGCCTCACCGGCAGTGAGATCAACATCGCTGATGTGGACTATGTGGTGGAGGGAGACGACCCCGCCGTGGCCCAGCTGGGCGGGGGCGGCGAGCCCACCGATGTGGACCGGGCGGTGGCCAAGCTGATCGTGGAGCAGATCCCCAACGGGGCCTGCCTCCAGCTTGGCATCGGCGGCATGCCCAACACTGTGGGCTCCATGATCGCCCAGTCCGACCTGAAGGACCTGGGCGTCCACACCGAGATGTATGTGGACGGTTTCGTGGACATGGCCCTGGCGGGCAAGCTCACCGGACGGAACAAGGCCTTGGACAAGGGCCGGCAGGTCTATGCCTTCGCCGCCGGCACCCAAAAGCTCTACGACTATGTGGACCGCAACCCCGCCGTCATGGCCGCCCCAGTGGACTACACCAACGACGTGCGGGTACTGGCCCAGCTGGACAACTTCATCTCCATCAACAATGCCATCGATATGGACCTCTTCGGCCAGGTCAACGCCGAGTCCGCCGGCCTGAAGCACATCTCGGGCACCGGCGGCCAGCTGGACTTCGTCATGGGCGCTTACCTGTCCAAGGGCGGCAAGAGCTTCATCTGCATGTCCTCCACCGTCACCGGCAAGGACGGCTCGGTGAAGAGCCGCATCGTCCCCACCCTCACCCCCGGGTCCATCGCCACCGACCCCCGGTCCTGCGTGCAGTATATCGTCACCGAGCACGGCATGGTGGATCTGAAGGGCCTGTCCACCTGGGAGCGGGCCGAGGCCATCATCTCCATCGCGGATCCCCAGTTCAGAGAACAGCTCATCCAGGACGCCCAGAAGATGGGCATCTGGCGCAGGAGCAACAAGTAAACAAAGCGCAAAGATCCCGGCCGAAAGGCCGGGATCTTCCTTACTCCTCCACCATCACGCAGGGGATCGCGTGCTCCTTCAGAGCGGCCTCCATGTCATAGGGGGTAGCCAGCTTGGCGGTCTTGTAGCCCTTGTAGTACACCCACTTCTTTTTGCCGTCCCGCTTGAGCACCTTCACCCCCAGGCTGTAGGACAGCCTGTTCTCCAGCTCCCAAGGGCTGAAGGACAGCTCCACGTGGCCGATGTCCTCAAAGGGGATCGGATAAGGGATCCCCGTGTTCAGCACCAGGCAGCCGTTCTCGAAGAAAAAGGCGCCGGCGTTGGATCTATTTTTGTACTTGCCCCGCTTTACAACAAACAGAACAACGATGACGATGACAGGGACCAGGATGATAAATGTGCTGATAAGATCAAAAATCCCCATATCGAGCTCTCCCTCTCTTTTCCATTTTTCGGAGCAACTCAGTATAGCACAGCTTTCCGTCCACTTCAAGATATGCCGCACAAAGAGATCCCGGCTGAAAGGCCGGGATGTCCCTATACGGGATGCTCCGTCAGCCAGTCGATGAAGCTGCTCACCAGATCCAGCTTCCGGCCGTCCAGCGGACGCAGCTTGTCCGCCACCGCCTTCCATTCCTCCCCAGGGGACTTGCTGCTGCCGACCAGGAATGCGTCCGGTGTGGTGTCCAGCGCGGCGGCCAGCTTCATGATGACCTCGGTGGAGGGGATGGAAACGGCACGTTCTATGTTGGAAACGTACTGCTCTGTGATCTCGCACCGCTCAGCAAGTACCGCCTGCGTCAGATCCAGCTTCTCTCGTCTGCGCTTGATCAGCTTTCCTATCTTTGCATAATCTGTATTCAAAGCTACAGCCCCCCTGCTGTGGTCGTAACTTTATCATACCTGCGTCCTCTCATTCGTGAAATCGATAAAAAATTTGAATTCAAACTTGACATATTATTGATTAGAATTTATAGTAGAAATATCATTGATAGATTGAGGGATCGCTATGTATGAAAAAATGTACCACATCCTGTTCCACGCCATCACAGACGCTATCACGCTGCTGGAGGAGCACAACTATCAGGAGGCGCTCACCCTGCTGGAACAGGCTAGCCGGGACGCAGAGGAGATCTACATCTCCCAATAAGACGAGATCCCGGCCTCTTGGCCGGGATCTCTTTGCTCTTTGCTGTCGATCGCTGTCACATTTACTTTGATGTCCGCTGGATAGATATGGCGGACGCAGAGCTACTGAGCATATAACTCATCTAAACAGTCCGAGACCCAAACATATTCGTCATAGAGGATGGTCCGCTCTTTTATATCATGCTCACTTGCAATAATTCATCAGTGGTCTTTAAAGGGAGTATCGGATGTGTCGTGATCGATATACTGTTGAAAGTCCCTCGTGATATCATCGTGAGCTGTCATACCAGCTCCCACTGGAAGTCCTCGAACTTCAGGCGGCTGCCCAGGGCGGTGTCCTCTGGGAGCAGGAACATGGTGATGGAGTGCTCCAGTCCGTCGTCGCTCACCAGATCGGCATAGTCGCCGTTGATGGCGCGGACAGTATAAAAGATCGGGCCCATGGCAGGATCCTCCTGATGGAAAGAAAAATGGTATATACATATCATCGGCAGGGAGGGGGGAAAGTTAATAGGGGGCGGCGGCCCTCTTTGGGGAGGTGGGAGCATATCCCATAGACCCGGGGGAGCGGGAGGAGCGCTTTCCGGCAAAATGGCAGATCCATCCGGCGCCTCTGATCCTCCCCTTGCGAATCGGCGGGAGCTGTGCTATACTGCAAAGCCAAGGCGGCCCCTGCCGCCCGATCTTCTACTGTATATCTGTGGAGGTACGGCCCTATGTATCTGGAAGAATATCGCAAGGCCCGGCAGGCGGGACTGAAGGAGGCCAAGGTCTGCCAGGCCAGAGGCGGCTCCCCCTATCTGCCCGTCCTGGACGAGATCCTCTCTCAGGAGGAGACCTGCGGCGAGGTAGAGCTGGGCCTGGTGGACGTCCCGCTGGAGCTGATCGTGGGCACCCGGTCCGCTGGACGCAGCCGGGCCCTGTCCCGCAGCTTCCTGCCCCTGATGGAGGAGGATTCCGAGTTCGCCGGCAAGTGGATCGCCCTGTGCAAGGCCCATATGGACGAGGGGATCTGCGACCCTATCAAGGTCTATGAGTATATGCACACCTTTTATGTGGTGGAGGGGCACAAGCGTGTGAGCGTCCTGCGCTGGTTCGGGGCGGTGAACATCCCCGCCCAGGTCACCCGGGTCCTCCCCATCCGCAACGATTCCAAGGCCAGCCGGATCTATTACGAGTTCGTGGACTTCTACCAGCTTTCGGGGATCAACTATCTGTGGTTCAGCGGGGTGGGACGGTTCGCCCGCCTCCAGGAGGCGGTGGGCAAGGCCCCGGATCAGCCCTGGACCGAGGAGGAGCGGCGCAGCTTCTTCTCCTTCTACACCCGGTTCTCCGCCCTCTTCGGGGACAAGAGCGCCAAGGAGCTGTCCGGACGGCTGACCACCGCCGACGCGATGCTCCTCTTCCTGGACATCTTCACCTACGATCAGGTCAAGGACTTCACCCAGACCCAGCTGAAGTCCGGTTTCTCCCAGCTCCGGGAGGCTTTTTCGGTGAAAAAGCCCCTCCAGGGCCTGGATCTGCTGAAGGGACTGCTGAACCGATGAGGATCATGGCGCTGTCTGACCAGGAATCTCCTCTGCTGTGGGACTACTTCGACCGGCGGCGGCTGGAGGGGATCGATCTGATCCTCTCCTGCGGCGACCTGGACCCCCGGTATCTCTCCTTCCTGACCACCTTCACCAACGCCCCGGTGGTCTACGTCCACGGCAACCACGACGACCGGTACGCCGCCGTCCCGCCGGAGGGCTGCGTCTGTGCGGAGGACCGGATCGTCTGCTGTCAGGGGGTGAGGGTCTTCGGGCTGGGGGGCTCCATGCGGTATAAGCGCCAGGGGGAGCATCAGTACACCCAGCGGCAGATGGACCTGCGGGTCCTCCGCCGCCGGCTGTCCCTGCTGCGGCAGGGGGGCTTCGATATCCTTCTCACCCACGCCCCCGCCCTGGGCCTCAACGACGGTGACGACCTGGCCCACATGGGCTTCGACGCGTTCAACGGCCTGATGGACCGCTACCGGCCCCGCTACTTCATCCACGGCCACGTCCATATGAACTACGGACTGGACATCCCCCGCCTGTCCTCCTATGGGGACACCCAGGTCATCAACGCCTTCGAGACATATACCTTCGATTACTGACAGCCCGCCATCCGATGGAGACGGACAGGCCCGCCGCGAGATCTCGCGGCGGGCCGTCTCTGTTCAGACAGGGGCTGGGTTCAGTCCTTCTTGCCCAGGGTCTGGAGCTGCTTCATGGAGCCGTACAGCTCTACCATGTGGGCGAACTCCTTCTCGTCATAGAACCGGAACTCTCCCCGGCCGAAGGACTTGGCCGCCTCCAGCACGAAGCGGGCAGTCTCCTCCACGTCGGAGAAGTGGCTGCATCCGGTGGCACAGCCGGGGACCATGGTCTCGGTGGTGATGGCCACGCCGATCACCGGTGCGTCGGTGCAGGTGGAGGGCTGCATGATGCTGTTGATGTGGTGGACGTCGTTGCCGTAGGGAGTGATGTCCTGCATGTTCACCGGGAACACATAGGGCAGGCGGCCGGTGGTCCGCTGCATGATGTCCAGCAGCTCCTCGGGCATCCGGAGGATGTAGCCCTCCTTCACCGGCTGGGAGATGGCGAAGCCTCGGGTGTTGATCACCCGATTGCCCTTGGTGGTATCGATGGAGAAGATGGCGTCCAGCTCGGAGGTGACCTCCTCCTGGTTCACCTGGTACATGTCCACAGGGGAGCCCATGAAGGGCACGGGATCGTGGGGCTGGGTGGGGGCGTCGGGGCAGACGTGGGTGGAGATGAAGATGTCGCCGGGGAGGACGTCTCCCTTTTTCTTCATGTCCAGCAGCTTGGCGGCGATGGCCAGGGCGGCCAGGGCGCCGTCGCCGTCAGAGACGAAGCCGATCATCTCGGGCCGGGCGCCCAGGCCTCCCAGACGGCCCAGGATGCCCAGGGTGGGCACGTCGCCGCCGGAGCTCTTGCCCTTGGAGCCGGGGATGCGGACCTTCACCATGTGGGTGGTGCCCCGGGGGCCCGCCAGGGGATAGGTCTCGGCGTCCACCTCGGGGTCGATGGCCTTCAGGAAGTCCACCACCGCCGCGCCGTCCACCCGGCCGTCGTCCAGAAGGTCGTACATCTCGATGATCTGTTTGATAAGCATATTGGAACGCTCCTTTTCATGTTTTGATCTGTTCTCGTGCTCTTTTCGCTGTGCAGGATCCTGCCCGCTCCGCTCCTGCGGGGGAGCGGGACTGTATGGTCTGGTCCGTCCCGAGGGCTCGGGACGGGTGGGGAGCTCTATTTTTTTCTGCGGAGCAGCTGGAACAAAGCCATCAGGCCCTCGCACATCACCGGGTCCAGCACAGGGATGCCCAAGTCCTTCTCCAGGGCCGGAGCGATCTGGATGGTGGACATGCCGGTACAGCTCAGGGCGATCACGTCCGCCCCCAGGGCCTTCAGGCCCCTGGCCGCCTCCGCTGTGGCGGCGTAGCCCGCATCGGTCATCAGGTCCAGGGTGCTCTCCACCCCGTCCCCCCGGCCGGAGGCCACCAGTTTGTCTCCAAAAGCCCGTTGGTATCCGGCGGGCACCTCCTCAGTGATCCCCAGGGCGGCGGGGCGCTGGCCGTAGAACAGGCTGAGGGCCGCGGTGCTCTCTCCCGCCCCGATCACCGGGATGGGGACCTCCTTCCGGGCCTGGGCCACCCCCGGATCCCCGGCGCAGCTGACGATGACCGCCTCGAAGCCCTCCTGCCACATCTCCTTGGCCAGAGCGGCCACCTTGGGCTCGCCCAGGGCCATGGTCTCGTCGTCGTGGATCCCTTCAGGCTGGTCAGGGATGCACCGGGACTCCACCTCCAGCATGGGGAAGTACTGTTCGATCAGTCTGCCGTGCATAGACAGCAGCTCGGGGTCCTCGGTGGTCAGTACCCGGATCAGGCCCACCTTGTATCGCTCCATCTCGTTCACTCCTTTTTTCCAATCTTGTTCTTTTTGGCATAGACACAGGACAGGTGGTGGCCGCAGCTGGGACAGGGGAAGGAACACTCCGCCTCGCTCTCCTCCTCGCCCATAGGGCCGTCGGGGAGGGCCTTGACCCGCTCCACCAGCTCCAGCACCTTCTCCACCTGATCCCGCTCTCCCCGGACCTGGATGGCCACTGTGTCCTCCGCCCCGGTGTGTCCGCCCCGGGCGAAGACCAGAGCCTCCACCTGGGCGAACAGAGACAGGGCCTCGGTCTCGGCGATCACCTCTCCCGGCACGGGGGCCAGGCCGCAGGCCGTGCCGTAGGAGAACTGGCAGTCCTTTCGGGACACCTGGCTGTAGAGCCGGGACAGGTCTCCAGGGATCAGCTTGGACACGCTGGACAGGATCAGGGTGCGGAAGCCCTCGCTGTACAGGGCGCCCATGCACTCCCCATAGCCGCCCCCGCCCGGACTGCCGATCAGCAGGGCCGCATGACCGAAGGCGTCCAGGGCGTTGGCCCCTGTCACGAACAGGTCCCCGGGACCGAAGGTCCGGAGGATCTCCCCAGCGGAGCCGTCTGCATTGCTCACCTGGCCCCCCTGGCAGAGCAGGAAGTGGGGACCGGGGGTGGGGCGGAGGGGCCCCGCCATCCCTCTGGCGGTGATTCGGCCGCAGATCCGCATGGGGGCGTCTGCCAGCCTCCTGGTCAGGCAGGACACGGTGGCAGAGCCCTTGAACATCACCCGCCCCTTCTCCAGATAGGGGGACAGGATCCCGCTCTCATAGACGGCCAGAGCGATCAGCTCCCGGCTCTCCCGGCCGCATAGGGTGAACTGCGCGACAGACATAGGGGACCTCCTCTCAGATCTGGAACTCCCCGTCCCTCAGCACCAGGACGTCGTCCAGGTAGAGGGTGGGGTCTTTGATGATGCCGTCCATGTGGCAGTCGGCCTTGTTGGTCCCGCCGAAGCCGATGTTGGTGCCGAAGGCGATGTGGACTGTATGATACGCCTTCTCGTCCTCCAGGATGATCCCGGTGAGGCGGGCGGCGTAGTTGGTGCCGATCCCCAGCTCGCACAGGGTGGCGTTGTTCTCGTTCTCCAGGAGGATCCCCAGCTTGTCCGCGTCCGCCCCGGTGATGGACTGGAGCCTGCCGTCCTTCACCGTGACGGTGAGGGGGGAGCTGAGCAGGCCCACCCCCACCATGGAGCCGTCGATCACCATAGTGCCGTTGGAGCTGTCCTCCAGGGGGGCGATGTAGGCCTCACCGGAGGGCAGGTTGCCCCCCTGGCCCTTCTCCCGGTAGACCCCGGGGCTGGGGACGCCGGGCCGGCCGGTGAGGTCCAGGGTCAGGACGTGGCCCTCCTTCTCGATTCGGGCGGTGGACGCCTTGGACAGCAGGTCGGTGACCCGGTGGGTCAGCTCCAGCACCACGTCGTAGTCGGCGGTCATGGCGCCCTGGCTGAACATGTCCTCAGAGATCCCAGGCATGGTGGCGATTCGGGCGCCGGCCTGGACGGCGGCGATCTTGGCCTTGGTGTGGGTGATGGAGGTGCTCATGGGGCAGACGATCACGTCGGCGGCCAGCATGGCCGCCGCCACCACCGCGGGGGGCTCCTCTCCGGACACCTTCCGGGGCTCCATGGTCACCAGCAGGGCCTCGGCCCCCAGCTCCTTGGCCGCCTGGTAGAGGGCGTTGCCGATGGACAGCTTCTTGTCGTCGGTGATCACCAGGACGCTCTCCCCCGCCTTCACGTCCATGCAGGAGGACAGCACTGACTTTCCGATCTGGATCAGATCCATGATATCTTCGACCTTCCTTCTATTTTTTGAGCCCGTCCTGTCTGGGACGGTCCAGAGTTCCATTTTTGGGGACCGGCGTCACGCCAGCAGCTCCATGACCACCCGGGCGGCGATCGTCCGGGAGAGGACCACCGGCTTGCCGGACAGCTGGCGCACCCGCTCCTTCATGGCGGAGGTGTAGCCGATGCAGTCCAGCACCACCAGGTCCACGTCCATCCCGGCCATCTCCTTCGCGGCCCGGTCCAGCTCCTCCGGCTCACCGTAGGGGGAGCCGGCCACCACATGGACGGACTGGACATAGTCCTTCCATTTGTGAGCGCACTGGTCGATCTGCTCCTCCTTGGGGGTGATCACCCCGATACGGGACCGGCCGGCCAGAGCGGGGACCGTCCCGTTGAGGACGGCGCAGGGGAAGACCAGCGGGACCCGGCTCTCGAAGGCGGGGAAGCTGCCGGTGCATAGGAACATGATCAGCTCCGCGCCCTGGTCCTCCAGATCGCGGATGCACTGCTGGAGACGGGGGAGGATGTGCTTCTCCGCGAACACCGCGGAGGTGCCGTCCCGCAGCTTAGAGATCAGGACATAGTCCCCCTCCTCTGGGGCGAAGGCGGCGATCTCCTGGGCGGTCGAGCCGTCCAGGGCCCCCGCCTGGAGCAGCTGGACATCTGGGCCGAAGATCGGTTCCAGGTCGGGGGTGACGTCGGTGCGGGGGGACTGGCCGATGGTGATGAGCCCTATCGTTTTCATATCGTTCCTCCTGTCTCAGATCAGTCTCTGTGCTCTTGATACCGCAGCATCTCCCGGCCCACGATCTGTTCCACCGGAGCCATCAGCGCCCGGTCGTACATGGTGGGGGAGAGGTTCAGATTCCCGTGGCTGGTCCCGATCACATAGACCTCCTGTCCCTCCCGGATATCGGCGGAGGTGACAGGCCGGCCGGTGGCGGCGTCCATGGTCATGATCAGGTCGGGGAAGGTGGCCAGGCGGGTCCCATCGGGGGCGGTGGCCGTCATATACTCGTTCCAGAAGGTGAGCTCATAGCCGGCCACCGTGACGAAGCCCACGTCGAAGCCCCCTTCACTGCGCAGCTGGCAGCTGTCTACCCTCCCCTGGCAGAGGATCTGGCCCTTGAGGACCTCCACGGCCCGTTCCACACCGGCCAGGGGGGAGGTCCCCAGTCCCTCCTCCACGGCCCGGCCCAGGGCGATGGACTGGGAGATTCCACCCACGGCGCCGTGGGTCTTCACATAGGCGGCGGTGACCGGATTGCGGGCCACGGCCACCACTCCGCCGGCCTCCACGGAGGCGGCCCGGACCAGGGCGGCGGCGCGGTCGATGGTCCCCCGGACGATCCCCTCCACATAGCGGCCCTTGGCGGGGTCGCCCCCGGCATAGGTCATGACGGTCTGATAGCCGGGGTCCTTGTGCAGATCCATGCTGCCCATCACCCCGGTGGGGTGGGCCCGGCCGTTGCACTGGGCGTCCAGGAAGGGCAGGCCGGTGAAAGCTGCCTGGACCCAGCCGTTCACCGTGGCGCAGGCGCCGTTCTCGTTGGTGATGATGCCCCCCAGCTGGATGTCGGGGCAGTTCTCCCGGAACAGCTCCACCGTCCGGATCATCTGATCGGGATCGAGATACTGTTCGGCTGCGGCCGGCGCCCCCACCAGAGAGACGGAGAGGACCACTGCATCTCCATCCGCCTCTGACAGAGGGGCCAGCTCCAGAGGCGGGGCCTCGGACAGCTTGTCCAAGAGCATCTCCCCCAGCCAGGCGTTGCCGCCTCCTCCGCCGCCCAAGATGCAGCCGCCCAGCATCGCCCAGCGGCCCGCCTGCGTGTCCAATCTCGTTTTTTCCATGATCGATCTCCTCCTGTTCGTTATTTTGCCTCTTTTCAAACGAGGTGTGATGGTGTATAATGATACATTATCCTAAAAAAGAGGTGTCGTTGTAACATGGCTGGTTCATCTGTCAAGCGTTTGGATGATCCAAACTACATGCAGACTGCGGGACGGGCGCTGGACATCCTGGCTCTCCTTGAGGACGGCCCCTCCCTCTCCCTGTCGGAGCTCTCCAAGCGGACGGGGCTGAGCCCCTCCGTCACCTACCGCCTGCTGTACACCCTGGGGGAGCACGGCTTCGTCAAGCAGCACCCGGGGAGCAAGGACTATTCCATCGGAGACAAGGCGGTCATGCTGGGCTTGACAGGCCTGCAGGAGAAGCGGATCATGCGGGCCGCCAGAAAGCTGATCGGCGAGTGGTGGCTCCAGACGGGGCACATCATCACGGTGCTGTGCCTTATCGACAAGAAGGCGGTGGTGGTATACCGAATCAACCCCATGCCGGACGAGGCGGACACCCTCTATGTGGGGGCATCCTATCCCCTCCACACCGGAGCCTCTGCCCGGATCCTCCTGGCGAACATGCCTGAGGAGGACCGCCGGGAGTACATCGAGTCTCTGTTCATCGAGCGCTCCGCCAAAGAGACACTGACAGAGGACATGTGCCGGATCCGGGAGCGGGGCTACGATTACACCGAACAGATGATGACCAAGGGGATCTGGGGCCTGAGCGTCCCGATCTTCGACGCCCGGGGAGAGCTGGTGGCCGGGATCAGTACTGGCGACCACATCGAGAACAACAGCCCTGACTACATCCAGGACCGCCTGGCCCAGCTGAGGCAGCTGGCGGTGAAGATCCAAGACCGGCTGTGAGCCGTCCGTTGCCCGCCGCAGATGCGGCGGGCTTCTTTCATCCCTCCAGCAGCCCCGCCAGATAGGGGGTCATGGGGATGCTCAGGATCCCCTCGATCTGCTCATAGTCCTTTCGGCTCCGCAGGCCTGCCCCCAGACGAAGCCGCCCATAGGGGACCCGCAGCACGGCGATCTTCCGGCCCACCGCCATATCTGCCGTGAGCACCGCCTGACCTGTCTCCCCGTCCAGGGTGGCGATCAGATCAGGGAAGGTGGACAGCCGCTCCTCCCCCTGCTGGAGGGCCATATACTCGTTGTAGAAATAGAGGGTGTGCTCGCCGCTGTCCCCCGTCAGGGTGCAGCGGCCGTGGTCCAGTCCGCCGGTGGTGGACAGGCTGTAGTCCGTCACAGTTCCCCGGCAGAGGATCTCGCCCCCCAGCACCCGGGCCGCGGCATCGGCCCGCCCCTGGGGGCCCTCCGCCTCCAGCAGGGCGCGGCCCAGCTCCATGGCCTGGGTATAGGTGCCCAGGGCGGCGTGGTCCTTCAGGTATCCGGCGGTCACCGGGTTGCGGACCACCGCCGCCAGCCCGCCGGCCAGCTCCGCCGCCAGACGGCTGGCCCGGGAGGCGGAGCGGACCGTCCCGCAGGTGACCATCTCGATGTAGGTGCCCTCCTCCCGCCGGCCGCCGCAGGCGGCCTGGAGGGTCTGGCAGTTGGGGTCCTTGTCCAGCCCCAGGGCCCCCATGGTGCCCAGGGGGTGGGCCCGTCCGTCGCAGGCGGCGTCGATCACCGGGACCCCCTTCACCGCCGCCGCCAGGAAGGGGCCGAAGGCGGCGCTGCCCCCCATCTCAGAGGGGATGAAGCCGGCGATAGGCCGGTCCAGCCGCTGTTCCAGCAGCTCCAGGGCCCGCAGGTAGTGCTCAGCGGTGTACATGGCCTGGCTCTGGGAGGGGGCCCCCACGCCGGACACGGTGACCACCAGGTCGTCGGGGGACAGCTCCTCCAGCGCCGCCAGCCGGACCTGTCCGGCCTCCATGGCCTCCCGGGCGGTCTTCAGTCCACGGGCCTCCCGTCCGCCGCCGCCGCCGCCCAGGACCTGGGCCCCCTGAGAGAGACGTTCGATGTGTTCCTGATCGAGAAACATGACTTGGCTCCTTTCTATGCCTTACTGTGCCGCTGCAGACGCCGCGCAATATCGAGCTGGGATACCTGCAAAAATTTTTCTCGCTGAACTGTGAAAGGGTTTTTCCGATATCCGGAAAAATGTTTTTTTATTCCGAAAAAATGCCGGTCTGCAACTTGGATCTCGGTCATAAAATACATATGACCTGACGGAAATCCTGGGTTCGATATGATACTATGCCAAAAATACAACTTTGTCAACAGTTTTTTCCCTATTGACAAATCTTTTTGCGTCGTGTATATTCTGAAAGTGCAAAGCGCTTTTTGTGCAGAGAGGAAGCGTCTAAACGAACAAGGGAGGAACGACTATGAAAGAAAAAATGCAGGACTATGAACAGCTGTCTATCTCCGTCAAGGAACATCCCAAGCTCTGGGAGCCCACGATCCTGATCTTCAGCATCGTCATGTGTATCCTGGGCTGTATCATCGGCATGGAGCTGATCGTCAACACCGGCACCACCCCCAACACCTCTCTGGTGGGCGCTCTGTTCGCGATCCTGCTGTCCAGGATCCCCATCGAGCTATTCAAGCAGTTCCGCAGCGTACACCGCCAGAACCTGATCCAGACCGCTATCTCCGGCGCCACCTTCTCCATCGCCAACTGTATGCTGCTGACCATCGGCGTGCCGGTGATCATGGGCCGGGAGGACCTGATGGTGCCCATGCTGGTCGGCGTCACCCTGGCTACCGTCATCGACGCGGCCATCCTCTACAAGTGCTTCGACACCCCTATGTTCCCCGCCGAGGGCGCATGGCCTCCGGGGGTGGCCTCCGCTGAGTCCATCCTGGCCGTCATCCGCAAGGGCAAGCGGGCCGTCCTGCTGCTGGTGGGCATGGCCATGGGCGCTGTGGGCAAGGTCGGCGGTCTGCCCATGGACCTGCTGGGCGTGTCCTGGTTCGGCAACTTCGCCGCTATGGCCGGCCTGGGCGTGGGCAGCATCGTGATCGGTATGATCAAGACCAATGGCTTTGGCTTCACCCTCTTTGGACAAAAGATCGCCCTGGCCACCGGGATCTTTGGCGCTGAGTTCGACCCCAGCAGCCTGCCCTTCACCTATCTGGGCCACGGACTGATGATCGGCGCCGGTATGGTGGCCCTGATCCAGTGCGGCCAGATGCTCCTGGCCAAGAACGCCGACAACTCCTCCGCCGCCTCCCAGTTCACCTCCAGCATGAAGGGCATGAAGGGCGCCATGGGCAAGGGCTTCCTGGCCTATGCTGCGGTCGCTATGGGCCTGGCCGTCGTCTGCGGCTTCCTGGCCGAGATGAGCCCCGTTATGTTCGTGGCGTGGATCCTCTTCGCCGCCATGTCCGCGCTGGTCTCTGAGCTGCTGGTGGGCGTGGCCGCCATGCACTCCGGCTGGTTCCCCGGCTTCGCCACCTCCTTCATCTTCCTGATCGTGGGTATGCTGATCGGTTTCCCCTCTCTGCCTCTGGCCATCCTGGCTGGCTACACCGCCGCCACCGGCCCCTGCTTCGCCGATATGGGCTATGACCTGAAGTGCGGCTACATCCTCCGGGGCAGCGGCAAGGATCCTGAGCTGGAGCGCTTCGGCCGCAAGCAGCAGTTCTATGCGGAGCTGATGGGCTTTGGCATCGCTTTCGTCATGGTGCTCCTCTTCGCCAACACCTACTTCGGCCAGGGCCTCTTTGCCCCTGTCAGCAAGACCTATGTGTCCACGATCGAGGCCGGCGCCAGCATGGAGATCGCCAAGTGGCTGCTGATCTGGGCCATCCCCGGCGCGATCATCCAGGCCGTCTTCGGCACCCGCCAGGTGGGCATCCTCTTCGCCACCGGCGTGCTGGTGGGCAACATCCTCAACGGTGTGACCATCCTGGTCGCCCTGCTCATCCGCTACATCCTGGTCAAGCGCGATCCTGAGAACATCCAGACCCTCACCATCCTGGGCGCTGGCGCTCTGGCCGGTTCCGCCCTCTACAGCTTCTTCACTGCCACTCTGGGCGTAGTGAAGAAGAAGTGATGTCCCTCTCACACGGGAAACGACCCCGGCGGGCCCTGTCAAACAGGGCCCGCCGGGGCTTTTTTGCGGGAGTCAGATCCCGCTCACAGGCCCGCCGCCTGCTCCATCAGCCGCAGATTTTCCTTCAGCCGCTGGTCCCCTGGCTCCAGGGCCAGCGCCCGGCCGGCCTCCTCCGCCGCCGCCTGGTAGGACCCGGTGTGGTAGAGGGCCAGGGCCCGGAGGTCGTGGGGCAGGCTGCCCCATGCGCTGGCTTCGCAGATGTAGCTCCGGGGCCGGACGGCGATCCGCAGGGCACAGGAGGTGAAGTAGAGCACCCCCTCCCATTCCTCTTGTTCATAGAGCATGAGGGCCAGATCGGTGTAGGGCTCCCGCAGATGGGGGGCCTCGGTGATGGCCCGGAGATACCAGTCCCGGGCCCGGGCCGGATCGCCCTTGTTCCACCAAGATCTGGCGATGTACCGCATAGAGGCCGCCCGCTCGTCCCGCCAGACAGCGGTGGGCATAGCCAGATGGCGCTCCAGAGTCCGGATACAGTCGTCCCAGCGGCCGCGGTACAGATATTCCCGGCCCAGATAGTGGACGTTCCGATCGTCCTCCGGCTCCTCCTGGACCGACAGCTCCAGCAGGGGCAGATACTGGGCCCGAGATTTGACCGGGTCCGGGTGGTGGTCCAGTTGGACCCCCTCCGCGCTCACCATGGGGCCGGGGCTCCCCTCTCCCACCCACCGCAGCACCTCGTGGACAGGGTGGGCCCACTGGTAGCCCTGTCGGGCGTGGATCTTCTCATACCAGAACACTACCCCCTCGGAGCCGTCAGGGTTGAAGGACCAGGTATATCGATATGTGGCCTGTCCTGCCTCCGGGACCCAGGCACGCTCCAGAGCATCCCGCCAGCCGGGGCGGAAGACCTCGTCCAGGTCGGTGCAGACGCAGATGTCCACATCCTCTGGGACCAGCTCCAGAGAGCGGTTCCGAGCTGTGTCGAACCGCCAGGGGCGGATCTCCTCCGCTGTCACCTGAGCGCCTCGGGCCCGCAGCTTTTCCACCGTCCCGTCGTCAGAGCCGGTGTCCAGCACCACCACCTGGTCTGCCTCCGACATGGAATCCATCCACCGGTCTGCGAACTGCTCCTCGTTTTTGCAGATGGCGTAGACGCATATGTTATACTTTCCCATGGAGACCTCCTTTTTGAAAGGACCGGCGCTCCCATTTAGGGAGCGCCGGCAGGATCGGATCAGGTGGCGATGACGCCGGCTGTCCTCAGTGAGGCGAGCAGTTCGTTGATCTTGGTTACGAGCTCCGGTGTCCCGGCACCGGGATCCAGGTCGGTCACAGCGGGGCCCGGGGTGATGGCGGGACCAGCAGGGCCAGTGGGACCAGCGGGGCCCTGAGCGCCAGTGGCACCCGCAGCACCCGTCGCCCCGGCAGGACCGGTGGGGCCAACAGGACCAGCGGGGCCCTGAGCGCCTGTAGCACCCGTTGCCCCAGTTGCACCGGCAGGACCGGTGGGACCAGCAGGACCAGCGGGTCCCTGAGCGCCTGTAGCACCCGTCGCCCCAGTTGCACCGGCAGGACCGGTGGGGCCAGCAGGACCGGCGGGGCCCTGAGCGCCTGTAGCGCCGGTCG